>NZ_BAAATD010000012.1:0-292187 GCF_039533225.1 Actinomadura fulvescens | reverse complement strand
GTTGGTCGTTCGGTGGTTATGGCGAAGGGGAAACACCCGGTCCCATCCCGAACCCGGAAGTTAAGCCCTTCAGCGCCGATGGTACTGCACGGGAGACTGTGTGGGAGAGTAGGACACCGCCGGACACAAACAAAGGGAAAGGCCCCGCCACCACGGCGGGGCCTTTCTTCATTTCTGCACCCGGTAACGCAGCCAGATCAGTCCGTCGTCCAGGGATTGGCTGTCGATGCGTTCAAGGCGATCAATGGAGACGGGTTGTGGCCCGTACCAGAATTGCGTTTCCTGCGGTCCGGCCATGCGCGGGTGCACGAGGAGACTGATCTCGTCGACAAGCCCGGCCTGGAGAAGAGCTCCATTGAGCGCACCGCCGCTGTCCACTCGGACGGTGTTGATGCCGTCCAACTCGCCGATCGCAGTCAGCGCTGCGGCGAGGTCGACGCGGTCTCGTCCTACGACCAGTTCGCGCACATCACGCCCCGGTGGGCGCGCCGGGGTCGCGTCGGAGTGGAGCGCTAGCACGTCGGACCAGTGGCCTACGTTCCGTAGCGCCTCCCACTCCCGAACGCGTCCCTGCCCGTCGACGACGATGAGGACCGGTCCGTTCTCGGCCGGGCCTGGTTGCGGAGCCGACGCGAGTGCCGGCTCCTGGGCGAGGATGGTGTCCGCTCCGGCCAGTGTCGCGTCTTCGTCCCAACTGGCGGCGAGTTCGTAGAAGCGTCCGACGTCAGGTTCGAAGCCGGTTGCGGCTCCGTCCAGCGACACCGCCACATGGACGACGACGTAGGGCCGTTCCGGCGGCGCATCGGCAGTCATTGGTGGCATGGGCATCAATGTAGGGCGGCTAGGACGCCGCCGCGGCAAAATGTCGGCCGATCATGTTGAGCATGCCGAAGACGACGGCGGGTCATGGCCTTCCCGGTCCTGCGAGGAGGAAGATCCAGCGGAATGCCGTGGTGAGATACCAGTCGAGATCGGCGGATGGGTCAGGGCACGCTGGGCGACGGAGCCGGCCACGATCGCGCGGCCTCGCTGCGGTGTGGCTGATCTCTAATCCAAGATCACGGGCGGACGCCGTAGGCGTTGTTGGTGATCGAGACGGCGTCGCGTGCTCTCGCTGAGCAGGCGCGGCGGTCCGGGGCCGGATGGCCGGTCCAGGCCCCCGCCTTTGCGGATAGGCACAATCTCTCCGCCTCGATCGCCATGCGGTGAAACTCCTCCGTGAGCGCTTAGCAGGCATCGGCCCACACCCCGAACGCATGGTGATGGCGGGTGAGCCGGTGCCCCGAACGCCCGGCTCGGCGGTCACGCCGCTACCCGCGAGGAGGCCTCCGATGACCCGGTGCTCGACCCCACCGGCGCGGCACCATGGCACGTTCGTAAGCAAGGCGGCGAGCGTGGCGCGGCGCCCCGCATCCGGTCCAGGGCCTTGCGGCGGGCGGTGGTGTTCCTCGTGGGCGTCGGGATAGAGCACATCGATCTGGGCCCGCACCCCTGGGTACGCACATGCCATTGCTGGATGCGCCTTGATCGGCGCCGCAGGGTGGGTGGGGTTATGGGGTCCGGCCGAGTGCGGAGTCCAGGGTCAGCGCCCACTGGCGGAGGAGGCGGTCGCGGCGGGCGGAGTCGTCGGTGAGCAGGTCGGCGAGGCCGAGGCCGCGGACGAGGTCGAGGGTGGCCTGGATGGTCTCCCGTACGCCCGGCACGCTCTCGTCCGCTCCGAGCGCCTCCACGGTGAGACGGTGGGCCTCGCGGCCGAAGCGTGCCTCCATCGGGACCACCTGGGCGCGCAGCTGGTCGTCGGAGCTGGCCGCGACCCACAACTGGAGGGCGGCGCGGAACAGGGGGCTCGTGTACAGCTCACCGAGAAGGGTGAGGACCTCCAGCGTGGCGGGCCTTTCGTCGGCGAGCACGTACAGGCGTTCGCGCATCTGGTCGACGCGTATGTCGGAGCCGTACTCGACGGCGGCGGTGACCAGCTCCTCGCGTGTGCGGAAGTGGTGCTGGGCGGCGCCGCGGGAGACTCCGGCCCGTTCGGCCACCACGGCCACGGTCGTGCCGGTCCAGCCGACCGAGGCGAGGCAGTCGATGGCCGCCTCGAGCAGCCGCTGCCGGGTGGCCCGGCTGCGGTCCTGCTGGGGTTCGCGGGGGATCGCCTGCGTGGTCATCGTGTCCAGTCAACCAAATGATCCGCCACAAAAACAATCATGCGCGATTGATTTTTTTGGCGGAGCCTGGCAGGGTTCGGGTCATGAGCCAACCGTTGCGGATCGGTAACGCCTCGGGCTTCTACGGCGACCGCTTCTCCGCGGTGCGCGAGATGCTGGAGGGCGGCCGGCTGGACGTCCTGACCGGCGACTATCTCGCCGAGCTGACCATGCTCATCCTGGGGCGGAGCAAGCTCAAGGACCCAGGCGGCGGCTACGCCACCACGTTCCTCCGTCAGATGGAGGGCGCGCTGGGCCTCGCCGCCGAACGCGGCACGAAGATCGTCACGAACGCGGGCGGGCTCAACCCGCGAGGCCTGGCCGCCAAGCTGCGCGAGCTGGCCGAACGCCTCGGCGTCGACGTCAAGATCGCCCATGTCGAGGGCGACGACCTGCTGCCACGCGCCAAGGAGTTCGGCCTCGCCGACGGCCGCTACGGGCAGCCGCTCACGGCCAACGCGTACCTCGGCGCATGGGGGATCGTCGAGTGCCTCAGGGCCGGGGCGGACATCGTCGTCACCGGCCGCGTCACCGACGCCTCGCTGGTCGTCGGCCCGGCGGCCGCCCACCATGGCTGGGCGCGCGACGACTGGGACGCCCTGGCCGGTGCGACGGCGGCCGGGCACGTACTGGAATGCGGCGCGCAGGCGACCGGCGGCAACTATGCGTTCTTCCAAGAAATCTACAATGTAAAGCCGCTGGGCTTTCCGCTCGCCGAGATCCACACCGACGGTTCCAGCGTCATCACCAAGCACGAGCACACCGGCGGCGCGGTGACCACCGAGACCGTCACGGCCCAGCTGCTCTACGAGATCGGTGGCGCGGCCTACCCAGGCCCCGACGTGACGACCCGCTTCGACACGATCGAGCTGACCCAGGACGGGCCGGACCGTGTCCGGCTGAACGGCACCAAGGGCTCACCGCCGCCCGACACCACCAAGGTGTGCCTCAACCACCTCGGCGGCAACCGCAACGAGATGACGTTTGTGCTCACGGGCCTCGACATCGAGGCTAAGGCCGAGTTCGCCAAGGCGCAGCTGGAAGCCGCCTTCGGCGACAACCGCCCCGCCCAGGTCGAATGGACCCTGATCGGCGCCGCCAAGCCCGACCCCGCCACCCAGGGCGAAGCGACGGCCCTCTTGCGCTGCGCCGTCCTCGACCCCGACCCCGACAAGGTCGGCCGCCCGTTCAGCAGCGCCGCCGTCGAGTTGGCCCTGGCGGGCTACCCGGGCTTCACCATGACCTCCCCACCGGGCAAGGGCTCCCCCTACGGCGTCTACATCCCTGCGTTCGTCCCGAACGCAGAGATCGTCCACACCGCCGTCCTCCCCAACGGCACCGAGATCCCCATCCACGCCCCCTCGCAGGTCACGCGGTCGAACTCGCACGTCGCGCCGCAGACCTCGACAACCGCGCCGCGCTCACAAGTGGCTGAAAAACAGCCCCCGCCCGCCCAAGGGGGCGACCCCAATAACATTGTCGAACGCGCAGGCCAGCCGGCGGAAGCTCCGCAGCGGTCTGTGGATAACTCCCCGTCGGGCGACCTTCTGCCGCTTGGCTCTTCGCCTGGCTTCTCGGTGCGGGTGCCGCTGGGGCGGGTCGTAGGGGCTCGGAGCGGGGACAAGGGCGGGGACGCCAACATCGGGGTTTGGGCGCGGACTGACGCGCAGTGGGAATGGCTCCACGGGTTCCTCACTACCGAGCGACTGAACGAGTTGCTCCCCGAAACGCGCACGCTCGCCGTCCGCCGGCACGTTCTGCCCAACCTCCGGGCGGTCAACTTCGTCGTCCAAGGGCTGCTCCAGGACGGAGTGTCGGCCTCGACCCGGTTCGATCCGCAGGGCAAGGCGCTGGGGGAGTGGCTGCGGGCCCGGCTTGTTGACATCCCGGAGGCGATCCTGACCACGGAGGCAGTCCTTTGACCCTCAAGAGCACGCTCGATCCGCGCAGCCCGGAGTACCGGGAGCGACGCGAGGCCATGCTGGCCAAGCTCGCGGAGCTGGAGGCCGAGCACGCCAAGGCGCTCGCGGGCGGCGGCGAGAAGTACGTCACCCGGCACCGCAAGCGCGGCAAGCTGCTGGCGCGCGAGCGCATCGAGCTGCTGCTCGATCCCGACTCGCCGTTCCTGGAGCTCAGCCCGCTGGCGGCGTGGGGGAGCGACTTCCCGGTCGGCGCGAGCGTGGTCACCGGCATCGGCGTCGTCGAGGGCGTCGAATGCATGATCGTGGCGAACGACCCGACCGTGCGCGGCGGGTCGTCCAATCCGTGGACGGTCAAGAAGAGCTTCCGGGCCTCCGACATCGCCCTGGAGAACCGGCTCCCGGTGATCAACCTGGTGGAGTCGGGCGGCGCCGACCTGCCCACCCAGAAGGAGATCTTCATTCCGGGCGGGCGCATGTTCCGGGACCTGACGAGGCTGTCGGCGGCGGGCATCCCGACGATCGCGCTGGTGTTCGGCAACTCCACCGCGGGCGGCGCGTACATCCCGGGGATGTGCGACCACGTCGTCATGGTCAAGGAACGCGCCAAGGTCTTCCTCGGCGGTCCTCCGCTCGTGAAGATGGCCACCGGCGAAGAGGCCGACGACGAGGAGCTCGGCGGCGCCGAGATGCACGCGCGCGCCTCCGGCCTCGCCGACTACATGGCCGTGGACGAGGCCGACGCGCTGCGGCTCGGCCGGCAGATCGTCAAGCGGCTCAACCACCGCAGGCTCGGCCCGGCGCCCGGCCCGGCGGCGGAGCCGTTGTACGGCGCGGAGGAGCTCGCGGGCATCGTGCCCGAGGACCTCAAGACCCCGTTCGACCCGCGCGAGGTCATCGCCCGGATCGTGGACGGCTCGCGGTTCGACGAGTTCAAGCCGCTGTACGGCACGAGCCTCGTCACCGGCTGGGCCCGCCTGCACGGCTACCCGATCGGGATCCTCGCCAACGCGCAGGGCGTGCTGTTCAGCGCGGAGGCGCAGAAGGCCGCGCAGTTCATCCAGCTCGCCAACCAGAGCGACACCCCGCTGCTCTTCCTGCACAACACGACCGGCTACATGGTCGGCAAGGAGTACGAGCAGGCCGGGATCATCAAGCACGGCGCGCTCATGATCAACGCCGTGGCCAACAGCAAGGTGCCCCACCTGTCGCTCGTCATGGGCGCCTCGTACGGCGCGGGCAACTACGGCATGTGCGGCCGGGCGTACGACCCGCGGTTCCTGTTCACCTGGCCGAGCGCCAAGTCCGCGGTGATGGGGCCGCAGCAGCTCGCCGGGGTGCTGTCCATCGTCGCCCGCGCCGCCGCCGAGGCGCGCGGCCAGGTGTACGACGAGGAGGGCGACCGGGCGATGCGCGAGATGGTCGAGACGCAGATCGAGGCCGAGTCGCTGCCGTTCTTCCTGTCGGGACGGTTGTACGACGACGGTGTGATCGACCCGCGCGACACCCGTACCGTTCTCGGCCTGTGCCTGTCGGTGATCCACAACGCGCCCGTTTCCGGAGCCGAGGGCTTCGGCGTCTTCCGGATGTGAGCGAGCAACCCATGACCGAACGATCCAAGACCGAACGACCGATGACCATGATCGGTACGCTGCTGGTGGCCAACCGCGGCGAGATCGCCCGGCGCGTCTTCCGTACCTGCCGTGACCTCGGCGTCGGCACGGTCGCGGTGTTCTCCGACGCCGACGAGCGCGCGCCGCACGCCGCCGAGGCCGACGCCGCCGTGCGGCTCGCGGGTGCGACCCCTGCCGAGACCTATCTGCGCGGCGACCTCGTCATCGCCGCCGCGCAGGCCGCGGGCGCCGACGCGGTCCACCCCGGCTACGGTTTCCTCTCCGAGAACGCGGGGTTCGCGCGTTCGGTGATCGACGCAGGGCTGACCTGGGTCGGGCCGCCGCCCGCCGCCATCGAGGCGATGGGGTCGAAGATCGAGGCCAAGAAGCTGATGGCGGCGGCGGGCGTGCCGGTGCTGCCCGAGCTCGACCCGGACGCCGTGACCGAGGCCGACCTGCCGATCCTGGTGAAGGCCTCGGCGGGCGGCGGCGGGCGCGGGATGCGCGTCGTGCGGGCGCTCGCGGACCTGCCGGAGGCCGTGGCGGCGGCGCGCCGGGAGGCGCAGTCGGCGTTCGGCGACCCCGCCGTCTTCTGCGAGCCGCTGCTGGAGAAGGCGCGGCACATCGAGGTGCAGATCCTCGCCGACCGGCACGGCACGGTGTGGGCGCTCGGCGAACGCGAGTGCTCCGTCCAGCGCCGCCACCAGAAGATCATCGAGGAGGCGCCGTCGCCCGCGGTGAGCGCGGAGCTGCGCGCCGAGCTGTGCACGGCCGCCGTGAACGCGGCCGAGGCCATCGGCTACGAGGGCGCGGGCACCGTCGAGTTCATGCTCGCCGGCGACGGCCGCTTCTTCTTCCTTGAGGTCAACACGCGCCTGCAGGTGGAGCACCCCGTCACCGAGTGCGTCTACGGCCTGGACCTCGTCCGACTGCAGATCGAGGTCGCCGAGGGGGTGCCGCTGCCCGCCGAGCCGCCGGCGCCGCGCGGTCACGCGATCGAGGTGCGCCTGTACGCGGAGGACCCGTCCGCCGACTGGCGGCCCGGCAGCGGCACGCTCCACACGTTCGAGGTGCCGGACGTCGACGCCGCGTTCACGATCCCTCCGTCCTACGGCCTGCGGCTGGACAGCGGCGTCGAGAGCGGCAGCGAGGTCGGGATCCACTACGACCCGATGCTCGCCAAGGTGATCGCCTGGGGTCCGACCCGTACGGCCGCGGCCCGGCGGCTGCGCGCCGCCCTCACCGGTGCCCGCGTGCACGGCGTGACCACCAACCGCGACCTCCTTGCCCGCGTCATGGCCGAGCCCGCGTTCCTCAGAGGCGAGACGCACACCGGCTACCTCGACGAGATCGGCCTCGACGTGCTCGCCGCGCCGCTGGCTGGCGAACCGGCCGTCCGGCTGTCCGCGCTGGCCGCCGCGCTCGCCGACGCCGCCGCCAACCGGCAGGCCGCCCGCGTGCAGGCCGGGCTTCCGTCCGGCTGGCGCAACGTGCCCTCCCGACCCCAGCACAAGTCGTACGAGGGGCCGGACGGCATCATCGAGGTGTCCTACCGGCTCACCCGCGACGGCCTCATCGCCGGTGGGTACGACGGTGTGCGGCTGGTCGCGGCGACGCCCGGCGAGGTCACGTTCGACATCGACGGCGTCCGCCACCTCTTCGCGGTCCGTACCGCCGGAGACGGCGACGGCCGGGTGTTCGTCGACTCCTTCCTCGGGCCGGTGACGCTGCGCGCGCTGCCCCGCTTCGCCGACCCGAGCGATCTGGTCGCGCCCGGCTCGCTGCTGGCGCCGATGCCGGGCACGGTCGTCCGGGTCGAGACCGAGCCGGGCGCTGCCGTGGCCGAGGGGCAGACGCTGCTCGTGCTGGAGGCCATGAAGATGGAGCACCGCATCGCCGCCCCGGCGGGCGGCACCGTCGCCGAGCTGAACGTGGTGGCGGGACAGCAGGTCGAGGCCGGCGCGCTCCTCGCCGTGATCGCCGCATCCCCCGATGCCGCGTCCCCCGATGCCGCATCTCCCGATGCCGCCACCGCACCGACCGCCGAGGCAGGCAACGCCGAGGCACAGACCTCTGAAGGGACCCCCGCGTGAGCTTCATCGAGACCGAGGAACGGCAGGCGCTGCGCGCCGCCGTGGCCGAGCTCGGCGCCAAGTACGGCCCGTCCTACTACGTGGAGAAGGCCAAGAGCGGCGGCAAGACCGACGAGCTGTGGGCCGAGGCCGGCCGTCTCGGCTACCTGGGCGTGAACGTGCCCGAGGAGTACGGCGGCGGGGGCGGCGGCATCGGCGACCTCGCGGCGGTGTGCGAGGAACTGGCCGCGGCGGGCTGCCCGCTGCTGCTGATGGTCGTCTCCCCGGCGATCTGTGCCACGATCATCGCCCGGTCCGGCACCGAGGAGCAGAAGAAGCACTGGCTGCCGCGGTTCGCCGACGGCACGGTCAAGATGGCGTTCGCCATCACCGAGCCCGACGCCGGTTCCAACTCTCACCGGATCACCACCACCGCGCGCCGGGACGGCGACGGCTGGGTGCTGAAGGGGCAGAAGACGTTCATCTCCGGGGTGGACGAGGCCGACGCGGTGCTGTTCGTCGGCCGCAGCCAGGACCAGAAGGGCACGCTGCGGCCGTCGCTGTTCATCGTGCCGACCGACGCGCCGGGCTTCACCTACACGCCCATCGAGATGGAGATCGTGTCGCCGGAGAAGCAGTTCGTCTGCCACCTCGACGACGTGCGGCTGCCCTACGACGCGCTCGTGGGCGACGAGGACGGCGGGCTGCTGCAGCTGTTCGCCGGGCTCAACCCCGAGCGGATCATGGCCACCGCCATGGCCGTGGGCATCGGCCGCCTCGCGCTCGACAAGTCCGTCGCGTACGCCAGGGACCGGCAGGTCTTCAAGACCCCGATCGGTGCCCACCAGGGCATCGCGCACCCGCTCGCCCAGGCCAAGATCGAGCTGGAGCTGGCGAGGCTCATGGGACAGAAGGCGGCCTGGCTGTACGACGAGGGCGACGACCTGGGCGCGGGCGAGGCCGCCAACATGGCCAAGTACGCCGCCGGTGAGGCCGCCGTGCGGGTGGTGGACCAGGCGATCCAGACCCACGGCGGCAACGGCCTCACCACCGAGTACGGCGTCGGCATGCTCGCCGGCGCCGTCCGGCTCATGCGGATCGCCCCGGTCAGCCGCGAAATGATCCTCAACTTCGTCGCCCAGCACTCCCTGGGGTTGCCCAAGTCCTACTAGCGACCCGCGGGGCCGGAGGAGGCGGCGGCAGGGCTGGCAGGGGTTGCCGGAAATCCCTAAGATCCTGGGGGTTTCCACCCTTCCGATCGCATGAACGTCATCCAAGGGGCGACCCATGCACAGCCCTCCGCCACCTCCGTTCCCCATGCCCGGGAACGTGCCGCCACCCGTGCCCACGGCGGTCACCGGCTCGGCGTCGGCGTCGGCGTCGGCGCCGCGCGGCAGACGGCTCCTGGCGTGGTCGGTCGACACCGCCGCGCTCGTCGTCGTGGCGGTGCTGCTCGGGAGCATGACGTGGGGACGGCTGCAGGCGTACGTGGCCGAGGACCTGCCGTCCAAGGCGTGGTCGGCCGGTGCCACGCTCCTGCTCTCGGGCGGGAACGTCGAGAAGGCGGCGACCGAGTTCGGCGCGGGTGTCTGGGGCACGTTCGTCGGCAACATCGAGCAGGCCCTTCTGCTCCTCGTCCTTGCAGAGCTGCTTCACCAGGCGGTAGGGCTGGCGTTGGGCGGACGGACGATCGGCAAGGCCGTGATGGACCTTCGCGTCAGGCACGCCGACAGGGAGGACGCCAAGCCCGGTGTGTCGCGTTCCGTCCGGCGCGCCTTGGCCACCACCGCGTCGGGTACCGGTCTCTATGCGCTCGCCTGGATCTTGCTGCTGGAAGGGCTGTACTTCTTCGCGGTCCTGCTGTGGCTGGTCGCGGTGGCGGCCTTTCTGGCCAACAGCGTGCCCGCGCTCGTCGGCTCGCAGCGGCGCACGTTCGCCGACCTGGCGGCCGGTACGGTCGTCGTGCCCGCCCACAGCTACGAAAGGGCCGTGGCGGCGGCCAGACAGGGCGCCGTGCGCGCCTGGGACGGCGCCCAGAACGCGGGCCAGATCGCTCGCGAGAACGCCGCCCGCGGCGCCCAGGCCGAACGGGTGCAGCAGGCATTGGAATCGGATCGGGCCCGCCGGCTCCAGGAGCTCGGGCGCCGCGCCGGACGCCAGTCGGCCGACAAGGTCCGTGAAGCCGCGTCGAGCGAACGGGTACAGCAGGTGCAGGACGCGGGCAGACGGCTCGGCGGCCGTATCAAGGGCGCCTACCAGGACCGGCGAGCGAGCAAGCCTCCCGAACCGCTGCAGACCACGGGCCCACTGCCCGCGCTGCCTCCGCCGCAACCGACGTATGGCCAGCCCGAGTGGCAGGGAAACGCCCCCTACGACCAGGTGCCCTACGCGCAACAGCCAAACCAGCAACCGCCATACGCGCAACAACAGCCGTATGAGCCGCCACCGGCCCAGCAGCAGCCGTACGAGCCGCCACCAAGCCACCAGCAGCCGTACGTGCCGCCACCCGAATCCCCTTCGCAGCCGTCCTAGACGTCCGCGACCTGCGCCTCAAGTGACGCGACCGCGGACAGGCGGTTGTCGATGGCGATGTGCGGCACCGGTGGCGCCTGCCCCGGACGCATGCGTTCGACGAACGCGTCGAACGCGGCGAGCTTGCCGGTGTCGCGGGGGAGCCCGCGTTCGATGAGCCGGTGGCGGAGCGTCGCGGCGTCGGTGTGGATCCAGACCAGCCGGACCGGATCGCCGCCCAGCGCCGCCGCCCACTCACGCCACCGGGCGGGCGAGTGGATCTGGCCGGTGAACGGGCCGCTGAGTACGACCGGACAGCCGTGAGAGCGGATCTCCCGCGCTGTGGCGGCCAGACCCTCGTACTCGTGCCGCTTGACGTGCTCGTCGTACCAGAGGCCCTCACGTTCGCCTGGGTCGCGTCCGTACGCCGCCAGCGTCGCGGCGACGAACGAGCCGTAGAGGGTGTCCTTGTCGAGCAGGGCGGGCACCGGGCGCAGCCGGGCCAGCAGCAGCCGGCAGACGGTCGACTTGCCCGAGCCCGGCGGCCCGGCGACCACCCAGGCCGTGCCGGGCCCCATCGCTTCAGCCGGCGCCGTCATGCGTGGATGCGCACCTCGCGGCTCGCCAGCCGGACGATGCGTTCCTCGTCGATCTGGTGACCCAGCCCCGGCTGGGTCAGCGGCACCCCCACCACCCCGCCGGACGAGCGGACCGGCGGCGTGACGAACGCCGGGCCGCCCGCCGGATCGGACACGTCGCTCGGCAGGTCGCAGCCGGGCAGCGCGGCGAGCGCCACCGCGGCGGCCTGCCCGATGCCGAACGGACCGGAGCCGGTGCACCACACCTCCCACCCCGCCGCGTACGCGCGGTCGTGGGCGGCGCGGGCCGCCGTCAGCCCGCCGAGGCGGCCGAGGCGCAGGTTGAGCGCGCGGCCGGCCTCCAGGGAGATCGCGGCGTGCAGGGTGTCGATGTCGCCGATATCGGGTGCGACCGCCGCGCCGACCTGGCGTTGCAGCCGGGCGTGCGACACCAGGTCGTCGGCGGGGAACGGCCGTTCGATCGCGAGCACGTCATAGCCGTCGAGCCCCGCCAGCACCGCCATGTGGTCGGCGGACTCCTGGTAGGCGTGCCCGGCGTCGACGATCAGGGCCAGCGCCGGGTAGGCCTCGCGGATCAGCCGTACCGGCTCGATGTCCCAGCCGGGCCGCACGCTCACGGTGACGCGGGTGTGCCCGGCGCCGACGGCGCGGTTGACGCGGGAGACCACGGTCTCCAGCACGGGCTCGGGGCTGATCCGGGCACCCGTCACGATCGACGTGCGGGTGCCGCCCAGCGCGTGGGCCAGCGGAAGTCCCCTGGTCCGGCACCACAGGTCCCAGCACGCGACGTCGATCGCGGCCGCCGCGGGCCGGTCGCCGAGCTCGGCCGCCGCCGAGACGTCCTCGGGCCGTTCCCAGTCCAGGCCGATCAGCGCCGGCCCCATGCGCTCGGCGATGTCGGCCCAGACCGAGCCGGACGTCTCGGCGCCGCCGGGCAGCGCCGCCTCACCCCAGCCCACCGTGCCGTCGTCGGCGGTGAGCCGCACGAGAACGCTCTCCGGCCGCTGCCCGCGCGGCAGCGCCGCCCGGAAGGCATCGCAGCCCTGGATCTGAGGCACCGCGCCCGCCCTTCACGTCGGAGAAGTCGTCCCTCCCATGATCCCCCCTCCGGGGACCTGGGAAGACAACGAGCGGAGCGGCCTGAGCCGCGCTTCAGCCGGTGGCGGGCGCCTGGCGGAGGCTCTGGTCGACCAGGGCGGCCGTTCGGTCCAGCTCGCGTACGGGGGCGATGCGGTCGGCCCAGGTCCACCAGAACCAGGATTCGCCCTCGGCGTCACGGTCGCAGACGATCGTGCCCGACCGTCCCGGCTCGGTGCGGTGGAGCACCTCCAGCCGCGGCCGGGGCCCGGCGGTGACCATCATCGTGAGGTGGCCGCGGCGGGCCAGGGCTTGGCCGAGCTCGTCCAGAGCCGCCAGCGCGGTGTCTGTGATCGTGTGCGCCATGTTCGGTCCCCCTGAGTCCCTTGGCGTCACCTCATGGGACGCTCGGAAACCCGCCGAGGTTTGCCGCACGGCGTCAGGAGGGGCAGGTGGCCGCCAGCGAAACCGGCTTGGACTGCGGTGGCTTGGTGGCGCTGGACGAAGGTCCGCCGGTGGTGTTCGGGGACCTGCTCGCGGACGCGGTCGGCGAGGACGACGGGGTGGTGCTCGGCTTGGCGGGGCCACCGGCGACGGCCTCGGCCGCCAGCCTGCGGATGAGCGCGAAGTCCGGGTCGCCGGTGCTGATGAGCGGCGGCACGAACTGGAGGCTGTCGATCTTCGCCCCGTTCTTGACCTTGCCGGACAGCGACATGAAGGCGGGCAGCAGCTCCTGCGGGATGTCGGTGGAGATCGCCCGCTTGGTGGCGGCGGCGAGCCTGTCGAACTTCGTCAGCACGGTCTGCGGGTCGGCCTGCTGGGCGACCGCCCGCATCAGGCACTTCTGGCGGCCCATCCGCGTGTAGTCGTCGCTGTTGGTGCGCGAACGGCCGTACCAGAGGGCCTCCTTGCCCGACAGGGTCCGGTAGCCGGCCTTGAGGACGCGGTTCTCGCGGCTGTAGAGGATGTCCTCGGGAATCCGGATCTTGACGCCCCCGATGGCGTCGACGATGTCGGCGAACCCGCGCATGTCGACCAGCACGTAGTAGTCGACGCGCTGGTGCAGGATCCCGCTGATCGTGGCCTTGAGCAGCTCGGGGCCGCGCTGGTTCTTGGTCACCCCGGGCACGAGGTCGGGGTGCTCCTCGGCGTACTGGTACACCTCGTTGAGCAGGCCGGGCGTGCCGGCGCCGTCACCGGTGAAGCCGTACGGGAAACGGTCGCGGGCGGGACCCGGCGGGAGATGGAAGTTCTCCAGATTGCGGGGCAGGCCGAGCAGGACGGTGTCGCCGGTCTCGGTGTCGACGCTGGCGAGGGTCATGCTGTCGGTGCGCACGCCCACGCGGTTGGGAGCCGCGTCGCCGCCCAGCAGCAGGACGTTGACGCGGGACTGCCCGTTCCACGGGTCCGCGGTGTTGACCGGACGGCCGTTGCTGTCGCCGCTGCGGAAGATGCTCGTCAGCGTGTCCCTGGCGACGTAGGTGCTGTGCGCGGCCCACGTGAACGGCACGGCCACCGCGAAGCACAGCACCGTGACGGTCACGGCCCCGGCGGTGCGCGCGCCGGTCGGCAGGTCGTCGGGCCGGGCGACCTGGTACGAACGGATCACGACGGTCACCCACACCAGTGCGAGCACCAGGAGGCCCACCGCGAACGCCGAGAGCCAGCTGGGCTGCAGCGCCAGCCGGACCAGGTCGCCCCGGAAGAGGGCCGTCGTCACCGCGCCGGCGATGACCAGGACGCCGAACAGGCCCAGCAGGATCATCCCGGCGACGCGGCGGCCGGCCCACAGGTGAGCCACGCCCCAGACGAGTGCGGAGGCCAGGGTGAGTCCCAGGGCACGCTGCACCCCCCCGGCGGGGGCACCGTCGCCCGCCTGGACGGGGGTGTCATCGTCCCGCTGGGCACGCCCATCGGCCAAACGACTCGCCATGTACGCTCCGATCCCCCCAGCGAGGTGAAATTAGGCGCTGCCTTACATTATGGACGCGCAAAACCGGAGCCGGTTTACGGCGTAGTCGACCAAATGCGGGCTGTGCTGGTTATATGTGAGGCTTTTGCCCAGAATATGCAATTGGGTGTCGCTGGGGAACCGGATACGGAGGTCCGCATGGGCCTCGGCCCACGAGGTGCTCCCGCCCCTGTGGCGGGAGCCGTGCGGCCAACGGCCCCGGCAGGCCCGACATATGACGCCATGCGGCCGTCCTGACGCAGAGAGTGACCGGATTCGGTTGTTACCGCCGGTTACCAGCTGCTGGAGAGCGGCATGCCCTCCGCGTAGCCCGAGGAGCTCTGGATCCCGACCGTGGCGCGGTCATGGAACTCCTCCAGCGAACGGGCACCGGCGTAGGTGCACGAGCTGCGCAGCCCGGCGACGATCGAGTCGATCAGGTCCTCGACGCCGGGGCGCTGGGGGTCCAGGAACATGCGCGAGGTGGAGATGCCCTCCTCGAACAGCGCCTTGCGGGCACGGTCGAACGGCGAGTCGTCGGCGGTGCGCAGCCGTACGGCCCGCGCGGAGGCCATGCCGAAGCTCTCCTTGTAGAGCCGCCCGTCGGCGGCCCGCTGCAGGTCGCCCGGCGACTCGTACGTACCGGCGAACCAGGAGCCCACCATCACGTTGGCCGCGCCGGCGGCCAGCGCCAGCGCCACGTCGCGCGGGTGCCGCACACCGCCGTCGGCCCAGATCTGCCGGCCCAGGCGGCGTGCCTCGGCGGCGCACTCCAGGACGGCGGAGAACTGCGGCCGGCCCACGCCGGTCATCATCCGCGTGGTGCACATGGCGCCGGGGCCCACGCCGACCTTGACGATGTCGGCGCCGGCCTCGATGAGGTCGCGGGTGCCCTCGGCGGTCACGACGTTGCCGGCCACGATCGGGACGCCCGGGTCCAGGCCGCGGACGGCCGCCAGCGCGCTGATCATCTTCTCCTGGTGGCCGTGCGCGGTGTCGACCACGATGAGGTCGGCGCCGGCCTCCAGCAGGGCCTTGGCCTTGCCCGCCACGTCGCCGTTGACGCCCACGGCGGCGGCGACGCGCAGCCGCCCGGCGTCGTCGACGGCGGGCCTGAAGAGCGTGGCGCGCAGGGCCCCGGTACGGGTCAGGACGCCGGTGAGGCGGCCGGCCTGGTCGACGACCGGCGCGAGGCGGTGGCCGCGCTCGTGGAGCCGGTTGAACGCCTCCTGCGGATCGAGGTCGCCCGGGATCGTGACCAGGTCGCGGGACATGATGTCGCGCAGCTGGGCGAACCGGTCCACGCCGTGGCAGTCGGCGTCGGTCACCACGCCCACCGGGCGGTCGTCCTCGACCACGATCACGGCGTTGTGGGCGCGCTTGGGCAGCAGCGCCAGCGCCTCGGCGGCGGTGGCGCCGGGCGTGAGGGTGATCGGGGTGTCGTAGACCAGGTGGCGGTCCTTCACCCAGCGGATCACGTCGGACACGACCTCGACCGGGATGTCCTGCGGGATGACGGCGATGGCGCCGCGGCGGGCGACGGTCTCGGCCATGCGGCGCCCGGAGACCGCGGTCATGTTGGCGACGACGAGGGGGATGGTGGTCCCGCTGCCGTCGACCGTGGACAGGTCG
This sequence comes from Actinomadura fulvescens, assembly GCF_039533225.1. Lineage (NCBI taxonomy): Bacteria > Bacillati > Actinomycetota > Actinomycetes > Streptosporangiales > Thermomonosporaceae > Actinomadura > Actinomadura fulvescens. The sequence goes on along the minus strand of NZ_BAAATD010000012.1, from coordinate 276,609 downwards.
ACCTCCAGCCGGGACCCGACCGACGAGCGGCGGGGGACCATGAAGACGTCGTTGTACGTGAGGTCGTGAGCGGAATGCTCACCGTTCAACAAGCGCACGGCTGTTCTACACACCAATCGGGGATGAAAGTGGCTGGGCCACCGTACATTGTGATCCATACCCGGCACTGCTCCGGCCAAAGCGGCCGCCGCGCCCGCCACCGGGTCGTCCGGCGTCGGACAAGTCGGGCTTGACCCACTCGCGGAACGAACCGTACTCCCGGGTGACTCCTGACTGACCACCGCGTGCTTACCCCCTGACCTGCCCTTCTGTCATTCGCCGCGCGTCCGTGACCGGTGGGATGGGGCGGACTCTGTGGAATGAGGGGCAACGTGAGGTTTCGCTCTCTGTAAAGTTACCTCTTGACGATGGTGCGGCGCGGATGCACTTTTTTTACATGTGCCTCATGCGGATGCCCGTCCCCCCGTAGAGGCTTCACACAGCAGAACACCGGGAGAGGCGCATGCAGTTCACGCTCTTGGGCCCGGTGTGCCACGCCCGATTCCGTACTGCTCCCGGTCGTCCCGGCCGCTTCCCGCTCGATCGTCGCCGCCCGTGGCGACGCGTGTGCGGGCCCCGGTGTGCTCGGCCTGACGGAGGAGGCCGGGCATCGATGCGTTGCCGCACCGGTTTAGCGGCGTCATTTTCGTCGCTGGAGAGGCCGTTCACCGACGCATCGACGGTGACCGGACGTGACGAACACGGGCAAGATCAATATTTGACGTCATACCGTCCTGAAATGGAATGATCTTGCAGTTGCTGGCGAAACGATTCATTGCATGTCGAGGAGGAGAGCCGTGCTGGATGCGGTCGACGCCGTGCTCGTCCGCGAGCTCCAGCGGGATGGCAGGGCGACCTTCCAGGCGCTCGCCGACCGCGTCGGGCTTTCCCGCACGGCCGTGCGGGCACGCGTGCAGAACCTTCTCGAAACCGAGGTCGTGCGCGTTGTCGGCATCGTGCACGCCGCAGTCGTGGGAGCGGAGGCGATCGGGCATGTCTCGGTCACGGTCGACGGATCCGCCCGGGAGGTGGCGGCGGCCATCGCCGAGCGGCCGGCGGTCAGCTTCACCGCCCTGACCGCCGGGCCGTACGACCTGGTGGCGCAGGTGCGGACGCGAGACGACGGCGCGCTGGCCGCCGAGGTCGACCACATCCGCGCGGTGCCCGGCGTGCGTTCCGCGGAGGTGTTCCGCTCGGTGGCCACCGTGCGCGACTCGCACGCCGTGGTCCGCGAGCTCGGCGACATCACGCTCGACGACATCGACTGGCGGTTGCTCCAGGAGCTGCAGCGCGACGGCCGTGCCCCCTACACCCGGCTCGCCAACATCATCGGGCTGTCCCAGGCCGCGACGCGGGCCCGGGTGGTCCGGCTGATGCGTTCGGGGGTGATCCAGGTGACCGGTCTGGCCGATCCCCTGGCCCTGGGCGCGGCCGAGCTGGGCGGCTTCGGGCTCACGGTGACGGGCGGGCTCCGCCGGGTCGCCGAGGCCGTGGCCGAGAAGGAGGGCGTGCGCTACCTGGCGACGGGCTTCGGCCGTTACGACATCGTCGGGCAGGCCGAGGCCGCCTCGCGTGGAGAGCTCGTCGCGGTCATGGACGCGATTCGCGCGGTGCCGGGCGCGACCGTCCGGGAGTCCTGGCACCACCTCGACGTGGTCAAGGAGTCCTATGCCGTGGAGCTCCCCGAGAAGCCGCTCAACGGTTCGTGACGCCGAGGGCGAGGGTGCCCGCGTCTCCGGACGCGGGCACCGGCGCCGGCCGGGACGTCAGTCGCGGTCGAGCGCCGCCTCTTCGAGGTCGAGGTCGTGCAGCACGCGGTTCAGCACCTCGTCGCCCAGGCGGCGCTCGTCGCGCAGCCGGATGAACACCTGCCGTTCGGCGGCCAGCATCTCCTGGCGCAGCCGCCGGTAGGTGTTCGTCGGCACCTCCTCGCCCTCGGGGCCGGTCCCGCCGCCGAGCCGTTCCCAGGCACGGAGCTGCCGATACTCGGCGAGCTGGCGCAGCCGCTCGGCCACCGTTTCGTCGATGGGGCCGGGCTCGGCGGCGACGAGCTCCTCCAGCCGTTCCAGCGCCGCCTGGGCGGCGGCGTGCTGGGCGCCGGCCTCGGCGACCCGGTCGGTGTACTCCTCGCGCGCGCTCCCGATGCCGAGGAGGCGGATCAGCGCGGGAAACGTCATGCCCTGGACGAGCAGCGTGGCCAGCACGGTCGTGAACGTCAGGAACAGGATCAGGTCGCGGCCCGGGAAGGGCTCGCGGGACGAGGTGAGGATCGGGATCGCGAACGCGGCGGCCAGTGAGACCACGCCGCGCATGCCCGCCCACGACACCACGACCGGCCCCTGCCAGCCGTTCCACGCTTCCCTGTCGCGGATCCGCGCCGAGAACAACCGGGGCAGGTAGGCGGCGGGGAACACCCACACGAACCGCGCGGCCACGGTGACGACGAAGATCACCAGCGCATACCACGCCAGGCTGGCCCAGCCGTGCCCGGACACGCCGTCCAGCACCGCGGGGAGCTGGAGCCCGATGATCAGGAAGACCACCGACTCCAGGACGAAGATGACGACCTTCCAGAACGAGTGGCCGATCAGCCGGGTCACGGCGGCCGACTCGGTGAAGCGGTGCCCGAGGTACAGGCCGCTGACGACCACCGCGATCACACCGGAGGCGTGCAGCGCCTCGGCGATCAGATAGGCGGCGAACGGCGCGAGCACCGCCACCCCGTTCTCCACCAGCGGATCGTTCAGGCGCGTTCGCAGCCAGTGCAGCGGCGGCCCGAGCACCAGCCCGATCGCCGCGCCCGCCACCGCCGCGAACAGGAACCGGCCGGTGCCGTCCAGCAGCGTGAAGCCGGCGCCCGCCGCCGCGGCGACCGCCACCCGGAACGCCGTGAGCGCGGTGGCGTCGTTGAACAGGCTCTCGCCGACGAGGATCGTCACCGTGCGGCGCGGCAGCCCGAGCCGCTGCGCGACGCTCACCGCCGCCACCGCGTCCGGCGGCGCGACGATCGCGCCGAGCACGAACGCCGCGGCGAGCGGCAGGCCGGGCACGAGGAGGTACGCCGCGTACCCGACGGCGAAGGTGGTGAACAGGACCAGGCCGATCGACAGCAGAGCGATGGGCCGGACGTTCTCCCGCAGGTCGTAGTAGGAGCTCTGCCAGGCCGCCGAGAACAGCAGCGGTGGCAGGAACACGTACAGCACGAACTCGGGATCGAGCTCGAACTCGGGCATTCCCGGCACGAACGAGAAGAGCAACCCCGCGATCACTAGGACGAGCGGCGCCGAGAGCCCCGACCGCCGGGACAGCCCGGCGACCGCGACCGCCGCCACGGGCACGGCGAGCAGCCAGAGTGCATGAGTCGCTCCCACGCCCAGATCATGGCATGGGCGGCAGGGTCTTCGCCCCGGTCAGCCGCGCGAGGCCTCCTTGGCGAAGGCGAGGAAGTCGCGTGCCACCGGGGGGAGTTGCCGGTGCGCGTGGACCAGCCCGATCAGCTTGGTGAGCGGCGGCATGAACGAGCGCACCACCAGGCCCTCGGTGTCGTCGATCTGGTTGCGGTACCAGAGCAGCGAGCCGAGGCCCGAACGCACGCAGCCGAGCCAGGACCCGCGTTCGTCGGACTCCACCGCCACGACCGGCGTGGCGCCGGCCCGCTCCAGCATCGCGTCCAGCTCCGCGCGGCGCGCGCTGCCGCGGCTCGGCAGCACCAGGCGCATGCCGTCCAGCGCGCTGAGCGGCACGGGGTCGCGGACCCGCAGGGCCGGCGGGGAGATCAGCACCACCTCGCGCTGCTCGAACGGGTGCGCCACCAGGTCGCCGGGCACCGGCAGGTCGGTGAGGGCCAGATCGGCCCGGCCGGTCCGGATGGCGGCGGCGACCTGCTCGCGGCCCTCGCAGCGGATGACCCGGACCCGGACCGCCGGCTGGTCGCGGGCGAACCGGGGGATCAGCCGCCCGGTCAGCTCCGGTTCCAGCGAGGAGGTGGAGGCGATGCGCAGCTCGGCCCCGCGCCCGTTGGCGCGTGCCACCGAGAGCCCTTCGATCGCGTCGATGGCCTCCAGGGCGACGCGCGCCTGCCGGACCACCTGTTCGCCGACCGCGGTGAGCACGACGCCCCGTCCGGAACGGGCGAACAACTCCACGCCGAGCTCGCGTTCGAGCTCGCGGACGGCGCGGGACAGCGCGGGCTGGGCGACATAGAGCGCCTGAGCCGCCGACGTCATCGTGCCGTGGTCGGCGGTCGCCACGACATAGCGCAGCTGCCGCAGATTCATGCCCTGACCGTATGACAACGAACCGATCCGGTCTTGGACATAGCCGGAATCGGACCGGAGATTTGCAAGTCACCGGGATTGAGAAAGAGGTACATACATGTCGGTATTGCGAAGTTCTGCCTCGCGGACGCGCGCCGTCGTCACGACCGTCGGGATCACCCTCTCCGTCGCCCTCCCCGTCACCGCCTCCGCCGCTCCCGCCCCGGCGCGCCCGCACGCCTCCGTCCCGGGGCTGAACATCATGCTGACCAACGACGACGGGTTCGGCGCGCCCGGACTCCAGGCCGTGCGGCGGGCGCTGCAGGAGGCCGGCCACACGGTGACGGTCGTCGCTCCGGCGGCCGACCAGAGCGGGGTCGGCACCGCGATGACGCTCAGGTTCGGGACGCGGATCAGCGCCCGGCAGGAGGAGCCCGGCGTGTGGTCGGTGACCGGGACGCCCGCCGACTCGGTCTTCTTCGGGCTCCAGGTCGTCTTCAAGGACGCCGAGCCCGATCTGGTGGTCTCGGGAAGCAACTTCGGCCACAACACGGGCGCGGTGGCGGCCCATTCGGGCACGGTGGGCGCGGCGATCTCCGGGCTGGAGAACGGCGTGCCGTCGATCGCGGTGAGCACCGAGATCGACCTTCGGGCCGGGCAGGAGGCCACGCTGCGGGCGTTCCCGGCCACCGCGCGGTACGTCACGGACCTGATCGCGCGGCTGCGGCGAGCCGGGAACGGAGGGCGCGTGCTGCCCGCCGGGGTGGCGCTCAACGTGAACTACCCGATCACCGACACGGCACCGAGGGGAACGAAGGTCACCCGGCTCGGCCGGACCGCGTTCGTGCTGCCGGACTACCGGCCGGCGGGCCCGGACACCTATGTGATCGCGCCACGGTTCCCGGCCGATCCGGAGACCGTCCCGGGCGCCGACACCACCGCGCTCAGCCAGGACTACGTCTCGGTGACCCCGCTGGACGGCGACTGGACCCATCCGGCCGCCCGGATTCGGGGCATCGCGCGCTGACGCCTCGGCGGGCCCGCTCGCACCCTTACCCCGGGGCGGCCTGAGGGCGGGCGTCCCCAGGGTGGGCGTCCCCGGGGTGGGCGTCCTGGCGTTCGGGCTCCAGCGGAGGTGATCCGACCCCGCAGTGCGTCCTGCACTGCGGCTCGGACTCCGCGGGAGCGGCCTTCAGCGTGTCGTCGCGCACGGTGACGAAGGCCAGCACGGCCCCCGCGGCCATGATGGCGGCGGAGATGACCAGCGCCTTGTGGAACCCGCCGGAGAACGCGGCCGGGTCGTTGTAGGCGTCCCCGGTCAGTCCGGCCAGCGGCGGGATCGCGGCGACCGCCAGCAGCCCGGCCGCCCGCGCGACCGCGTTGTTGATCCCGCTCGCGACCCCGGCGTGCCGGACGTCCGCGCTGGCGAGGACGGTGGCGGTGAGCGGCGCGACCATCGCCGCGAGCCCCAGGCCGAACACCAGCACCGCGGGCAGCACGTCCCGCAGGTACGAGGCGTTCGCGCCGACGCGCGAGGCCATCAGCATGCCGGCCGCGGCGACCAGGAGCCCGGCCGTCATCGGCAGCCGCGGCCCGATCCGCTGGGCCAGCCCGCCCGCCCGCGACGACAGCAACAGCATCAGCACCGTCACCGGCAGCAGGGCCGAGCCGGCGGCGATCGGCTCGAAACCGGAGACGACCTGGAGGTTCAGCACGAACAGGAAGAACATCACGCCCATCGCGCCGTACACCACGAACGTGACGACGTTGACGGCGCTGAACTGGCGCGAGGCGAAGATCTCCAGCGGCAGCATGGGCCGCGGCACCGGCCTCCCCGCGCGCCGCGCCCGCGAGCGCCCGCCACGGCCGCGCGCCCGCTCGACGAGCACGAACGCCACCGAGGCGGCCAGTCCCAGCGCGGCGGCGCCGCCGATCACGGCGGGTCCCACGGTGCCCTGCGGGGCCTCGGTCAGCGCGTACGTGGTCCCGGCCAGCGCCAGCGCCGCCAGCACCGCGCCCAGGATGTCGAAGCCGCCGGTGGCGTCGGGATCGACGCTCTCGGGCACGTGCCGTACCGCCACCAGCACCACGATGGCCGCCAGCGGCAGGTTGAGCAGGAACACCCAGCGCCAGCCCGCGGCCTCCACCAGCCAGCCGCCCAGGAACGGCCCGGCGGCGCCCGCGATGCCGCCGAGCCCCGACCAGGCGCCGACCGCGCGCGGCCGGTCGTCGGAGGCGAACGAGGCCTGGATGATCGCCAGCGACCCCGGGGTGAGCAGCGCGCCGCCGACGCCCTGCAGCGCCCGCGCGGCCACCAGTGTGGTGATGTCCTGCGCGGCGCCGCACAGCAGCGAGGCGACCGCGAACCACACCACGCCGATCACGAACACCTTCCGGCGGCCGTAACGGTCGCCGAGCGAGCCGCCGAGCAGGATGAACCCGGCGAGCGTGAGGGTGTAGGCGTTCACCGTCCACTGCAGCCCGGCCATGCCGGCGTCCAGGTCCCGGGCCAGCCGCGGCAGCGCCACGTTGACGATCGTGGCGTCCAGCATCGCCACACCCGAACCGAGCACGGTGGCCAGCAGGATCCAGCGTCCCGGCGCGCTCGCCAGCCGGACGTCGGGCATCAGACGATCTGCTCGTCCACGTAACACCAGCGCCAGTCCTCGCCCGGCTCGAACGAGCGGACGACCGGGTGCCCCTCCTTGCCGGCGTGCGCGGTCGCGTGGCGCATCGGCGAGGAGTCACAGCAGCCGACATGGCCGCAGCTGAGACACAGGCGCAGGTGCACCCAACGGGTGCCGTCGGCGAGACATTCCTGGCACCCCTGTGGCGTCACCGGATCCGGATCGGTGTCCGGTAGGGCCAGTACATGTTCACAGATAGCCATAGAGGCATCGTCGCATGCGCACGTTCACGGCCCGAACGGCGCCTCGGCCCTGCCGCGCCCCCACCAGTGGCCCTACCAGTGGTCGGGGCTGACGGGCTCGTCCTCGGGGCGGGCCGACTGCGACAGCAGCCGGAGATCGGACTCGACCATCATCGAGACGAGCTGCTCGAAGGTCACCTGCGGCTCCCAGCCGAGGTGGACGCGCGCCTTCTTGGGGTCGGCGCAGAGCAGGTCGACCTCGGCGGGACGGGTGTAGCGCTCGTCGAGGACGACGTGCTCCTCCCAGTTGAGGCCGACGCTGGTGAAGGCGAACTCGACCAGGTCGCGCACCGACTGCGTCTGGCCCGTTCCGATCACGTAGTCCTCGGGCGCGTCCTGCACCAGCATCATGCGCATCGCGCGGACGTAGTCGCCGGCGAAGCCCCAGTCGCGCCGGGCCTCCAGATTGCCCAGCCGCAGCTCCGAGGCCAGTCCGAGCTTGATCCGGGCCGCGCCCAGCGTGACCTTGCGGGTCACGAACTCCGCACCCCGGCGCGGCGACTCGTGGTTGAACAGGATGCCGCTCACCGCGAACATCCCGTAGGACTCGCGGTAGTTCTGGGTGATGTAGTGCCCGTAGGTCTTGGCGACGCCGTAGGGGCTGCGGGGATGGAACGGGGTCTTCTCGTTCTGCGGCGTCTCCCGGACCATGCCGAACATCTCCGAGGACGACGCCTGGTAGAAGCGGATCTGCTCGTCGCCCGGCGTGCGGGACGGGCTGATGCCCGACACCACCCGGATCGCCTCCAGCATGCGCAGCACGCCCATGCCGGTGACCTCGGCCGTGAGCTCCGCCTGCTGCCAGGACATCGGGACGTAGGAGATCGCGCCCAGGTTGTAGACCTCGTCGGGGCGGACCCGTTCCACCGCCGAGATGAGGCTGCCCTGGTCGAGCAGGTCGCCGGTGGTGATCTGGACGTCGCCGATGTGCTTGCGCAGCCGCGACACGTGCGGATTGGCCTGACCGCGCACCAGGCCCCAGACCTCATACCCCTGTTCGAGCAGATGTTCGGCGAGGTACGAGCCGTCCTGCCCGGTGATGCCGGTGATGAGTGCTCGCCTGGACAGCGGATCCTCCATGGCTATGAGAGGCAGACGTCGGAGCCCACTGCGGGCGGAAACCCGCAAAGGGTGTGAACGACGAGGTTAGCGACCCCATGGGGATGCTGACGAGCGAGGGCACCGTTTAAACCGAATTTGCTTCGAGTTTTGCCGATGCCGGTTGCCGTCGTGGGTCTCGGGACCTCTGGAGGCGGAGGTCACGGGCCGGGGGAGGCGCGGGCCTCAGGGCGAGGCCGCCTCGCGCTGGCGGGCCCGGTAGGCGGCCACGTGCATGCGGTTGCCGCACGTGCGGCTGTCGCAGTAGCGGCGGCACCGGTTGCGGGAAAGATCCACCAGGACCCGGGAGCAGTCGGGGGCCTCGCAGGTCCGGAGCCGGTCGAGCTCCCCGGCGGCGACCACGTAGGCCAGGGCCATGCCGCAGTCGGCGGCCAGGTGCTCGCCCAGGGGTGCGCCGGGGGCGAAGAAGTGCACGTGCCAGTCGTGCCCGTCGTGATCGGTGAGGTGCGGGGTCGTGCGGACGCCGCCGACGATGTCGTTGATCATTTCGACCGCCGCGGGCACCTCCGTGGCGCCGAAGACCGCGTGGAAGCGGGACCGCAGGCCGCGTACCTGGGCCAGGTCCCGCCCGGTGAGCTCGCGGACGTCGCTGAAGCTGTTGCGGTCCACGAACGCGCGCAGGCCGTCGAGATCACCGAGCCGTTCCGCGCCGGCGGCCTCGGGCGCGGTATTGATCAGATCGACGACGGTGGCGAGCGCGTGCTCGGCGTCATGGGTGAAGATCACGATGACTCCGGTCTCGGGGGACCGGGGACGGTCCCGGGACATGGGGGGCGTCGCCGAGGGGAGCGGCTCGAGGCTCGGCCCGTTCTCCACCATATGACGCAGATCTAGATCGTCCACGCAACCCCGCGCGACGGTGCCTGCCATGGGGGCGACAATCAGCTGTCCGTATTCGGCCGTACCGGTCCGACCACCTGATCGCGAACGGGCGGTGCGGGGTCGGGCGGGAGAGCGGAAAGACTTGACGATCTCCCGCGTCGCCCGGCGTCGCGCCGGGACGGGCGGGGGAGGATCCCCGCCGTGGGAGAGGAACGGATCTTCGTCGTCTTCCTGGTGATCGCGCTGGTGGTGCTGGTGGCCAGGGCCCTGTCGGCGCGGCTGGGCGTCCCCGACGCGATCCTGCTGGTGGTGCTGGGGGTCGGGGCCGGGTTCGTGCCCGGCCTGCCCAGGGTGACGGTGCCGCCCGAGGTGGTGCTGATGGGCTTCCTGCCGCCCCTGGTCTACCACGCCGCCTTCTTCACCGCGCCCCGGGAGGCGCGGGCCGACGCGGTGCCGATCTTCACCCTCGCGTTCGGCCTGACCACCGTCACCACGCTGGCCGTGGCCGGGACCACGTACGCGCTGCTGCCGGGCGTGGGATGGGCCGCGGCGGTGGCCTTCGGCGCGGCGGTGGCCCCCACCGACGCCGTCTCGGCGACCTCGGTGCTCCAGCGGCTCGGCGCGCCGCCCCGGCTGGTGACGATCCTCGAAGGCGAGAGCCTCATCAACGACGGCGTCGCCCTGACCATCTTCGGCCTTGCCGTCGAATCGCTCAGCACCCCCTTCACGATCGGGCACGGCGCGGCGCGCCTGCTCCAGGTCGTGGTCGGCGGGGTCGCGTACGGGCTGCTCGTCGGCTGGGCCGTCCGCAAGGTCAGGCGCCGGATCCGGGATCCGAGCAGCCAGATCATCGCGCTCCTGATGATCCCGTACCTGGCCTACATCCCGGCCGAGAACCTTGGTGTGTCCGGCGTGCTGGCCACCGTGACGGCCGGGTTCTACCTCGGCACCCGCGGCGAGGGCATCCTGCAGCCCGCGTCCCGGCTGGCGGGGAGCATGTTCTGGCGAATCCTGATCTTCCTGCTGGAGTCGACGCTCTTCGTGCTGCTGGGCCTGGAGATCCGCGCGCTGCTCCAGGATCCGGGCGACCACTCGTGGACGGAGATCGCGGTGGTCACGCTCGCCGTGTCGGCCGTCCTCGTCCTCGTGCGGCTGCTCTGGGAGCTGTTCAACGGGCCGCTGGCCGCTCTCCTGCCCGGCGGACGCCGCGTCCAGCGAGGGCTGGACTGGCGCCGGCGCCTGGTCATCGGCCTGTCCGGGATGCGCGGGGCGATCTCCCTCGCCATCGCGCTGTCGCTGCCGCTGGCGGCGGGCCGCGATCGCGGCATGCTGATCGTGCTGGCCGCCCTGGTGGTCATGGTCACCCTCGTCGGGCAGGCCCCGCTGCTCCCGTTCCTCCTGCGCGGGCTCGGGCTCATCGAGTCCGACCGGCGCATCATGGAGGTGATGGCCGCCCGCAAGGCGGGACTGCAGGCCGCGCTCGCCCGCCTCGACGAGCTCGCCGACGACGACGAGGTCGACGAGGCCACCGCCGACACCTACCGGCAGATGCTCGAACTGCGGATCGAAGGCCTGCAGAACAGGCTGGACGAGGAGGACACGAGCCGTCCCTCACCGCCGCCGGGCCGAGCGCGGGTCAAGAGCGAGCTGGTCAAGGCCCAGCGGGCCAAGCTGGACGGCCTGTACCGCCGAGGCAAGATCGGAGCCGACACGCTCCGCCAGGTCGGCCTCGAACTCGACTTCCAGGATCCCGGGGTCACCGGCTCCGCGAGGGACGCTCAGCGGGAGTAGAGCGGGTCCGCGACCACCGGGTAGAACGACCCCTCGTGCTGGACCCGCATCGTCACGGTCAAACCCTCAAGGGAATAGTCGGCCTTCACCGGCCGGTACATCGAGTCGCACGCCCACGGGTTGTAGAGCCGTCCCACGGTGGCCCCGTAGCGCAGATGCACCACGTCGTATCCGCCCGACGGCATCGCCTCCAGCGCCAGCCCGTCCGCCAGCGACACCGGGAAGCGGAACTCGCTCGGCGCGTCCGGCCCGTGGATCACCGTCAGCAGCCGGATGCCGTTGGACGTCGTCTGCGCGACGATGTCGGTGTCGACCTCGATGCCCACGAACACCCGCAGGCTCGGCCGCAGCACCTGCGCCACCGTGTCGGCGGCGGCCACGTCGATCCCGATGTGGATGCGCTGCCCGTCCTTGGTGGGCACCCAGACGCCGTCACGGGCCCGCTGTCCCCAGGCGACGTCGGGGTTCTCCAGCTCCTGCGGTTCGTTCTTCCCCCGGGCGACGAGAACCCGTGAGGCGGCGTTCATCGCCGCGGCAGCCCCGTCCCGTGCATGCCTCATGGCGGGCCCCCTCGCCTTCTCCAACACAACCGTGACATCACACTGCTTTGGGTTTACCACGAGGCCGTACGTCTTGCCGTGCCTTGACCGGCACTCGCGTGCTTCGCGACGTTCGCCCGTGCGACGTCGCACCCTACACCACCACTGATCGCGCCGGTCAGGGGCGTAACTAGGATGAGCGGGTTCGTGACAGAGGAGTGAACCCATGAGCACCATCCGCGTCGCCGACCTCCCCGAGGCCGAGCAGGACTTCATCCGCACGACCCTGCGCGAGTCAACGCCGCTCCACGAGCTGCTGGGCCTGGAGATCGTGGAGATCGGCGACGACCACGCGCTCCTCTCGATGCCCGTCCGCGAGCAGGCGTTCAACAGCACCGGCAACCTGCACGGCGGTGCCATCGCCACCCTCATCGACGTGGCCGCCGGCACCGCCGCGGCCCGCGGCAGCGGCTTCGAGCCCGGCAAGAACAGCCTGGTCACCGCCGACCTGCACGTCCGCTACCTGGGACGCCCGCACGGCGACCAGGTGTACGCCCGCGCCGAGGTCCTCAAGGCGGGCCGCCAGCTGGTGATCGTCGAATGCCGGGTGACCGACGGCGAGGACCGCATCATCGCCGCCGCCGACTTCTCCATGATGCTCGTCCCCCTCCGCCGCCCGCTGCGACCGGTGGCCACCGCCAAGGACACCGACCCCGACCTGTGACGGGCGGCAGAAAAACAATTGCCCCTGATCGTGAACCGTCCCATCATTGAGTGCATCGAAGAAAACGAACGCACGAAGGGGTGAGCCACCGGTTAGGCGACTGGCCTCCAAAGCCAGTGAAAAGTAGGTTCGACTCCTACCGCCCCTGCTGAAGACCACCACCAATGGGCCTGTGGTGTAACGGGAACACGTCTCTCTTGCACAGAGGTGATCGGGGTTCGACTCCCCGCTGGTCCACGCGGTACAGCACCACTGCTACCCGCCGTAGAAGCCTTGTCGGTGAGGCACCAGACTTCCACTCTGGATAACGGAGTTCGATTCTCCGCTACGGCTCGGCAAGCGTCGCGAGCATGACCGGTAATGCAGCGGACTCTTAATCCGTGGATCAGGGTTCGAGCCCCTGGCGACGTACTCAAGGAGGACTGGCCGAGCGGCAAGGCACCCGTTTCGAAAACGGAGATCAGGGTGACACCTGCGGGAGTTCGAATCTCTCGTCCTCCGCCATCGGGAAAGCGTCACGCGATCGCCGCGGTGTGGAGCCCGGACGCGGTCACACCCGTGGTGAGGTCGGCGAGGATCTCCGACAGGCGGTCCAGGGACTCGGCCACCCAGGGCAGGGCCACGGGGTCCAGGGCGGCGAGGGCCGCCCGGCGCTGTTCGTCGTCCTCGCCATAGAGACGGGTCGGGGCGACGCGGACCCGGAGGGCGTCGTCCGGCTCGCCGAAGGCGCTGCCGGGCAGGACGCACATTCCGTAACGTTCCAAGAGGAACTCGCAGAGGTCGGCGCCGGTGCGGATGCCGTGCGCCTCCTGGAGCACCTCGCGGTGCGGGCCGAGGTCCGGGTAGACGTAGAAGGCGGCCTCGGGCGGGCGCACGCGGGCGCCGGCGTCCGAGAAGCGGGCGGCCACGGCCCGGGCGACGGCCGCGTGGAGGCCGCGGCTGCGGTCGACGTGGGCGACGAGCTCGGGCGGCTCGGCGAAGGCGTACGCGGCGGCGTGCTGGATCGGGGCCGGGGCGCTCGACCACATCTCGCTCGCCACGCCGACGAGGCTGGCGCGCAGGGCGCGCCCGAACGGCCCGTCGGGCAGGCGCGCCACGCCGAGACGCCAGCCGCCCGCGGCCAGATGCTTGCTCAACGCCGTCGTCACGACCGTGCGTTCCGGCGCGTACGCGGCCGGGCTCGGCACTTTGCGGTCGGGATCGTGCACGAGGTCCCGGTAGATCTCATCGGAAATGATCAGAAGGTCGTGCTCGCGGGCGACCGCGCAGAGCCTGCGCACCGTGGCCTCGGAGGCGAGGGTCCCGGTGGGGTTGTCCGGCAGCGTGACGATGACGGCGCGGATCGAGCGTCCCTGCGAACGGGCGCGCACGACCGCGTCGGCGAGCAGGGCGGGACTCGGCACGCCGCCCTCGCCCGGCGGGGTGGCGATGAAGACCGGCTTCGCGCCGGTGAGCGACGCCTGCGCCGCGTACGACACCCAGCTCGGCGCGGGGATCGCCACGTCGCCGTCGGTCAGGGACATCAGCAGGCCGAACAGCAGCGCCTTGCTTCCGGGGCCGCAGACGACCAGCCCGGGGTCGGTCGGCAGGCCGCGGCGGCTCCAGTAGCCGGCGGCCGCCGCGCGGAGCGGCGCCGAGCCCGCGACCGGGCCGTACGCGCCGCGGTCGGCGGCCGATGTCAGCTCGCGGACCAGAGCGGGATGCAGTGGTATTCCGGCCTCGCCGAACCCCAGCGGCAGCACGGGCAGGCCCTCCCGGCGCCTGCGGGCGATCGTGTCGTCGGCGGCCAAGGTGGGGGAGACGGGCAGGTCGCGTAGGGGAGGGTGGAGCGGCCGGGACGGTGCGGGCGTGTGCTGGGCAGACATCAGTGGCTCCAGGGCGTGGCGAACAATGGGTGATGCGGGGGTTCCTGTCAGTGACCCGGCCGGGTTCGATTAAATGCTTGCCCGGTTCTAGCATCATCACAAGCGAGTCTCGTCGATGCTGACCGTTAGGAAGACTGATGCTTGAGGTGCGAAGGCTGCGACTGCTCTCCGAGTTCGCCCGGCGCGGGAGCATCGCGGCGACCGCGACGGCCCTTGGCTACACGCCGTCCGCGGTCTCCCAGCAACTGGCCGCACTGGAACGCGAGGCGCGGGTCGCCCTCCTGGACCGTACGGCGCGCAGCGCCGAGCTGACCGATGCCGGACGCAGGCTCGCCGAACGGGCCGACCAGATCCTCACGCTGGTGGAGGCGGCCGAGGCGGAGCTCTCCGCCCAAGCGGACACGCCGATGGGCCGCGTGGTCGTCACCTCGTTCCCCACCGCGGCCGTGGCGTTCGCGCCCGCGCTGGCGCACAGCCTGGCCGACCATCCGGGGATCACGTTCGTCCTGCGGCAGACGCGCCCGGGGGACGGCATCCGTCAGGTCCAGAGCGGCGAGGTCGACATCGCCCTGATCGACGACTGGACCGGCAAGATCGCCGACCAGGCGCCCGCGACGCTGCAGTTCTTCCATCTGCGCCGCGATCCGCTGGTGCTGGCGCTGCCCGCGGCGCATCCGATGTCGGACCCGGATCGGCCGATCGACCTGCAGTCGCTGCGGGAGGAGCCGTGGATGGCGGCGCCGCCCGGCGAGCCCTCCCGCCAGGCGGTCGACCGGCTGCTGGACGTGGTGGGCGGGGCCCGGCCGGTGCCGTGGGAGTTCGAGGGCCTGCACACCATCCTGAGCCTGGTGGCCCGGGGGCTCGGCATCACCGCCATCCCGGCGCTGGCCCTGGCGGCGGGAGACCAGGGCGTAGCGGTACGGAGCCTGCCCGACCGTTCGCTCGCCCGCGAGGTGTACGCCGTGACGCGTACGGCCAGCGTGCGCCGCCCGTCGGTGGCCGTGACCCTCCGTGCGATCTACGCCGCCGCCCAGGACGTCCGGCCGCCGTCGCCCGAGCCCGCCCGCCCGGACGGCGAACCGTCCACCGGGTCGGACGAATGAGGGCGGTGGCTGTCAGTCGTAGTTGAACCAGCCCTGCATCTTGGCCCCGAACATCATGTCGCCCGAGATCTTGATCTTGCCGGTCATCACGCCGGTGACCCCGTTGAGACGGCCGGCGCACAGGCGGAGGAGGTTCGGCAGGGACATGCCCAGGGTGACCTTGGCCTTGTCCGGTGCGCCGCGCCCGCCCTCGGCCCGGCCGCCGGCGATCAGCAGGTGGTAGGTCCGGACACCGTCGGGGGTGTCGATGTTCCACTGGACGGAGCCGCCGTCGTCGCCCGCCTTCTCGGGTAGGAACCGTGTGCCCATCAGACCGAAGATCCGGTCGAGGACGTCGTCCACGCCGGCCGCCTGGACGAACTGACCGATCACCGCGTCGTCCACTCCGGGCGCCTCCAGGAGCTGCCGCAGCTCCTCCGGGGTGCTGACCGCCTCGATCATGCCGCGCAGCTGTTCGGAGTTGTCGTGGCCGGGGGTAGGAGCCTCGCCCATCCGCGCCTCCTCGTTGAGAACGTGTGCGAAAACTATTAACGAACGGTCCAATACGGTCAAGGGTGCCGGAAGGCGGTGTTCTGGTGCCCCTCCGCGCCCGAGGCCCGGGAGGGGTCCGCACGCACCGGCACGGTGACGATAGCGCCGGAACGACCAGGTCACCGATGACTTCGCCCAACGGGTGTGACATGGCCTGGATGCAACGAAAGTTCGATTTTGGCCGCATCCGGCCGCGACCCGCACTTTGCCCGGCGCGCATCCGAACTAACCCCCGAACCGGCCCGAGCCGCGGGCCGCGTGGGGAGGCGGCGAACGTGCGGGGCCGAACCGTACGGCAGACGTTCGATCATCACGTAGCGTGGGGCGCGTCGTGACCACTTCTTCAGCGGCCCTCCGGGCCGAACCGGGGGCGCCAGGCTTGATGGAAAGACCCGCGACACGACTGATGGAACGGCCCGCCCCACCGATCGGCGGCCCGCAGTCGCCCAAGACGGCAGACGCGGCCGCAGGAGCCACGACATCCGCGGTGGCCACGGCATCCGCAGGAGCCACGGCATCCGCGATGGCCACGGCATCCGCGGTGGCCACGGCCGAACGCGGGGACGGCGGCCACCACGGTTCGGCAGACGTGGCCGCGACGTCCGCGACGTCCGCGACGTCTGCGGGAGCCACGGCCGAGCCCGGGGACGGTGGTCACCACGGTTTCGAGCTGCCGAGGCTCGCCTCCATGCTCCGGCACGCCCTGCCGCGTTTCGTCGAAGGCGTGATCGCGCCCGTCGTGGTCTTCTACGCCGCGTTCGCCGTGCTCGGTCTCAACGGCGCGCTCATCGCCGCGGTCGTCTGGGTGTACGGCGGCATCGCGTGGCGTTACGCACGCGGTCACGGGGTGTCGGGCATGCTCCTGCTCGCCGCCGTCGGCGTCACCGTCCGCGCCGTCCTGGCCGCCGTCACCCACAGCGCCGTCGTCTACTTCCTCCAGCCGACCCTCGGCACGCTCCTGGTGGCCATGGCGTTCCTCGCCTCCGTGCCCCTGCGCCGCCCTCTCGCCCAGAAGCTGGCGACCGACATGGTCCCCATGCCCGAGGCGTTCCTCAAGCACGCCCGCGTGCGTCAGTTCTTCCTGCGCATCTCGCTGCTGTGGTCGCTGGTCTTCTTCTCCAACGCGGTCATCAGCCTCTGGATGCTCTTCAACGAGTCCATCGGCATGTACCTGTGGGTGCGCACCAGCCTGGTGGCGGCACTGGGCGCGGTCGCCGTGGCGGTGTCGATCCTGGGCTTCCGCCGCTGCCTCACTCACGTGAACGGCGCCGCGGCCCACGCCTGATCTTCACGCGCCGCGCCCCTGCGCCGTGGCGGGGTGCACTGTCGGCTGACGGACATCTGATGGCATGACGTGATCGATAAGCTACAGAACGTGTGATTTCTCTGGAGATCGAACTTTTCGGGCGTTCCGGCAGTCTCTAAATCTCGGATACATTTCCCTATCTGTAGGGAAATCAGGGGATTTAGGAGAGATTGTGGCTGTACGGGGGCGTTTGGGGCTTGTGGTGGCCGGCGGGACGGGCGTGGCCGTGCTCGTGGCCGGCTGCAGCGGGAGCGGCGGCTCGGGAGAGCTGGCCTCGAACGAGACCGCGACGGTCACCATCACGCCGGGCAACGGCAGCGCGTCGGTGAAGCCCGACAGCCCCATCGAGGTGAAGGCCTCCAACACCACACTCGAGAACGTGACCGTGCGGGGCGAGGGCGTCTCCATCACCGGGAAGCTGTCCGCCGACCGCAGGACGTGGCGTTCGGACCGCACGCTCACGCCGGGCGCCTCGTACACCGTGACGGCCCAGTCCAGGCACGACGGCAAGCCCGCCACGGCGACCAGCACGTTCACCACGCTCAAGCCCGCCAGGACGCTCTCGGTGATCGACGTCACCCCCAACCTCAAGGGCGAGAAGGTCGGCGTCGGGATGCCGATCATGGTGCGGTTCAACCGGCCCGTGGCCGACAGGGCCGCCGTCGAGCGGGTCTTGCGGGTCACGCCGGAGAAGCCGGTCGAGGGTGCCTGGCGCTGGATCGCGTCCGACCAGGTGATCTACCGCACCCGGACGTACTGGGCGCCGCACCAGAAGGTGCGGTTCAGCGCCCGGCTCGCCGGGGTGCCCGCGGGCAAGGGCGTCTACGGCACCAAGGACATCGACCAGACCATCAGCATCGGCGCCGCCCAGATCACGACGGGGAACATCAGCAAGCACCGGATGACCGTGACCCGCGACGGCAAGAAGCTGCGCACCGTGCCGTTCAGCGCGGGCAACGGCCAGACCCGCGAGTACACCACCACCAGCGGTGTCCACCTGCTGATGGAGAAGGCCAGCCCGGTGAAGATGATCTCGCCGGGACGCAAGAAGGGCGACCTCGGCTACTACGAGACCGTGGTCAACTACGCCGTGCGCTTCTCCAGCAGCGGCGAGTACACGCACGCGGCGCCGTGGTCGGTCGGCTCGCAGGGATACGCCAACGTCAGCCACGGCTGCCTGAACCTCAGTACCGCCAACGCCAAGTGGTACTACGACATCATGCAGCGCGGTGACGTGCTCAAGCTCACCGGCAGTGACCGCGAGGTCGAGTGGAACAACGGCTGGAGCTTCTGGCAGGAGTCGTTCGCCGACTGGAAGAAGGGCAGCGCGCTCAGCTAGGCGGACCGCGCTGCGGATCTTGCAACGCTTTGATCTCGGACCCCGGTCAAAACCAGTGGTTGTGGCATCATCGACCGCTTTTATCGCTAATGTCTCCCTGATACCAGCGGGGTCGGGAGGTTGACGGTGCAGCGAGGTCTTGCCGGGGGAGCACGGGCGGGCACGGGGCTCGCGGGGGCCGTGCTGCTCCTCGCGACCGCCTGTTCGGGGGGCGGCGACAACGGTGGCAGCACCACGGTCGGCGGGAAGAACGAGCCGAGCGCGCCACAGGTGACGATCACTCCGGGTAACGGGGACGGCAAGGCCAAGCCCGAGGAGGGCGTCCAGGTCAAGGTCGCCAACGGCGCCCTCGAACAGGTCACCGTCACCCGCAAGGGCAGGCCGGTCGAGGGACGGCTGTCGGCCGACAAGACCAGCTGGAAGTCGCGCACGCTGCGCCCGAACTCCGACTACGAGGTCTCGGTCGTCGCGAGGAACCCCCAGGGCAAGTCGACCGCGGCGACGAGCAGGTTCAAGACGCTCAAGCCCGCCGCCGAGCTGGCGATCGCCGACATCACGCCGACCAGGGGCGAGAAGGTCGGCGTCGGCATGCCGATCATCGTGACGTTCAACCGCGGCGTCGGCGACCGCAAGGCCGTCGAGCAGACGTTCGGCGTCAAGTCCACCAAGCCCGCGGTCGGCGCCTGGCACTGGGTCAGCGACAGCCAGGTGATCTTCCGTACGAAGAACGGCCAGTACTGGAAGCCGAACCAGAAGGTCACGTTCACGGCGAAGCTGTCCGGGGTCAAGGCGGGAAAGAAGACCTACGGCGTCAGCGACGTCTCCCGCAGCTTCCGGATCGGCAACCAGCACATCACCACCGTCAGCACCAGGACCAAGAAGGCCACGTTCAGGGTCAACGGGAAGGTCGTCAAGAGCAGCGGCGTCAGCGCCGGCAAGGGCGGCCGCGTCCGCAACGGCGTCGACACCTACCTCACCACCAGCGGCGTCCACCTGACGATGAGCAAGCACCTGGTCGAGCGGATGACGTCGGCGTGGATGGGCGTCACGGACAAGAAGGACCCCGAGTACTACGACCTGAAGCTGCCGCACGCGGTCCGCATCTCCAACTCCGGCGAGTACCTGCACGCCAGCCCAGACCGCTACTGGGCCTTCGGCCGTACGAACGCGAGCCACGGCTGCGTGAACCTGCCGCCGCCCGTCGCCAAGTTCTTCTACAACCTGTCCTACCGCGGCGACCCGGTGATCATCACCGGCAGCAAGCGCGGGCTCGACCCGCTCAACGGCTGGAGCTTCTACGAGATGTCATGGAGCCGCTGGGTGAAGGGCAGCGCCCTGGACCGCACGGTCACCACGGGCTGACACCGTATTCGTCGATCCGATCTCGGGTAGGTACAGAACCGGCCTGAGAACGGGGAAGCGATGGCGGGCAGAAGCAGCGTGCGCCGGCGCGCGCACCGGACCTTGCGCCGAGCCCTGCTCCTGGCTCTGCTGCCGCTGTTCCGGCTGCGCCGGACACCGCCCCGAGGCCGGCGGCTGCGGATCAGGGTCCTGCTCCAGCACGCCTACGGAACGGGCGGGACGATCCGGACAGTGCTCAACCTGTGCGGTCACCTCGCCGAGGAGCACGACGTCGAGATCGTCAGCGTCGTCCGTTCCCACCGCGACCCGTTCTTCCGGATACCTCCCGGGGTGACGGTGACCTTCGCCGACGATCGCACGGAGGGCTCACCTGTCATCGCCCGCCTGCCGAGCCTGCTGACCCCGGGAGGCGAGGCGTCGCTCCGCGGCATGAACCTCTGGACCGACCTGCGACTCCTGCGAACGCTCTGGCGCGGTGCCCCCGACGTCCTCATCGGCACACGGCCGTCACTCAACCTCCTCATCGCCGCACTCGCGCCGCGCGGGACCATCACGATCGGGCAGGACCACATGAACCTGCCCTCCTACCGCCCGCACCTGCGCCGCGAGATCGTGCGTTCGTACGGACGGCTCACGGCGCTCGCGGTCCTCACCGAGAAGGCCCAGAACGACTACGAGGCCGCGCTGGCGGGGACGTCCGTCCGCATCACCAGAATCCCGAACGCGCTTCCCGAGCTCAGCCCCGGCGGCCCCTCACCGCGGGACGCCAAGGTGATCCTCGCCGCCGGAAGGCTCGTGCGGCAGAAGGGCTTCGACCTCCTGCTCCGCGCGTACGAGCCGCTGGCCGCGGAGCATCCCGACTGGACGCTGCGGATCTTCGGCGCCGGCCACCAGCGCGACCGTCTCCGGAAGGAGATCGCCGACCTGGGCCTCACGGGCACCGTGGAACTGCGCGCCCGCACCCCGGATCTCGCGCGCGAGATGCGGCGCTCCTCGATCTACGTGCTCTCGTCCCGCTTCGAGGGCATGCCCATGGTGATCATCGAGGCGATGTCACTGGGCCTGCCCGTCGTGGCGTTCGACTGCCCCACCGGCCCCGCCGAAATGATCACCCCCGACCACGACGGCCTCCTCGTACCACCAGACGACGTCACGGCCCTGTCAACGGCCCTCCGAACCCTGATGGAAGACGCAACCCTCCGAAACCGCCTGGGAGACGAGGCCCTCCGATCCGCCGCCGCCTACGACCCGGCCCGAGTCGCGGCACAGTGGCGCCGCCTCCTCACCGACCTCCGGGAAAACCCTTTGCACCCCCGCCCCCGAATCCGGCACCGTAGAGATCAGCCGCCGGACCGGAAAGGAGCGGCCACCATGACCGAACGCCGCTCCGAAGAACGCCAGTAGCCGAGGATCAAACTCCCTCATCCCATGGCGCGTTCGTCCAATGGCAGGACACCAGGCTCTCACCTTGGAGACACGAGTTCGATCCTCGTACGCGCTGCGCAAGGCCGGGTCGACTAATTGGCAGGTCCCCTCACTTTCACTGAGGCAGGTACGGGTTCGAACCCCGTCTCGGCTACCACCCCCACCACCCTCCTGACCTGGGCATACAACGATCCCGCAGAACTGGTGATCGCGTGGGTGCACCGGCGGGTGCACCTGGTCGACCGGCTGATGGCCGCCCACCGACTGCGCGCCGACGCCCGAGGCCTGCTCCGGTTCGTCCGAAGCTGCGTCGCCGCCCGCGAGCACGCCAAGCTGGAGTTCTCGCGCCTGCTCAGCGACGCCCTCGCGCTGGTCTGCTCGATCGGCGACCGACTGGGCTTCAGCCCCGACTCGATGTCCTTCACCACGATCGACACCCTGCGGACGCTGTCTGGTGAACCGAGCCAGGACCGGCGGCGCGTCGGCGCGGCCGTCGAGCGCGGGAAGGACCGGTACGCGGTGACCCTGGCGCTCAGCGCGCCCACACTGCTGCTCGACGAGAACGAACTGCACGGCTTTGTCCGCCTGCACGACGAACCGAACGACCTCACCCAGGACCGAGTCGTGGCCAGGGTGGCGGACGTGGACGCCGGAGACGACCCGCGCGGCGCCATCGCCCTGGTCAAGGCCGCCGACCCCGGTCGCCGGCCCGTCCTTTTGGACGGCGATCGGCTGCGTGAGGCTCTGGGCGCCACCGGGACGTTCGGCAAGGCGGACCGCCTGGAACTGGCCATGGTCTACGCCCGCCTCTGCCGGCTGTTGTCCGAACAAGGACACACCGTCGTGTGCGCCACCATTTCGCTGCACCACCAAGTGCACGCATGGAACCGGACCAGCATCACCCGGTACGTGGAGGTCCTGCTCGACGTGCCGCTTGAAGAGCTGAGAAGACGCGACCACAAGGGCGTCTACGACCAGGGGACCGACCAGCGACAGGTGGTGGGAGTGGGCCTGGCCGCGGAGTTCCCACTGGAACCAGACCTGATCGTCGACAACCACGGACCGACCTCGCCGCGGCGTGCGGCCGAGTGCATCTTCACACGATGCCTTCGGGTCATGCAGAGCCCCGCCAAGGAGGCAGATCATGACGATCGAGACCACGCGGCACTCCCGTCCGCTGGTTCCGGTTCCTCGCCGCCTGCGGCATCACGGCGGTTCCGCTGCCACTCGACCCCCCGCTCGCCGACACCACGATCGAACGCACCGGCTGCGCCGGGATCGTCCTGACCGGCGGAGACGACCTGGAACACCTCGGCGGAACGACGCCCGAACGCGACCGCCTCGAGCACCATCTCCTCGGCCGCGCCGCCGCCGAGAAGATCCCCCTTGTCGCCGTCTGCCGGGGGATGCAGCTCCTGCTGCACGCCCACGGAGCGCGGCTCGCACCTGTCGGCGGACATGTCGCCGCCGTCCACCGCGTGTCCGGCGTGCTCGGCGAGCGCGAGGTCAACAGCTTTCACCGCTTCGCGGCGCTCGACGTCCCACCGCGGTTGGAGACACTCGCTCGCTGCGGCCCGGTCGTGGAAGCCGTCCGGCTGATGTGGCATCCCGAACGCACCCAGCCCTACGACCCCCGCGACGTTGCGCTGTTCGCGGGCGCCTTCGGCAGATAGACGCCATGAGAGGCGTCATTCTGGCCGCCGGGCGCGGCAGCCGCATGGGCCCGCACACCGCCGACCGGCCCAAGTGCCTGATGGAGATCAACGGGGCGTCCCTTCTGGAACGTCAGCTCGCCGCCCTCCGCCACGCGGCCATCACCGAAGCGGCGGTCGTCACCGGATGGCGGGCCGAACGCTTCGTGGGAAAACCGGTGAGACTCCTTCACAACCCGCGCTGGGATTCGTCGACGATGGTGGACTCGGTGGCCAGGGAGCCCGACCCGATTGTCATCGGCTACGACCCCGACTGGCTGCCGCTGTGGTCGCGGCGTTTCGACGACCCGCTCACCGACGCCGAGACATTCCGGCTCAGAGGCGACGGCACGCTGGCACAGATCGGCGCGCGTCCCCGCTCCTTGGAAGAGATCGAGGGCCAGTACGTCGGGCTCCTGAAGTTCGAGCCAGACGGCTGGGAGACCCTTCGGACCGTTCTGGCCGGCCTTCCCGCACAAGGCCGCCGCAACACGACCGCGCTCCTGAACCGGCTGATCGACCGCGTGCCTTTCGGCCTGCGGGCGGTGCCCATCCCGGGCCCCTGGCACGAGTTCGATACGCCATCGGACCTTCAGGTCGGCCGGACCGCACTGGACGAGCTCGACAAAGAACTCTCTGCCGACAAAGACGAGCGCCGGTGATCCGAGCACGCCAGACCGGGAATGGACACCCAGTGGTGACCGAGCACGCTGCGACACGGCGGCGCGAGGCGCTGCGCGCCGCAGTGTTGAGCGGCGTGATGTTCCTCGTGGTCTTCGACAGCCTGTCGGTCGCCACGGCCCTGCCCTCCATCGGCCGCGGGCTCGACCTCGGTCCCGCCCGGCTGCAGTGGGTCGTCAACACCTACTCCCTGGCCATCGCGGGTCCGCTCCTGCTGCCCAGACGGGTCTGCAGTGCGTCGAGTGCGGCCTGTGGTGGCCGCTGCCGTTCAGCAGCCAGTAGGACTTGGTCGCACTGCACTGGATGACCGTCTGCGCCCCGGCCTCGCGAGGCTCACCACCACGTGGCGGAGATGGACGGCCGACGCGGCCGGCCGGACGTGCCAGTCCGGCCGGCCGCGTCGGAACGGTCACATCACAGTGATCAGGGAGTACATTCCCTTGGCGCCGAGCCGGACTCCGTCGGTCAGGTCGATCACCCAGGTGATCACCGCGTACCGGCCGGGTGTCAGAGGCATCTGGAGCACCACAGAGCGTCCGGGCGTCAGGGGCGGGGTGCCCAGCGGGGCTCCGGCGAACGGCGAGGGGCCCCACTGGCCGTTCTGCACACCCTCGAAGAACTTGTGCAGGTCGGCCTCGGTGGTCCCGGGACGCACCGGAACGAAGATGGCCTCGTTGACCTGGTCGAGGTGATTGGTCACCAGCAGCGGAGCGCCCGCCCGGATACGGGGCGGCAGGTGGAACCTTGGACCGGCCGCGGTAGGGGACATGCCCACCACCGCGCCGGGCTTGGGGGCGCGCCCGGCGTGCCGCTCATGCGTGACGGTCAACGTGCGCAGCGCCTCAGGGCCCGCCGGGGGCTGGGTCTCGAAATCGAGGTAATTGAGCAGATAGTAGGTTCCGGGCCGCAGGGTGGTGGTGAACGTCGTGGGCCGCCCCGGCTGGGATTGGGCCCCGCCGAGCAACTCGGCCTCGGCCATCAGAGCCCGCCCCGCCGGAACGGCGATCCGCGGGTCGTCGGAGAAGACCTTGCCCAGGTGGTCGGCGAAGCCAGCCGGGGTGGCGCCGGGACGCAGTCGGACCAGGCCCATCATGCTGCCCAAATCCCCGGTCGCGGTGGTGGTCACGCGGAACGAGGTTGGGCCGCTGGTGGAGGAGGCCGGCGCGGTGAAGCCGTCGTCGTCGGCCTTGATGTCGATGACGGGCGCGGCCGGCGGCGCGGCCATGGCGGGTGCCGAGAACGCGGGCACCGCCAGGAGGGCGGCCGCGACCAGTCCCAGAATCTTTCGTTGCCTCATCAGGACTCCTTGGGAGGGATTCAATGACCAAGACGCTAGGAGCCCGGCAAGGCCGCCCGACAGCACCCGCAGATGTATCTCGCCTGACCCCGCTGAATCCGCGGAGGTACACACCCGTACATCCGGCAGCCGTGAGCGGCGCACCCGGGCGCCCGGCGCCGACCCGGCCCATCGCACGTTGGAGACCTGGCAAAGGCAGAGGTCAGCCGCGCGGCACGCTTTTCCGCATAGAAGCCCGGCTTTGCGGCATGGCCTGCGTTGCCGTTCCCGCGGGCGATGAGGACCATCGGGAGCACGTCGTTCATGAGGCCGGGTCGAGCCCGGTGGTGAGCAGGGAGGCGCCGCCCTCGGCGCAGGCCGCCTCCAGGCGCCCGACGTCGCCCGGATCGGCCGACGGCGGGTGGACCGGCGGGATCAGCGCGGTGGAGACGACGTCGATGCCCGCTTCGAGGATCCGGCACAGGTCGTCGACCGCGCCCCGGGGCGTCCGCCGTCCTCCGCCGTCGCAGCCGAGCCGTGCCGGGCCACCCCGCGACGGCCCGCCGTGCCGAGGGCCGTTTAGCTGATGACGTCCGGGCGTGCCGCGATGAGCTCGCCGGGGATCGGCGGTGGCCCGGATTCCGGTGCGGCGGGCGATCCCGGCCAGCTCACCGGCGTCCCTGCCCACCTTGGCCGGATCGCTGACCACGACCCCCGGCAACTCCAGCCCTGGACGCTCGATGATGGCCCTGAGTGCCCGCCGGCCCACGTTGCCGGTGGCCCACTGGACGCGATAGGACACCTTGATCCAACCAAGCGTTCGTTCGGGGATGCGGGCATTGTAGTCCGGACGGCCCGCACTCAACCGGGGGTCCCAGTAGCGCTTCGTCTTCAGATGATGCTGGTGGGGCTTGAGGAACATCTCTGCGAGATCGTGCGCTAATCCTCTGCTACTCCTGGTGGGGCGGCTGGCATGTTGAGCGCGCGGTAGGGATCTGAAGTCTTCCTGCAGATAGCGGCCTGTTATCTGTTGCATCGCTGATCGCCACGTGCGGCAACGGTTGCCGGACCGAGCGTGAAGCGGCTCTGTTATCTGCCGCAAGGAGTCGGCGTGGCCGAGCTGGTGGTGGTGCCGACCGGTCGTCACACCCATGGCGAGCGCCGCCGGGAGAAGGTAACAGGACCGATCCGCCGGAGCGGTTGCCGGACGCATGGGGTGTGGCTCGCCAGCACGCTCCAGACCCAGCACATGATTCATGTGGTCGAAGTACCACCAGGTCCGGGTGGCCACCACCACGGGTTTGAGATCACGGAGAGGGGCTGAGCGCGCGCCACGTCGTCTGCGGCTCGATCAGCACCCTTCAGCAGTCACATCACCACGCGTCACGCAACGGTGGTACCACCCGGCCCCGATCGTGACCAGCAGCACCTGAACCGAGACTACGAACAGGCGTAATGCCGCGACGGCGCCTCGTCCATAGCGGGAAGGTGGTGCACGTACCGGACGGCGACGTCCTAGCAGAACGCGACGTACGCGGACCTGAGGATGACAAGGCCGAGCCGTAGCCGCGACCCAGGACACCGGAAGGTCCCCGTTCGTCACGAGGATCCCGCTGTCGACGCCACGCGCGGCGGGTTAGCCGGTGATTTCAACGACGGCGTCGACGACGACGGGGATGTTGAAGGGAAGGGCGGCCACGCCAGGGGCGGACCGGGCGTGGCGACCGGCTGGGCCCCACAGGTTCAAGATCAGGTCGCTGAAGCCGTTGGCTACCAGGGTGGTGTGCGCGAATCCGGGCACGGCGTTCACGCTGACGTCCGCTTTCAACCAGTTCGTCACCCGATCCAGGTCACCGAGTACCTGCTGGAGGGAGGCGAGCATGGAGAGGGCGGCCTGGCCTGCGGCGGCATAGCCCTGCTCTACCGAAAGTTCGGCTCCCACAGTGCCTTGAACGAGGGGGTGCGTCCCGTCATAGGGGCCGTGCCCCGAGAGGTAGGCGTACTGGCCGGAGATTCGTACGAGCTCAAAGTTGAACTCCAGACCCGGGGGTGGGGTCATCGGCTCGGGGAGCGCGAGGCCCGCATCGGTGAGCCGTTTGCCGATGCCGCTCATCGGTGACCTTGGAACGAGAAGACGGTGCTCAATGCCTGCGGGTCGTAGCCGTCCGGGTGGAACCACGCCTCGGCGATCTTGCCCTCGGCGATGCGGAAGACGGCCAGTTCGCCTCCGGCGACCTCCACGGTGCCGCGCGAGGCGTGCCAACGGGCGTCGGTCGCCACGTGTTCGGCCGTTTCAATGAAGCCGACCGGCCTGAGAGTGAAGGTGCCGGAGGTCACCTCGACCAGCCGCTGAAGCAGCCGCATCACCTCGCCGCGGCCTTGATGGTCGCCGGAGTAGTCCTCGCTGCCGGGCTCGTGCCAGGCGATGTCGTCGCTCAGAAACCCTTGGACGGTGTCCCAGTCGTGGCTGTTACGGGCGGCATAGAACGCGCGGATGAGATCCGAGTAACTCATGAGATAAGTCTTATCATAGGACATGTATTGTTGATCAGGTGAAGGGTCATCTCTCAGGGCGGGCGAACCAGAAGCTCCGCACCCGGACCGCGCTGCTCAAAGCGGCCGCCGAGCTGCTCGAACAGGGGCAGAGCCCGAGCGTTGGCGAGGTCGCCGACGCGGCGCTGGTCTCTCGCGCCACCGCCTACCGCTACTTTCCCTCGCAGGAGCATCTGCTGCTCCAGGCGGTGCTCGACCGTTCGATCGACGAGACCGACCGCGTCGTGCGCGAAGCCATCGACCGACACCAGGGGGCCGGCGAACGAGTGGACGCCCTGGTGCGCGCCGTACATGGTGAGATCGCCTCCAACGAACAGCGCTTTCGCGACTTTGCCAGGCTGTCGGCCCAATCGCGGGCCGGCGAGCAGGACACCGTCGGCGGCGTACGCGGAGACCGGCGCATCCGGTGGATCGAGCACGCGCTGCAACCGCTGCGCGGCCGTATGCCGGAGAGGGAGTTCGAGCGTCTGGTCCGTGGCCTGTCGCTGTGCATCGGTGCCGAATCGTTCATCGTGCTGTCAGATCTGTGCCGCCTGCGGCCGGCCGAAGTGGAGGAGACCGAACGATGGGCTGTCAGGGCACTCCTGGCGGCGGCCGAACGAGAAGCGCAGATGTAGCCCCGGCTTTGTAGACGGGCGTCTATACGCTGCAGCATCCGCCAGGCGTTCAAGGGCCTGCCTGCGCTACCGCGTCGCGAAGCCCTGACACGCGCAAGCCCGCAGTACGACTGGGCGATGCCATCCAGGCACCCGAGAGGTCGCGGCGCGACCGTCAAGTCCTATGCCCCGATGCAGAGGAACGCTGGCCTCCCGTGGTCACGCCGTCCCAGCACGCGGCGGCCATCACCTCGTCGAGCAGGCGCAGCGACGCCTGGCGCTCCTGGATCTCGGCGGCCAGCCGAGCCCGTACCGTCTCCAGTTCCCAGGTCAGCTCGCCGGACACCACGACCCCTCCAGCATCGCGGCACGCCGCGGGCAGCACCTCGGCGACCTTGACGCTGGACAGGCCCGCCGCGTACAGCAGCTGGATACAGCCGACCACGTCCACGGCGGCCTCGGCGTACTCGCGGTAGCCGTTGGCAGCACGCGCCGGGACCAGCAGGCCCTGCTCCTCGTAATAGCGCAGCGCCCGCACGCTCACACCGGTGCGTTGCGCCAGTTCACCGATCCGCATGGCCGGGATCCTAGTCGCTTGACCCTCACGCCGACGTGAGGCCTTACGTTTCCCGAGACCCGCAACGCAGGTCAGCCCATCCAGCGAAACGTGGAGGAGATATGACGCCGGCGACAGTTCTGATCATCGGGGCCACCGGGACGATCGGCTCCGCACTCGTCGACATGCTCGTCTCCGATCACCATGACGGACGCCTGCGCCTGGCCGCCGCCACCCGGCGGCCGGACGCTGCGGCCCGGTTGCGCGAGCGTGGGGTCGAGGTGCGCCGTCTCGATCTGGACGAGGCCGAGACCGCCGGGCTGCAGGCGGTGAGGCCCGCGTTCGCGGGCGTCGACCGGGTGTTCCTGCTCACCGGCTACGACGTGAGGATGCTGGCGCAATCCAAGGCGGCTGTGGACGCCGCCAAGGCCGAGGGCGTATCCCATCTGGTTCGTGTCGGAGTCTCCGCCACCGACGACACCACCATCGTCCACTTCGCCTGGCACCAGCTCATCGAGGCGTACATCGAACGCTCCGGGCTCGGCCACACGCATCTGCGACCCGCTTCCTTCATGCAGAACCTGCGCCTGGGTGTCGATGCTTCGGGCGTACTCACGCACTTCGTCGGCGAGGCGCGGCCGAACTGGGTGGACGCCGCCGACATCGCCGCGGTCGCGGCCACCGTGCTGCGCGATCCGCAGCCACATGATGGGCAAGCCTACGACCTGGCCGCCCAGACCGCGTCGCTGAGCGAGATCGCCGAGATGCTGGCCAAGGTGACCGGACGGCCATGGCGGTACGAGCCGGCCGAACCGATGGTGTTCTACGACGACATGGTCGCCGCAGGCGCCGACCCCGTCTACATGGCATGCGTCCGCAACGTCTTCGAACGCACGCGCAACGGCTCGCTGAACGAGCCGGACGGCATCTTCGGCACGATCGAGTCGGTGACAGGCCGCCCGGCGACGACCTTGCCGCAGTTCCTGGAAAGGAACCGCCACCTGTTCACGGGCTGATTCCGTCCGGAGTTCGGCGGCGATGTGGCCTACGGCCGTCAGGTGCCGCAACGGCACACCGCGGCCGTCACCGGCGCCGAGCAGGTAGTCCGCTTCTACTTCGGCGGCGCCCATCGGGCCCATCGACGTCCCGCCCGGCCTGGACCTGGATCACCCAGGCGTATGCGCATTGCTCACCGTCTGGCCGGGCGCGGCCGATCTGATGTCGCGGCACAGCGCGAGCGCGGCGGCCAGCTCGGGCCGCACCTTGACCCGGGTGGAGATCTTCTCGGAGAAGACCCGCGTGCACCCGGCCGCGCGCAACGCGACCAACTGGCTGTCCAGCTCCTGGCCCATGGTCGAACACCGCGCGTACCCGATCCGGATCGGTGGCGCGGCCGGGCCCACCTCGGCGGCCGCGACCGGCGGCAGCGCCCGGCTACGGGTAAGACGGCGCTGACGTGCACGGCCGCTGCGTAGCGCTGGCCGGACGCGGCCCCGCACCCGCCGCCAGCGGCACCTCCCACCACGTTCGTAGACCGCGACCTCGTGGGTGATCCCGCCGGACCTCACGATCAGCCCTCACTGACGATGAGCGGTGGGCATTCGGCTCCCTCAGTGAATATTTCCGTATCGAACCGCGCGTTCACGCCCTCTCGCCGCGGCGAGCTGCGTCGATGTCCAGAATAAGGGTGCTGACGCCAATCGGATACTGGATAGCATCCACGACGACAACTCTCAAAGAGTCATTGATCGCGAGGGTGTCGTCTCCGTCGACCCAGCCCTGGTTTTTAGTGTTGTGAAGGAATCCGATCTCTTCGTTTTCCAGGCGCACGCGACATCCTGAGGGAAGGATCTCGGTGACTACGGCATCGAATTCTTGTTCGACAAGACTGGCTATGCCGGTCTGGTGCCAGAAGACCTCCATTGCCTCGGGAATGCGCTCGATAACACCGACATAATGGTCGATGTCGGTAGCGATTGCAGGGTATCCGACCACCATTTGCAGGCCATCATCTTTTCTGCCATGGAGGCCTAGTTCCCATGATGGAGGAATGGAGCCGTCAGTGACGGTGAACTGCTCCATTGGGTACCACCATGGTAGCGAGGCATTGTCACAGATCAGCGCGAAGACACTTCCATCGAATACCGCTACGGCATGGCAGCGATATTCGCGTCCGACCGTGAGCTCAAACTGTGCAGGCTCAGCGTCGCTAGGACTTGTGGGCTGCCGTGGTAGTTCGCCACGGCAGCCGGACCATTTGAGAATCACAGCCCTCCCGGACCTCTACTTGAACTTGAAGTCATCAACGCGGCCCGTTTTCGTATTTCGAACGTAGTGAACCTCCACGCCGTTCACGTTCTGCCTCATTTTAACCCAGCCCTCTTTTGCCGGCCAGCGGCGGTCGGTCATCGTGATGTTCTTGATCTCAGTTCCCGCAGCGGGGTTCGACATTGCCTGTTCCATCGCAAGCTGTTCCTTGAGGTTCCTTGGTTCGTAGCGCCCGGTGTGGCCCCGTCCGAGTGAGGGGTCCTTGACGTTTGGCGTCCAGGAGGGCGGCGACGTTTTGGGTACCAGCAAGCGGAGAGGTAGCGGCAGGGGAGGGTAGCCGGGCTCACTTTCCTCCACACCTTTCTCGAACTTCGCTCTTTTCTCGGCCTCTGCCCTGGCCTTTTCTTTTTCGTAACCTTCGTACTCTCCGCTAGCGCATGCACCACAGTCAGGGTGTGTGCCGGTGAGGTCGAGGCTGTTGATGGGGTCGGCGTTGGCGTAGTCGTAGTTGTTGGCTGAGCCGCCGGTGATGGGGTCGGTTTGCAGGAACCGGCCCAGGACCGGGAGGTAGGTGCGGGCTCCCATCTCGAGGGCTTGGTGGCTGGCGAGGTGTTCGATGGGGACGGTGTGCTGGCCGAGCCAGCCGAAGTCCATGCCGCCTTCGGCGGTGGCGGGGATGGGAGTGTCGCCGATCGCGCCGGTGTCGGGGTCGATGTTCTGCCCGAACGGGTCGTACAGACGGATCTTGCCGGTCCTGGTCCCGGTGCCGTCGGCGGTGAACAGGATGTGGCCCTGGATGGTGGGGTGGGCCCAGTTGGCCGTCTTGGCGGTGTCGTAGGTTTTGGTGAGGACGACCCCGCCGGGCAGTTTCAGTACCCGTTGCCGCAGGCCCCCAGAGGCGTCGAGGACGAATTCGGGGCCGCCGGCGTTGGAGGTGAAGCCGTAGCGGGTGACTTGGTTGGGTTTGCCGTTTTCCTGGACGGTGCGTGCGGTGATGCGGTCGGTGACATCGCGGGTGTAACGGACCGTGGGCCCGGCCGCGGTGGTGGTGGTGATGTGCCGGCGGGCGGTGTCATAGCCCAGGGTGTCGGTGCCGACTTTGGTGGCGTTGCCGTAGGTGTCGTAGCTGAACGACAGGGTGGTGGCGCCGCTGGTGGAGATCAGCCGGTCGGCGCCGTCGTAGCAGTAGGTGGTCGTGACCGGTGGGGCTCCGTCCCGGCTGTCGGTGAAGCTGGTGCGGTTGGTGTTGGCCCCGGCCTTCTTGTTGGGTCCGCAGCCGCCGTCGGCGGCGTAGCCGTAGGTGAGTTTGTGGTGCGGGACGGTGGCCGCGACCAGCCGGCCGACGCCGTCGTAGGTGTAGGCGGACTCGTAGTTCCTGGCGGCGGCAGGGGCGGTACCGGTGTCGGTGGTGATGGTGTCGGTGATGCGCTGGTCACGGGAGCGGGTGACGGTGTCGGTGACCGTGGAGCCTTTGGTCTTCCATTTCATGCCGGTGACCGAGGCGGCATCGTTGTAGGTGATCGCAAGATCTGTACCGTTGCCGTAGCCGACGGTCTTGAGCATCCCGGCGTTGTAGGCGGGGGTGGCGACGGTGGTGCCGTCCAGGTCGAGGCGGGTCAGGCGGGATGCGTCAGTCCACTGGTAGGTCAGGGTGGAGGAGACGCCCTTGACCGTGCTGGTTTGGCTGGTCGTGCGGCCGGCGGTGTCGTATTGGGTGGTGGTGACCGTCCCGCCAGCGTCGGTGTAGGAGGTGACCTGGCCGAGCAGGTCGATCGCGGTTGTGGTCGAGCCGCTGCCGTCGCTGATCTTGGTGGTGAGCGGGTCACCGGCCACGGCATGGTCGTAGGTGATGGTCCGCGCGGGCTGGCCACCGATGGCCGGGAACGTCTGCTTGATGACCCGGCCGCGGGCGTCGTAACCGGTACATGACCACGGCTCGGTGTTGATCCGCGTGGCGACCACCCGGCCGGCCGCGTCATACACCTGCTCGACCCGGTTGGCCGACCCGTCGGCGTTCTTGGCCGCGGTGAGAGTCTTGGCCATGCCGCCCTGGTTCACCTCTGGCGAGTCCTCAATGCAGGGGTTGGCGCGGGTTTCGTTGCCGCCGTAGAACGTGGAGGTGCCGCGTTTGGCCGGGTCGGTGATGTCACCGCCGGGCAGGGCGTTGGCCAGTAGACGCAGGTATCCAGTGCCGGGCTTTTCGAAGGTGTAGCGGCGGGTCAGGTTGAGCCCGCCGGGGTCGCTGGTCGTGGAGACCGGCAGTCCGAACACCGGGTCGATCCCATTGGCTGGGTCGGAGTAGTCGGTGGCCGTCTTCGTCGATGGCGCGCGTTCGCTACTGCCGTCGAAGACCGTGCTGGTCTGGTATCCGTAGCGGGGTGCCAGGTACTTGCCGGGGACGGTCACTGCGGCGTCGTCGCCGGGGGGTGTCCAAGTGAAGTTGAGTGCGCCGGTGCTGCCGCTGCGGTTGTAGTAGTCGACGCGGATCCGGTGCCGGCCGCCGGCCTTCTTACTGATGTAGGTGCCAGCGACCTTGGCGGAGGCCTTGTCGCTCCAGCTGTCGACGGTCAGGACGTCGTCGATCCACAGCCGGACCCCGTCGACGGCGGTGAACCCGACCCCGTACTTGCCCTCCTGGGGGAACTGGATTTCGCCGGTGAACCGGGCCGACCAGCCGCCGCTGTTGGGCACCGGCGGCGTGGCACCCCACGTAGCGGCCATCGAGCCGTCGGTGGTGCCGACACCGGTCTGCCACACCGCGGGCACCCCCGACAGGTACGGGTTGTCATACACCGCGGCCTGCAACCCGGCGATGCCCTCGTCATATCGGCTACGGCCGTGCGGGATCTCGTCGGCGCACTGCGAGGTCGGGGTGGGGCCGTCGAAGCAGGACGTGGGCGCAGGCCCGTAGGTGTCGGTCAGCCGGTCGGCGTGGTCGTAGACATGGGTGGCGCGGTGACCCCGCGCGTCGATGGTCGCAGTCGGCCGGTCTTTGGCGTTCCACTCGGTCGCGGCGGTGACCCCATCGGCGTCGGTCGCCGTCAGCGCGCGACCGGCGTCGTCGTAGGTGACGGTGCGGGAATGGCCGTTCAGGCCGCTGACCGCGACGGCGGCGGCCTTGCCGGCGATGTCGTAGGAGTAGGAGTGTCCGCCGGGGAATCCGATGCCGGGTTTGCCGTCCGGCCATGGCAGTGACACCTGGACTGCGCGCAGCAGTGTTTGGCGGGCTTCGGGTTCGTACCCGGCCTGGTAGCGGATCGTGGTGCGTTCGGCTGTGACCCAGGTGTTCTGTCGCAGGATCCAGTCGTAGGCCAGTGGGTCGCGGACCATGGTGAGGGGTCCGACGCTCTCCTTGAGCGCCTCCTTGTCTTCTGGCTTGGTTTCAGGCTTGTCGTGCTGTTTCTTGTTGGCGGCCCGGTCCAGGTAGTCGTAGTCGGAGATGGACGCGCCGGGGTTCTCGATCCGGGCCAGGGTGCCGAACAGGTACCACAGCCGGGTTTCCGAACCGTCCCAGTAGCGGATGCGGCACAGCATGTTCGCCGGTGCCGGATCGGCGCCCTGCGGCTTGGCCGTCCCGCCGTAGCAGCCGTCGCTGCCATCGGTGTTGTAGTGCAGGGTGTGGGAGCGGCCCGACACCGGATCGGTGATCTGCGTCAACCGGGGGACCGCGCCGCTGTAGAAATAGCGCAAGGCGGCCGGCTTCTTACCGTCCAGCGTGGAGGCCACCTGCGCCAGTGTCCCGTCGGCGTTGAACACCGACACTGTGGTGCCTTCGGTGACGGTGATCCGGCCGCCGGCGTCGAAGGCCAGCACCCCGTCCTCGTCGGGCGGTGGTTTGTAGCCGCCGTTGGAGGCCTTGCCCCAGGTGTGTTTGCGGCCCGAGCGGTCGGTGAGCACGACCGACCCGTCCAGCATCTCGGCCTTGGTGTAGCCGCTGCCCGCCACCCCGAGGGTCCACCCGCTGGGCAGCGGGGGCGGGTCCTGGGCATACAGCCATTGGGTCGGTACGGGTTGCGGCATCCAGTTGTGGAAGCGGCGGCCCGCCCAGTCCGCGCCGGTGCTTTTGAACCACAGCACCATCTGCGGTTTCTGGTCCGAATGGTGGTATAGCTCGACCTTGATCGGCACCCGCTGGCCTGCGGCGAGCGTGGTGTCGCGGTCGGTCTTGGGACCGGCGGTCTGGAAGTCCATCCCGATGCCGCCGGGATTGGGGTTGTCGTAGACGACCCGGCCGTTCACCCAGATCTTCGCACCGTCGGCGTGCGTGCCCGCAAACTGGAAGTCGCCGCCGACGGGGGCCTTGAAGTGGCCTTCCCAGCGGATGACGAAGTTCTTTTTGTCCAGGGCGGGCGGGAACGGGTCGAACCAGGGATTGTCGGGCAGCGAGTCCCGGATGGTGTTGAGGTTGACGGACGGTTCGCGCCGCACCAGCACAGCGGCGTCATCAGGAGTCCCGTTGTGTCGTGAGTCGTTGAAGTAGGACGCGCGCACGCCGTGCGCCTCACCGCTCTGCCGGGAGTTGAAGCTGAACGTCACCCCGGCGCTGCCGCCGACCGTCTGGAACGCCGGACCGGCGTTCTTGTATTGGGCGTTGCCGTTGAACAAGTTGACGGTCACCGGTCCGGAGGTGTCGGCCGGCGCCGGTCCTGGGTCTCCGACCCGCTGATTGACGGTGAAATGCCCGACCCACGAGGGCGACGTGACCGACTGGTCGCTCCCCAGCGTTGTAGCGGCCGCCCAGGTGTACTGTCCGCCGTCGCTCAGCACATGCCGCGGCACCGTCCACTCCGGCTTCGACAAACACCCCGAATCGGCGACACTGCCCGACCGCCCGTCGAACCCGGTCGACACCTTGAAGCAATACAGCACCCCCGCACCGACGTCCCGGACCTTCAACGTCGGTGTCTCGGTCGACACCACAGCCTGGTCGACCGGGCTCACCAGACCGGTCTCGGGCGCCGCGTCCCCCGCCCGCAGTTGCTTGCTGGTCGCGGGCTTGCGCGCCAGCGGCGTGAAGTCGGCCTTCGGCTGTTTGGGCACCGACCGCTTCGAGCCACCGACCGTCTTCGCGGTCGAGGCCATCAGCGGCAGATCCCGTCGCGGAATCTTCGGCCCCGGCTCCGCCGCCTGCGCGGGCGAGGGAGGCAACGTCACCGTCTGCACCAGCGATGCCACCAGCACCGCCGTCATCGCCAACGCGGTCGAGTGCCTCCGCGCCCCTACCCGCACGTTCGTCCCCTCCGGCTCGAACGACGCCCACCGTCGCCCTGCCGCACCTGACCATCACGCCACACGTCCATGAGCACCCCAAGATGATGAGTGAAGACTCCGATGTGTCACACGGAACTCTCTGCGAGCCGAACAGGGACCGCTCGTTCGCCTACAAGCACTTCAGAGCAGATCGACGCCTGTGCCGGCGGCCGGGCTCGTCGCCCCGGTCGGCGGCGCGGCCGTCCGCGCGTGCCGGGCTCGGCCTCGGCGAGCCGGTCGAGCGTCAGCACAGGGTTCCCCTCTCAGCTACTTTGATCTTTCAAGGTACGCTGCTACTTAGAGATGTCAAGGTATGGTGAGTGGGTGCAGCGACGCGTACGGCGAGATCCCGACGAAGCCAAACGGCTCATCCTCCAAGCGGCCCAGCAGTTGCTGGCCGAGGGCGGCCTGGCGGCCGTCCAGGTACGCGCCGTGGCGGCCAAGGTCGGCATCACCGACGCCGCGGTGAATCACCACTTCGGCACCCGCGATCAGCTCCTGACCGCGCTGCTCAAACATGGCGGCGCACAGGTGCGGCAACGCATCCGTCAGGTGGTCGCGGGCTGGGTCAGCGATGACGCCGATGTCGGCGCACTCGTCCACGCGCTCGCACAGCTCTACGCCGACGGCTACGCCGAGCTGGCGCTGGCGCTGCACCAGTCAGGATGGCGCGATCAGGGCAGCGGGATGCTCGACGACGTCGTCGACGCCCTCCACGAACGCATCACCGCGCGGGCACGGCAGCGGCAACGCCCCGCGCCCGACCGCCGCCACACCCAGCTCACCGTCGCCGCCCTGCATCAAGCGCTCGCGATGGAACCGATCGTCGGCCAGCAGTTCCGGCGCAGTGCGGGCCTGACCGGACCCTCCCGGCAGGACGCAGCCGACGCCCTCCTCTGGTGGCAGGATCTGGTGACGCGCATGCTCGACCCATGAGCCAGGCGGATCGTCCTCGGGCGATCGCGGGATGATCAGACGGCCAGGCCATGGGCACCCCGGTGTCACCGGTGGCCTGGCTGAGGGCGGCGTCCAGGAAAGCGCGCGCGCCGCCCAGCGATCAGGGCGTCACCCGGTGCGGCTCACGGTGGTGCGGCCGGGGCCGAGTTCGGTCCCCTGTGGGGTGGGGCCGCCCAAGCGCGGCATGTCGAGGTAGAGGCTGCCGATAGCCAGCAGGTCTCCGTGAGCATGGGGACAAGGAAGGCCCCTTTGATGTGCCCGACCGTTGTTCTCTCGCTGCCGCCGGTTGACCTGGCACAGGCCAGGTGCGATCTCGCCACGAAACGCATCGGCCGTCATGATTCGGCTGACCTCATCGCGACGCTGGTGGCCGCGTCGGTTCTGACTTTCGGTCTCAGCCGGCTGTCGGCCGTGGGTGGTGTGGGCGGCAGTGTACTGATGTTCACTGCCCTGTTCGGTCTTCAGGAAGCGGTGCCCACCCTCGCGCTGGCGCAGCTCGCGCTGGCCGGCGGCCTGCTCCTGCCTCACGTACCGGCCGAACTCCTCAAACGTTCGCTCGGCGCTTTGCTCAGCATGAGTTATCAGTTACTTTGACCTATCAAGGTATATGATAACCTTGGAATGTCAAGGTAGCGTGGGAGTGTACGGGGATGAGACGGCGAGATCCGACGAAGCCAAACGGTTCGTCCTCCAGACGGCCGAGCAACTGCTGGCCGACCCGGCTCCGGAGCCTGTCCTGCCGTCGCCTGACCGCGACCGGCAGCTCACGCTGGACCAGCTCATTGACTTTTCCAGGCGAAGGGCATGATCATTTCTATGCAGAAACTCCACCTCACGCAGGCTCCCGCCGCGTATGCATGCATGATCGTCCGTAGATCGGCTGAGGAGGTGTTCCAAGCGTTCGCTGATCCGGCCGTCACCCGCCGTTTCTGGTACAGCAAGAGCAGCGGCCCGATGGTCGCGAGGGCCGAACTGCGCTGGGAGTGGGAGACCTATGGCGCATCCGTCGAGGTTCGCGTCAAGGAGGTGCAGGAAGGCCGACTGATCCGGTTCGAGTGGGGCAACTACGAGCAGCCGACCACGGTCGAACTGCGGTTCACCACCCGCACGGAAAACGCCACGTTCGTCGAGATAACCGAGACCGGCTTCCAGGGCTCAGGGGACGACGCCGTCCGCTGGGTCAACGACACCGTCGGCGGATTCAGTACCGCCTTGTGCGCGATGAAGGCCCTGCTCGAGTACGGCATCGAACTCAACGCTGTACCTGATCACCACCCGGCCTGACCGCCGTCAAGGGCCACCGGGTCAGCCGGGACCTTCTGCCCTGCCGAGCCGTCATCGAGGCCCAGCAATAACCAGCCAGCGGACACGATCAGCCCAACCGCGCGGAATCTGCGACGTCTTTTCCGTCACTGCCCGGTCCCGCGTGGGGCGGGCCGAGCTCAGGATTCGGCTGGCGCTACAGCCGCGCCGCGAGCGTAGAACAGGCCAGCGACAGCCGCCGTCAGGCATCGGCTCGGCGTGGCCGCGCTGGCTGGCGAATGCCTGCCAGTTGCTCACGACGGTGGTCGGCACCGGAACGGCAGACCAGCGCGACGGGCGAGGGCGTCCCAGTCGGCGGCGTTCAAGAGCGGCTTGCACTCCGCACAGGCGTACCAGAACTGTCGGAAGGTGTGCGGTGCGGTCGGCTTGGCCGCCGACCTGTGCCTCAGCGAACAGGGCGTTTGCCGTGCCGGTGAGTTCATGGCGCTGGGCGCGCACTCACGCAACGACATCCAGCTACGGCTGTGCGTAAAGACACCAGACGCGATAACCATGATGCCGCGCTGAAGGGTGTCCGCAGTCGCACGGTCAAACGTGACAGCATCATGATGTACGACCACATCAGGCAGACCTACTGCAAAAGGCCCTGGTGGCAAAGTCGTACAAGCTTTACGTGAGGGGCCGCCTGCATCACAAGATCACCGGGCGCGTCGGCAAGCTTGGCCCTGAAAAGCGAATCCGCCTGCTCCTGTACATCCCCCGCCCGCAGATCCGCCCCGCGGCCATCACCGCGGCCGCCGTGCTGGCCCCGGCTACCTTCACCGTCCCGGTTCACGCCGCTGCCGCCGCGGCGGCAGCGACAGACCTCAAGGTCAATGTCACATCTCTGACCGTTCAGAAAGAACCTTTGACGTCGGTGTACACCGGGTGCGTGGCGAGGTCGTACATCCCGGTGCCGCCGGGCCATTTGACATGATCGCCCGCGGCCGCGAACGCCTTGGCCGTGACGTACTCGGCCAAGACGGCCGACACGCTCTTGAACGCGCCGGCGCCAATGGTCAGTTCATCTCACGCGCTGCTCGGGTCGCAGGAGATTCAGCCACGTTGCTACCACCCCGACATCTTTTCTCCAAGTGCCATCAGATGTGGTGGAAAAGCGGTCTGTCCGGCCGCCGGGCCGGCGACCGGACAGAACCTGTGGCTGCTGTCCGGCCGCCCCTCAGATGATCCCGAGTGGCACGGGCTTCACTGCCACCCCGTCACGTGTGCAGCTCCACGTGTGCGGCTCTAGGCGAAGGAACTACCTGGTCCAGACGACATAGCCGTGCTTGTAGAACGTCGTGTCGGTTGGCGTGAAGATGTCCCCGGACCGGTCTCCGCCGCTAGTGACTCCGTAGACGGTGCCGCCGTAGTACCAGGGGCCGCCGCTGTCACCACCCTGGGTGTAGCCCTTCTTGGTCTCGGCCAGGCCATAGACGACCGGATACCCCCACTGCCCATAGTCGTTGATCCATCCGAGTTGTTCGACGTTGTCGCAGCTTTCTCCGGTGGTCCTGCCGTACTTACAGACCCTGGTTCCCACGCGCGGGCGGTTCTCTTTGTCTGCGTAGCGCTTCTTGGTGTGGGTGAAGTAGAACGTCCTTGTCGGCGTGTCGGACCCGGCGGTGCCGGTGTTGTTGAACGCGATGTCGCCGTGCTCGCCCATGTGCTTCATCTTTCGGACGACTTGGGTGTGCCCGGTGTCGTTACCGTGGTTTCGGTGGCGCAGCAGTTCATGAGCCCACATACAGTGCCCAGCGGTTGAGGATCGCTTGGCCGAGCCACCGCGTTCAATCACGTTGAAGGCGGCTGTGCAGTGCGCCGCGTAGTTGTCGCTGGCCGTACGCCGTTCAAGCCAGCCGCCGCCTCGGAGGTAGCCGTCCATGGGAGCCTTCGAAGCGTTGGCCACGACGGTTTTGGCGGAGATGCCGTTGACTGATGGGGTAGGGGGATCCAGTTCTGCTTCGAGTGTGGCGTTACGCTTGACCTCTGGTTTGAGTTGCGCGCTGACGGTGACGGTACCGGTGCGGATGTCATAACCGGCGGACGCTGCCGCGACGGCGGAGTTCTGGACTACATGTGCGTGTGCCGCGCGATTCTGGGCGTCAAGTTCCTTCTCACTGAAACCCCGGTTGCCGGTGAGCGTCACCTTCACCGGAAGCGCTTTGACCGTCTCGATCGCCGCCGGGGGGATGGCGCCCTTGAACCCGAACCACGCGGAGGATCCGTCATCGGCTTTGATTGCGCCGGAGAACTGGTCGGGGTAATCGTCTTCGAGTTTGTCGGCGATGTCGTTGAACTGGTCCTGCCAGCCGTGCGCGTCGATCGCCGTGGCCAGATCGGTGCCGTCATCCTTGGCGATCAGTGCCAGGTCGTGCAGTTGCGCGGCGGTCAGATCGTCGATGGTCACATTGGGGATATCGACTGGTCCGTCGGGTTCGTCGGCTTTGGTGAGCCGGTTGGCGGCCTGGGCGATATGGATGTCCAGGGCCTGTTGCAGGGAGATGCCCTTTGCCTGCGCATCATTCTTGATCTTGACGAGGGTGGGTCGGTTGACCGGCGCCGGATCGTCCAGCACAACGTCGGTGCTTCGAGGGGAGAGTCGGCCGGGGTCGGCCCAGACGGGGATCGCCGGGGTGAGGACGAGCGTGACGGTCACGGCCGCCGTGGCCAGTGCAACCGCAGGTGCGGGCATGCTTCGCACGCGAATTCCTCCGAGGGGTCAGGAGCGGGGGCTTGATGATCTTGACCATAGGCAACAGAAGATCAAAGCGACATCCTGTCCCTGGATGATCTTGCACCCTCCTGTAGGAGGAGGCGACCCTGCCGCACTCCCGACCGGCCCGTACCGGCGCGCTGGAGCAGGCGCTGCACACCGCGACGGCTGGCCGACCCGGGCGGCCGGGATTGGGCGCTGGCCGAGCGGTACAGCGATCAGTGGCCCGACGCCCGAGAGGTGCGGATGTTCGCCGAGGAGCCGCACGACCGGGGTGTGATCTTGAGTGCCACCTAAGCACACGTGTCGAAGGCCGGTCCGCATCTGCGGCCGGGGAGGTCGAGGTCGCTGTCGAGGCCGCGATGGACTCCGCCCGCGCCACCCGGTCACCGCCTACATGAGCCAGGACCCCCGCATCGAGATCGACGTCGTCTCCAAGACCGGCCGGGACAGCCGTCCCGAGGTGGCCGTCAGCAATTCCTTCGGGTTCGGCGGACAGAACGCTGTGCTCGTACTCACTCGGGCATGACCCCGGGCCTACCACGACAGGCAGGGGTATGAGGTGCCACGAACACCGGAAGCCGACGGGTCGTTGACCGTGCGGCTCGCGCAGTGGGCGTCCGGTCTGCGCCACACGGACCTGCCCGACCGGATCAACGCCTATGCGACCAGCCAGCTCATCTCGCACCTCGCCGTGGTCCGGGCCGGCATGGCGCATCCGCTGGGGCAGAGGTTGGTCAAGGCGTTCGGATCACCGACCGACGACCGCCCCGATCAGGCGGCGTACGTCCTGGCGGCGCTCTCCGCGTGTCTGTACTACGAGGACAGCATGTACGTGGGCCACGTCTGGCACTCCTCGCTCGGGGCGGCCGAGCTCGACGCGACGGTCCGGGAGGTGCTCGGCGCATGACGGACCACACCCGCGTCGGCACTGCGCGCGCTCGCCGCCGAGGGAGCCGGCAGGGCAGAGGTCATGCGCGCCTACTACCACTACCGCGTGTACGCGGGGCAGCGCGCCGTGGATCTGTCCGCCCAGGGGCGTGCGTGGTTCCGGCAGGAGCGGTGTGCGGGGAACCTGTTCCTGCCCGCCAGCCTGGAGGCATTCCAGGAGCATCTGCGCCGGGGAGAGTTCACCGTGCTGGTGTCCGGCTCCTTCGCCCCCTGCCTCGATCCGCTGGCCGACTGCCTCGGCGCCGCGTAGGTCGTGGGCGCCCGCCTCGAAACCGTCGAAGGCGTCCACACCGGACGCCTCATCACGCCCATGCGCACAGACCGTCATGGAAACCCACGGCATGGACCCCGCCGAGTGCGGTGCCTACGGCGATCACGCATCCGACCTTCCCATGCTCCCGGTCGTCGTGGGCGACGATCCTGTCCTGGTCCGGCATGCGACGGCCCGTGGCTGGCGAAGGCTGCCGGGTCGGGCCGGCCGTCCGGACACCGGAACGGCGTCGGAGGATGGCGCCGGATTCTCGCCAGCCCGGCAACCCACCGGCTGGCATCGTTGATCCCCATCCCGCGAAGCCTTCAGAGGAGTCCAGACATGACCGACACGATGGAGTACGCAGCCGAAGCCGCCGACCCCCAGCTGCTGTCCCCGGGCGAGGGCGCCCGTGTGCTGGCAGACGCCCCGTGGAAGCGGCTTGCCGTACTGGGGGACAGCGGCGCCGAAGGAGTCACCGAGGCGTACGAGGGCTATCGGCACCTGCCCTGGGCGGAGCGCTTCATCCAGGAGATGCGGACCGTGCAGCCGGACCTGGAGGTCCTCAAGCTGGGGCTGCGCAACCTCTTCGCCGCGCAGGTGCGCGAGACGCAGCTGGCACCGGCGCTGGAGTTCCGGCCGGACCTGGCCGTCGTGTTCTGCGGAGGCAACGACATGTTGCAGCGGCACTTCGACGTCGACGCGGTCGAGTCCGAACTGTCGCTCATCATCACGCCGTTGCGGGAATCGGGGTGCACGGTCGTCACCTCGGGCCTCTTCGACATCACGGTCTCCCCGTACGTCGACGAGCGGTACCGCAAGCCGATGAGCGAGCGCATCGCCGCCTGGTCGGAGCGGACCAAGCAGGTGGCCGAGCGGCTCGGAGCGGTCCACGTGGACCTGCCCCGGCACCCCGCGGGCAACGAGGAGATCTTCAGCACCGACGGCCTGCATCTCAACGCCCGCGGCCAGGCGATCCTGTGCACCGAGATCGTACGAAGCCTGGGGCAGCACCTGCGGAGCCGCTGAGCGAGGCCGGCGTCGCGGGCGCCGTCCACCACGTCCAGGGGAGGATCTGTGATGTCCGGTTCGCGTGCGTGCGTGGCCACGACCA
Source organism: Actinomadura fulvescens (assembly GCF_039533225.1). Lineage (NCBI taxonomy): Bacteria > Bacillati > Actinomycetota > Actinomycetes > Streptosporangiales > Thermomonosporaceae > Actinomadura > Actinomadura fulvescens. The sequence continues at coordinate 233,298 of NZ_BAAATD010000012.1, read as the reverse complement.
AGGACGACGTGCGCCGCCTCGGTGATTCCTTCATGAAGAGTCCGGAGGCCTGGCAGGCCGCCGCGGACCTGGGCATGTCCCGCCACGGCTATTACTTCCGGGGGACGCGGCGGTGTCCTGGGCCAGTGACTGCGGACGTCACCGCCGCCGTCTTCGGGTTCTTCCCACTGGAGTTCGTCCGCACGCACTGTGCGGCGCAGCCGGACACACCGCCGCCACCGGAGATCACGGCCCGCTACGCGGAGTCGTGCCGTGCCTGGGGGCGCCGCTGCCTGGCGGCTTCTCGTCCGCCGCCCGGCTAGCCGAGCTCCTGGAGACAGTCGCCGACCGGGTGGAGGTGCCCGGTATCCCTCTGTTCGCGGGCTGGCGGGACGTCCAGCGCCCCGATGACGCTCCCGCGCGCGTCGTCCAACTGGCTCATGTCCTGCGGGAACACCGGGGCGGTCTGCATCTCTCGGCCGTGCTGACCACAGGGATCACGCAGCGGGAGGCCACCCTCACCCGGGACAACGGCCTTCGGCGAGCGGAGTTCCTGGGCTGGCAAGGTCCCTACCCCCGTATCGACGGGCTGCTGCGCGCCGCGTCGGCCCTGGCGGTGGCACGGCACAGGTCTGCCGCGCCGCAGGCCGCCGACGCCCTTACCTGAGAAGCCGTCCTGCGCGGCCGGGCCCCGCCGGACGGCTTGTCGTCGCTCAGATACGGCTCGACAGGAGCATTCCGAGGCCCTGGATGACGGCCCCCGCCGCGATGGCGTGGCCGCGGCAGTTCAGATAGGGAGCGGTCGAGCTCCAGGGGCTCGGCCCCGGCGTCACGGGCCGCCGCGCGAGGTCCACGTAGAGCGCCCCGTGCCGCAATGAGATGGCCTCGGTGCGCTCGGCCAGGAGCCGGGCGCGGTACCGCGCTTCGGCCTGGCACTGTTCCAACACGAGATGTGAGCAGGACATGTCGGGCACGCCCATCGTGAGCACCGTGCAGCCGGTGTCGCGCAGCGGGCCGATCATGCGGCTCAGCTCGATCTCCACCGCGTGGGCGTCGAAGGAGACGCCGAGGACGTCGGTTCCCCCGCAGGCGATCACCGCGAGGGTGGACTTGAGGGTCAGCGCCCTGGCGAGCTGACGGGCCCGTATGTCAGCGTCCAGCAGGCCCCGCTTGCCCAGGTTGATGTAGGCCAGTTCGGGGTGGACGGCCCGCAGCGTGTTCGAGACGCGGTCCGCCCACGACCTGCGTCGGAATCCCTCCATGGGCTCCCCGACTCCCTCGGCCGCTCCGTCGCCGATCACCACGAGGCGATGCCAGGGGAGCCCGACACCAGCCGCTGGGCTTCTTCTTCGGGCAGGCAGCACGGATCGTCGATTTCTCTCGGAGCCGCGACCGATACGCTGCCACGCACGCGTGCCCTCACTCCGCCACCCGCAGGGTCTCGGCGTACGGCCCCGCCCAGTCGGGGACGTTCTCGATCTGGTCCACGGCGGTCGTCCGGGTCCGGTCCCGGTCGGTGTCGCGGTCCAGCCCTTCGAAGAACGGCTCCGACGAGGAGTGGGTGGCCAGGACCCGGGCGACGCCACCGCCGCAGTCACCCGCTACTGCTCGAACTGCGCCGAGCAGGCCCGTCGCGAGACTTGCTCCCGATGCGGCCGGGTCAACCGGGTCGGAACCCGCACCCCAGACGGGGTGATCTGCAAGAACTGCTACCGGCGTTCCAAGCCTGCGGCAACTGCGGCCAAGTCCGGGGCGTTGACGGCCGGACGGCGAACGGGGAGGCGCTTTGCCCGGCGTGTGTGAGGCGGCCGCCGGTCGCCTGCGCGAACTGCGAGGAGGTCGGGCGCTGGCACGCGCGCCGCGGCAACCTCCCCGGATCTGCGACGACTGCCACAGGAACCGCAAGTGCGGAGGCTGTGGTCGCGTCCGCCGGATCAACAAGCTGGCGACCGCGACGACACCCGACCTCTGCGGGTCGTGTTACCGGGGACCGACAGCCGCCTACTCGGTCTGGGTGCTCTCGGCGTGGCCGTGTAGCGCGTGCACCAGCCCCGGAACGATCGCCTCGATGTTGTCTGGCTACAGACGGACCCCGGACGCGAGGAATGCCTTGTGATCTGCGATCGGGTCGCCCTGGCGCGTATGACGCACGATCAGCATCTCGTACGCGCGTCGATGCCGGCCGTCGTCCCACAGCCGGGATAGGAAACGCTGAGGAAACATGCTCCCGTGTTCTGTGTCCTCACATCGGCCGTGATCATCCCCGCAGCGCGGGACTCAACACGGCGTGAGGAGCCCTGGCATGACCCCAAGCTGATCTCAACGTCGCGTTCCTGCGGCGAATCTCGGCCCCGCCGCGCGGCCCTCATCGGGTAAATGGCCGCCACAATTCCCTGCCCGCCCGACCACCCCCCTGAAGGGACTGTCCATGCGAATCCGTCCAAAAGTCGGACTGACCAGAACCAGCATAATCGCTGCCGCCGTCGGCGCCGCGACACTGATGGTAACCGCGGTTCCCGCCGAGTCCGCCCCACTGCGAAACCGCTGCATCCAGGGCGGACCGTCCATGATGGGCGGTGAAGGATGCTTCGAGTCCTACGGCGATGTTTTCAACGCCGATGACTGGGTGTCCAACGGCCGCCGCATCGTCGTGAAGTGGGAGACCGACTACGGCGACCGCGGCACATGCCATGACGCCGGCGGAGAAGCCGGCCCTGGCAACTACTGCAACGCGAACCTCCGGGAGTCCGGCCGGGTCCGGATCCAGGTCGTGGAACGCAATGGCGCAGAAGGCCCCGACTACTACCCGGGCCCGTGGTCGTCCTGGTGGTCGATCGACTAGGCCGGTCCCGGTCGGCGACCCCGCACTGACCGGCGCGTCATCAGGATCGGGTTGCGCCTGCCCGCGTCATCGCAGGCCACCCGTTCCTGCAGCCCGCATTCCCGACCCGTGTGGGCAGTGCCCTGTCACGTTGCGCCATGCGATGTGCGAGAACAGCCAGGCCGGGAGCCGGTGCCGATCCCCCGATGCCACCGTCACCTTGCGGACGTTCGGGCCTCGGCCTTGAGCCGCGACCGGGCGTACTCAGGAGACCGCCACGCGTCGGCCCGCTCACTCTGAAGAACGGCGAGAAGGCACAGCTGCCCGGCATGGCAGCCGGGTGGTGCTGCGCAGCCAGGCGTCGCCCACGGGAAAGCCCGGCAGCGCGGGCCACAGCAGCTTGTCGGACCGGTGCCCGGACCGCCGGAGTGGGTCGGCACCACCGTGCGCTGGGACCTCCGCCAGGACGGCGACTACACGATCGTGCTGTTCAGTCACGAGGGCTGGCGCGAGCAGGTGGAGTTCATGAACCACTGCAGCACCAAGTGGGCCACCTTCCTGATGAGCCTCAAGCAGCGCCTCGAAACCGGGCAAGGCGCCCCCGACCCGCACGACGTACGAATCAGCGACTGGCACTGATCCGCCAAACCCTCTGACCACCGCCCGCGAGCAGCGACGTTCGCGGGCGGTGGTCCGTGGGTGGGCGGCTCTGTCGTCAGGGGGTGCCAGTTGGGGCGCTCATGGCCGCGTCCGGACGGTCGGCGGTGGGGGGCAGCGGGAAGAGGGCGAAGAACCGTCCGGCGATCGCCGGGTCGCCTTCGAGGGCGAGGTCACCGGTCTTCTGTGCGTCCGCCAGGGTCCGGTCGCCCCAGATGAGGGCGCTCAACGTCGCGGAGACGACCTCGTGCGCAACTGCGAGGGAGGTCGTCCGGCCTGATCTGCCGCTGCCGGACGGCGCCCGGTTTCTGATGATGACCGAGGTGCTGGACCGGCTCCGACCGGCGCGGCGCTATCTGCGCGTGACGGAGAGCTTCATGTCGGTGTAGTCGAAGGTGATGGCGAACGGTTTGAAGAACTCGTGCGTGAAGTTGGCGATCAGGTCGAATCCGAACTGCGCTGACTGGCCAGGGCCGGGAAGGCCAGGGAAGACGTCCTTCGCCGCGACGCCGCGCACGTTCCGTCCCACGGCCCTGCCGAGGCTGATCCGGTCGGCGGTGATCGGATAGCTCGTGCGCCCGAACCGCTCCATCGGATGCTCGTAGTCGACCTCGATGCCGACCCGTTCGGCGATCTCGACCGTGGTGTCGAGGGCGCTGCCGATGCCGCCGGTGTCGACGGTGACCATCCGCGGCCCGTGGTCGCCGAGGCTGCCCAGCGTGCACGGGAAGTGGTCGCCGGCAAGCCAGAGCGGCAGTCGGCCCTGCGCCTGGGACCCGCGCCGCCGGCCTCGGGTCTTGCGTCGCAGGATCAGGGCCCGGCCGGCGTAGTCCATCGTGGTGAGGAAGTGGTAGAAGATCGTCGTCCCGAAGGCGCCCGCCGGCGGCCCGCCCGGAAGAGGCGGCCGCTGGGCGTCGTTCCACTGCACCGGAATGTTGCGGATCTCGATGTCCCCGACCTTGAACGAATCCAGAACGCCCAGATAGAGCGTGACCGGGTGCCCGTCGACGACTCCTCCGGAATAGGAGGCCACCGCGCGCAGACCCGCCTCTTCCGCCGCGTCCTGCGTCAAGTCCAAGGTCGCGTAGGTGTCGAGGAGGAACGTCTTCGGCTCCCCGCCGTTCACCGAGGCCTTGACAGAAGGGATGGGGTCAAGGGACCAGAAGGGAACGCGCGTGCCCCGCGCCCCGTACACCTGCCACGGGACGCCGCTGATGTGCGAGTACACCTCGGCGAACGCCGTGTCGCGGGGCCTGTTGGTGCTCTGCAGCAACGGTATCGCGGGGGTGAGCCGGTCCTGCCGCACGAAGCACTCGGCGAGCCGCTGCCTTGAGGTGACGTCGCCAGGCGTCAGCGCGACGGCCTTGGACAGGTACGTCTCAGCGGGACCGAACCGATTGGCCAGGAGGGCGATGTACCCCAACTGAGCGAGGGCGCGCGCATTACGTGGCTCTCCGCGCAGAAGCCTCCGGTAGCCGCGTTCAGCCTCCCCGAACCTGCCCGCCTTGAAGAGCTGATCGGGGTCTGCGGTGGAGGCGAGTGCGAAGTCGGAGGGACTTTCGACGAGGGGAAGCATCGCGCCGGCAGCCGCGGTCAGGCCTGCTCGTCGTAGAAACGTGCGCCGGCTGGCGTGGGGGAGATCGCCCGTAGGAGTCATGCCAGAGTCCTCACATCGCGTTCGAAGAGGTCACGTCGCGGAGATGATCGGCCCCAGGGAACACGGGACGACGTTTCCCCTGCGTTTCCTCGCAACGCCTCGCGACCACGTCGGTCTTCAGCGCGCGATCGCTCAGGTTGCCTATTGTGGTGCCGAAAAGCTCTCCTGTGGTCGTCCCTTCGTCGCCCACCCGCTCCCAGCTGCCGTTGACGCATTTCCACAATGAGCCGAGGTTGCTTCGCACCTCCTTGCCCTCGGGGTAGTACCAGGTCCCGGTGAGCACCGGCCAGGCGCATTCCGCGCGGGGCAGGGCTGGACCTCGGCCACGATCTCGCCGGCGGAGTTCATCCCGCACGCCAAGTACGTGTGGCAGTCCTCGGGGTTGGGGAACAGCCCGTCCTTGGGGCCTTGCAGCTGGGTTTCGCGGTACTCCTGCTCGCAGGCGGCGTTGTAGCGCGCCGTCGCGTTGGCGACGAGCTCGTCCACGTCCTGCCCGTACAGCGCGGGCACCACCACGACGTGGCGGCCGGTTCGCTCGCGCGCGGCCTCGGCGGCGCGGAGCTTCAGAGCGTCTCTCTCGCGTCGGACGGCCCTCCAGCAGGCCAGGGGTGAGGCGACATGCGGGCTTGCCCGCATGTCGCAGCGTCCCGCTGATGCGGCACCGCACCAGACGATCGCCGCGCGAATACCTAAGTGCGACAGATTCCTCAAGATTCCCTGCTCCGTAACTTCGTGATCAGCAGGAACGACCACGAAGGGGAACGCTACGCCCGGCCTTGAGGACTCCGCCGAGCCGATCGCGATCGATGTGGCCATCCTCGACGCGGTTCCGCCCGCACCGCCTGACCGCACCGGGCGGGGCGTTCCGCTGACCCACCCACACCAACCCCCGGGGGAACGGAATGAAGACTCGCGCCATGGCAGTGACGTTCACCCTCACCGCCCTCGTAGTGCCGCTCCCGATCGGTGGCCCCGCCCAAGCCGAGCAAAGACCGGTCATCGAGGGCACGGTGACGGCGGCTGACCAGGCCTTCATCGACCGGCAGACCAGGTTCGGCGCGATGCCGACCTACAGCGACCCCGCCAAGCCCAACGAGGAGGAACTGAACGCCCGCGTGGCCGTCTACGGCAGCATGTGGACCGAGGACGCCACCCTCTGGGAGGCCGCCCGCCTACCCGTGGTGGGACGGCAGAACATCGAGACGTCGATCCGCGGCACCCTCAAGCTCGTTCCGCTGTTCGGCTTCCGGCCGACGCGCATCGCCGTCGGATCCGGCACGGTCATGTACGGGGCGGACAACGAGGCCACGCTGAGCGGGCACAAGGTGAGCTATCCGGCGATCTACCGGGTAGTGCTCGACAAGGACGGCAAGGTGGTCCAGGGGCGGCGCTATTACGACCGGTACACGTGGTTCAAGCCGCTCCGCTCGACCCTGGAGGACGTCTTCGCAGGGATCTCCGACCGGAGCCGGGGCAAGGCCTCGCCCACCGCGGGACCCGCACGTCCCGGCGACGTCACGCGGCGGGTCGCGGCATGGAACCGCAGGGACGCCGCGGCCCTCGTCGACGGCGTGGGCCGCGCGCCACTGTCGGGCACCGGGCTGCAGGAGCGGACGCTGCGCACGCGCGCCGGCAAGATCGCGTACCTCCAGCGGTTCTTCGGCAAGCTCGGCACCGACCCGCAGGCCGGACTCGCACCGGGCCGGCGCGTCGTGACCCGCGAGGCCACCTACCAGGAGTGGTACGGCACGGTGAACGCCCAGCGCCGCACCACCTCGTTCGGGATCATCGAACGCTTCGGACACCGCGACGGCCGGGTGGCGGACTGGAGCCTGATCTTCGACACCCTCCCACTGATCGCCGACGACAGCACGATCACGGATCTGTACGGCCTGATCAAGCCCTAGCCGTCGGCGGCGGACAGCACCCGCGCCGGCTAGGAAGCTCTTGAACCGCTGCGCAAGGCGAGCGGATGGTGGCTGTGGCACCCTGTGGCCCCACCCGGGTCGAGGCGGCGCCGGCCGCGCTCGACCGGGTGCGGCCGCACTGGCCCAGCATCATGCAGGACGCCGCAATCCGACTGCGGCGGTGGCGCGACTGCTCAGCCGCAACCTCTTGGTCAGCTGCTGGAGTGGGGTCCGGGTGAGGGTCACCGACCGCCTGGTTTCACCAGCTGAAAGCCGCACACCGGGTTGGCTACTGCGCACATGGCGGGTTGTAGGGGAGGCCGCCGCCGACGTGGCGTTGCCATTCCCGCGAGGTCAGGGCGCTTCTGGACGCGGCACAGATACGCTTGGTGGCCTGGGCTGTGTCCAGCACCCACGGGTGGATCGCTCGGTCGCCGCCGCTGGCCAGGGTGCGGCCGTCGGGGCTGAAAGCGATCGACCAGATGGAATGGTTGTGGCCGGTTAGGGGGTAAAACTCCCCGACGCACACATGCCCGAGCCAGCCGTTGATCGTTTGTCATCAGGATTGTGCGAGCTCAGATGACACCATTCCGCCACGGACAACCCGCCGCGGCCTCGCCCTGCCAGGCACGAAGTTGACGCGCCGCCGCTCTCCTGCCGGTCGGCAACATCAATGGCAGAGCCCCTCCCTTCCTGCGGGCCGGATGATCATGTGTCGTGGTCGTCCACATCACCGCGTTGAGGGGCGCTATTCGTGAACGCTTCCCCGCAGACCATCTCCCTCGGGGTTACAGCCGGAGCTCAGTAGCTCGTCGGAGACGATGCGCGCTTTCCGGTCGGCGGGCCAGGACCCGTACCCGGTCTTCGACCTGGCCGCCGGCCGGGTCTGGCTGACCCGCCACGGCAAACCGATCCTGTGGGATGGCCCGCCGCCCGATGACCTCCGGGTCACCCCTGAACCATCCCCTTCGACGGGACGGGCCGTCAGCTCGGCCGGAGGCTCTAGCTACGACTGGGTCTGTGAGTCTCCGCCGAGGTAGTACCTGCGCCAGGCCTGCTCGTACTCCTCCAGGGAGACGATGCCGTCGCCGTTGCGGTCGATGTCGGCCGCGGTCTGGCGGGCCTCGTCCTCCGGCAGGCCGGCGCTCTGGAGGAACCTCTGCAACTCCGCCAGGTCGACCTGTCCGTCGTCGTTGGCATCGACCACCGCGAACTCCGCGGCGACCGCGTCGGTGACGCCTTCGGTGAACATCGAGCCCCTGCTCATCCCGCCGTCCATCGCCTTGATGAACTCCTCGCGGGTGATCCGCCGATCCGAGTCGGCGTCGGCGTACTCGCTGATGATCTCCCAGAAGCGCCGGTACGCGGCACGGAGCGCCTGACCCTTCGCCGAGTCGACGGGAATATCGCCCGCCCGGAGCAGCCCGTTGGCCAGCGCCGCCAGATCGTTCGCCTCGATCACTCCGTTGCGGTCGGTGTCGAGCAGGTCGAAACTGCGCCCGTACCAGGGCGCCACGCCGTCGCTCATGTGACTCTCCTTCTCCATGGCTGCGGAGAACGTCACCGTATGTTCACGCAATGTGGCGAGTCTATAGCGCAGAGTGCTCGAAGACCTCGCGTTCCTCCGCTGTGGCTCGGTAGCGGGCTGGTTCATCGCACGGTCTCAGTCAGGGATCGGAGCGCGCTGCGTGCTTCCTTGGCGGCGCGGCGGCCGGCTCGGATCGCGCCGTCCATCGAGCCGAACGTGGTCTCCGCGGTCTCGCTGCCGGCCCAGTGGATCGGGCCGATGGGTTTCCGCAGGTGGGGCCCGACTGCGGTCCAGCCGCCGGGCGGCATGATCCCGAAGTAGCCACCGCGTGCCCACTCGTCCTCGATCCAGATCTTCTCGTGGTAGTCGATCGGATCCGCGGCGGCGGGTCCGAACAGACGGACCATGGAGTCCAGCACCCGCCGGCGTCGTTCTGCCGGGTCCATGTGAGCGAAGGCGCGTGCGTTGCTGCCGGCGATGAACCCGACGAGTGCGCCGAGGTCGGAACCCTGGGGGGTGTTGTCGAAGGTGCACGCGAGCAGGCCGGTGTCGCTCGTGGTCTGGCCGGACAGTTGGTCGTCGCGCCAGAAAGGGTTCGGGTAGACGGTCACGACCTTGGCGATCGAGCCCATTCCCATGCGCTGGGTCAGCAGGTCGCGGCCGGCCGGCAGTGGTGGGGAGTAGTCCAGGCGTCCGGCCATCACGGGGCTGGTCGCGACGATGAGTCGGTCGGCTTCGATTCTGAGGGTGTCGGTCTCCGCCCAGACCTGACCGGCGCCATCGTGTGCGACTTCGGTGTGGTGGACGCGGCGCACTGGTCGGTTGAGCATCACCCGGTCGCCGAGGCGATCGGCCATCGCCTGGACCAGGCCTTGTGAGCCGCCGACGATCCGCTCTTCCTGGGCTCCGCCTCGGGTCGACATCAGCGCGATGAGTCCGCGATGTGCGGCCGCATGGGTCAGAACGTGCAGCAGCGACATCTCGTCGGGGTCGGCGGCCATCACGGAGTGGGACCACAGGGTCAGCATCGTCCGTGCGTACCTGGTCCTGGTGTTGCGCAGCATCCAGGTTCCCAGGCTCTGCCGGTCCCACTCCTGGGCGCGGGGAGCCTGCCACGGCTCTCGGGGGTCGACGGTCTTCGCCATTCGCTGCAGCCGCAACAACGCCTGCCCGAGATCGGCCAGGGAGACCGGGCCGGCCGGCGGGATGCTGCCTCGGTAGGAACGGGCCCGGCCACGGTGCCACAGGATCTTGCGGCCGGTGTCGTAGGTCGGATAAGTGGCGATGCCCAGCTCCCGGGCGAGTTCGATGATGACATCCTGCCCGGGCCCGACCCACTGGCCGCCCATCTCGATCGCCTTGCCGTCGGGCAGCGTGACGTTGAGGGTTCGGCCGCCGACACGGTCGCGTGCCTCCAGGACGAGGACGTTGATTCCGTGGTCGACGAGGTCCTGTGCCGCCGCCAGTCCGGAGAAGCCGGCGCCGATGACGACCACCTGGGTACGGGTCGTGTCGTTCACGCCTGCCCCCGTCCTGCGAAGCGGTGGCGCGCGAAGGTGAGCGCGGTGCCAGGCTGCGAGACCAGCAGCCCCAGCATCACGGCCGGGGAGGTTTCGGGTCGCGGGTCGAGGAACCCCATCAGCAGTTGCTCGGTGACCAACCCGCCGGAATCGAATCTCCACACCTCGATCCCGGTCGGCCGTGCACCGCCCTTGGCCCGGCCGTGCCAGCGATTGATGATCTGGTCGTCGGTCGCGGCGAGGAGTTCCTTCCGCACCACCAGATCGCGGTCCGCCATGAACCGGCAGAGCAGCCGCCACCGGTCCGCGATCGCCTCCATCCCGGTGTCGTGGGTTTCGAGACCGTCGATGACACACCTCCATCGGCCATCGGAGGCGAAGACTCCTCGGATCGCATCCACGTCTCGCTGGTTGGTCATCCGCTCCGCCTCGGCGACGAACGCCGTCGGCGAGGTCAGTTGTGCTTGCTTCCCCATCTGTGCTTCTCCTTCTGCGGGATGACTGATCGGGCCGCCTGGTCAGCCAGGTCCTGGGCGATGGCGAGGGCTGCCTGGGTCACGTGCGGGTGGATCGACGGAGTTGCCGCAAGAGCGCGAGCGTCACCAGCGCGAGCAGCACGGCTTCCACAGCCCCCAGGACGTGCGGATGAGCGTGATCCACCTCAATGAGGTGCGAGATCCCATGGAGCCCGTTCCAGATCGCGGCCAGCATCAGGATCGGTGTCCGCCACGCCGCGATCCGCGCCGCCGCCATGAGCCCGATGCCGAACGCCAGGGACGCCGCGGCGAAGTCACGAATCAGGTGCTCGTTCAGCGGCCCGAAGTTCGCGACCGTACGGGCGAACGTCGCCGGGGCAACCGCCGCCCACAGGCCGAGAGCCGTGAAGGTGAGGCCGAGTACGCCGGTGATCCAGTCCGTCCCAGGCGCTGTGTCGGGAGCGCGTTCGTTCATGACGCGCTCGCAACAGCGAAGTGGTCGCGGTAGCGACCAGGCGTGGTCCCCACCCGGCGCAGGAACGCACGATGCAGGATCTCCACCCGGCCCAAGCCCACCCGCTGCGCGACCACCGGCAACGTCAGGGCCGTGGTGATCAGCAACCGCTGAGCGGCTTCGATCCGCAGCTGCTCCACATAAGCGCCGGGGGTCGTCCCGGTCTCGCGGCGGAAGACGCGTGCGAACGTCCGAGGGCTCATCTGGGCGCGCTCCGCCAACGTCTCGACCGTGATGCGCTCACCCAGGTGATCGGGTAGCCAACGCTGGATCTCCGCCACCGAGGTGCTCTTGGCCGTTTGGTGTCGCAGTTGCGTGCTGAACTGGGTCTGCCCTCCGGGGCGGCGGGCGAACACCACCAGCGCACCCGCGATCGCATGGCTCAACTCGACCCCGAAGTCGTCTTCGACCAGCGCCAGAGCCAGATCGATGCCTGCCGTGACCCCGGCGGAAGTCCAGCGATCACGATCGCGCGCGAAGATCCTGTCCGAATCGACCACAACGTTCGGATACCTTCGGGCGAGCCGGTCACCGTAGGCCCAGTGAGTGGTCGCGCTACACCCGTCCAGCAGACCGGCGGCCGCCAGCGCGAACGCCCCCGTGCACACCGACCCGGTGCGCCGTGCCCGGCGAGACAGCCGCGCGAGTTGCTCCATCGCCTCCTCGTTCGCGGCGAAAGCATCGACGCCTGGTCCGCCTACCACGATCATCGTGTCGGTGGAGGCCGCGAGCTCGGGAGCCGACAACGCGGTGTCGACGCTCACGCTCACGCCGCTGTCACAACGCACGGGCCCGCCATCAGGCGACGCCGTGACGAGGCGGTATCCCGGGCCGGATCCCAATGTCGACACCGTATGAAAGACATCGAGCGGCCCCGCGAGGTCGAGGAGCACGCAGTCGTCGAACAAGACGAAGGTGACCTGCCGCTGGTCTGAAGAAGCCATCACACGCCCATGCTGTGCCGGACGAACGGCGGCAGCAATGCCCAGAACATGACTATTGCTGCCAACGACCTTGGTTCAACGGCTCAACGTCACCCGGCCCGCGACCTGCTGACCGACCGGGCGGGCTCGGGCAGCAGGTCGCGGGCGGCCAGTCCCTCATGCGCGCCCTGCACGATCAACTCGCGGATGAACTCGGCCAGCGCGGCGAACACGACACGGCCCTCGGGGGGACGCCCTGGAGAAGACCGTCAGCCAGGGCGGCCAGAGTCAGCACGGCAGCGGCCGCAGTGATGGTCAGGGCCGGGATCGGGACGCGCCGCAGGACGGGCCGCCCGGACCGTCGAACTGCACCGCGCTGAAGAAGTCCTGATAGGTGGGGAAGAAGTTGCCCTTGCCGGTCGGCCCAGCGGAGGTCACGGCCGTGCAGCCGGTGTAGTGGGCGTCGGACCAGAGATAGATGGTCGAGGGCGTGCGGTTCCAGTCCGACTTGGCGCGGTCGTTCATGCCGAGCGCCGCGAGGTCGGGCATGCTGCCCCGCAGCGTGATCATGTCGCCGGTGCCGTCGAGGCCCGCGAACATGCAGTAGTAGCCGTCGGGGCACCGGTCGTAGCCGTTGGCCGCGTGGGCGGGGACGGCGGCCGATAGCACCGCGACGGCGGCGGTGAAGGCGGCGGCGGCCGCGGACGGGGAGAGTCGCATCAGGGGAGGGCCTCCTGGATCGGCGGTGCGGGGTGCTCCGGTCTCCATATGTCGTACAGGCCTGCCGCTCCGCTGTTTAGTCACTGCAAGTGATGTCTCAAGCACTTTCTGTTGAGATAGAGGTGTCGGGGATGCCGCGCCGACACAGCCGCTTCCGGCCGGTGAGGCGTCAGAGGAGGGCCGGGTCGGTGAGGGCTTGGGCGGCGGTGACGTCGGGGATGTAGGCCGCCAGCGCGGTGATGAGGGCCCGGATGTCGCGGCGTGCTTCGGAGGTGAGTGGAGCGGTGCGGGCGATGTCGAGTTCGTTGGCGATGGTGAGGAGGGCGAAGCCGGTGAGGTCGGCGGCGTCCAGCGTGATGGTCTTGCCGGTGAAGCGATCGGTGAGCGGGAGTGGTGTCGCGCCCAGGTGGGGGTAGGTGGTGCGTCGGTCGCAGGCGTCGTAGAGGTAGACCAGGGCTTCGGCGTCGTCACCGATGGCCGTTCGCAGGCGGGTTCGCTGGTCGAACGGCAGCAGCGCGACCGGGAAGCCGTCGGTGCCGTACGTGGCGTGGCAGAGCGCGGCCAGGCGTACGCGCCGGTCTCCGCCCCAGCTTGCGACTAGTTCGTGCACGCGCTGGAGATGGTCGAGGAGGTTTCCGCCGGGGTGGTCGACCTGCGCTGCGCCGAGATCGTGCAGAAGCGCCAGAGCCGGCCAGCCGGCGGTGACGGCGACGATGGTCTCGGCCAGGTCGACCGGCCGGTCGCGGGCGATGAGATGTCCGGCATCGTGGATGCGGGTCACGGTGGCGTGCGGGGCCAGGCGCAGCAGCTGGTCGACGTCCTCGCCGGTCATGGGGGAGCGGCTGCCGCCACGGACGAGCAGGACGGGCACATCGAGACCGGCGACGATCTGCCGCAGCCGTGGCACCTGGGCGACGGCGTCGCCGACCAGGTCGGGTTGGGTGTCGAGCATGCCGGCGGCAACCAGGAAGCGGCGAACGCGACGGGGGTCGAGGTCGGGGACGATGTCCACCAGCACCAGGCCCGCCACCCTCGCGCGCACGGCCGGATCGGCGAGTGCGGCGATGGCGGCCAGGCCGCCCAGCGAGGCACCGACGACCACGCATCCTGGTGGCTCGGCGGCGAGCATGGCGGCCACGTCGTCGGCGTAGGAGGCGAGTACCTGCGGTGAGCCGTCGCTGTCGCCGTGCCCGCGCTGGTCGTACGCCACACACCGGAATCCGGCGCCGACGAGGACGTCGATGACCGGTGTCCACACCTGGCGGCGCTCACCGTCGGCGTGCAGCAGCAGGACGGTCGGCCCGGCGCCGGTCTCCTGCCCTCGCAGGGTCGCGTCGGGGCGGGCGATGCGCCGCCGACGTGGGACGGTGCGGTCGGTCATGGCGTCTCCTTACCTTGTGAGGTCAAGGTGGGACGGTATGACTCATATCTTGACGAGTCAAGGTAGAGTGGGCGGTGTGACACGTTCCCGTGTGCGCCGTCCTGCTGACGAGGCGCGGCGCCAGATCCTGGACGCCGCCGAAAGGCTCCTGACCGAGGGTGGCGTGGCCGCCGTCCAGGTCCGGGCCATCGCCGCCCGCGTCGGCATGACCGACGCTGGGGTCAACCATCACTTCGGTACCCGTGACCGCCTCCTGGAAGCCCTGCTGCGCCACGGTGGCCGCAAGATCCGAGCCGGGCTGCAGGAGGTGCTGGACTCCTGGCTCGACCGTGGCGCCGACCTCGGTGAGCTGGTCGACGCCTTGGCCGCCCTCTACCGCCAGGGCTACGGCGAACTGGCCGTGGCGCTGCACGCCGCCGGATGGCGCGACGAAGGATCGGGGATGCTCGACCCGGTCGTCGACGCGCTCCACGCCCTGCGACCCGACGCCGCCAGCGTCCCTGTCGAGGACACCCGGCTCGCCGTCGCCGCTCTCCACCAAGCCCTCGCCACCGAACCCCTGTACGGCCCAGCGTTCCGCCGCAGCGCCGGCCTCACCGGTCCGGCGGCCACGACCCCCGCCCCCCAGCTCCGCTGGTGGACCACCCACCTCATCCAGTCCCTCGGCCTTCGGTAGCAGACCCGGTCGAGCGACGATGGCCTTCCCACCTCGTGACAGGACGGTGAGCTGGGCAATCGTGCTCCCCGACCCCGTGACCGGCCAGGCCGGGGCTCCTCCCAGTGACCGCAGAAACGAAGCGGAAGGAGACCGGTCTTGCACGTCCTGATCTCAGGTGCCGGCGTCGCCGGGCCGGACTGGCCGAGCAGCTACGGCTTCGACGTCACGGTGGTCGAACGCGCCCCGGCCTTGCGCAAGACCGGTGGCCACGCGGTCGACCTGTTCCGCCCAGCGATGGACATCTGCGAGAAGATGGGTGTGCTCCCGCGAATCCGGCAAATGGCCACCGGCACCACCGAGATGACCGCCTACCGGGAGGGTTCTGCGCGGCCGGTGACCGTCGACCTCGGCAAGGTGTTCAGCGCCGTCTCCGACCGGCATGTAGAGCTCATGCGCGACGACCTGAGCGCGATCTGCTACGACGCCACCCGCGACTACGTCTTCGGCGACTCTATCGACGCCGATGCATCCGGAGCGGCCTCGCGCGGCGGCGCGGGTTGTGGGGTGAGGTCCGCGAACGGGCCGCAACGCCGCCTCGACCTGGTGGTCGGCGCAGACGGACTGCACTCCAACGTACGGCGTCTGGTCTTCGGTCCCGAATCGCGGTTCAGCACGAACGCGAACTCGACTACCACCACACCGACATCGAACGGCAGAAGGAACTGCTGCTGGGCGCGTTCACCGGGATGCACGCCGACGTGGACCGCTGTCTGACCGAGCTCGACCGCAGCCCGGCGTTCTACTTCGACTCGATCACCCAGCTTCACATGGACGCCTGGTCACACGGCCGCGTCACCCTCGTCGGCGACGCCGGCTACCGCTCGGGACCCGCCGTCGGTGGCAGCACCAGCCTGGCCGTCCTGGGCGCCTATGTGCTGGCCGGTGAACTGGCCCAAGCTGGCGGCGACCACCAACGCGCCTACCCCGCCTGCGAACGGGAGATGGCCGAGCTCGTGCGGCGCAGCCGTACCTTCGCCCGCCGCGCCGCCTCATCCCCAACTCTCGCCTCAGCGTCTGGGCAATGGCCCAAGCCGCACGCGCCATCTCCGCATTGCCCGCCGGAGCCAGCCGAACGCTGGCCCGCCTCAACTCCGGCGGCGTCCGGCTCCACGACTCAATGCCGGTCAAGACCTACTACGCGACCCCACAGGCAGAATGACCGCACGGCCGATTCTGTCTGGTGATGGGGCCGCTGCGGCATCCCGATGGGATAGTGAGGCTGTGCAGTATCTGGGCCCGCTTGTCGGGGACTGTGTGGAGATGCGGCCGTTGAGTGGTGACGCCTTGGCCGTTTGGGCGGATGGCGATCGCGAGGCCGTGGAGAGACTGACCGGCGCGGTGTTCCCTGACCCGCTGGTGGCGCCTCCTTTGATGGATGACGCGTTGCCGTTCATGAGGGACCGGCTGCTGGAGAATCCGGACGAGATCGGGCTGTGGTCCTGGCTGTGCGTGCGCAGGGCCACGGGCCAGGCGGTGGGGTCCGCAGGTTTTGCGGGACCCCCGGACCAGGATGGCTTCCTGGTGTTGGGGTATGCCATCTATCCGAGTTTTGCCGGGGCCGGCTATGCCTCGCAGGCCGCGAGTCTGCTCCGCGAGTGGGGACTGAGCCGGCCGGGGATCACGGGCGTCCGGATCACTGCACCGGTGGACCATCCTGCTTCGCTGCGCGTCGCTGCCAAGGCCGGGTTCGTCGCGGTGGGCAGGGCTCATGACGCGGAGGCGGGTGAGGTGGTCGTGCTCGAGGCGAGGTGAAAGGGGTGCACGGGCATGGGCACAGCTCTCACGATGGTGGTGGCCGGGGCGGCGGCGGTCACGGTTGGCGTACCTACCGGGGCGATGGCCGGTACGGGTGGCGGCCCCGGATCTGTGGAGGGGATTTGGCAGACCGACGGCTACAGCATGGTGATGGCGATTGAGCACGGCCGGTTGCAGGCATACGACACGACTTCGGTCAGCTGCCTGAAGGGAGTTCTGACCGGCCGGCGGGACGGGCCTGCCGGACGGGAGGGCACGGTCCGGTTCGTCGATCACGAGCAAAGGCCGACGATGACCATGCGTCCGCACGGGCACCGACTGGCGCGGATGCAAGGGGACGGCTCGGTCGGGGAGGTGACTTTGCGGCGGTTGCCGAGGCTGCCGAAGGGATGTGAGCCTGGCAGCCCCCCGCCCGGCAAGCGCGATCCGGTCAAGGCGTTCGACGTGTTCTGGACGACCTTCGCGGAGAACTACCCGTTCTTCGCCGCCAAGGGCATCGACTGGCGGGCCGTCCGTGACAGGTACAGGCCCAGGATCGGGCCGGACACCACCGACGACCAGCTGTTCGGTGTGCTCCGCGCGATGATCGAGCCGCTCGGGGACGCCCACACCGGGATTCAGATCGGCGAGAGGACGTTCGACGGCATCAGGCCGGGCACGCGTCTGCCCACCGACATCGAGGCCTTCCTCAAGCAGGTCCAGGACGTGATCGAGAAGCGCGACACCAAGAAGCCGCTGACCACCTGGGCGCAAGGCTCGATCGGCTATGCAGACCTGCCCGGACGCCTTGGATATCTGCGCGTTCTCTCCTTCGCCGGCTACACCGAGGCCGACAGCCACCAAGCCAATGCCGCCGAGCTCGACCGTGCCCTCGACCAAATCTTCCACAACAACCGCCTCCGCGGGCTCATCCTGGACCTGCGGATCAACGGCGGCGGCTCCGATGCACTCGGCCTCCGGCTCGCCGCACGGTTCACCACACGCCCCTACCTGGCGTACACCAAGAAGGCCCGCAACGACCCGGCAGACCCGACCCGCTTCACCCGCCCGCAGCCGCTGCCCGTCCGCCCGAACGGCGGCCCTGGTCACACTGGCCCGATCGCACTGCTGACCGGCCCGCTCACCATCAGCGCAGCGGAAACCTTCACCCAGGCGATGATCGGGCGCACGCCGGCCCCCAGGCGCATCGGCGAGAACACCCAGGGCGTCTTCTCCGACACCATGACCCGGGTGCTGCCCAACGGCGGTCTGTTCCGGCTGCCGAACGAGCTCTACCTCACCAAGACCGGCACCACCTTCGACGGCGCCGGCATTCCCCCGCACACCCTCACCCCGGGCGTCTTCAGCGAAAGAGAACTTAACAACAACCAAGACTCCGCCTTCGACGCCGCACTGAACTACCTCAACCAACGCTGAACCACATGCTGGGTAGCGCCAGCGGACAATGACACCACCGCAGCAGACCCCAGGCCAGCCCCGTCGACCAGCGCGCATCTCAGGCGGCCTCGTCGTTCTGATGGCTGAGGTACCAGGCGCGTAGTTTGTGGCGTGCTTTGTGCAGCGAGAGACCCGCACGCTGTTGGGGGCGATCCCGAGCACACCCGCGATCTCGCCCGGTGTATAGCCGTCCAGGGTGAACGCCCTGATGATGCGTTGTCGCCGAGGTAGTTGCTTGAGTACGGCCAGCAGATCATGAGACGCCGTCATGGGCGGATCTCTCACTGGGGGCCCTGGTCCGCCGTACGCTCCGGCAAAGAGATGTCGGCGACCTGGGCCGTCGCCCCTTCTTCCCGCTATCGGTTGGCGAGAACATCACTGTCCGGGACACCTACGCCTCGTCGGCGCCGACCTCGTCCAGCAGGACCGCCCGCCGACACCGCTGCCCCCTGCCGACGGCAAGATCGAGCTGTGGCGCCTGTAACGGGCCCTGATGAAGCGGCGACATGAGCAGTCAGGTGTCTGGCAGTTTCGTAGTTCTTGGGCTGTCGCTGTCGCAGGGGCAGTTGTGGGGGATGTTGGCGGTGCGGTCTGCGGGGGTGTGGCGGTGTAGTCGTGGGAGCAGGGACACGATCGTAGGTAGTCGTGTGCCTTCCTGGGGCCGGATTGGCGTCGGACGGTGCATCCGACCGGCTCAGTCCCGCCGCCTAACGGTGAGGACGTGGAGGCGCTGGGTGTTCGGGTCGGTTCCGCAGCAGGCGCAGCAGACGGAATGTCCGGTCGGCGCGATCGGTCGGCAGAGCGGCTACCAGGATCATCAGCAGGACAGGTAGGGCGAGGACGGCGACTGGTTGCGCGGCCTTTCATCGCGGAGCGGGCTGCCGCGTTGGTGCTGGAATGGTGGGTTATCCAGCGCCGGATCCAGCTCATCCGCGCTACCAGAGGCACTCCGACGATCACGTTGTGCTGTGCTCCCGACTGGATGACGGGCGGACCTGCGGGAACGGCCGACTGGACACGTCTGGAGCTGGCTACCCTGCCCGCTCACTTCGCATTTGAGAGGGGTTTGCCGGTGCTGGCAGGGCCCTGGATACCGCTATCCAGGGGCCGGCCATCGTCGCGACTGCGAGGGACGTTGTTTAGAACAGGTGGATCCCGAAGCGAGTGGCCCGGACATGAACGATGCCCCGGCGGAGTTCGTTCCCGTCGATGTCGATCTGACGGCCGATGCCTTGGCTGGTCATGGTGTCGCCGTCGAGGCGTCCGGTGTGCATCGCCTGGACTTCACCCAGATAGCGGTGGGGCAGGCCGCTCAGGTCGCTGGGGAGGATTTGCCAGAGCGAGTAGGCGAAGGTGTTGTGTCCGGTGGCTGCCCAGCGTCCGGCGGCGATGTGGATGCCTTCGGCGGCCGAGGTGAAGATCCCGCCGGGGTGGAAGGTGAATATCGCCGCTTCCTGTTCGTTCTCGAGAGAGACGGTGGCCCGCCAGGTGCCGATGAGTGGACTGGTGAGGAGTTCTCCCGTCGCTTCCCTGCTCGCGGACGCCGGTGGCGCGGTGGCCATTGCGGCTCCTAGGGCGGTGATGCCCGCTGCGCCCAGCGCCTGCCTGCGGTCGACACTTCTTGTCATGACTGAACTCCTTGTCGTCGATGGGATCTGGCGGTCATGAGGCTGCGGCGACCCCGGGGAGTGCGGCCCCACGGCTTGAGCACCGACAGCGCCGTCGCCGTCCACAACAGGCCCGTGAAGCCGGCCATGCAGGCGGCCAGCCGCCAGTCCCGGCCGGCCGCATCGGCCGCGGTCGTGTCGGCGAGGTCGCGGACCAGGAAGTTCTCCCAGGCCGCGGCGACGGCGACGATGAAGAGTGAGATGGCGAGCTTGAGGAGCACCCAC
Source organism: Actinomadura fulvescens (assembly GCF_039533225.1). Lineage (NCBI taxonomy): Bacteria > Bacillati > Actinomycetota > Actinomycetes > Streptosporangiales > Thermomonosporaceae > Actinomadura > Actinomadura fulvescens. The sequence goes on along the minus strand of NZ_BAAATD010000012.1, from coordinate 213,413 downwards.
CAGTGCTTGACCAGGCCCCATTTGCCGCCGAGCGAGACCACGACTCCGGTGACGATCGACAGGAGCACGAGCGGAATCACCATCGCCAGGTCGAGGACGTGCATGAACGCATAGGCGTGGCGCCGCAGTGCGGGATCGGCCGTCGTCGCCCCGACCAGGCTGAGCACCAGCATCGCGGTCGATGCGCCGAGCCAGCTCACAGAGAAGCCGACGTGCAGGGTCAGCCACACCTTGCGCGGTGTGGGCCGCAGTTGCCGGAAGGTGGGAGCCATGGTCGTGACCAGAGCGGCTGACAGGCCCAGCCCGACGAAGAGCAGGCCGGTACCGGCGATCACCACCAGGGCGAACTGGACGGGGATCAGCACACAGTGCCCGGCGATCAGCAGTCGCCGTGCGGCGGGACGATGGCGGCGCGACGCGGCGGCGCCCAACCCCGCGATGCCCAGCGCCGCCAGTATTACGGCCGCCGCCTGCCGCACCGGGTCGGACCGCGGTTCCAGCAGCCACCAGGCCGCGCTGCCGACAGTCCAGCCCGCGAACGCTGCTGCCAGGGCGGTTGCTGCCCTTGGCCGGAGTTCCGTCGATGTGTTCATCCACGCTCCGCGTTAAGAGACGATGTGGTCTCTTAATCGTGGTGGTGTGGGGCGAAGAGACGCAACGGTCTCCTACCCTGAATAATCCCCTAGGGGATTGCGAGGGGATGATGACTGGAACAGAGGGGCGATCCCGCCGCCGGGGTGACCGGCTGCTGGCGCAGATCTACGCCGCCACGCTCACGGAGCTGGCCGACCACGGCTACGCGGGCGTGACCATGGCTGGTGTCGCGGCCCGCGCGGGCACTGGCAAGGGACCCCTATATCGCCGCTGGCCGGGTAAGGACGCCTTGATCGCCGACACTGTGCGGCACGGCCTGCCCGCCACCTCGTCGCCTGGCTATTCCGGAGATGTCCGCGCCGACCTCCTCGGACTGCTGCGGCAGCTGGCCGATGGTCTCGCGAGTCCCGGCGGCGGTGCCATGCGAGCCCTGCTGGGCGAGACCCACCGCAGGCCAGAGCTCATGTCAGCCCTGCGCGAGAAGGTCTTCGAACCCCGCGGCCAAGCCCTGCGCGCTCTCCTGCGTGAGGCGGCAGCCGCCGGTGAGATCCATCCCGCGGCTGTCGAGACACACCTCGCCGACCTGGGCCACCGGCTACTGATGTTCCGTTTTTTGACCGAGGGCGCGCCGATACCCGACCACATCATCATCGAGATCCTCGACGACGTGCTCCTCCCTCTGCTGCGTGCCGAGCCCCACGTTCCCGGGCCATGGTCGCCCTCAAAGGATCCATCGACTCCGGCCCACCCGGACACTCCCCGCCCTTGAAGGCGCCTCAATAGGAGCCACCGTCACTTGCGACCAGAATCCTCCGGCCGCGAGGGGCATTCCACGAGGCGGTGGGCCGGTCCGGGTCGCACGCATGGCGATCACCGGCTTACGGGCCTGATTCGTCGTCTTCCAGGTTCTTGAGCTGCTCTTCCAGCTCGGTCTGCCGCGCACGTAGTTGTGTGAGCTCCCGCACAACGGCATCCCAATCTGAGGCGAACACCTGTCGCCAGATCTCACGTTCGCGGCCGATCTGCAGGGACCACCACTGGGTCAGGAATGACCCAATGGCGAACAAGGAGCCGACCACCATCGCCGTCCCTAGTGCCTGCCACGACGACACGAGGATGAGGGCAGCGCCTGTGGTGAAGATCGTGGTGATGAGCAGGCCGAACAACGTGGAGATCTGGCCGGCGTGCAGGGGTGCTCTCCAGCGAATCGGTCCGAGAGCGAGCTCCCACCCGAAACGCAGGCTCTCGTATCTGGTCTGGAAGTCGCTGCGGACCAGCTCAAGCTCCTGACGGAGACGAAGCTCGTCGTCTTGAGAGCCGGTGGGCCTGCCGTGCTCGCCACGTGTCATGGACGGACCGTAGACGACGCCGGTGTTGCGTCAACCCCTCGCGAAGCGGGCGAAGCGACAGCGGACATGATAATGATTATCATGTCCGCAATTGTCGCCCGAGGCGCGTCCGCGTGCCCGATCGAAGGAGACTCATGCGCGAGGCGCCCCCCTCCTCGTCTTCTCCCGTGTCCGTCGACGAGGTCGCGGAGCTGGTCGCACAGGTGCTCGGCCTGCCGACGGCGGACGTCGACCCCGATGTGGCGCTCACCCTCCTCGGCCTGGAGTCGTTCACCGCGGTCCGGCTGCGTCGGCGGCTGAAGGACCTCGGCATGGACCTGCCGATGACGGCCTTCCTGGGCAGCGCGACCGTCCGCAGCGTCGCCGAGGGTGTGGCGGAACCCGGGCAAGACGATGTGGTCGAGGACGGGTTTCCGATGACGCCGCTGCAGACCGCCTACTGGATCGGTCGCGATCCGGCCTTCCCGCTCGGCGGCGTGGCCACCTTCTACTACCGGGAGTACGACCGCGTCCCCGGGGATGAGGGGCCGGAGGCCGATCTCGTTCGGCTCACGGCGGGATGGAACCGGCTGGTCGAGCATCACTCGATGCTCCGGATGATCGTCGATCGTGAGGGCCGGCAGCGGATCCTCCCGGCGGTCGCGTACGAGATCGCGTTCGAGGACCTGCGCGAGACCCCGGTGGACGAGTTGGACAAACGTCTCGGCGAGCTGCGATACGAGCGGTCACATCAGGTCCGTCCCGCGGAGCGCTGGCCGCTGTTCGACATCTCGGCGGCCTTTCTCCCGGACGGGCGGACCCGGATCTTTTTGGGCATCGACGTGCTCGCACTCGACCTGGCCGGATGGATGCAGGTCCTGGCCGAGTGGGGCGCGGTTGTGGCGGACCCGGACACCACCCTGCCGGCCTCGCCCGTGACCTTCCCCGAGCTCGTCCGTACGCGGGAGAACGATCCGGCGGAGGCGCGGCGGAAGGAGCTCGACCGGGACCACTGGCGCGGGCGGGCGTCCTCGCTTCCGCCCGGCCCCCGGCTTCCGTGGGCGACCGATCTGGCCGGTGTGCGCTCGCATCGCTTCGCCCGCCATGGCGCTGAGCTGAACGAGGACGAGTGGAGTGCTCTGCGGGAACGCGCGGCCGAACGTGGCCTGAGCCCCACGGGGGTTCTGCTCGCCGCGTTCGGGCTCGTGCTGTCCCGTTGGGGCGCGAGTGATGCGTTCTGCCTGAACACGACACTCTTCGACCGGCCCGATGATCCGCGGCTCGCCCATCTCGTCGGCGACTTCACGTCGACCGTGCTCGTCGAGTTTCCGGCGGTGGACATGCGCGAGTGGGGAGGATTCGAGGCGTTCGCGGGCAGGATCAACCGCAGGTTCTGGGCCGACATGGAGCATCGGGCCATCTCAGGTGTCGAGGTCGTCCGCGACGGTGAGGTCACCGACCTGACACCCGCCTACCCCGTCGTCTTCACCAGTGGCATCGGGCTGTCCGAACCCGGCCGCGCCCCGGCGGACTGGCTCGGGACGGAGGTCTATGGCATCTCCCAGACCCCGCAGGTCGCGCTCGACCACATCGTTCATGACGAGGGCGGGCGCCTGCGCGTTGCGTGGGATGCGGTCGAAGGGGTCTTCCCGGACGGCTTCGTGGACGGGATGCGCGACGCGCATGCGCGGCTGTTGCGCAGGCTGGCGGCCGACAAGGACGCATGGAGCGATTCATCGCTGGGATGGGATCCGTCATTCCTGCCCGAGGAGCCTCTGGTCCGGCGGCCGTTCGGCGATGCCGGTCCGCTCCTGGACGATCCGCTTCGCGCCGCCGCCGGTGAGGCGGCACTTCTGGACGCTCGTCGTGAGATCTCCCACGAGGAGCTGAACGGGCGGACGACACGCATCGGGGGCACGCTCGCGGCAGCCGGTCTCGGTCCCGGCGACCTGGTGGCGGTCGCGTTCGAGAAGAGCGTCGAGCAGGTGGTCGCCCTGCTGGGTGTCTGTGCGAGTGGCGCGGGATACGTGCCCGTGGAGCCCTCGTGGCCGGCCGAACGGATCGCCTCGGTGTGCGCTCAGGCCGGCATCGCCCACGCGGTCGTCTCCGACGATGCGAGCACCGTATGGCCGGACGGCGTGACGGTGCACCGGCTCGCATCGTTGGAAGAGCACGCCTCCGCGGGATCGTCCGTGCGCCGGGCTCGACCCGACGACCTGGCCTACGTCATCTTCACCTCGGGCTCCACCGGCAAGCCCAAAGGGGTGGCCATCGAGCACCGTGCCGCCCGGACGACGATCGACGACCTGATCGACAGGTTCCCGGTGGGGCGGGGCGACCGTGTGCTCGCGCTCTCGGCGTTCAGCTTCGATCTGTCGGTGCACGACATCTTCGGGACGATGGGCACCGGCGCGGCGCTCGTCCTCCCCGACGCCGACCGCCAGCGCGACCCCGGCCACTGGCTGGACCTGATGGAACGGCACCGGGTCACGGTCTGGAACACCGCGCCCGCGCTGATGGAGATGCTCGTCGAGTACGCCGAGATCGAGCCTGAGCGGGCCCGCCGGGTGCTGGAGCCGCTGCGGCTGGTGTTCCTGTCGGCCGACTGGATCCCCGTCACCCTCCCCGACCGGATCCGGGCTCTCGCGCCGGACGCCCGGGTGGTGAGCCTGGGCGGTGCGACCGAGGCGTCCATCTGGTCGATCTGCTTCCCGATCGGCGAGGTGGATCCCGCCTGGCCGAGCATCCCGTACGGGCGGGCGCTGCGCGGACAGTCCTTCCACATCCTTGATCAACGAGGGCGTCCTTGCCCGGCCGGTGTCGCGGGTGAGCTGCACATCGGCGGTGACGGGCTCGCCCGCGGTTACATCGGCGACGACCGGCAGACCGGTGAGCGGTTCGTCGTCGATCCCGTGCTCGGCCGCAGGCTCTACCGCACCGGTGATCTCGGTCGCTGGCGGGTGGACGGCACCATCGAGTTCCTGGGACGGCTCGACCGGCAGGTCAAGATTCGCGGCCATCGCATCGAGCTGGGAGAGGTGGAGTCCGCCCTCGACCGCACGCCGGGCGTGCGGCATTCGGTGGCCCTGTCGGTGCCAGGTCCCGACGACCGGCCGCGGTTGGTCGCCTACGTGGTCGCGGCGGAGCCGGGCGATCCGCCGGCGGATGAGCGGCTGATCACGTATCTGCGTGAACGTGTGCCCGACTTCATGGTCCCGAGCCGGTTCGTCCACCTGCCCGGATTCCCCGTCACCGGTAACGGAAAGATCAACTACAAGGCCCTGCCGAATCCGTACGCGAAGACGACCGCGTCGTCCGCACCGCAGCCGTCCGCAGCGCAGCCGTTGGCACCGCAGCCGACGGCGCCGGCGCCGGCGAAGGCCACGGAGCCGGAGCTCAGCTGGCTGATCAAGAAGGCGGGCGAGCAGGGACTGGAGGTGTCGCTGCGGATCGGCGCGGGAAGCCTGCCGCCCGCCCGGGCACTCGCGGCGGCGGGCACGTGGGCGGAGCGGCTGCGCAGCGCAGCGGCCGATCACGGCTTGCCGCTGGCCGAACGACTCGCGGCGGACGCTCTGATCGAGTTGACCGCCACCCACGAGGGCACGTCTGCGGCGACCGCCCTGACCGTCCAAGCTCCGGCTCCGGCTCCGGCGCTGACCGAGCCTGCTCCCGCGTCTCCGCGCCCCACCCCCGCCTCGGCGCAGGCAAAGCCGGACGCGCAGGTCGAACGAGTCGTCACCGAAGTACTCGCCGAGCTGCTCAACGGCGCTTCGATCGATGCGAACACCCCCTTCTTCCGCCTGGGCGCTACCTCCCTAACGCTCGTCCGAGCGCACGGACGGCTCTGCGAACTCCTGGACCCGGGCTTGGAGGTGGTGGACATGTTCAGCCGTCCGACCGTTCGCCAGCTGGCCGCGCACATCGTCGAACGGAGGAATGCAGCCGCGAGTACGTCTGCGGAGACGCCAGCAGGAGGTGTCGTCGTCGCTTCCAGCCCTGATGACGGCGCGAGCGACGATGCGAGCAACGATGCGAGCGACGGTGGACGGCGGGCGCAGGCGCGCCAGGCCGCGCGGCGCCGGGCCGTGGAGGTGGCCGGATGATCGCGGTCACCGGACTCGCCTGCCGTTTCCCGGGCGCTCCCGACGCGAACGCGTTCTGGAATCTCCTGGCGGAGGAACGTGAGGGCCTCACCCGGCTCGACGAGGATCGGCTCGCCGCCGCAGGTGTCTCCCGGCGACTGCGACGTGATCCCGCCTACATCCCGGTGGCCGGTCTCATCGAAGGTCAGGATCTCTTCGATCCCGAGCCGTTCGGTCTCACCGATGCCGAGGCGGCGCTCCTCGATCCCCAGCATCGCCTGTTCCTCGAATGCTCATGGGAGGCACTCGAACAGGCCGGGCACGGAGGAGGTCGTGGTGCCGGCGCGGTGGGCGTGTTCGCCGGGGCGGCGCAAAGCGCCTATCTGGCCAGTAACCTCGCCTCGCGCTGGGATCCGACGGGCGGGGGCGCCGACCCCGCCGGAAGCCTGCTGACGGCCATCGCGACCCAGACCGACTACCTGCCGTCGCAGGTGGCCTACCGGCTCGACCTGACCGGCCCGGCGGTCGCGGTCAACAGTGCCTGCTCGACCTCCCTCGTCGCCGTCCATCTCGCCGCGCAATCGCTGCTGGCGGGGGAGTGCGACACCGGGCTCGCCGGCGGCGTCTCGCTGATCGTCCCGCAGGGGCGCGGCTACCTGTCCACGCCCGACGGCATCTATTCGGAGGACGGCAAGATCCGGCCGTTCTCCGCGCACGGTACCGGGATCGTCTATACGCAGGGAGCCGGCGTCGTCGTGCTCCGCCGTCTTCAGGACGCGCTCGACGACGGCGATCCGATCCTCGCGGTCCTGCACGGTTCGGCGGTCAACAACGACGGCGCGGTCAAGACCGGGTTCACCGCTCCATCGGTGCGTGGCCAGGCGCGCGTCCTGGCCGAGGCGCTCGCGGTCGCCGGGCTGGAGCCCCGGCAGATCGGGTACGTGGAGGCGCACGGGACCGGCACCAGGCTGGGTGACCCGATCGAGGTGTCCGCACTGCGCCGGGTGTTCGGCGACACGGGACCGGCGTGGTGCGGCCTGGGCTCGGTCAAGAGCAACATCGGCCACACCAACTCGGCGGCGGGCATCGCGTCGTTCATCAAGACGGTGCTCGCGGTACGGAACCGGATCCAGCCGGCCTCCCTGCACGCGGAGCCGATCAACGATCTGCTGGGGCTCGCGGGTTCTCCCTTCGACGTGGTCACCAAGACCCGATCCTGGGACGGGCCGCCGATGGCCGGCGTGAGCTCGTTCGGCATCGGTGGTACGAACGCGCACGCGATCGTGGGTCCCGCGCCGAGTCGCGCGGAGCCGCCCATCGACGAACGACCCCATCCTCTGGTCCTGTCCGCGCACAACCGCGCGGCGCTCGAAGGCATGGTCGCCGACCTGGCCGATTGGGCGGACGACTCCACGGCCACGGCGGCCGACGTGGCGTTCACTCTTCAGACAGGCAGGAGCCACTACGGGCACCGGCTCGCCGTCACCGCCGGTGACGGCGATCTGGGGGCGGTCCTACGCAAGGCAACCGTGGCGGCCGAGCCGGTGACGGTGCCGCCGAAAGTCATCTTCGCCTTTCCCGGTGGCGGGAGCGCCCATGTGGGCATGGGCTCGGCCCTCTACGACACCGAGCCGTTCTTCGCGGCCCAGGTGGACGAATGCGCGGCCCTGTTCGAGGCGCACCTGGGCTTTGATATCCAGGCCGTCATCCGCGGAGACGAGGGGGAGATCAGCGGCCCCATCCATGGGTTGCCCGCCCTTTTCACCGTGTCCCTGGCCACGGCCCGGCTGCTGGAGACCTGGGCTGTGCGTCCCGACGTGGTCCTTGGTCACAGCCTGGGCGAATACACCGCCGCAGTGGTCAGTGGGGCACTCGCCCTGGACGACGCGGTCCATCTGGTGGCCGTGCGTTCGCTCGCGATGGCCGACGCCGCCGGAGACGGCGCGATGCTCGCCGTACCACTGGGAGAGGCCCCGACCCGCACGTTGCTGCTCGCTCATCCGGACGTCGATCTGGCCGTCGTCAACGGCGCGGAGGCCTGCGTGGTCTCGGGTCCCCGGGCGGCGGTGGAAACCCTGGAGAAGGCTCTCCAAGACACCGGGCTCAAGCCGACGCGACTTCGTTTCGACGGGGCCGCGCACTCCCGCCTGGTGGAACCGGCCTTGCCCCGGCTCCAGGCGGCGGCGATGGGACTGCGGTCCACAGCCGTCCCGTCGATTCCCGTGGTGAGCAGTTTGACCGGCGCGGCCGTGACCGGCGAGTTCGGCTCGGCCGATCATTGGGTCCGCCAGCTGCGCGAGCCGGTGCGCTTCTCTGACGCGCTCCACGCAGCGGCTGGAACGGCCGGGGACGAGGGGTCGCCAGGCGAGCCGATCGTCGTTCATGTCGGCCCCGGCACGGTCTTGGCGGCGCTGGCACGCGGGCATGGCCTTGCCGCGTTGACGACCCTCGAAGACGGGGAGCCCGGCGCGCTCTACGCGGCGGTGGGACGGCTCTGGACGCAAGGGGTGGACGTCGACTTCGCCGCCATGCACCGCTCAGGAAGGCGGCGGATCGCGGCCCCCGGGTACCGCTTCCAGCGGCGGCGGCTCTGGATCGAGCCGGAGGCGACTCCGGCCCGCGCCGTCGACGAGCCCGATGAGAGCGAGCCGCTCCAGATCCCGGTCTGGAGCCAGGTGCCACCGCTGAATCCGGTGGCGGCCACCGGGCGCTGGATCGTGGCCGGGGACGACACCGACGCCCTGATCGAAGCGCTGTCGGCGGCAGGTGCGCAACCGGTCAGGCTCGCACAGGCAGCGGAGCGCTCCGCCGAAGCGTGGACGGGCCTGATCGTGGTCGACGACGCGGGCCGGGAGCGGCGCCACGACCCGGACGCGGTCGGCGAGGGCGTGCTCCGGTACGCGGACCTCGCAGCGAGGTTCCTCACCGGCGACCACTCGGCCACGCTGTTCCTCCAGGTCACCAGGGAAGCCCACCGGGTGAACGACGGTGACCGGCCGAGTCCCGCCACGGCCGCACTTCACTCACTGCCAAGGGTCATCGCCCAGGAGCAGCCCGGCGTGCGCTGGCGGATCCTCGATGTGGGCGCCGACGCTGACATCGCCAAGGTGGTTCCGGCCGAGGTCTCCGACCTGGTGGCCTCGGCCACTTCGGGCGACGAGATCGCGATACGCGGCGGCACCCGGTGGAAACGGACTCTCGTCCCGTGGCATCCCGCTCACGCGACCTGGGGCCAGGGCCGCGACGGCACGTCCGCGGCCTTGATCATCGGCGGCCTCGGGGATGTCGGGCTCACCACCGCCGTCCACCTGGCGAACAAGGGCATGCGCGTCGTGGTCACCACACGCGGTGACGTCGACGAGACCAGGACGGTGGCCGGCAAGGCCGTCGAGGTACGGCGGCTCGACGCGGCCGACACCGAAGGGACCGCACGGCTGCTCGACGAGTTGAGCGCGGACGGCGCGCTCGAACTCGTCGTTCACGCGGCCGGGGTGGTGGCGACCGCGGATCTTCAGCCGATGCGGGCCGTCGGACCCGAGCAGCTCACCGGGCATCTTCACAGCAAGGTCGAGGGAGTGCTCGCCCTGGGCACGGCCATCGACCGGCTGCCCGCCGCGCGACGGCCGCGCGAGGTCGTCCTGATGTCTTCAGCGGGCACCCTGGTCGGCGGGATCGGCATGGGCCCCTACTGCGCGGCGAACCGGTTCCTGGACGCCTTCGCCGAGGAACAGAGCGGGCAGCCGCACGCCACGACCCGCTGGACCAGCGTCGTCTGGGACGTGTGGAAGGTCGGGCCGCCCGGCACCGAACGCACCGTCCGGCTCTCCTACGCCCTCGGAGCCACGACCGGGATGACCGCGCTCGACCGGATCCTGGCCGGCACCCACGGCCCTCCGGTCGTGGCCGTCTCGACGACAGATCTGCGCGAACGCGCCGCGAAGGCCGCCTACACCGAGCCCCGTGCCGCCCGCACCGATCAGGCGACCTCGGACCTGAGCGACGTCGAACGCGAGGTGGCGTCGCTGTGGTCACGGCTTCTCGGCGTGGACGTGACGTCCGCCGATGCCGACTTCTTCTCTCTCGGCGGGCATTCGTTGCTGGCGACCCGCATGCTCGCCGCTCTCCGGGAGACGTACGGCACCGAACTGCGACTGCGGGACCTCCTCGCGAGCTCCACGGTGAGCGGCCTTGCCGACCTCCTGACAAGCCAAGAAGAGACAGCGGAGCCCGAACCGGCGGCCACCAAGCCGGTGCCGGTGCCGTCGACAGACGACGGCACATTCCCCATGACACGGGTTCAGCACGCGTACTGGGTCGGCCGGGAAGGCGGCTACGCCCTCGGCGACATCGCCTGCAGCTTCTATCTGGAGTACGACTGCGCAGACCTGGACCTGGCCCGCTATGAGCGTGCCTGGAGACAGGTGATCGCGCGGCATCCGATGTTGCGGGCCATAGCCACCCGTCAGGGACGCTTCCAGGTTCTCGACCATGTACCCCCGTACCGGATCAGGGTGCACGACCTGACCGCGGCGGACGCCGGGGCGCGCGAGGAGCGGCTGAGCAGGCTGCGCGCCAGGATCTCCCGTGACACCGGGCCGCCCGACCGATGGCCGCTGGTGCAGGTCCAGGCCGCCCGGCTGCCGGGCGGGCGGGTCCGGCTGTTCATCGGCGTGGACGTGCTGATCTGCGACGCCGGCAGCTACTGGATCATTGACCGGGAGATCCGGCACCACTACGAGAACCCGGACGAGCCGCTGCCCGAGCCGGGGATCGATTTCGCGGCGTGCGCCCGCGCGCTCGATCAGGTCAAGGAAAGCGCGGGCTGGGAACGCGTCGCACGCTACTGGCGGGACCGCCTCAACGACCTGCCAGGACCGCCGGCCTTGCCGGTCGACGCAGGCTTCACCGGCTCGCCCCGGTTCGTACGGCGCACCGCCAGGCTCGACACCGAAGCCTGGAAGGCGCTGCGCGACGAGGCCGCCCGGAGAGCCGTCACCCCGACGTCCGTGCTCCTCACCGCTTTTGCCGAGACGCTCGCGCACTGGTCCGGTGACGTGCGTTTCGCGCTCACGCTGACCCTTTTCGACCGTCCGCCCATCCACCCCGACATCGACAAGGTCGTGGGCGATTTCACGTCGCTGCTCCTGCACGAGGTGGACCGGAGGGAGCCGGGTACGTTCGGCGAGCACGTCCGCCGCGCCCAACAGCGGCTGTTCGCCGACCTGGACCACAGGGCCTATTCGGCGCTCGACCTGCTCGCCGAACGCGGCGCCGGCTCGGTTCCGGTGGTCTTCACGAGTGCGCTGGGACTGGAAGACCTGGTGGGCGGCGAGCCCGACCTGCAGTGGGTCGGCGAGCAGGTGCACGCGCTCAGCCAGACACCCCAGACCTGGCTTGACCACCAGGTGCTGGTCCAGCGCGGCGAACTGCTCCTCCAGTGGGACGCGGTCGAGGGACTGCTTCCCGCCGACCAGGTGGACGAGGCGTTCGACGCGTACGTGGCCCGCCTGCGAGACCTGGCGTCCGATCCCTCGACATGGGACACCGATCCAGCGACAGAAGGGGAGGGCGACGAAGACATCCTCGTCCCGCTGCGAGACGGGACGGGTGACCGGACGCTGTTCCTGCTCCACCCGTCCGGCGGGGATGTCCTTTGCTACGCCGAGCTGTCCCGGCTCCTGGACGAACGGTTCCCGATCGTCGCGCTCACCGATCCGGCCCTCGCCGGCCTCCAGCCGCCGGAAGGCCTGCGGGCCCTGGCGCAGCGCTACAAGGAGGCGATCCGGCGGCATGATCCGCACGGCCCCTACCTGCTGGGCGGCTGGTCCATGGGCGGCAGTCTCGGGCACGAGGTGGCCCGCCGGCTCAGCGCGGACGGCGCCGACGTCGAGCTGCTGCTGATGCTCGACTCGAACGACCCGACTTACATCACTTCCGTCAGCGGCGACGAGAACGTGGAAGCGCTCCTGCGCATGCTCGGAGCATTCGAGGCATATCTCGGCGTCGACCTCGGCGCGGGCAACGTGGACGCTCGTGGCTCCATGGCGGCGCTTCCCGCCCACGTGCTCTGGGACGAGGCGGCGGCGCGCTTGCGTGAGCACCGGCTGCTCGGCCGCAAGGAGGACCTGCACGATCGCGTGGCGGTCTTCGCGCGGCACTTGCGAGGCCTGGCCGGGCATACGCCCGAGCCCCTCCGCGACGAGCGGACACACGTCCTGCTGGTGCGCGCCGAGCGCCGCGCCACCCGCAACTCCGGCATTGGGATGGGCGTCGACGACACACCCCCAGGGCTGAACGACCTCGGTTGGCGGCGGCACGTGAACGGGCCGCTGGAGGTCCACGGCGTCGACGCCGACCACTACAGCCTGCTGCGGCCACCCGCCGTGACGCGGCTCGCCGAACTCATCAACGCGGCCCTTCGCCGCCTCTGACAAAGAACGGACCCCTTTCCCATGAAACCCCTCCACGCGGGCGCGTTCACGCTCGCCTTGGCCGCCGCCCTCACTGCCGCCGGCTGTGGTGACGGCGGCTCCTCAGGTGCCGGGCACGCCGGCACGACGCTCCGGTACGTGGCGGTCGGCGCCCCGGCCACGGCCCTCAACGACCCGCATGGCGGCATCGGCAACCAGTCTGACCTGACCCGCTTCGCCCTGCTCTATGACGTGCTGGCCAAGCCGGGCCCGAACGGCACGACCGAGCCGAGGCTGGCGACCGCCTTCGAACCCGATGCCCGGCTGACCACCTGGACGGTCCGGCTGCGCGCGAACGCGGCGTTCACCGACGGCCGGCCGGTTCGCGCGGCGGACGTCCTCTTCTCGCTGCGCCGGATCCACCAGAAGGCGGCCGAGAACTTCGGGCGCCTGCAGATGTTCGACATGGCGAAGGCGCGCGTATTGGACGACCACACGGTGACGCTGGTCACGACCAAGCCCTACGCGGAGGTGCCCCGCGCGCTGGAATCGGTCACGTTCGTCGTCCCCGAGGGCACGACCGCGTTCGGCAAGCCGGTCGTCGGCTCAGGCCCGTACAAGATGGCCGGTGGCAACGCCCAGAACGCCGTGCTGGAACGCAACGACAAGTGGTGGGGTCCGCAGCCGCCCACCCGCCGCATCGAGATCAGGGCCGTGCCCGACCCGCAGGCCCGTGCCCAGGCGGTGCTCTCCGGCCAGGCCGACGTCGCGGGCAGCGTGAACCCGGCCACGGTGCGGCAGGCCGCCGGAAACCGTTCGGTCAAGGTCGTCCACCGGCCGGCCGTCACCATGTACCCGTTCGTGATGCGGCTGGACCGCGAGCCGTTCGACGACCCGCGCGTGCGCGAGGCGGTCAAGCTCGCCGCCGACCGCAAGGAACTGCTCGACAAGGTCTTCCTGGGCTACGGCAAGGTCGGGAACGATCTGCTCACTCCCGCCGACCCTTCCAGTCCTGCCGGCGTGCCTGAGCGGGCCAGGGACATCGCGCGTGCCAAGGAGCTGCTCGGGCAGGCCGGCCACGGAGACGGCCTGAACCTGACCCTGTCGACCACCACCTCCTACCCCGGCATGGACACCGCGGCGACCCTGTTCGCGCGGCAGCTCGGCGAAGCCGGGATCAAGGTGCGGGTGAAGACGGAGCCGCCGGACACCTACTGGACGAAGGTGTTCGCCAAGAAGGACTTCTACACCGGCTTCTTCGGGGGCATCCCGTTCACCGACGTCGCCCGTGTCTCCCTCCTCGGTGACGCGCCCACCAACGAGACGGCTTGGCGAAAGCCCGACTGGGACGCCGCCTACGAGAAGGCCATGGCGGTGAAGGACGACGGGCGGCGGCAGCGCGAACTCGGCGCCCTGCAGCGGCGGCTTCGCGACGAGGGCGGCTACGTGGTCTGGGGGGTCGGCGATGGCCTGGACCTGGCCGCCTCCAAGGTGAGCGGCCTGCCGAGCGGACCCGGCTTTGACAGCGTCTTCATCGAACGGGTCCGCCTGGGATGATGATCCGCGTTCTCGTCGGCGCCCTCGTTCGTGCGGCGGTCCTGCTCGCCGCCGTGTCGATGCTCGTCTTCGGCGCCACCGAACTGCTGCCGTCGGACGCGGCCGAGAACCGCACCGGCGGAAGGGCCACCGACCAGCAGCTGGCGGGGCTGCGCGAGGACCTCGGTCTGGACCGCCCGGCCTGGGAACGCTACCTGGGCTGGGCGGCCGGGCTCCTGCGCGGCGACGCCGGCCGTTCGCTCACCACCGATCGTCCGGTGAGCTCCCTGCTCGCCGAGAGGCTGCCCGCGTCCCTGACCCTCGCGGGCTGCGGTCTGGCGGTGGCCGTTCCGCTGGCGCTCGTGCTCGCCGGGCTGGTCGGGACGGCACCGCCACGGCTGCGCCGTTCCATCACGGTGGTCACGACGACCCTGGCGGCGATACCGCAGGTCGTGTTCGCCGCCGGACTCGTCGTGATCTTCGCTGGTGTGCTGACCTGGCTGCCGCCGGTGTCGCTGCTTCCTCCGGGTGAACCGCCCTACACGCGCCCGGAGCTGCTCGTGCTCCCGGCTCTCGCGCTCGCCGTCCCGGCCGCGGCGTTCGGCGCCGGTCTGCTCGGTGGTGCTGTGGCCGATACGGTCAGCCGTCCCCATGTGCGCGACGCGGTGACGCGCGGGGTTCCGCGGTGGCGGGTGGCCGTCCGGCACGTCGTGCCGTTCGTGCTCGCCCCGGCCCTGCGGGTGCTGGCTCTGATCACCGGTGGCCTGCTCGCCGCGACCGCGGTCGTCGAGGTCCTGTTCGGCTACACCGGGTTGGGTGAGCTGCTGGTCAGCTCTGTCGGCACGCGCGACGCGCCGGTCGTGCAGGCCGTGGCGATGCTGACGGCCTCGACCATGCTGATCGGGCTGACCGTCGCCGACGGCGTGGCGGCGCTCACCCGGGACGGCCGGTGAATCCCCGCCGGCTTGGCGCGATCGTGCTCGGCGCCACCATGCTGGCCTGCGCAGTCTGGGCCGGGACGCTCGCTCCGCACGACCCGGCGGCGTCCATGGGACTGCCATGGACACCGCCCGGGGGGCAAGCGCCGCTCGGGACCGATTCCGCCGGACGCGACGTCCTGTCCCGCCTGCTGGCAGGAGGGCGCGAGATCACCCTGACCGCCCTGGCCGCCGCCCTGGTGGCGGGCCTGGCCGGTCTCGCCGGAGGGCTGGCGGCGGGCTGGTCCGGTGACTGCCGGTGCGGGCGGCTGCTCAGCGGGCTCGCGGACCTGCTGCTGGCGGTGCCTTTCCTGCTGGTGGCCATCGTGCTCGCCGTCGCCCTCCCCGTTCCCGCGGCCGTCATCGCCGGGACGGTCTTCGGTGGCGCGCCTCTGGGCCTGCGGGTGATCCGCGACCTGGTCGGGCACGTCCGCGGCGCCGGCTACGTGGAGGCCGCGCGTGGGCGCGGAGAACGGCCTGCCGTCATCCTCGTCCGGGAGGTTCTGCCGTCGCTGGCCGGTGCGGCCTCGGCCGACGTGATCCTGCGGTTCGTTCTCGCGATCCAACTGGCCGCGGCGTTCGGGATGCTCGGCCTGGACACCGGACCGTCCGAGCCCGACTGGGGACTGATGCTCCGGGAGAACCTCCCTGGCGCCGCCCTCAATCCCTGGGCACTGATCGCCCCCGCCATGGCACTGACCCTGCTGGCCCTCACGGCCGTCGCGGTGGTGCCGGGTCCGGTGCGGGCCCGGTCCGCGTCCCGGCGCGGGTCCCGGCGAGGAGCCACATCGAGGGCGACGACGGCCGATGTCGGCGGTCCCGGTGCCACGTTCGCCGCAGAGGGGCTGACCGTCGTGGATCAAGCGGGCAGGCCGATCGTCACCGGTCTCGGCCTGCGCGCGGACGCCGGAGAGGTGGTCGCGCTCGTGGGCCCGTCCGGCGGCGGCAAGACCACGATGGTGCGGGCGGCACTGGACATTCTCGGGCCTGGGCTACGTCGGGAAACCGGCACCGTGACGTGGCAGGGCACCGAGGTGAGAGCGTCGCGCCGCTGGCGGCGCGCGTACGTGGGGATGCTGGACCAGGACCCGGCGGTGACGCTGAACCCGCTGATGCGGGTGGGCGCGCTCGTTCTGGAGGGCAACGACCGGACTCCCACCGAGGCGCGCGCCCTTCTGCGCGCTCTAGGACTGGACCCCGGCCGTATCTGGAACCGGCGTCCCCGCCAGCTCTCCGGCGGCCAGGCCCAGCGAGTCGCCCTCGCCCGGACGCTGCTGGGTGATCCGCCGCTGCTGATCCTCGACGAACCCACCAGCGGTCTCGACCCCGCCGCGCTCGACCTGGTGGCGAAGGCGCTCGAACGCAGGCGGGGAGACGGCCGCTCGGTGACGCTCGTGATCTCGCACGACAGGGAGTTCGTGGGCCGCGTCGCCGATCGTGTCGTCGAGATCGGCGCCTCCGCCGCTCCGCGCCCGGTCGTCGCCGGGACCGGTGCGCGTCCAGAGGCCTTCCCCGTCCTTGCGGCCACGAGAATGAGTCTCAGCCACGGTGGTGTGCCGCTGCTCGGCGACGGCGCGCTGGCTGTTCATCCCGGTGAGCTCGTCGCGATCGTCGGCCCCTCTGGAAGCGGCAAGAGCACCCTGCTGCGGACCTTGGCCGGCCTTCACGCGCCGGACGCGGGAGAACTGTCCCTGCGCGGACGCCGGCTCGCCTGGCCGCTGGCAGAACGCGATCAGTCGTCGCTTCAAGCCGTCCAGCTCGTCACCCAGGATCCGGCCGGGGCGCTCAATCCCGCCCACCGCGTGCGCACCGCGCTGTCGCGCCCGCTGCGGACGTTCGGCCTGGAGGGAGACGTCCCCGATCTGCTCGGCCGCGTCGGGCTGGACCCCGCGCTCGCCTCGCGGCGGCCAGGGGAGCTGTCGGGTGGGCAGCGGCAGCGGGTCGCGCTGGCCCGCGCACTCGCCGCCCGGCCGGCGGTCCTGCTCGCCGACGAGATCACCTCCGCCCTCGACGCCGCCACCGCCGCGGCGCTGGTGCTCCTGCTGGCGGAGCTCCGCGCCCGCGGGCTGGCGGTGCTCCTGGTCACGCACGACCACACCATCGCCGCCGCGGCGGACCGGGTCCTCGATCTTCACGATCAGGCGCTCACTCCGCGGCCCCCCGTACGAACGGAGATCGATGACCGTGCCCGATGACAGCGAGATCACCAGGCTCCTGACCGGCCACCCCTGGATCGGCGCCGCCCAGGTCGACCCGGGCGGCCGTACGGTCCGGGTCCGGGCCGCCGAGTCCGCCGTCGCGGTGCGGCCGGCTCTCGGCGGACTCGTCGAGGAGTTCCTCGAACACTGGAGCGAGGTGTACGAGTGGACCTACACCAAGGGCGAGAACCGGCATGCCGACGACCTGGACCTGTCCGGCTGGCGGGCGTCCGACACCGGAGAGCCGCTTCCGGTCGGGCACATGCGCGAGTGGATCGGCCACACCGTGGAGCTGGTGCTGAGCCTGAAGCCCCGATGGATCCTGGAGTTGGGCTGCGGCACCGGTCTCCTGGCCCACCGGCTCCGTGACAGGGTGTCCGGCTATGTCGGCACCGATGTGGCGGACGCGGCCGTACGAGCACTGACCGCCGAGGCCGAACCCGGCACCGCCTTCGTGCGCGCCGCCGCCCACGAGGCGGGGTCGCCGCAGGTGCGGATGGCGCTGGAGACGGTCGGTTGCCCGCAGGCACGACCCGACTGCGTCGTCCTGAACTCGGTGACCCAGTGCTTCCCCGGTGTCGACTACCTGCGTTCCGTCGTGCAGGACGCCGTCGAACTGGTCGCTCCGGGGGGAACGATCGTCGTCGGTGACGTCCGTGACGCGCGCCTGCTCCCGGACTTCTGCCAATGGGTCGAACGGTCGCTCGACCCGGCCGCCACAGCCGGGGACCTGGCCCGCAGGGCGGCCGAACGAGCCGCTCGCGACCCCGAGTTCCTGTTCGATCCGCCGCTGCTGGCCGGGCTGGCGAGGGAGGCCGCGGCGGAGACCGGGCGGGCGATCGGGATCAGTGTGCATCCCAAGACCATGAGCACCCCGACCGAGCTGACCCGCTACCGGTTCGACGCCGTCCTGCACGTGGACGTCCCCGGCTCGCCGCAGGTGGAGGTGGAACGCTGGAACGACCTGAGGGGGGACCGGTCCGCCGCGTTGTCGCTTCGCCTCGCCCGAGGCCCCGTGCGCGTCGAGGGCATTCCGAGCACCATGACCGGCGCCGCGCTCAAGGCGATTGTAGGCGGCCGCGCCGCGATCCTCGCCGATCCGAGCGATCCCACCGTGTACGCGCTGGTGGCCCCGCCTGAGGCGGCCCCGGTCCCGGTCGGCACGGTCATCGCACCGGGAACGGCGCATGAGCCGTTCGCCGCGTTCGTCGCGAGGCGCCTGCCGGAGGTGGCCACGGCCCTGCTGCGCCGGACCGGATCGACGGCCGCCTTGACGATGGTGGCCGAGGACCTCACGGGCCCCGAAGACCGGGCCGCCCGGGCGGGCGCGCGGTCGGTGAGGAGCTCGGACTCGGCCGCCATCCCCGGATTCCTGCGACGTCTCGACGAGGTCGCGCTCTTGGCGATGGCCGCCACCCTGCGTTCGGCGGGTCTCGCCCGGCGAGGCCCGTCGCGCACGTCCGAGGAGATCTGCGATGAGTTGCGGGTGGCCGGCCGCCATCGCTGGATCGTGCGCCGCTGGCTCGACGTGCTCGTAGCCGAGGGTCTGCTGGCCCGGTCGCCGGACGGCACCTATGGAGAACTGCGGCGGGTCCGCCGATCGGAGGCCATCGACGCCGCGGCCGGCCTGGAGGCCGCGGGAGAGGAGATCGGTTATCCGGCGGAGACGACCCGGTTCATGGTCACCGCGATGATCCGGCTCCCCGCGCTCCTGCGGGACGATCTGCGGCTGCAGCAGCTGCTCTTCGCCGAAGACGACACCGCGGACGGCGCGTACCGCGAGAACACCGTGAACCGCTACCTGAACGGCGCGGCGGGCGAGGTGATGCGCTGGGCGCACGAGACGTCGTCGCGAGCCCGGCCGCTCCGCGTTCTGGAGCTGGGGGCGGGGGTGGGCGGCACGACCACCGACGTCCTGGCGGCGCTGGCCGGGCGTGAGATCGACTACCTCTTCACCGACGTGTCGCGCTACTTCCTCACGCTCGGCCGGAAGCGCTTCGGCGGACGGCCGGGAGTCGGCTTCGAGCTCTTCGACATCAACCACGTCGGCACGCGGCAGCCCCGGCCCCCGGCCTCCTTCGATGTCATCCTTTCGGCCAACGTGCTGCACAACGCTCGCGACATCCGGGCCACGCTCGAACAGCTCGCCGGCCTGCTGAGCCCTGGCGGCCTCTTCGTCTTCATCGAGACCACCCGGGAGCTCTCCTCGATCCTGACCTCGATGCAGTTCCTGATGTCGCCCCGCCCGGGCCAGGACCGGCTGGACCCCGCCGACCCGAGGGCCGGCGGCGACCGCGTGTTCCTGACCGGGGACGAGTGGCTGGAAGAGCTGACACGATCCGGTCTGGAACCGCTGTTCAGCCTTCCGCACTGCACGCATCCCCTCGCCGCCGCCGGCCTTCGCCTTTTCGTCGCCCGTGCGGCGCGTCAGGCGGGGGAGTAGCCCAGATCAGAACGGAACAGGTCTCCTTCCATCCAGAGTGCGGCACGAACGCCGTCGGCGGCGCCCAGGGAGACCAGGGTGGCGGCGTCCGGGACGGCGGGGAGCTTGGCGGTGTCACCGGCCGCCGCGACTCCGGCGACCGTGGTCTCCTGGAGCTCGTTCACCCGCACGGTGCCATCGGGCTGGATCTCGCAGCCGAGCTGCGCCGCCAGGCCGGTGTGCTGGCGCGTCGGGGCACGGTGGTAGATCGCTTCACGGGCCAGCGAGCTTCCATCGGAGAAACGGAGCTCCAGGGCACCCGGGTCTCCAGTGATCCGGGACACCGGGGACTCGATGACCTTGATCTTCCGCTCGCCGAGCTTCCCGGCGAGCTCCGCGGGCAGGTCCCGTGGTCCGTCCGTGCAGAGGACGACGTCGTCACTGAACCGGTCGGCGACGTACAGGGCGAGCATCGCCTCCATCGGCTCGTGCGTCAGCACGGCGAGGGATTTGCCGCTCGTTTCCCAGCCGTGGCAGAACGGGCAGTGGAAGACGCTGCGTCCGAAACGTTCGGCCAGTCCATCGATCTCGTACGGTTCGTCCACTTGGCCGGTCGCGAGAACGACGCGGCGCCCGCGTTCGGTCGTGCCGTCGGCGAGGTCGATCTCGAAGTCGTCCTTGGTGCCGCGGGCGGCCACGGCCACACCGGATCGGACCTCGACGCTGGGATAGGCCGCGAGTTCGTCGCGGCCGAGTGCGAGGAGCCGGGCGGGCGGGAACCCGTCGCGGCTCAGGTACATGTGCATCTCGGCCGCCGGCGCGTTGCGGGGCCTGCCTCCGTCGACGAGCAGGACCGCCCGCCGCTGCCGTCCGAACACCAGTGCGGCGCTCAGCCCGGCCGGCCCGCCTCCCACCACGATCACGTCGTACATCGTCGCCCTCCTAGGCCGAAATCTGATATGAAAACGATTATCATGACTGAGTCGAGTTTGCGCTGTTTCGTTCCCCGTCCTGGGGCCGCACTGAGGCTGATCTGCCTTCCCCACGGCGGCGGCGGGGCGAGCATGTACGCGCCGTGGCCGGAGCGGCTTCCGCCGGAGATCGAACTGCATGCGGTCCAGTACCCGGGCCGCGAGGACCGGCTGGGTGATCCGTTCCCGGAGAATCTGGGGGCACTGGTCGACACGCTGGCTGACGCCGCCATGCCGCTGGCACACGGTCGCTACGCGCTGTTCGGGCACAGCATGGGCGCGACGGTGGCCTATGAACTCGTGCACGCGCTGGTCGCGCGAGGCGCCCCCGAGCCCGTTCGCCTGGTGGTCTCGGGCAGGGAGGCACCGCACGACGAACGGGGCGGGCAGGTGCACCGGCTCGATGACGACGGGCTGCACAAGGAACTGATGAGGCTCGGCGGCACCACTCCGGAGGTGCTGGAGAGCCGGGGCCTGCGCGCGATGATCCTGAAGTACGTCCGCGAGGACTACCGGCTGATCGAGACCTACCGAGCCCGCGATCTGCCGCCGCTGGGATGCCCGGTATCGGTGTTCCTCGGCGATGCCGACCCGGATCTCACGGTGGCCGAGGCGTCCGGCTGGCGCCGCGTCACGCAGGGACCCGCGGAGGTCCGGGTCTTCCGGGGCGGCCATTTCTACCTGGTGCCGCAGCGCCACGCGGTCATCGCGGCGCTGCGGCGGGCGCTGGCGTAGGGCCGGTCGCGGAGTTCGGCAGGTCACGGACCGGCGCGGCCTCGTTCATCGATTTTCTTCCTTTCAGAGCAGCTCGACGCCGGTGACCAGTGGGTCGGAGCGCAACCGGTCGAGCACGGCGGACGGGTCGAGGACCTCGGCCGCGAGATGGGCACCCGGCTTGATGCGGCCGTCCAGGACGTCGATGGCGGTGAGGGCGGCGACGACGCCGCTCAGCGCATAGGAGTCGGGCGTCCGCAGGATCAGGCGTCGCGGCACGCCGGGCACCGGGTCGCGCGGCACCGCCTGGAACAACATCGTGTAGTAGGGGCCGGTGGCCGCGAGGTCGGCCTCGGCCGCGGCGACGACCTCGGGAACGTGGCGTTCGAGCGGGCCGTCGTCGGCCCAGGCGGCGGCAAGGGCACGCGGGACGCTCTCGGTGACATAGACGGTGTGGTTGCGCAGTTCGCCGATATCGAGCTCCGCCGCCAGCCTCGACGTCTCGGCCGACAGGAACGGCCAGGCGTGAACCTGCCCGCGGAATCCGGGCAGCGAGACGGACCGCAGCGGCTTGAGAGCGCCGGGCACGATCTCGCCATCGCGCCAGGCCGCCAGGGCCAGGCCGAACCGCGGGCCCCGCGTCAGCAGGGCGTCCACCGCCGACAGCTCACCGATCCGGGCGGCGCCTCCGACATAGATGTCCAGCCGGGCCAGCGGCCCGGTGGCGAGCAACCGGGGAAGCAGCCCCGACAGTCCAGGCATGAGACCGGCCGAGAACACCGCGGCACGGTGACCTGGCGGGTCGCCGAGGGCGTCGAGCGCGACCAGGTCTCCCGCGGCGTCGACGTAGTGCGCTCCGGCCGTCAGGGCGGCGCGTGCCACCAGATCGAGGACCTGGTAAGACGGTCCGGCGCAGTTGACGACGACCTCGCATCCCGAGCAGAACTCCGCGAGGCTGTGCGGATCGTGCAGGTCGACCCGCATCGGCGTCGAATCCGGAGTGGTGCACGCCGCGGCCGCGCGGTCCAGGGCGCGGCCGCCGACACGAAGCGTGTGGGCACCGAGGCGGTCCGCGACCACCCGCCCCACGGTGCCCGCGCCGCCGAGCACCCCGATCACCGTCATCGCCCGGCCCTGGCCCGGACGGCCGCCGCCAGGCCCGCGACGGTGGGCGCGTCGAGGAAGTCGCGGACGCTGGGAACGCTCTCGACCTCCTTGGCCAGTCGTGCCAGAGCCCGTACGGCCAGCAGGGAGTCGCCGCCCAAGGTGAAGAACGCGGCCGCCCGGTCCAGCACCGGCACGCCCAAAAGTTCTTCCCACAACAGGCTGATCCGCTGTTCCAGCTCGTCGCGGGGTGGGCCGGCCTCGGGCGAGACGCCGCGTTCGGGCAGCCGGGCCAGGGTGGTGCCGGAGTCTTCGGCGGCGTCGAGAGCGGCGGGCAGGTCGACGACCTGGTCCCAGCCCGCCCCGTCGGCCAGCGACTCGACCAGCCGGACGAGCCCGGCGTGCGCGCCGTCCACCTCACCGGCGTCGAACAGCTCCTCGACCAGGGAGAACACGATCGCCATCTCGTCGAGCATCTCGTAGAACCGCACCTCCAGCGCCACCTGCGGGGTACGCAGCTGGTGGTAGAAGTCGGCGAACTCCAGGTCGCCGAGCGGCCCGGCGGAGGCGGCCTGGGCCTCGCCGACCGCCGCGTCCATGCCGAGCGTGCTCTGGAAGACGACCGGGCCGATCGGGCGGGTCGTGCCGCGGCGTCGTGCCAGCTCGCGGGAGACCTCGACGCCGGAGACGAGGTTGTGCGCGGTGCTCTCGGTGAGGAGCCGATGCGCCGCGGTCGCCAGCTCGGCGAAGGTACGACCCGTTCCGAGCTCGACGGGGAGCAGCATCGTGGCGGCGAACGCGCCGACGACCCGGTGGATGTCGGGATGCAGGGGGAGCCGGTTGAGCTGCAGGGAATTGAGGAGCATGCGGCGGTGCCCCGCCCAGCGGGAGAGCACGACCCCGAAAGCCGCCAGCATCGCCGCGGACGGGGTGACGCCGCGCTCGGCGCACTGTTCGCGCAGCCTCGTCCAGCGTTCGGGGGACAGGCGCGCCTCACGGGTCCCCATGGTCGTCGGCCGTACGTCGCGCGGGTCGGCCCGCAGCGACAGTGCGGGCGGTGGCGGCGCGTCATCGAGCCGCTCCCACCACCAGTCCCGATCCGCCGACCACGGCTCGGTGTGGCGCAGGCGATCCAGAGAGGTGACGTAGTCGCCGAAATCGACCTCCAGCGGCGCGAGCACCGCGTTCCAGTCCGCGGCGAGCACGAGCAGTTCGCGGTTGAGGAGCGTCGCGGACCAGCCGTCCATGGTGAGCAGGCTCATCGCCGTGTGCAGCCGGCCGCGCCCTCCCGGCAGGAGGCTCAGCCGGATGTCGATCCCAGGTCCGGCGAGCGGATTCGGGCCGGTGGTGCTCATCTCGTGCCGGATGTTCGCCAGCGTGCGGCGTCGCTCCGCATCGTCCGCCTCGCGAAGGTCGTAGACGCGGGGCAGGGGGATCGCGCCGGGAGCGTCGGGAGGCAGGATGTGCTGCGAGCCGTCCGCGGTGATGCGGGCGCGCAACATGGGCTGGTGGAGGGCCAGGCGTTGCAGGGCGTCCTCCAACGCCTCGGCGGCCTCCTCCGGGTCCACGTTGGTCAGCCCGACGTCGCCATAGAAGTGCGCGGACTCGTACGAGAGCTCCCATCCGTCGTGCTGGCCGACGAAGTAGCCCTGCTGCAGCGGCATCAGCGGGAACGCCGCCTCGGGATCCGCCCGGCGCCGGATCTCGACCGGCAGGGCGCGGACCGCCGCACCGCCGGCCGCCCGGCGCGCGACCAGATCCGCCAGAGCGGCCAGAGTGATCTCCACGGTGACGTCCGACAGCGCGAGCTCCACCGCCAGGCGCTTGCGGACCAGGGCGGACATCCGTACGGCCAGCACCGAGTCGCCGCCGAGCCGCAGGAAGCTCGCGTCGGGCGCGATCTCCGCCGGATCGAGGCCGAGCAGCTCGCCCCAGATCGCGTTGAGCTCGGCCGTCACGTCCGGCTCGGCGGGGGATTCGGTCAGGGGGGTCATCGGCTTTCCACTCCGTTTCGTTCAGCGGTGTGCGACGAAGAGACGCTGGGAGAACGCGGACAGGGGATGGTCAGGGTGCGGCAGGTCGACCACGGGTTTCAGCCCGGCCGTCTCCAGCGCCCGCAGCCATTCGGTGTGGGTCAGATAGGTGCGGGCGGTGCCCGCACGGTGGTCGCGCCGTTCCTTCCGTCCCGACAACAGGAACGGCATCGAGACCAGCGACTGGTGGTGCTCGTGACAGGTCTCGATGAGGACCAGAGATCCATCCGGAGCCAGCACATTCCGGATCTGTGCCAGCAGGTCGCCGGTATGCAGCGCGTTGTGAGCGGCGTTGACGGCGATCACGAGATCGAACGACGCGGGGGCGAACGGGTCGGACAGGTCCTGGTTGAAATCCACGACCTCGAAGCGCAGGAACCGGTGCCGTCCGAACCGTTCGCGTGCGGACTCCAGGAAGAAGGCCGACAGATCGGTGAAGACGTAGTCGATGGCGCGGCCGTCCATGACCGGAAGGAGGTCCGCGGTAAGAGAACCGGTGCCCGCTCCGAGCTCGAGGACCCGGTCTCGCATCAGCCCACGGGTCACCTCCACGGCCGCCGCGTTGAGGTAGCGGTTGATGCTGTTGTCGCGGTAGGCCGCGGCCGCCGTGTCCAGATCACCGTTCGGGAACAGCAGCGACTGCGGACTGACCTGGTCGTTCAGCAGCTCGGGTAGATGCCGCAGGGAATCGAGCAGATACCGCGTCAGCTCGGGCGGATATCCCAGCGCCTGCCGGGCCGCGTCGATCGTCTTCCGTACCGTGATGAGCTCGGCCCTCCGGTAGCGGCGCACGCGGCCATCCGGTGCCGGCATTCCTTCGGCGGCCAGGGCCGCCCGCCAGTGCCCTGGAATCCACGCGTGGCGCGGGGCCACGTCGCTTGGGGCGCCGCCCGCCTCGCCGAGAAAGGCCGCGATTCCCGTGAGCACCGCGAGGTCGAGCTGTCGCACAGCCGGACGCAGCCCTGTGAGGAGCGTCGAGTTCAACGCCGCGATCCCGGCCTCGTGAGCCCGTTCGCCCAACGAGGTCACAGCGGCCTGCCGGGGCCCTGCGCCAACCGGGCGGTCATCTCGGGGCCGGACAGCTCATCCGGTTCCGCGAGCATCATCATGACGTCGAAGAACGTCTTGTTCACGGTCGCGTCCACCATGGCGAGCTCCAGCAGCCGCCGCATGTGCTCGCCGGTCCGGCGGGACTCCTGGTCCATGGGAGCCTCACCCAGATACGCCCGGTCCGCGCCGACGGCGACCTGCCACGCCCGCTCGTTGCCGGCAGCGACCTCCTTCTGGAGCGTGGCCGCGTCGCGGACTCCCTCGGCGAGGAGGCGCTTGAGCGTGCGGGCGGTCATGGCGGCCATCGACATGCCCTGCGCATAGACGGGGTTGACCGCGCACGCCGCGTCCCCGACCACCAGGAAGCCTTCGGGCCACGCCGGAAGAGCCTCGTAGTGACGCCGTTCGTTGGCCATGTGGCGGAAGCCGTGAATCGGTCCGAGGGCCTCGGCATTCCGTACGGTGTCGTAGAGCACCGGATGCCGGAGGCTCGCGGCGAAGTCGAGGAACGCCGCCTCGTCCGTCGGCGGATGGTCGTCGAGGTATCCGTACAGCGAGACCAGCCAGCGTCCGCCCTCGACCGGCACGAGCGCCCCGCCCCGCAACGGCTGCGACGGCCCCGGCTGGATCGAGATCACCCGCCACTCGTCGGCGAAGCCGTCGGGGATGGCGTAGTAGCGGCTGCTGTACCCCGGCCGCGAGTCGACGCGAGTCACCTCGGGCTCGCCGAAGCCAAGGGAGACCAGCCAGTCGTCCGCATTGGAACGGCGGCCCGACGCGTCCACCACCACGTCGGCCGTGATCTCGCGCTCATCGCCGCCGTCACGCGGACGAACCCGAACCCCGGTCACCGCACGGCCCTCCGCGGTCAACGCCACGGTCTCCAAGCGTTGGATGATCTGGACGCCCGACCGCTCCGCGCGGCCACGGATCACCCACTCGACGAGTTCCCGGCTCGCCGACGCCACCGTGTGGGAGGGCGCGAACCGGTGGCACCAGCCTGCCGGGCTGAGCCACAGATGGTCGTACGGGGTCCTGAGAGGAACGGCACCCGCGGCGTACAACTCGTCGCTGAAGCCGGGCATCAGGTCTCCGAGCGCACGTTCACCCGCTCCCATCAGCGAATGCAGATGCCGGCTCTGCGGCACGCCGGACCGAAAGGCGGGAACGCCAGGAAGTGCGTCGCGCTCGACAACGGTCACGCGCGAGAAGTGGTCGTTCAAGGCGACGGCAGCCGTCAGTCCCGCGATGCCGCCACCGATGACGACGGCGTGTCGTCCGTGCTCCATGCTGCTCCTTCGATGTGTCGTCATCCCTGGCTTTCCTGGAGGCAGGAGCCGCAGGTCCCGTAGACCTCCTCCACCCGGAAGGTCTCGGGCGTGTCCAGCCGTGCCACGTCCGCATGCAAGACGAACCCGCAGGCCCGGCAGACGAGATGGGCGTGCCGGCGCTCGCCGCAGCGCAAGTACACGGTCTCGCCGTCGAGCTCCATGGCGTGCACGAGATCGGTCCGGCTGAGCACGGCCAGGGTGCGATAGACGGTCGTCAGGCCGACCCGGGTCCCATGCGTCCGCAGGTCAACGTGCAGCTCGTTCGCGCTCCTCGGCCCGGACTGCCGGGCCAATGCCGCCAGCACCTGGAGGCGCCGAGGTGTCACGGTGATGCCACGCGCCAGCAGGTCGCGAGCGTGGTCCTCCACGAGATCCCGCCGTTCAGGTCGCGATCGACGGAGACGCCTCCGCTGGCGGACCGTATCCGGGGGGTGCGGTCATGCTCTCTCCTCGGCAGCAAAATGAAAACCGTTATCGCTATCATTGCATGCCTCCGACCAGAGAGGGCAAGTCGATGGCCGTCCCCCAAGCGGGGAGGGTGTCTCCGGGACGTGAGCGTCCTCTTCGGGCGTGCTCGGGTGCGTGGTGTCCGTGCATGCCCATGAGCCGTTCATGACGATCCGGCTCGCTCGGCGGGCTCCGCGCCATGTACCGCTCAGGCGTGCCCTTTTCGGGGAACCACGATGGACAACTCGATCAACGCTCTGCCTGCGCGCGAGCCGCTCAATGTCCCGTTCACTGTCGAGGCCGATCGCGTGATGGCCATGCCCCCGGCTAGCCGATCTGGTCGGCTGCGACCGGGCGCACCCTCGACCAGCGGCACCTTCGGTCTGGGACTGGCCATGGCCGGCATGGCGTACGGGCATCCAATCGTGCCGGTGGGTGATCCGGGTATGGAGCCCCTGCAGGACGCCCGGCGGCTACGGGTGGCCGAGCTCGTGGCGGAGGTTCCCGGTGCGTACTGCCCTGATCAGTACAACAACCCCGACAACGTCGAGGCGTACGCCTCGCTGGCGCACGAGCTGCTGGAACGGTTCCGGCGGATCGACGTGCTGGTGTGCGCGGTGCGAACCGGTGGCCACAGTGCCGGTGTAGCGCGTGCTGCGCGAACGGTTGCCGGAGCTGCGCGTGGACTCGATCGGTTCCACAGTGTTCGGGCAGCCGGACCGGCCCCGGTTGATGCGTGGGCTGGGTTCCAGCATCTACCCGCGCAATGTCGCGTACGAGTCGTACTCCGAGGTGCACTGGGCCAATCCGGCCGAAGCTGTGTGGGCGCGCAGGCGGCTGGAGCGTGGGAGTGCTCCGAATGAAGACCACCTTCGCCGGACTCGGACCCTTCGGCCGTCCGGCCCATATGCTGTTCGTCAATCATCCTGGCCGGGAACCTGCTCACTGGTACCGCCCTCGACCTGGCGCGTGGCCTGTCGGTCGTTCAGTCGTCATGGCGAGGCTTACCGCTCACCTCATGGCCCGCATGGAAGAGGGCTTCGGTGATGAGTGCTCGTACGTGGGTATCGCGGGCTCGGTAGAGCACTCTGCGGCCGTCTCGACGGGTGTGCACCAAACCTGTCAGGCGCAGTTTGGCGAGGTGCTGCGAGACCAGGGGACGCGCGACGTCCAGCTCTGACGCCAGCGATGTGACGTCGTACTCCTCCGAGGTCAGAAGCCACATCAGCCGCAGGCGCGTGCCGTCGGCGAGCATGCGGAAGGCGGCCGTGGCCGCTTCGATTTGAGCGCTCGATGGTTGCTGTTGCAATGGGTTGGCACCTGCTTTGTAGCCGCGTGCGTACATGACTACATATATTGGCCGTGACCGCCGTTCGCAAGGGAGGCTCGCAGTGTCTGACACCCACAAAGGAGAGCGCGAGCACGGACACTCGCATGCGCACGGACACGATCATGACCACGGACAGGACGTCGCAGGGGGACGGTCACCGCTGAGCCGGGTCAGGCACCTGCTCACACCGCACAGCCATGACAGTGCCGACAAGACCGATGAAGCGCTGGAGTCCAGCGGACGCGGCCTGCGTGTGCTCGGTCTGTCGTTCGGAATCTTGATGGTCACTGCGGCGGCCCAGGCCGTGATCGTGGTGGCGTCGGGTTCGGTCGCGCTGCTGGGCGACACGCTGCACAACGTGGCGGACGCGTTGACCGCGGTGCCGCTGGCCATCGCGTTTCTCATCGGGCGGCGGGCGGCCACGCGGCGGTTCACCTACGGGTATGGGCGGGCGGAGGATCTCGCCGGGTTGGTCATCGTGGTCATCATCGCGGGATCGGCGGCGCTGGCGGGGTACGAGGCGTTCCGTCGTCTGGTCGACCCGCAGGACGTTCGCGCGCTCTGGTGGGTCGCCGCCGCGGCCGTGATCGGCTTCCTCGGCAACGAGTGGGTGGCCCGCTACCGGATCAAGGCGGGCCGCGAGATCGGCTCGGCGGCCCTGGTCGCCGACGGCCTGCATGCGCGCACCGACGGCTTCACCTCACTCGCGGTCCTCTTCGGCGCCGCCGGAGCGGCACTCGGCTACCCGATCGCCGACCCGATCATCGGACTCCTCATCACGGTCGCGATCTGCTTCGTGCTGCGGGACGCGATCAGGGAGATCTACCACCGGCTGATGGACGCGGTGGACCCCGCGCTGGTCGCCGAGGCCGAACAGATCCTGGCCCAGGTGGACGGCGTCCGCCGGGTCGGCCGTGTCCGATTGCGCTGGGTCGGCCACGCCTTGCGAGCCGAGACCGACATCGTCCTGGCGCCGGACCTGACACTCGCCCAAGCACATGCCGTGGCGGTCGACGCCGAACACCGGCTCATCCATGACCTGCCCCGCCTGCGCGCGGCCACCATCCACACCGACCCCGACAGTCACGACGGAACCGACCACCACGCCGTACTACAAGGCCACCACACCTCCTGACAGCGGACTTCAGCCCGACAAGGGCGTGGACAGGCGGAAGGGCCCACCGCGCCAACGGAGGCATGGCGCGATGGGTGAGTTCCTCTCAGTCGGCGGGGTTGACGAGGGTGTTCAGCATGAGGGCGGAGATGCCTGGTTCGAGTCGCTCGTCGTCCGGCATGACCGCTGAGCGGAACTGGCGCGCCGAGATCATCGACAGCACCCACCAGGCGGCGACCGGGTAGATCGTTGCCTACGTTCATCAGCAACTGGCTGACTTCGCGGCCTACCTCAGCCTGCCGGACCCGAGCTCGCCACTCCGGCCTGACAGTTACGGAGAACTGCATGCGCCCGTGCACCGCAACTTGTCGCCATCTCTGCGTTTTTACGGTGAGATGTAACCGTGGTTACATTGCGGCGTTCGGATTGGGGTTCAGGCCGGGAGGCGACCGATGCTCGCCAGGGACAAGCCAGGGGAGTGGGTGTTGCTGTCATACCGGCTGCCCCGTGAGCCCTCGACGCCGCGCATCAGCGTGTGGCGCAAGCTCAGGCGCCTGGGAGTCGCGCAGATCTCGGACGGTCTGGTCGCGCTCCCCGCCGACGCGCGCACCCGCGAGCACCTGGAATGGATCGCTGACGAGGTGACCGACGCCGGCGGCAACGCCACCATCTGGCTCGCCCGGCCGACGTCGGCGCTGCAGGAACGAGAGCTGACCAAGCAGATGGCGGCCACGCGGGCCGAGGAGTACGACACCGTCAAGAGGCAGGCGGCCGATGCCGCCGAGACCACCCGCTCCGGGTCAGCGGAGCGCCAGGCGGCCGTCCGCCGGCTGCGCGCCGAGCTCCGCCGGATCGGGCGCCGCGACTACTTCCCTCCGCCCGAACGTGAGCAGGCCAGGACGGCGGTGCAAGCCCTCGTGGGCCACGACACCGCGGAGCAGGTACACGCACGGGAGGAGACGGCATGAGGTGGGCCACCCGTGCCGGGATCCACATCGACCGGGCGGCATGCGCATGGCTGATCCGCCGCCACCTCGACCAGCCGGCCGAGTTCGTCGCCGATCCCGCTGAGGTGCCTGACGACGCGACCCCGTTCGACAGGCGCGGCGCCGACCTCGGACACCACGGCGGCGACTGCAGCTTCGAGGCCATCCTGCGGCGCTACGACCTGGCCGATCCGGTCCTGTGGCGGATCGCCGAGATCGTGCACGAGGCCGACTTGGACGACGAGCGCTACGACGCTCCCGAGGCGGTCGGATTCGACGTCGCGCTGCGAGGGCTGTCGATGGTCTGCGACGACGAACGGATTGTCGAGCTCACCGAACCGCTGTACGAATACATCCGCCGCGCCACACTGCTGGGACGGGACTCCGCATGACCACCGAGCACACACCGCCGGCGTCCAGCCCGGCGATCGAACCTGGGGGCACCTCCGACGTGGTGCCGTTCCGGCAGGCGGTGCGGACGTGGTTCGCCATCTCGCTGCAGACCTTCGGCGGCCCCGCCGGACAGATCGCCGTCATGCAACGCACGCTCGTGGAGGAACGCCGCTGGATCGGGCAGCAACGCTTCAACCACGCCCTCTCGTACTGCATGCTGCTGCCCGGCCCCGAGGCCCAGCAGCTGGCCATCTATGTCGGCTGGCTGCTCAACGGCACCCGCGGAGGCCTGGTGGCGGGCACCCTGTTCGTCCTGCCCGGTGTGCTGGCGCTGCTGGCCTTGTCGGCCATCTATGTCGGCTGGGGCACCACCACGCTGGTCACCGGCGTGTTCGCCGGGCTGGCTCCGGCCGTGCTCGCCATCGTCGCCCAAGCCGTCATCCGCGTGGGGCGTCGTTCGCTCACCCATCCCGTTCTGATCGTGCTGGCAGTGGCCTCGTTCGCCGCGCTGGCGGTGTTCGGTGTTCCGTTCCCCGTCGTGATCGCCGTGGCTGCCCTGGCCGGGTGGCTGTTGGCGCGCGTCCGCCCGCACATCTTCACCGCCAAGAAGGGACACGGCGGCGACGGCGGCCCGGCGCCGCTGATCTCCGATGACGCCCTGCACCACGAACCGCCCAGCTGGCGCCGGGCTTTCAAGGTCCTGGCGATCGGCCTGGCCGCCTGGGGCATCCCGCTGGCCATCGTGGCCGCCGCCACTGGCACCGGCAGCGTGTTCACCACTCAAGGCCTGTACTTCTCCGGCGCCGCTCTGGTCACGTTCGGCGGCGCCTACGCCGTGCTCGCCTACGTCGCCCAAAGCGCTGTGCACACCTACGGCTGGCTCAACCCCGGCGAGATGGTCCGCGGTCTGGCGTTGGCCGAGACCACGCCCGGCCCCCTCATCATGGTCGTGCAGTTCGTCGCGTTCGTCGGCGCCTACCGCGACCCCGGAGACCTCAACCCCTGGGCCGCCGCCCTGCTCGGCGCGCTGCTGACCACCTGGGTCACCTTCGTGCCCTGCTTCGTGTTCATCTTCCTCGGCGCCCCGTCGGTCGAACGGCTCCGCGGCAACAAGTCGATCTCGGCGGCCCTCACCGGCATCACCGCCGCCGTCGTCGGCGTCATCGCCAACCTCGCGCTCTACTTCGCCCTGCACACCCTCTTCCGCACCACCGACGACCACGACTGGGGGCCGGTTCACCTGGAGGTACCCGACCTGAGTACCTGGCGGCCCACCGCGCTGGTCATCACGCTCGCCGCCCTCATCATGATCTTCCGGCTGCGGTGGAGCGTGCTGCGCACCCTCGGCGCCTGCGCCGCTCTGGGCCTGGTCTCCACGTTCGTGTGGTGATCGCTCAGGTTGGATGAACGGCACGATCGTCGATGCTCGTTCAGCCGCGCGAGCGCCACTTGGCTGTGCGGCGCAGGGTGCGGTCGGCCAGGCCGTACAGCCGCTGGTTGTGCAGGACGAATTTCTTCGCCCGGTCCGCGGGAGCGCGCCTGGTCCAGCGCAGGGCACCCGCGAGCGTAGGCCGTCGGACGCATCCTTCCGACACCGTGACCTCTCGGCTCTTGAGCTGCTGCTTGCAGTGCCTGTCGACGCCGGGTCAGGTGGCCGAGGAGGGCGGAGAGCCCTTGGGGGTCGGCCACATCGGCTCGTCGTGGTCCTCGTACAGGGCGAACGCTCGGGCGCGGGTGGTCGTCGGGGAAGGTGGAGCGGCCGGTTCGTGGCCTGACGTCGCGTCGGGCGCGTCGCCGGATCTGCGGGAGCCCGCCCAGGCGGCGAGGGCTGTGGTGACGGGCACGGCGGCGATGAGGCCGAGTGTTCCGGCGACGGCGCGGACGATCTCTTGGGCGAGCACCGGGCTGGTCAGGGCTTGGCCGAGTGGCATGTCGCCGATGTTGAACATCAGCAGCAGCGGTAGGGAGGCTCCGGCGTAGGCCAGGATGATCGTGTTGATGACCGAGGCGATGTGCGCCCGGCCGACGCGGGTGGCGGCACGGTAGAGCCGGAAGAAGCCGTAGGACGGGTTGGCGCGGGCGAGTTCGGTGACGGTGACCGCCTGGGTCACGGTGACGTCGTCGAGCACGCCGAGGGAGCCGATGATGATGCTGGCCAGCAGCAGGCCCTTGGTGTTGATGTTGTAGTCGATGTCCAGGTAGAGCGAGCTGTCGTCGGTGATTCCGCTGAGATGGGTGAGGTCGATGGCCACCGTCGCGAGCAGGCCGGTGAGGGCGAGGCACAGGAGCGTCCCTACGACGGCGATCGCCGTGGGCACGCTGAAGCCGTGCGTGAGGAACAGCACGGCCAGGATGATCGCCGCCGCGCAGACGATGGCGACCAGCAGTGGCGGGCTCCCGGCCAGGATGGCGGGGATCAGGAACAGCAGCAGCAGCGCGAAGGTGATGCCCAGGCCGATCAACGCGGTCAGCCCTCGTAGGCGGCCGAACGCGATCACGGTGATGACGAACGCGGCGCCGACGATCCACAGCGGGACGGAGCGTTCGTGATCGGAGATCTGGTAAGTGCCGGTGGTGCCGGCCTCGCCCGCCATCTCGATCAGCACGATGTCGTCCCCGGGCCCGTACCTGCTGGACCCGGGGCCACTCGGTAGCTCGGTGGTGACGACTTGGCCGGACCGCGGACCCGAGGTCAGTTCGACTTGGGCGTCCCCGCAGCGTGCGGGCGTACGGCCTTTGGGTTTGCCGTTGCCGGAGCCCTCTGCCGGGGGCGTGCCGACCACGGGACATCGCTTGTAGGTGACGGAAAGGATCGTTCCCGCCACCTGCTGTTGCCGGGCGCCCGACTGGGCAGGACTGGACTCGCGGTCGTCCGGCCACAACCAGACCAGTGCCGCCAGTGTGGCCAGCGCGAGCGGGATCAGCACGGCCAGGGTCGCCCGGACGGCGCCGGGCGAGGACCGGGCCGCCGGGCCGTGCGCGTGGTTGCTACCCATCGTCGGCTACCTGCTCGGGGTATCGGGATCGCGGCTGAAGGGCAGTGTCAGCACCGGCACACATTACTGCCCATCTGGGGGCATGTGGCCTCGAGATGACGGCTTGGTCCTCCTGCCTGACCGTCGCAGGCCAGGCACCGCCTCTACACCGCCGACGACGAGGGCAAGCTCTACCGGATCATCGAGTTGCGCCGGCTCGGAATGCCCCTACGGGAGATCACCCAGATCCTCGGTGGAAACGCCACGACCTCGAACGAGTCGTACGCGCGCAGCCGGAGCACGTCGACCAGGTGATCACGCAACAACGCGATGTGCGTCGACGGCTCCAAGCACTGGGGCGGGCCATCGACTGGCGCGGCAAGCCGCAGACCGGTGGGCGCAGGATGATGGAGCGTGGGTTCCCGAACGCTCATAGCCGACGCCGAGCCCACGAGAAATTCTTGAGGGTAAGGGGGGAGAGACAGGTCCGGTCTCGCACTCCTCGTCGGCGGCTGCACTGGCAGCGCCTACGAGGAGGGAACATGCGAATGTCCGAAGTTCTGGAGCATGTGAGCGCCGCGGCGCCCACGTGCGGATATGCCGGATGTGGCCGACCAATGGTCCGGACGGTGAACACCGTGTCACCGTGGGTGCGTGGGCGTCGAGCGGACGAGAACGGAGCGGATCGTTGGTGAACGGAGACCGGGACGAGCGGGACAGGCGCGATGCCGAGCTGGTGCTCCGTTTTCGGGAAGCCGATGCGCGGGGCGACCGGCGGGAACGGGATCGTGCGTTCGAGGCGATCTTCGAGCGGTGCAACCGGGTGGTCCACGCCCACTGCATCGCCCGCCTGGCGCCTGACTACGACGCGGCCCAGGAAGCGGCCCAAGAGACCTTCGTCATCGCCTACGAGAACATGGGCGACCTCCGCGACCCTCGAAGGCTCGTGCCGTGGATGCTGGGCATCGCGTCCAACGTCGTGCGGGCGGGCGCACGGCGTCGGCCGTTCACAGTGTCGATGGACGCCCTGCCTGACGAGGGCGCCGTGGAACGGGCGCTGCGCGACGGGGACGAGGAGGACATGGCCGGTGTGGTGCACCGCGCCTTCGTCGGGCAGTGGCTGGCACAGATCGCCGAGACCCTGCCCGAATCCCAGCGCACGTTGCACGAACTGATAGTCGGGCGGGGGCTCGCCGGCGCGGAACTGGCCAGGGAGCTGAACGTCCCCGTAGCCGAGGCGTATCGGCGGTTGTACGACCACACCGCCATCATCCGGAGGTCGTTCGAGGCCAACGTGGTCTCGATGGCGAACGACCCCGGGAAGTGTCCCCGGCTGACGAGGATCCTGCGGGACGCCGAACATCGGGGGACGGTGCTGTCAGGGGCTCTGCGCGACACGGTCGTCCGGCACATCGGCAAGTGCAAGAAGGTGTGCCAGCAGCGGTGCGCAAAGGACATGGTGAAGTGGGCTCCGGCGCTGCTGCCCGTGTTGTTCGAAGGGGTGTTGCGCGAACGCGTCATGGACGACGTCCGCCTGGTCTCCACCGGCGAACGGCTCGACGCCCGCAACAACGATTCCGACGGTGGCGACGACGTTCGCGAACAGGACGCGCACGACGATGGCGGCAACTGCGGCGGCACCGACAGCGGCTCGGGGCACTCGGCAACGCGTCCGGTCCGGTGTTGCCTGCCGCAGGCGGCCTCGCCGTCCCACACCTCCGCCCGCGCGCCCAAGCCTCACCGAGGTGCACGGAAGCGGCGGCGCACGGTCGTGGGCGTGCTCGTCGCGCTGCTGATCGCCGCCACCAGCCCGGCAGTCTGGCCCTGGCTGGGGCAGAAGACCGATGCGATGACGGCGGGCGGTGGCCCGTCGCCGCTGTCCTGGATCCCCGGAAACCCGTTCGACGACGACTCCCCGTCACCCGCCTCCCGGCCCGACTCACAAGGCGGTCGCCGGCCTCACAACGGCTCGGCTCCCTCGGCCGTGCCCCCGAAGGACGGCGGTGGCAAGAACAAGAGCCCTTCGACTGGCGGGAACAGCGGCGATACAGGAAAGCGCGGGGGAGACCAGCGCGATGGAGGAGGAAGCGGAGGCGACCAGAACGACGGTGACGGCAACAATGGCGACGCCGGTAACGAAGGAAACGGCGGAGACGGCGGAAACAACGGCGACGGGAACGACCAGGGCAACGATGGCGGAGGCAACGACGCCGGCGTGCAGCCGCCTCCACCTCCACCTCCGGTGACTCGTGAGATCGGGCTGCACCTCAGCAGCAGTTCCGACGCATACGCGGCCTCCCGCGGCATCGAGGTCGTCGTCGCCGGAGCGTCTCAGGGCGTCTGTACGGGAGCGGGCGCGAACTGCCCCTACACCGCCCGCGACGGCGACACCGTGACCCTGAGGCTGGTGGGCTCCAACACCGACTACGTCCATGCCTGGGGTTCTGGGCCGTGCTCGTCGGCCCCGTCCTCTGGCCCTTGCACCTTCACCATCGACTCCGACACCGGCTTCAACCTCAACCTCCGCTACGAGCCGGGCTGATCGAACCGGTCCCGGAGAAACGTCCAAGATTCTTCCGGGAAAGGGGGGAGGGTTCCGCGCCTTCCGGCACTACCACTCCGAAACCACCTTCCACGAAGGACGGAGACGGAATGCCTCGCAACCGCGGAATCACCTCCCTGATCGCATCGGCCCTCGCCGCGACCACGGCCGGAGTCGCGCTTCCCGCGGCTCCGGCCGCGGCCGTCGTCAAGAACACCCGCGTCGTCGTCAACCTGCTGACCGGTGACGACGACCTGCGCGGCGGCAACGACAACCTCAACGTCACCCTCCGCTTCCGGACGCGCGTCCCGCACACCCGACTCAACGTCAACCAAGGCCGGGCGTGGGGAAACCAAACCTGGCAGCAGGTCATCCTGGAGAACGACCCTCACGTCCCCGAGTTCACCGCCGAGGACATCACCGGCGTCGAACTCACCACCACATCCGGCGGCGGGGTCGGCGGCGACAACTGGAACCTGGACCGCGCCGTCGTCAGCTTCGAGGAGGAGCACTGGGACGGCCGCCTGGCCGTCCGTGCGCTCTACCGCGAGAGCGGCGCTCCGCTGTTCCGCTTCACCGGTGAACGCCGCACCCACCTCGTGCGAGTCGACCGAGTGCTCGACGGCGGCTTCGAGGGGCAGCGCTCGCGCACGGTGGCGGCGCCGTGGCACGTCGAGGGGCCCGACGCCAAGGGCATCGACATCGGACGGAACCTTTCCAGGGCTGGGAACAACAACGCCTTCGTCTCCTCCTCGACCCGAGGCCAATGGAACGCCCTGTCGCAGCAGGTGCCACTCAAGCCCAACACCGACTACGTTCTGCGCGGCTTCCTGCGCTCGACCCGCGGGGTCGACACCGCCTTCTTCGGGGTGCGGCTGCCGGGCGTCTGGCCGCCGCGCGAGCGGCAGTGGGGTCCGAGCCCAGAGGGCGCCTACCAGCAGCTTGAGGTGAGGTTCAACTCCGGCGCCCACACGACGGGAGCCGTCTTCGCCGGGTTCTGGAGTGTCGGCACATACGAGTGGCTCCAGATCGACGACGTCTCGCTCATGCAGACCTCGTTCTGAGACCCGGCCCTCGCCGCCCCGCTCCCGCCCTCGAGAGCGGGGCGGCCCACAGCCCGGAGACGACCTCGTGCCAGTGGCTGCCGCCGGCGACCGGCCCGGCAGTCGGAGCCCGATTCCAAGGCGCCGACCAGCACGGCCGACGCCGCTGGTCCACCACGTGCACGATCACCACGGCCGAGCCCGGCATCCCGGTGGCAGTTCGGTGACGAGGCGGGTGGCGGTCGCGGTGATGACGGCTGCCGTGGGATTGATTGTGGCCTTGTGCCCATCGTGTCGCGCCGTTCTGGCTCCGGGCCAGGAGGAGCCAGTCCTGACTGCCGAGGGGCTCGGGAGGCAGGCCGGGGGCGTGTGCTGCGGCCTGACCGGGTGATTGCTCGGCCAGGGGCAGTCGTGCACGGGTTGTCGGTGGGTGATTCTGACGGTCAGGGCAGCGCGTTGAGCATGAGGGCGCCGATGTCTCGGGTGAGTGTGGTCGGGTTCTGGAGGGGCTTGCCGGATTCCTGGGAGCGGTCGTTCATCAGGACGGCGATGGTGATTCCTGCGTCGGGGTAGACGCGCAGATGGCTGAGGACGCCGGACTGCGAGCCGCCCTTGGCGACGACCCGGTGATCACGGGATTTGGCGTCGGTGTGGATGCCGGTGTCCCAGCCGTAGGCGTACGCGCTGAGCGTGTCGGGTTTGGTCCACATCGTGGTCAGTGAGGTCCGGGTGAGGACGCCGCCCGCCGCGAGGCGGTCGCCGAAGCGGGCCAGGTCGTACACGTTCGAGTCGATACCGCCGCCGAGGGTCTTCCAGTCGTTGTTCTCGAGCGGGATTTCCTGGTCGCCGGTGCTGTACGGCGTCATGCGCCGCACGTTCGTATCGGCGGGGTCTTGCGGGGTAAGAGAGCCAAGACTGTAGGGAGTGGTCAGCTTGGTGCGGGCACTGCCCGCGTCGCCGGTGCCTGGACCAACACTGTCGCGGGCAGCCCGGCCGCCGCGAGGAGCGCCCGACCACGCCGTGTGGATCAGTTACGACTCATTCTGTGAACTCCTCAGAACGGGCGAGCCAGGCGCCGCTGCCCGCAATCAAGATCCGCGCCGAGTATCATGCCGCGGCGGCGCTCGGGCGCGGAGTGCCGCAGCTCGACGTCTGGGCGGCTAGGGTCCGTGAGCGCCGCCGGCGTCCGGATGGGCGTCGCCCCAGTACTCATGGAACCCGCTGATCTTCCGGCCTCGCACCGTCACGACGATCAGCTCCCAGTTCCGGTACGCGGCCGTGCCCGTTGACGCGCCGACCGAGTCGTACTCGTAGAAGACCCGGTTCCCTGAGGCGCTCGTGCGGAGGCGCTCACCGCGGATCCTGTTGCCCTGGGCCGCGTGGAACGCGGTCCACCGCTCCACCGCCCGTCGGCCGGCCGCCCCCTCGAACCGCCCGCGCGCAGGGTCCTCAGGAAACCAGAGGCTGAAGTCGTCGGTCAGCATCGCCAGGAACGGCTGCCAGACCCCGGTGCGCCAGCCGTGGTCGAAGCGGTCCATCGCCGCGTTCGCCACCCTGAGAATGCGCCCCTTGCCAGGTCCGTCCTCCGCCATCGCGGGCCTCTCGCGGAGCAATCCCACCGAGCCGATCCCTGCGAGCAGACCGCTGCTGACGGTGCGACGCAGCAGGTGGCGACGATCGGGGCTGTCGTTCACTCGTCCTCCAATTGACGTTCGGTGGGCCGACAAAGGGCTTCGCCGCCGCGATTCAGGTGGTGTCATGCCAGGGCCGGGAATAAGGATTCTCGCAACCCGATAAACACGGGATAAGGGTGTCTCTCCACGTGGACGCGAGGTGTTGCGCTGTGCTCCGCGATCATGCACGTGCGGCCTGGCGGCATCTGCCACCCGATCTCCGGACTGTTCGCCCGCAGAGTCCTCACCGCCCAGCCCACGGTGCGCAACCAGACCTCTGGACGCCATTCATGCGGCGGGAAGGGCGCCGGTGAAGGGAAGCCTTCACACCTCTGGGGATGTCGGAGCCGGAGCGGGGTTCAGCTGTGGGTTCCGGTGGTCAGCAGCTCGGCGATGGCCTGAACGGATCGGACGACCAGCGCGACGGCGGTGAGGGTGGGGTTGCAGGCGGTGGCGGTGGGGATGACGCCGTTGCCGCCGACGAACAGGTTCCGGTATCCCCAGACGCGGCCGTGGCCGTCGCAGACGCTGGTGCCGTCGTCGGCGGACCCCATGCGGACGGTGCCCTGGTAGTGCAGGGAACTGCCTGCTGGCAGCAGGTCGGGGGTGCGGGTTGGTTCGCCGAGGTCGGCGGCGAGCTCTTGCAGTTCCTTGATGGCGCGGCGGATCAGGTCCTGGTCGTGGTCGGTGAGCTGGTAGTCGATGTGGGGTTTGGGCAGGCCGTGGGGATCGAGGTCGTTGTCGTTGAACCAGACGCGGTCGGTGGGTTGGATGTCTTTGGGCAGGAACCAGCCGAGGCCGACCAGGGGGCGGGGGTCGGGTTTGTCGGCGGTGTGGATCGCGATGGGTGAGGCGTCCAGCTGCATGACCTGGCCGTGGAAGGGGTGCACGCCGTCGGTGAACGGGACCCAGGACACGCCGGTGAGGGTGTCGCGGGGGTCGGTCGCGGTCGCGGCGTGGTGGGTGGGGAGGTCGACGCGGGCGCCGACGACGACCTGGGGCTGGTCGTTGAGGTAGCGGCCGAGTGCGGGTGGTCTGATCCCCGAGGCCCACAGCAGCTGGGGGGTGTGTAGCGCGTCGGCGGCTACGGCGACGGCATCGGCGGTGACGGTGAAGGTCTCGCTGGTCTGGGTGTCGAGGATTTCGGCGCCGGTCACGCGGTCGCCGTCCACCAGCAGGCGGCGCGCTTTGGCGTTGGCGCGGATGGCCAGCCTGCTGTGGGCGGGGGTGTGCAGGGCAGGGCCCAGGATGGTGTCGGTGCCGGTCCACCGAGGCAGTCCGCCGCTGTCGCCGCGGGTGCCTGCGGTGCCGCTGGGGGTGCAGGCGAGTGGCATCGGGCCGGTCTTGCGTCCGGATGGGAGCAGGTGGTCGTAGCGGCGGGCCAGTCTCAGGCGCACCGCTCGGGCGGCCGGGGTGGCCATGAATCCGGTGGTGGTGGCCCGCAGGAGCCCGGCGGCGGTCTCCAGGGCGGCGTCGAGTTCATCGGCGGGGATGAAGGGGATGCGTTCGCTGCCGCCGGGAGGTGGGACCGCGCAGGTCCAGTGGGCGCCCATGCCGCCGACGTTGGCGGAGTAGGCGGCGGCGGGCATGCCGTTCTGGCCGTCGCCGCTGCCGTCGTCGGGAGTGAGCAGGACGGTGCCCGGCCGGGCGTGCAGGGGGCGGGCGCCGAACGGCCGGAATCCTTGGGGTTGGGGGCCGCTGACGCGGGCCTGCAGTTCGATGCGCTGGGACGGGGGCAGGTTGCGGATGTTGTGGCCGGGAGCGGCGGTCAGCCACGGGCCGGCCTCGACGATGAGGACGGTGGCGTCCGGGACGGTGTCCAGGGTGCGGCGGGCGAACGCCGCGCCCGCGGGGCCACTGCCGATCACCAGGAGATCCACGCGCGTGGCGGTCATGCTGCGCCCAGCGAGGCCAGGACGCGTTCGCTGAGACGGTGCTGGGCGGCGACCATCTCAAAGGGGTCGTCGGTGTCGTTCCAGTGCCAGCCCTCCCATTCGGTGGAGATGTAGCCGTGGTAGCCGGCCTGGACCAGGTCGCGCAGCAGGATGTCGTGCGGGACCGAGGGCTCGTTGCCGTCGGCGTCGATGTCGTAGAACTTGCCGTGGACGTGCACGACCCACGGCATGATCGTCTTCCAGTCGGCGGGGTCCATGTGTCCGAACAGCCCGACCGAGTTGGTGCCGATCCGGACCGAGACGTCGTCCCCGCCGTGTCGCTCGTTGATCTCGCGCATGCGCGCGAAGCGGGCGCCTTGCTCGGCGTCGTCACGGATGAGCGGCTCGCGGTGGAAGGCGTTCCACTGGTCGTCGAAGGCTTCCAGCAGTGCGGCGGGTACTCCCTTGGCACGGTAGGTCGCCAGCAGGCTGGGCGGCAGCCGGGTCAGTGAGGCGCCCCAGTCGGGGATGAACCCCAGGCGGGGTGAGTCCAGCTTTTCGTAGCGGTCCAGCAGGGCCTGCATCTTCGGGTGGTGCACGCTGTGCGGGCTGTGGATCTCCATGCCGAGGGTGAGACCGAGGCGTTCGGCGTGCGGCAGCAGCCGTTCCATCAGATCCGGCGTCACCGAGTGCTGGACGCGGACGACCGGGAATCCGAGCGTGTGGGCGGCCTCCATTTGGGCCAGCATGTACTCCACCAGCTCGTCCTCGGTGAGCAGCCGGTCCTGGCGCAGGGCCGCGTCGGCGTTGGCGCCCAGGCACGACAGCTCCAGTCCGGCGTCGTCGACCAGCCGACGGAAACCGGCGGCGAATCCGTCGGGGAGCTTGGGGAACCCCTTGATGCTCTGGAACCCGACGATCTCCAGGCCCGGTCCCAGGCCGCGGTCGCCGACGATGCGGACCAGGTCCTCGAAGCCGTAGTCGCGGGCATGGAAATACGGCGTGAAGCTGTACAGCGTGACGCCGAGTTTGGGCAGGCTCACTTCGCGGTCTCCTTGGACGGCTCGAAAGCGGATGCGGGGGCGACCACGGGTTCGGGGGCTTGCTGGAGGGCGGGCATGGTCTTGACGCAGCGTTCGGTCATGATCAGCGGCCGTCCGGCCACCGGCAGGTACGGGATGCGGACGCCGAGGGTCACCTCGATCTCGTGCCGGTCGCCGCTGAACGGCGTTCGCGGCGCCTCGACCCGGACGATCGCGTCGTCCAGCACGTACCAGACCTCGTCCCAGTCTTCGGCGGCGTCCTGCAGGGAGCGCTGGTGACCGTTGATGTCGATGGTGATGGCGTGCGCGGGCGCCGGTACGCCGTCGAGACCGATGTCCAGTTGCTCGATCGAGCTGACCGGCAGCGCCCGGTACCAGGGCAGCCGGACGGCCACCCGGTAGCCGGTCGCGGTGACGGCCAGCGAGCCGTCGACGATGATGCGTTCGCGGAACAAGTAGGGACGCTCCTTAGAGAACTGACTCGATAACCACTGCCTGGGCGGGGGCGGGGGCGGGGGCGGGGGGGGGAGGGGTGCGCGGGTCAGGGGGTGGCGGCGCCGAGATATGAGGAGACGAGCACGTCGCGGTCGGCCAGCAGGTTGGCGGCGGTGTCGTGCTCGACGAGTTCGCCGTGGGCCAGTACGTAGCCGCGGTCGGCGACCTGCAGGGCGAGCTGCACTTGCTGCTCGACCAGCAGGACACCCGCACCGGACTCGTCGGCGTAGCGGCGCACGACGGGGATGAGCCGCTCGACGATGACCGGCGCGAGACCTTTGCTGAGTTCGTCGATCATCAGTACGGCCGGGCGGCGGGCCAGCGCGCGAGCCAGACCGAGCATCTGTTGTTCGCCGCCTGACAGCAGCCCGGCGCGGCGGTACCGCAGCGCCTTGAGTTCGGGGAAGTAGCCGTAGCCGGTGGCCGGGTCGAGTTTGTGCAGGCGCAGGTGTTCCTCAACGGTGAGGCCGTAGAAGATGCCGCGGCGCTCGGACATGTGCACCAGCCCGGCGCGGGCGATGTCCTGCGGCCGGTGCCCGGTCACGTCCCTCCCATTGAGCGTGACTGTGCCGGTCATTGGGGTGAGGGTCCGCGATATCGCGCGCAGGGTCGTCGATTTCCCGGCACCGTTGGGGCCCAGCAGCGCCACGACCTCCCCTGGCCCGACGGTCAGGGTCAAATCACGCACCACCGCGGCGCCGAAGTAGCCCGCCGACAGCCCGCGAATGTCCAGCGACGGCGGGGCTGGAGTCTGGTCAGTCACGGTTGACCTCCGGTGACGCGGTGTCGGATTGGGCGGTGTCGAGTCCGGGAGTGTCGGGTTCGGGAGTGTCGGGTTGTGCTGTGGTGCCCAGGTAGGCGGCGACGACGTCGTCGTTGCGCTGGATCTGCTGGGGTGTGCCTTCGGCGAGAACCCGGCCGAAGTCGAGCACGACAATGCGGTCGCAGACGGTCAGGACCAGGCTCATGTCGTGGTCGACGAGCAGGACGCCGGTGCCGGCGTCGACGACGCCGCGCAGGCGCGTGGCCAACTGGCGGCTCTCGTCGGTGTTGAGCCCCGCGGCGGGTTCGTCGAGCAGGAGGATGTCGGGCCTGCCCGCGAGCGCGCGGGCGACGTCGACGAGCTTGCGCTGGCCGGAGGGCAGGCCGTCGCAGGGCCGGTCGAGCAGATGGGTGATGCCGAGCAGGTCGGCGACCTCAGCGTCGTGGTGGGCCCGGCCCCAGAAGACCTCCTTGAGGGTCTGCCGCCAGTTGGGGGTGTAGGCGCCGACGGTGAGGTTCTCGCGTACCGTCAGGTCGTCGTAGAGATCGGCGGCCTGCCAGGAGCGGCCGAGCCCGGCGCGTGCGCGTGCGCCGGCCGACAGTCCGGCCAGGGACCGGTCGCCCAGCCGGATCTGCCCGGTGGCTTTGGTGAATCCGCAGACCGCGTCGATGAGGGTGGTCTTGCCGGCGCCGTTGGGGCCGATCAGCCCGACCAGCTCGCCGGGATCGACGGTGAGGCTGACCTGGTTCAGGGCCGTCACGCCGCCGTAC
The DNA here is from genome assembly GCF_039533225.1 of Actinomadura fulvescens. Classification (NCBI taxonomy): domain Bacteria; kingdom Bacillati; phylum Actinomycetota; class Actinomycetes; order Streptosporangiales; family Thermomonosporaceae; genus Actinomadura; species Actinomadura fulvescens. The sequence continues at coordinate 169,215 of NZ_BAAATD010000012.1, read as the reverse complement.
CGGACGGTGAGGTCGGTGATCGACAGCGCCGACCGTGATGGGGGCGCCGTCACCGCCGTCAGCGGCGTCACCGGCGTTGCCGCAGTGGCCTCCGTGGCGGAGGTGGTGTCCGGGGTCGTCATCGCGCCACCTCCACTACGGCCGCGCTGGTGCCGGGGGCGCCAGAGCCGCTGCCGGTGCCGCCACCGGTGTGGTCGGCGCTGGTGGGTGCCGGTTCGTCCTTGAGGCGTGTTCTGCGATGGGCCAGGGCGATGCCGCCGGGGGTGGTGGTGACGGTGAGGATCAGGGAGATGCCGGCGAACAGCAGGAGGTAGTCGGCGGGCAGGCCGATGTAGTCCTCCATGATCGTGGCGGCGACGCCGCCGGACATGAGCATGCCGCCGATCACTGCGCCCTTGATCACCGAGATGCCGCCCAGATAGGCCAGGGCGATCAGGACGAGGGTGTTGACGATGCCGAAGTTGGCGGGGTCGACCGACCCGAAGTTGTAGGCGGTCAGCACGCCGACGATGCCCATGATGAACGCCGACATGACAAACGCGGTCACCTTGATGCCCGGAACGGAGATGCCTGCGGCGGCCGCGGCTCGTTCGCTGGAGCGCACCGCGAGCATGCGCTGGCCCAGGCCGCTGCGCCGCAGGTTGGCCACGGCGACGCACATCAGCGCGGTGACCGCCAGGCACACCAGGCCGAACAATGCGCTGGGCGGATGGCCGCCGCCCAGCGGGAACGATCCGGACGGCCCGAGGTTGATCCCGAAGAAGACCGGTGGTGACACCGGCGACCCCAGGCCGCTGGCGCCCCAGGAGGGGTTGTGGAATCCGAAGTTCTGCAGCGCGACCGCGGCGGCCAGGGTGAGGATCGCCAGATGTACGCCACGTACGCGCATCGCGGGCAGCACGTCCACCAGCCCGAACAGCGCCGCCGCCGCGATGCCCAGCAGCGGCGCCCACGGCAACCCGAGGCCGAGGTGGATGCCGAGCTTGGACACCACCAGGCCCGACAGGCCGGCGAAGGCGAACTGGGCGAGCGACACCTGCCCGACATAACCGGTCAGCACGACCAGCGACAGGCAGGCGATCACCGCGATGAGGGTGTTGATGAAGCCTTGCCGCAGGTCGAACGGCAGCACCAGCAGGGCGACGACGCCGATCGCCACGCCGATCGCGGTGGGCCGGGCGATGCGTTGCGGCGCTGGTGCCGGTGGGAGCCGCGGTTCGATGTGGCTGCCGCGGTCGGGCAGGCTCTTGCCGCGCCACATCAGCGCGGCGGCGATGACGACGAAGAACAGCACGTCCGGCAGGCCCGGCATCGGCAGCCCCTTGGACTTGGGGAACCACTCCAGCGTCTGCAGGTACAGCGCCACCGACTGCAGGGCCCCCATGCCCAGCCCGGCGAACGCCGCGACCGTGAACGAGGTGAACCGGGCGATCAGCGCGGCGCCCAAAGCCGGGACGACGGCCAGCGCCAGGGTGATGGGGTCGAGCTGGGTCATCGGGGCGACCAGGATGCCGACCACGCCGGCCAGAGCGCTGGCGAAGGTGGTGTTGAGCAGCGACAGCCGCCGCGGCGACAGGCCCGACATCATCGCCTCGGCCTCGTCCTCCTGCGCCGCGCGGGTGGCCAGGCCGAACCGGGTGTAGCGGTAGGCCAGAGTGAGTGCCACCCCGGCCGCCACCGCGATGGCCATGACCTCCAGCCGCACGACCGGGACGGTGCCGCCGAAGACCTGGATGCTGCCGCCGGCCAGTACCGGCGGCGCGGTCTGTCCGGTGCCGCCGAACCGCAGCACGATCAGCGCCTGGATGGTCAGCAACAGGCCGACGCTGGCGACCAGCTTGGCCAGCGGCGCGGACTTGCGCAGCCACTTGAACACCGCGACGTCGATCAGCGCGCCCAGCGCCGCCGACAGCAGCACCGCCAGCACGAACGCCGGGGCGACGCCCAGTGGACCGCCCAGGTCGGGGTAGAAGAAGGGCAGCAGCAGATGCCCTTCGCGCAGCCCGTAGAAGGTGTAGGCGCCCCACATCGCCATGGCGCCGGCGCTGACGTTGATGATGCCTGAGCCGCGGTGGGTGAGCACCAGGCTCTGGGCGAGCCCGGCATACAGCGCGCCGGGCCCCAAACCCAGCAGGATGAACAGGATCAGTTGGTCCACGTGACTCCTCCGCTCATTGTTTCCGCTCTAGGAGGCCGCTCTAGGAGGCGTCCTAGGAGGCCGTCCTAGGAGGGGAGGTTGATCCAGCCCTGGGACACATCGACCCACTTGCCGTTGCCGTCGTAGCGGTAGTAGTGCGCGGACTGCGCGCCGAGCGTGGGCATCTGCGGGTTCATGCCGAACTTGAGCTTGGGCGGCCCCATGAGCAGCGGCCCGGTGTAGGCCTTGGCCGCTTTGGAGATCTTCTCGACCGACAGCTGGTCGGGCCCGGCCGCGTGCAGAACCTTGGCGGCGGCAAGGACGGCGGAGAATCCGGCCGGTGCGTTGATGCCCAGCTCGGCTCCCTTGGGCGCGTACTTGCCCATCACCGCGCGGTAGAACGCGACGTGCCCGGTCGGGTCGGGGGCGTGGATGTTGAGCAGCGACCCGCTGAAGATCCACTTGGGTAGGTCGCCGAGTCCCTTCTTCACGGCGCCGGAGGCGCACAGCCCTGAGGCGGCGAGGGGAATCTTGATGCCGCTCTGCTCGTAGGCCTTGGCCATCGCGATGCACGCGGTCGGGGTGACCGCGATCGGCATGATGACGTCGGCGTCGCCGGCACCGACGGCGGTCATCGGGCTCATCAGGTCGGCGCTGCCGGCCGGGTAGGTGGTCAGCTTGACCGTCATGCCGCGGGCCTCGATGCCCTCCTTGATGCTCTTGGCGATCTCCTGGTTGCCGGGGTTGTCGTCGGCGATCATCGCGACCGTCTTGGCCTTGAGCTTGGTGTCCAGGAAGATCGGCGTGGAGGCCTTGCCGGCCAGCGCACTGGCGTTGAGGGCGTAGGCGTTCTTGGCCGACACGTCGGGCCCAGGGTTGGCGACGGCGATCAGGTCGGGCTTCTTGCCGGCCAGGGTGGCGTGGAACGACTGCGTGCCGACGTTCAGCCCGCCCTGCACGATCAGCTTGATCTCCTCGTTGGCCAGCATCTGCTGCCCGCATCGCTGGCCCTGGGACTCGGCGGAGACGATGTTGCAGACCTCCAGCTTCAGCGGATGCCCGCCGACCCCGCCGAGCTCGGCGTTGAGATAGCCGACCGCGGCCTGCGCGGCGACGGTGAACTCGGGATTGGACACCGGCCCGCCCTGCTGGTTGATCAACCCGAGCGTGATCGGGGAACCGGTCGCCTTGCCCGAGCCGGCGCTGCCGCTGACCGCCTTCCCCAGGACGCCATCGATCTTTGTCGGCGTAACCTCCTGCTGTCCGGCGCCAGGTCCGCTGTCATCACTCGCGCAGCCCGTCAGGCTCCCGCCGATCAAACCCGCTGCCAGGGACATCGCGACGACGCCCGATTTCTTGGGGATGCCCGGCCTTGTGATGCCCGACGCCCGCGTGGGGATGGCGCTCATACTCAGCTCCTGCTCTGCCGCGGCTACCGGGGTGAGCGGTGGCCGGCCTGGGGGTGGGTGCGTCTCGGCTGGGTCAGCGTGCATACGGCGGACCTGCGTACATGCGGTCTGGCGCGACTGCCAGGTCTGTCATGCAGGCCGAGAGGGGTGGACGAGGAGGATGGGTGCTGATCACTCGGAACCGACTCTTACGCCGGAATGAGTTGAACTTTTATCGGATTGCGAGGAAACTAAGCGCACGGCGCAAACAAGTCAACCCTTTCGAGACGAAAGGAACCGTGGTTGAAACCCCCCACGATGGCCCGCGGAGCTGTGCCGCCCCCCTCGCCGCGGCCTCAGCGACCTGCATCAGCGGACCTGGCGGCGACGCTGGTGGACCTGGTCCGCTCACACGCCCTGACCACCACCAACGACCTGTGCGACGCGACCGGCATGGGACGCACGGTCGTCGCACAGCGCATCAGCCAGCTGGTACGGACCGGGCTCCTGGCCCACCGGGGCAAAGGCCGGTCGACCGGCGGTCGCGCCCCGCGTGAGCTGCGCTTCCGGCACGAGGCGGGCACCGTTCTGGGCGTGGAGGTCGGCGTCACCAGCCTGGCCGTGGCCCTGACCGACCTCAGCGGCGAACCGCTGCAGATCGATGAACGGCCCTGGCGCAGCACCAACGGCCCAGATGCCACCTTTGACGAACTCGAGCGGATGATCGACCAGATCCTGGCCGCGATGCCCGACCGGGCACCGCTGGTGGGTATCGGGGTCGGCCTTCCCTGCCCGGTCGAGTTCAGCAGCGGCCGCCCCGTCTCGCCGCCGATACTGTCGGGCTGGGACAACTACCCGGTCCGCGAACGCCTCACCGCCCGCTTCAACGTCAGCGTCTGGGTGGACAACGAGGTCAACGCGATGGCCCTCGGCGAACTGCGCACCGGCCTTGCCCAGGGCCGCGACGACTTCATCTACGTCAAGGTCGGGACCGGGATCGGTGCCGGGCTGGTGTCGGCGGGTCGCCTGCATCGCGGCGCCCAGGGCTGCGCGGGCGACATCGCCCACCTGTGCATCGATCCGCACTCCACCCGGACCTGCCGGTGCGGCAAGGTCGGCTGCCTGCAGAGCTACGCCAGCGGGATGGCGCTGGCCCGCGAAGCGGCCGCGCTCGCCGAAAGCGGCGAAAGCCCCGAGCTGGCGCGCCGCGCCGCTGAGGGCCGGCAGCTCACCGCAGCCGACATCAGCGAAGCCGCGGCCGCAGGCGACACCGCCGGCATCGAACTGCTGGCCTCCGCCGGTCACCACCTCGGGCACGCGCTGGCCAGCCTCGTCAACGTCTTCAACCCCTCCCTGATCGTCATCGGCGGCGGCGTCTCCCTGGCCGGTGACCTGCTGCTGCCCTCCCTGCGCAAGGTCGTCTACGAACGGTCATTGCCCCTGGCCACCCGCGACCTGGCGGTCGTGATCTCGGCACACGCCGACCGCGCCGGCATGGTCGGTGCCGCACTGACCGCCGTCGATGGGCTGCTGTCGGCCGATCACCTGGAGACCTGGAGTCACCTGCTGGAACCCCAGGTGGAGGACGCATGAGCCCATCCGCGGGCGGTGCCCCGCAGCGTGGCGCCCCCTGGCGGCTGCGCGCTGGGCTCGTCGGCGCCAGGACGCGCGGCGTGCGCCCCACTCGTCGGTGCATCGGGCGGCCTGCGCCTGATCCTCGGCGGCTGTCTGTGGGCCTGGCTGCTGAAACAGTACGACGACAACCAGCGGGTCGACGCGACCCTAGGCGGCGCCTCCCTGCGGGCGGCGGTTTGAGGCCTGCGCGCACGACGTCCACGCCGTGTGCGCGGTGTCGGCGGCGTGATGCCCACATTCGATGACGGTCTGGCCGCGGCCAGGCTTGCCGCCGCCCTCCTGCGATCCGCAGCGACAGGGGAGTGGCCCGAGACCTCGCCGACTGCCGCGTTCTAAACCATCTCGCGCTTCCACATTTCCCACTCTCCCGTCCCCTGCCTGCACATATGCAAAATACAGGACACATGTCCCTAATGTCAGGAGTAGTTCATGAGCGAGATGACGGCCGTGCGTATCTACGAGCACGGTGGCCCCGAGGTACTCAAAGTCGAGCGGGTGCCGGTGCCCGCCCCCGCAGTTGGCGAGGTCCTCGTCAGAGTCCGCGCCACCTCGGTCAACTGGTGGGACGCCGGCTACCGCAAAGGCATCGTCCAGCCCCGCCCGGGCGTGCCGGCGCTGCCGCTGCCCTTCCAGCTCGGCCGCGAGGCCGCCGGTGAGGTCGCCGCGATCGGCGACAACGTTGAGCACTTCGCCGTCGGTGACCGCGTCGTGGTGATGACTTGCCCGGCCTGCGGCCGCTGCGCCTCCTGCCGCCGTGGTGACGACAACCTGTGCCAGGACACCGAACTACCCGGCCACCAGCGCTTCGGCGGCTACGCCGAGTACGTCACCGCCCCGCAGCACGGCTTGCTGCAGGCGCCCGACGGCGTCGACTTCGAGACGCTGGCCTGCGTGCTGTGGTCCTACGGCACCGTTCTGCACATGGTCAACGCCCGCGCCAGAGTCCAGCCCGGTGACATCGTCCTGGTCACCGGAGCATCCGGCGGCATGGGCACCGCCGCGCTCCAACTGTCCAAACTGGCCGGAGCCCGGCAGATCATCGCCCTCACCGGCTCCCCCGGCAAACGTGACGCGCTTCTGGCCGCTGGCGCCGACATCGCGCTTAACTACAAAGACACCGACATCCTCGACAAGATCCGCACGCATACCGGCGGCGCCGGAGTCGATGTGGTCCTCGACAACGTCGGCGGCCCCATGGTCGCTCTGGCGATCAAAGCCGCCAGACTCGGTGGCCGGATCGTGCTGGCCGCGGTGATGGGCGGCCGGACCGCCGAAATCCACATCGGTGAGATCTTCGCCAAGCACCTCGACATCCTGGGCACCCGCGCCTCCACCCGCCGCGAGCAAGAACTCGTCCTGCAGTTCGCGGCCGGCAGGAAGATCGCCCCCGTCATCGGTGCGCGCTACCCGTTGACCGAAGCCGAGGCGGCACATAGAGCTCTGGACGCCGGCGAACACATCGGCAAGATCGTCCTCGTGCCCTGAATCCATCGCCTCCGGCCCCGCAGCTGATTCGGTCGAACGGTGAATTCCAACGCTGGCCACATCGCCTGGTCCTGCTCCGCAGGCCGATATCCCCGCCGTCCACCGCGTTACCGGCTCGGCGGGATGGGGGCGCGCTGGTCGGGTCCAGGCGCCCTGCCCGCCGACCCGGTGGCGGCCGATCGTGCAGGTCGCCGCTCTGCCCGAAGGAGCTGACGCCGAGGTGGGTGGCGCGGACACGGCGGACTCCCGCGGAAAGGCCAGCGTATGCGGGTGCCCGTCCGGGACTGAGTATTCGGTGATCGAAAAGGGTCATCCGGGTACGCGGAGTGCCGATAATGTCGTCGGCATGAGCGAGGCCGGGGAGTTCGGCGACCATCGCGGCCATCTGTGGGGCGTCGCGTACAGGATCCTCGGGACCGTCTCCGAGGCCGACGACGCGGTCCAGGAGGCGTGGCTGCGCTGGCGGGGGGTCGACCGGGAAGACGTCGACGACGCCCGTGCATACCTCACGACGATCGTGAGCCGGGTCTGCTACGACATGCTCTCCTCGGCGCGTTCGGCCCGGGAGTCCTACATCGGCGAGTGGCTCCCGGAGCCGGTGGTCCAGGAGCCGGGGCCGGAGGAACGGGCGACCATGGACGAGTCGGTCGGGCTCGCCCTCCTCGCCGTCATGGAACGGCTCTCGCCGGCCGAACGGACCTCGCTGGTCCTGCACGACGTCTTCGCGCTCACGTTCGAGGAGATCGCGGAGATCGTCGGCCGGACGCCCGGCGCGGTGCGGCAGCTCGCGTCGAAGGCCCGGCGGCGCGTGCAGGAGTACGCGCCGCGCCGTACGCTCGACCGTTCCGTGCAGGTGAAGGTGGTGGAGGCGTTCGCCACCGCCGCGACCACCGGTGATCTGCCGGCGCTGGTCTCGGTGCTCGACCCGGACGTGGTGTGGCGCGCGGACGGCGGCGGCGTGGTCACCGCGGCGCTCGTGCCCGTCCGCGGCGCCGGCAGGGTCGCCGCGCTCGTGCTGGGCATGGTCGAACGGTGGTTCGACGGGATGTCGGCGGAGTTCCGTGAGGTCAACGGCGCGCCCGGGGTCGTGATCCGCAACGCGGCCGGTGCCGTCGACAGCGTGCTGGGCTTCACCGTCTCCGACGGCCGGGTGACCGAGGTGGACGTCATCCGCAACCCCGACAAGCTCCGCCATTTGTGACGCACCTCACGCAGACACTTCGCCGCGCGGACCGGTCCTCCTTGTGACGACCGATCAGGAGGCGGACATGGACATCGTGGTCATCGGGGCCGGGTACGCGGGCATGACGACGGCACTGCGGCTCGACCGGCGGCATCGGGTCACCCTGATCAGCGCTGACGCGCACTTCACCCAGCGCATCAGGCTGCACGAGCTGGTGGCCGGGCGGCAGAGCGTGACGGTCCCGCTGGCCGAGCTGACCCGCGGCACCGGGATCACCACGGTCACCGCGCGGGTGACCGCCCTCGACCCTGCGACGAAGATCGTACGGACGGCCGACGGGCGCGAGTTCGGCTACGACACGCTGGTGTACGCCCTGGGCAGCCGCACCGATCTGAGCGTGCCCGGCGTGGCCGAACACGCGAGCACGGTCGAGCAGGCCGGGGAGTTGCGCGCGCGGCTGGCGTCCGGAAGCGGTGATGTGGCCGTCGTCGGCGGCGGGCTGACCGGCATCGAGCTGGCGACCGAGATCGCCGAGACGTACCCGGCATGGCGCGTCCGCCTGGTCAGCGGCACCGAACCCGGCGCCACCCTCTCCGCCAGGGCGCGCGCGCACATCGAGGAGGCGCTGACCAGGTTCGGCATCACCGCGCTCAACGGCGCCCGGGTCGAGGCCGTCCAGCCGGGCCTGCTGCGCACCGGCCGTGGGGAGGTCACCGCCGACGTGATCGTTTGGGCGGGCTCGTTCGCCGTGCCCCCGCTGGCCGCGAAGGCCGGGCTGGCCGTGGACGCCCGCGGCCGGATGCTGGTGGACGGCACGCTGCGGTCGGTGTCGCATCCCGACGTGTACGCCGTCGGCGACGCGGCGGCGGTCGACATCCCCGGCGCGGACGTCTCCCGCATGTCCTGCGCGGTCGGCATGCCGATCGCCGCGCACGCCGCCGACGTCATCAACGCCCGCGCCCGGGGCCGTACGGCCGAGGACTTCCGGTTCCGGTACTTCATCCAGTGCATCAGCCTGGGACGCCGCGACGGCGTCATCCAGGCCGTCCGATCCGACGACTCTCCCATCGAACTGATCCTGCCCGGCCGGCTCGGCGCTTTGGTCAAGGAACTGGTCTGCCGCTTCACCGTCGCGTCCCTGCGACTCGAACGCCGCTTCCCCGGCAGCTACGTGTGGCCGAAGGGCTCCAGGAAGTCCCGGGAAGCCGTCGTCACGCGCGTCGCCCGCCGGGAAGGATCCTCCCGATGATCGCCGGAGGGCTCTTCCTCAACCCCGCGATGCTGCTCCTGCGCTTCGCCTTCGAACTTCTCGCCCTGGCCGGGTACGCGCTCTGGGCATGGCGCAAGACTCCCGGCCACTGGCGCATCCTGACCGCCGTCGCGCCCCCGGCGACGAGTCACGCTCCGGCGAGACCGACGTCGACACCCCCGGCCCCGTGCGGCTCGTCCTCGAACTCGCCGTCTTCGGAGGCGGAGCGGCGGCCTTCTTCGCGGCCGGGTTCCGCCGCACGGCGATCACGTTCCTGGTCGCCCTCGCGGTCTACCACCTGGCCGCGTACGACCGCATCTGGTGGCTCCTCCACCACTGACCTCGACCGCGCGGCGATCGCTCTCCCTCCAGAGGCAGCTGACGGCGCAGCCCGCCTGTCCCGCGCTGGGAACGGATGCCACGGCTGGTGTCCATCTGCGGCCCTTGTGGGTCGGGGAGGCGTCGCTGGCTCCGCAGCCATCATCCGATTCGGCGAGGAAGCCGACTTGGCCAATTTCGGTGTCACCGACCACCAGGCGCGGGTTATGGCCCTCGGGCAGATCGACGCCGCGCCTTCGTGCCGGAGGAGGACACGCTGCTCCAAATCGAAACGGGCAGTTGGGAGCTACTCGGCCTCGTCACTGCGGACCCGCACCAGCTGATCGTGCAGGGGAGCCTCGAACCTGTTGAAATTCCCCTGGCCAGCGCGATGAACGTCGTGAAGGGGGCGCTCGCGCAGCTGGGCGCTGCACGGCCGGCCTCTGGAGGAGGAACCTAGCAACCCCAGAACCATCCCGGGTCGTCGAGCCTTGAGCGGGAAGGTCCGGCCGCCTCTCCACTCGCCCGGCCTAGCGGCTGGGCGCGCCCTCACCCGCGAGCGTTCATTCTGCGGTCATCGGCTCGGCCGACTGGCGGACGGCGGCGAAGTCTTTCCAGCTGTTGGTGATGGCCATGCCCGCACGCTACTCGCGACCACCGACGAGCGATCCTTAGCGTGAAACCTCGGGCGGATAGTCCCAGCGCCCCCTGGAGGCAGCGCGCACTCGCCTGGCTAACTTGGAGGGCGACGAACTCGCGGCCGGCCGCGCCATACGACGCCGCCCGCCACCACCTCCGCGCCCGTGCCAGCACCGGCCCCGGCGGCAGCGGGAGCCGAGCAGCAGATCCGCGCAGCCTACGCGCGGCTTGCCAGCCGCCCCAGAAGCGGGTCACGCTAAACCGCCCGGCAAGGGCGTAGCTCGGCGTATGGGTTCGTCGACCCGGTGACGTGCCGATGAAGCTGCGTTGGGACTCCTTGCGGGCGGCCGGTGTCGGACGTGTTCGCGTCGTGCGGGACGAGGGGCCACCGCCGGTTCGGTGATCCCTCGCCCCGTCGAATGCTCAGCCGTTCATCAGCGGCACTTGAGTCTGCGTTTCGGGCTGTCCTTGGGGGTGCCGGCCGGCCACGTCACCATGTGGACCCGGTAGGTGTAGGTAGAGCCCTTCTTGCATCCCCTGCTCAGGGACGCGGCTCCGCTGCCCCACCACCCCTCGGTATCGAGTTGCTGCCACCCGTACCAGCGCTTGCGCTGGAGCACCCCCGTGTATTTCGTTGAACGCTTGCAGCCGGATGACCAGGCGGTGGCGTTCACTGTGCGACCACTGATGTACGGGGGATTGGCTCCCCATTTGCACCTGGCTGCGGCTGTGGTGGAAGTGCTGGCATCGGCCGATGCCTTGGCAGGCCCCTCGGCGGAGGTGGCTGCGGCGGCCGCCGTCCCGCCGGTCAGGGCGACACCGCCGAGAACGGCCGCCGAGACGGCGACCGTGATGAGCTTCCTCATGTGATGACTCCGTTCTGGTTGATCGGATACGTACACGAGTCCACTACCGGGGCGTCATGGCGCCGTCCTAGGGCTGTCTCGGTGTCGTGACACCCACGCCCGTCAACCGACCCCCACCGGCTGGAAGGCGACGCCAGGAAGTGAGGGTCTCCTCGGCCCACGCGCACGACCCGTAGGGCAGCTGCCAACAGCGGCGCGTGCGCGTTCAGCGGCGCGCCGCTGTGGACCGGCAGTGGCGACCACTGCTCGACCGCATGCGAGCAGGCAGACAAGGGCTGAGGGTGGAACGCGCGGAGGTGGACGGGTATCCGTGAAACTCGTACTCTTCGATGCTCGTTCGCCATCCGCCCGGGCCGCTGCTGCGAGGACTGGGCAACCGGCCCAGTCCCATCGAGCGGCCGAGCCGGCGGATCGACCGGGCGACAGCAAGGTGCGCAGCCCCGGTCATGCTGTGCAGCGCCTCGATCGGCCGGACCGTCTGCACCAGCGGCGCCCCTGGTGGAGAAGGACCGGTGGGACAGGCCGCCATTGGAGCTTCACAGGTGCGGCCAGAGGTGGGCGAACTCCTGCTCGATGTCGTTGAGGGTGCGCGGTGCGTTGACCATCTGCTCGATCAGGGCGTAACGGCGGCGCCTGACCCAGCCGCCGACCAGGCTGCTGGCTACGGCCGCACCGGGGATGAGCGCTCCGATCATCGGCGAGCCGATACTGACCAGGTCTTTGGCCGCTCCCACCATCTGGTCCCGGGTCGTGCGGCCCTCGGCCAGCTCGCTCTCGAACCGGACGCCATAGGCCGACAGCTCCTGGCAGGCGCGGACGACGTCGGCCCGCTTGCCTTCGGCGATGGCGGCGTCGACGCGCGCGCAGTACTCGCGGAACCTGCGGGCCTGGCGGCTGTCTCTCGTCTCCAGAGTGATCTCCAGGACCTCGCCGGGCCGGCTGGCGCGGCCGAGCACGTACTTCAGGACGAGCGGGATCCGGACTTTGAACGCCTCGTAGCCGAGCATCCGGTTGATCTGGTGGTCGCCCTCGGCCTCGGCGTCGCCGACCAGCACCGCAACCCGTTCGGCGAACCCGGAGGACCTCCGGGGCTTGACCAACTCGGTGCGGAGCGCGTCCGCGCTATACGGACAGCCGAGCATGTCGGCCAGGAGTGAATACACCTGCGTGCGGTAGATCAGTTGCGCGGCGAACCGTTCAGGCGACTCGCCGGGCGACGTTACCTCCGTCCGGCTCCGTGTGAGAAGCAGGGTCGCGAAATTGCGGGGATAGTAATTGCGGTCGCGGGCGATCGCGTACATCTTGTGCGGGGACTGGACTGCCACGCGGGGGGTCAGGCGCTCGAGGGCGGCGAAGACCCGGTCTGGATCCAGCGGCAGGTCCAGAAGGACACTGACCGTGTCGACTTGGCTCTGGCCATTGAACGCGTTGATCTGCCCCTGGCCGCGGACGGCGGCCATGGAGGTCGCCCGGGCGAGTCCGAGCAGGGCGAGTACCTCGGGCCAGGCCATCTTCTCCGTGGCGACCTCGATGACGCCCGCGGCGTCTCCCAGTATCCGGGAGTAGGACCCTCTGGACACGCCGCCCGGCCCCACCTCCCGCGTGTACGAATTGGTGCCGGCTTCCGGGCCCGTCAGCACCTGTTCGTAGAGGACGAAGGCGTTCACCAGTTCCGCGACCGCGAGCATCATGAGCCGTGGCCGCGCAGGTTGCCCCTCGCCCGACGGTTGCGCGCCCGCGCTTTCGAAGTAGCACAGGGCGTGGTCGATCGTGGCGTTGTCGAGCAGAATGCTGGAGATTTTGGGGCGGTTTCCGCCGTTGGCGTCCACGCGCTGAACGACGGCTCTAGCTAGATCGGGGATCTCGAACAACGCCCGAGCGCCCCTCTCATTGAACCTGTTGCGCTCATGGTCTTGCCGGGGGTCATAAGCGTCGGCACCTGTCACGTCTTCCAGCATGCGGGTCGCGGCGGCGCTGCACACGGCAAACCTCCAGAGCCACCTGCACTGTTACAGAGCCAGCCCCGGGCCACTACCAAGGACACCGAACCGTCGCGACCACGCGCCGCAGACGCTGGTGGATATGCGGCGCCGTCCTTCGGGGCGCGGCCAGGCGGACCGCGTCGGCGGCCGGATGCCGCAGCGCCAGGGCGGGGCGGAAGGTCAGCCGCCGCACGTCGGTCAGGGGACGCACATACATGATCAGCCTCGGCGAGCACACCTACGCCGGTGCCGCCACCGGGACAGAATCGGCTGCCCCTGTCCGGCGTGGCCTGGCCGCGCGGCCACCGCCACCGCTACCGCCGCGCTGGCTCTCTGGCCGCGCTGGCCAGCCCGGCGCACGCCGCTCCGGCCGAACCGATCCCGGTGGTGAGCGATCTGTACGACGCTGCCACCGGCCGCTACGACGACAACGATGCGCTCGACCCGCTGCTGAACGAAGCGGAACTACAGGAAGTCTTCGCCCTCGCGGACCCGGCCCTGTGCGGGTAGGCGTGACCGGCCCCCACCGGCCGGGGCCCTGGCCACGCTGGTGGTCACGAGCCCGAATCGCCCGGCGGAGCGGTCAAGCCATGTGAGACGGTCAGCATCCGGAGCAGATCCTGCATGGTGGCGCGCAACGTGGCGCGGGCCGACTCCCCACACCGGCCGCGGACCGCCCTGGCCGCGGCAATGGGTTCGCAGCTGACCGCTTTCGTCTCCGCCCGGCGCGGCGGGCGGAGACATGGCGGCCCTTGAGGCTGGGGCACGGTGAGCGTGAGGGGGCTCGCTGGCCCCGGTCGGCTGTTCGTGCCACCGGAGCAGAGTGGGTTGAGGGAGGGATACAAGGGGTTCCCCCTCGACGTGTGCGGCCACACCGGCGTAGGGTGTGGCCACACCCTGGGAGGAGAGGTGCCGGCCCTATGAGGCTCGAACTCACCAACTACGAAGCCCTGCATGGGTGGGGCGTCGTCAACAACAGTGCCGGTTGGCATGCTCAGCACAACCGCAAGCCCCCCGCGGCCGAACAGGCAGTCGGAGACATCCTCTTCAGGGCTTACGACTGCCGGACCAGCACCACGACCACGGTTGAGCTCAGCGACGACGAGCGTACGAGTCTCGCCCAGCTGGTCAGCGAACACATCGCAGCATGGGTGAAGCGCGGCCAGGATAACGCCGCAACGCCTCATCTGCGTTCGCTGGTCGTGAAGCTGGGCGGCTGACATGCCTACAGCAGGCAGCCCACAACGGAAGTTTCGCCTCGCCGACGATGCCCTGTGGGCCGAGTACGGCCAGGCGTGCCGTGACGTCAACGGCAGCGCGGACCGCAGTGACGACATCCGCAAACACGTCCAGGCCGTCGTCGCCGAATGGAAGAAGCGACGCGAGCAGATCTGATCTCCGAAGTGCCGGCTCCTCCTCAGGGGCATCTCACTTCAGGGAGCTGTTCTGATCCAGTTTTACGAGGGTGGCCGTACGGCACCTGCGCGGGCCGAGGTGTGGACTCCGTCGCTGGGGTTCCCTGGAGGCCGTCAACGCTCGCGCAGGCGTGCCTGAGGGTGTCAGGTGTTCCGTGAGGGCGTTGCACGTCGTGCGGGACGTGCAGAGGAAGCGGGACGATGCCGTTCGACGCCCCTGCCGTGTGTGGCGGGCACCGCGGGGGTGGCGCGGCGTGTCCGCGGGCGGTCCGTCCTCGCGGGGGAGGTTCCGGCGGCGGTGTGGGAAGGGGTACGGGCGCCGGTGATGCGAGCCAGTTCGGTGTCGCCCGGGCGCACGCTGGTGGTGCGCGGAACGATGCCGGCCGTGGTCATCAGACGGTTCATGTCGTGACGCTGGGAGGGAAGAACCAGAGTGACCACGGTGCCGGGCCGTCCGGCGCGGGCGGTGCGGCCGCCGCGGTGAAGGTAGTCCTTGTGGTCGGCGGGCGGGTCGACATTGACGACGAGGTCGAGGTCGTCGATGTGGATGCCGCGGGCGGCGACGTCGGTGGCGACCAGGACATCGACCTCTCCAGTGCGGAAACCGTGCAGAACGCGGTTGCGCTGGGACTGGGACTTGCCGCCGTGCAGCGCGCCGGCGCGGACACCCTGGGATGCCAGCTTGCGGACGAGCCGGTCGGCGCCGTGCTTCATGGCGACGAACATGAGGACCCTGCCGTCGCGGGCGGCGATGTGCGCGGTGGTGTCGTGCTTGTCGGCGTCGGCGACGTGGAGCAGGTGGTGGTCCATGGTGGTGACCGCTCCGGCCGAGGGGTCGACCGAGTGGGTCACCGGGTCGTTGAGGAACCGGCGCACCAGGCGGTCGATGTTGCGGTCGAGCGTTGCGGAGAACATCATCTGTTGACCGCCGGGCGCGACCTGCTCGAGGAGAGCGGTGACCTGAGGCAGGAAGCCCATGTCGGCCATCTGATCGGCTTCGTCCAGCACGGTGATCGCCACCTTGTCGAGCCGGCAGTCACCGCGGTCGATCAGGTCCGCAAGGCGGCCCGGCGTGGCGATCAGGACCTCGGTGCCGCGTTTGAGCGCGTTCGCCTGCCGGGGCAGTGACATGCCCCCGACCACCGTGGTCAGCCGCAGTCCCACGGCTTCGGCATACGGGGTGAGGGCGTCGGTGACCTGCTGGGCGAGTTCCCGGGTCGGGACGAGGACCAAGGCGAGAGGGCGTCGCGGTTCAGCGCGGCTGCCCGCGGTGCGGGCGAGCAGCGGGAGGCCGAAGGCGAGGGTCTTGCCCGAGCCGGTGCGGCCGCGGCCGAGAACGTCCCGGCCGTTCAAGGTGTTCGGCAGTGTCGCGGCCTGGATGGGGAACGGAGTGGTCACCCCATGACGGGCCAGCGTCGTCAGCAGTGCCGAAGGCATGTCCAGATCACCGAACGCCGAGATCGGGGGCAGAGATGGTGTGGATGTCTTCGGAAGCGTGAACTCACCGCTCGGCCGAATCGGCGCCGTACGGTGATCGGTGGTTCGGGATGAACGGCCGCGTACGGGCCGTCGGGTGTTACGGGACATGTCTGTGGAACCTTCCTCGAATCGGCGCGTATCGAGGAGGGCCCCGGGTCACGAAGACGAGCGGAGATTTCTCAAGAACGAACCGGAAGACGGCGGGCGACAGGTATGCGCCCGGCCTGGTGAAATACGGCACCGATCGTGGTGCCGCCGCATTAGGCGACGTCCGCGACGGGGTGGTCCAATACCACGCCCGCCGCGACGCCGTCAGCGCGATGCTCAGGCGGGAACGATGTTCTCCGCCTGGGGGCCCTTCTGACCCTGGGTGACGTCGAACGTCACCTTCTGGCCTTCCTGGAGCTCACGGAAGCCCTGGGCCGCGATGTTGGAGAAGTGAGCGAAGACGTCGGCGCCGCCGCCGTCCTGCTCGATGAAGCCGAAGCCCTTTTCCGCGTTGAACCACTTGACGGTGCCGGTGGCCATGGTGATCTCCTTCTGGTCGGATCCCGGCCGTGCACCGTGCAGGACCGGGCGCCGCGATGGCCCATCCGGAAGATCCAGAACAACAAAAAGGCGCCTGAGGCAGGGACCGTCAGGCGCGCACAAAATGTCTATGGGAACCGCAACTGATCCCCAGCATAGCATGCGGGTGGCTGGAGGGGCGGGAATCGCCTGGTGAGCGGTGTGACTCCGCGAAAGACAGAGAGAATTTCGTCCCGACCGCCATCACGGGGCGCATACTGTGAGGGATGAGAACCTCCCGGGCCGCCACGCGGCGGCATCTGCCCACCAGCCCCTTCAAACGCCCGCCCGCCCCGGTCTTTGAGGAGTTCGCGTCGGGTGAGCTGGTAACCCATGACAAGTACGGCCTCGGGCGCGTCCTGAAGGTCGAGCACCAGGCGGTCGTCATCGACTTCGGTCCCCAGAAGATGCGGATCACCGAACCGTACGCCAGACTCTTCAAACTCTGAACTTTCCGCCGAGCCGTCGAACCGACCAGTCGAGCAGGCCGGTTGCAGCACTTGTGCGACAACGAGCCGCGGCGGTCGAAGTCGCCGAGGCCCGGGATGGTCACCGAGAGAATCCCGAGGAACCGAAAGACCGTCGCGGCGAGCAGGTTATTGAGTTTGCTGCGGCGGTGCCGGTCATGGTGACGGTCAATACGTTGCCCCTCCAACTGCGGTTTGGAGGGCTACGGCGTTCCTGTCTCCAGACGCCGCTGGGATCGAGGCGGGGTGTCCTGGGTGGAGATGGTGCCGCCGTCCAAGGTCAGGATGTGGTCCGCTTCGCGGATGGTGGCTGGGCGGTGGGCGATGACCAGCAGTGCGCATTCCCGGGTGATCTGGCGGAGGGTCCGGCTGAGGGCGGCTTCGTTCGCCGGGTCCAGGTGGGCGGTCGGCTCGTCGAGAAGCAGCAGGCTGGGTCGGGTGAGCAACGCGCGGGCGATCGCGATGCGCTGGCGCTCGCCGCCGGACAGGCGCCCGCCGTGTTCGCCGACCTGGGTGTCGAGCCCGTGGGGTAGCCGTTCCACCAGGTCGGTGAGGCTGGCCAGTGCAATGACCCGGTGCAGGTCGTCGTCGGTGGCTTCCGGGGCGGTGTAGGTGAGGTTATCGCGCAGCGTGCCGTGCAGGATCGGTGAGTGCTGTTCGACCAGCCCGATGCCGGTGCGGTAGTGGCCGCGGTCGAGGAGCCGTACGTCGTGGCCGTGGAAGAGGATTCGGCCGCGGTCGGGGTCGTAGAAGCGTTCTGCCAGCGCGAAGATGGTGGACTTGCCCGCGCCCGAACGGCCGATCAACGCGACGTGGCTGCGCTCAGGGACCGTGAATGACACGCCGCAGAGCACTGGCCGCCGCGAGTCGTAGCCGAACCAGACGTCCCGGAACTCCAGGACGGTGCCGTTGCTCGTGGCCGGGGGTTCGGCCGAGGGTGCTGACGGCTGCGGAGTCTCGCGTGGCAGTGCGAGCGCCTCGTCGATCCGGCGCAGCGCGCCGGTGCCCTGCTGGATCTCGCTGGCGGCCAGGAAGAGCGAGTTGACCGGCTCGATCAGGTAGATCATGTAGAGCAGGAAGGCGATGAGTTCGGCCACCGAGCTGCTGCCGTCGGCCACCCGGATGCCGCCGATGAGCAGGACCACCAGGAACGAGCCCTTGACGGCCAGCTCTCCGGCCGGCCCGACGACGGCGTCCATCTTGGCCATCTGCACCCGAGCCGAGTAGGCGGCGTTGGCCTGGACGGCGATGCGGGCAGACTCGCGTTGCTCTGCCCGGCTGGCGCGGACGGTACGGATCGCGCTGAGCGCGCGTTCCAGGTCGGCGGTCATCGCGCCGACGGACCGCTGGCTGTGCAGCGACACCGCGCGCATCGCGCGCAGCACCGGTGTGGCGATCAACCCGCCGAGCGTGACCAGTACGACGATGACCAGGACCAGGACCCAGTCCAGCCAGATCAGCATCGCGATGGCCCCGGTGGCGCCGATGGCTCCGATCACGGCGTGGGAGAAGCCCTCGGCGATCACCTGGCGCAGCGCGGCGCTGTCGGTGCCGGCGCGGGAGATCAGGTCGCCGATGCGGTGATCGTCGTAGGTGTGGATCCGGAGCCGCAGCAGGTGATCGATGAGGTTCAGCCGGATGCCGAGGATGATGCGTTCGCTGGTCCGGGCCAGCGCGTACCGGCCGGCGGCCTGGACGGCGGCCTGCACGGCGAACACGGCGACCAGCAGGCCCAATGCGGCCCACGGGACCGGCCCGGCGCCCGCCGCCTCGATCAGATGCTTGACCAGCAGCGGTTGCACCAGGCCGAGCGCCGAGGCGGCCAGCGCCAGAGTGATCGCGCCCAACAGCCGCCGCCGGTATCCGCGCAGCACCCGCAAGACATCGCGCATAGGTCAGGGGACGGTGAAAAAGGTACGGAAATAGTCGGATGGGAAGTCCTCGCCGACCATGGCGCCCTCGGCCTCGACCCAGGCGTGCGCGCCGAATGGGGCGATCCGGCGGACCCCCACGCACCAGGTGGGCCAGGTTCCGCGTACGCGGCACAGCAGAACCGTCGCAAGCGAGCGGGCCAGGCATCCCTTGGGGCCGGCGCAGGCCAGGCTCACGGCGACGACGTCGTTGCGGGCGGCGGCCGCCTCGTCGAAGGTGGCCGGGCGAGTACCGCGCCGCAGTAGGCCGAGTACCGCACGGATGCGGTGCGGACTCTGGCGGGCGAGCAACCTCGCCACGCCCACCGCGAGGCGAGTCATCGTCCGACGGCGCAGAGGCACCGCGTGAGGATGGTACTGAACGGCCTCGGGCATGCTCATCGGGCTTCTCCTTGTCGGCCGTCATCGTCGATGAGCCCTGCCGACTCCAGATCGTCGACCAGCTGCCGGACGTCTCCGGTCACGGTTTCGACGGCGATCGCGTACTGGTCGGCGAGGTGCCGGGCCGCCTGCTCGTAGGTCCCGCCGTCCAGCAGCGTGCTGAGGATGACCGAACCGGTGGGGTTCAGCGTCCAGTACTCCCCGCTCCTCTCGTCGAGCAGAGCGAACCCGTGCTCGACCTCGGCGACGGACACCCCGTCACGCAGTCTGACTGCCATCGGACCTCCCTGGACTGGAGATGAGAGACATGTGCGCGCGCAGCCACAGCTCGCACGCGACGGTCTGGTAGATCTCACCGACCTCTTCGAGGGGCTGCGGCCGGGTCGACGCCGTCCGGACAGCGGACGCGTCGATCAGACCCAGCCGGTGCAGCCGCGAGTCCTCCCACAGCTCCAGCAGCTCGGCGCGATGCCTGCGCAGGCCCGGATCCTCGTCGCAGGTGCCGGCGGCCTTGGTCTGGCGGACGCGGCTCTCCTCGGGGACGATGCCGCGCATCGCCTCAAGGATCAGTGGTTTGTAACGCCACGGCGATACGCGTTCCTGCGGGCGTACGGACAGCGCCGCCTCCAGCGCCCGATCGTCGTAGTACGGGGTGCCGTAGGCGATCCCGAAGTCGGCGACCATCTGGCCGAGCTGGCGGGCGATCCGCGAGACGAACCGGATCGATTCCAGTTCGCGGTGTTGCCCATGGGTGCCGGCCAAGGGCGGCGTTCCCCGGTGCGCCTCCTCGCGGATCAGCGCGCGTACGCTCGCGACGGTGTCCGGTGCTGTCCACGGCGGCAGCCGGGGCTCGAAGCCCCAGTCGAACAGCGGCTCGTCCACCCCGGGCTGTGGTTCGGTGAGCCTGTCGGCCACCCGGCCCAGCCATACGTGGTAGGCGCTGTTGTCGAGGAGTTGCCGGAGCACGCGGCCCCGTGGCCACCGGTACTTGGCGGAGAACCCCCGTAGGTGCCGCCAGGCGAGCCGTGGTTGGCGGCGCAGCATCGCATGCAAATGCGCCACCGAGCCGTACAGCATCTCGTCCCCGCCCAGGCCCGCCAGGTGCAGCCGGGAGCCCCGCTCAGCGGCCCGCCGGGCGATCACGAGGACCCTGTCACGATCTACCGCCAACGGGCAGGGCTCGTCGAGCCGGCCGTCCAGGTCCTCCCTGCCGAGCAGACCGTGGTAGACCAACGGCATCTCCTCCGCCGGAACGATGTGGTGCTCGACGTTGCCGAGCCCGGCCACCGTGATGTGTGACCAGTGCACGTCGTCGGCGTGTGGATCGATGCTCGCGGCCGTGTAGGCGACCAACGGGGCCTCACCGCGCGCGGCCAGGGAGCAAACCGCGGTGGAGTCCAACCCGCCCAGGTCACTGCTCACCAGGTCACGACCCCGCGTACGGGCCTCGACCGCGGTCGACAGGGCCTCGCGCAACGCCACCGCGCCCTGCGACATCGGCACCACCGGCTCGGGCACCTCCCACCAGCGGACCTGCCGGACCGGCTGGCTCCCCTCCAGGACCAGGTACCGGTCACCGGGAAGCACCTGCACGCCTCGCCACACCGGCCGCCCGGCGAGCGGGTACAGGATGTTGGGGTCCAGCAGATGCAGCGCGAGGGCCTCCTCGTCGATCTCCCCGCCGAGCAGCCCGCCGAGTACGTGGGCCTGGTCGGCGGCCACGGTGACGCCGTCGACCACGGCGTGGAACACCCGGCGAACGCTGCTGATCGTTCCCTGCACGCGACTCAAGCCCCCGGCCGAGACGAGCAGGTGCGACGCGCCTGTCAGCCTGCGCGCCAGCCGGTCGGCGTCGGAAACCGTACGGATGCGCCCGGCGGCACGGGTGAGGTCCTCGGCGGTGGCCGCGTGCTGACCGATCAGCACGACCCTGGTGGGCCCGGCCTGGCCTTCAGTCACCTCAGCTTCATCCCAGCAGCCCAGCAGCCACGCCCGGCCCGAGGCATGCGAGATCCGCCGGGCGGCCAGATCACCCAGCCTGCCCGCGACCTGCTCGGCCGAGCCATTGTCGGGCAGGACCACGAACCAGGAACGGGCAGGGGCGCCGTTCATGAGAGCCCTCCTTCGATCGTCGCCGTGCTTGTGGGCCGGGTCCCGGGTGGCGGCGGCCAGGCCGCCGCCACCCGGCCATTCCCGGCTTCGGCGTCTCGGCCGTCAACCGGACGTTCCCGAATCCGGGAACGTGGGCGCGCTATTCACCCTCAGAGGGCCTGCCGACCGCCCAGGGAGTCACGCGGCGGACGGCCCACAAGGCCGGTCTTCCGGAAGAATGAGCCGGCCGGGGTAAGGGTCGGGCGCTCGTAAGTGTGCATGACTTCACCTTTCTGAACTGATACCAGACGTCGAACAGGCGACTTCGTGCTGCCGATACCCGCCGACGTCACAGTCTTCTGCCGTGGTAGGCGCGCGTCCACGGCTGATGTCACCCAGGACTCCCAGGTGACCTGTCCATCACACGCCGTGCCTTTCGCCGACGCGCAAATCGCGACCAGGCAGGCGGGGAGCGCTCACTCCATCCATTGGTCATGAGGTGATCCACCTCGCTGCTCGACACACCTCTCCATATTCCTTCCAGTGAGGAATTTGTCCAGTCTTTGCTCGCCCCCGATGTGGCCGCACTGTGAACCTGGCCAGATTATTATTCGCATCAGCCGTCTTGCATCGCTCCAGTCTTGTATCTGAACCGTGCCGGACGAGTAACTGCCGACATATTCGGTGATGCGATCGTCCAAAGTCATCGGGATCGTTCATCGCGAAGTCGCCGAGGTGCCGTGAGCTACCCAATCACCGACAGGACCACTCTCCCTGTCACCCCTCAAGGACAGACCGTGACCGCAGATTGGTCCGCTGCACCACAAAGTGTCTGTGCCTAATGCTCTGTCGGGCTCATGCGGAGTCGGTGCAGGTGGCCGGGATATCTGGTGGTCCGGGGCAGGGCCCGGAAGCACGCGGTGCGTGATGCGCGGTCACTGGGGGGTTCGTCGCCGCGGGGAAGTATCGCTTCGCGGCGTGTGGGGATGCCAGCACATTGAGGGCGCAACGGGCTGCTGGGCTGGAGCAGCTGGCGGCAACGGTGATCTCGGGTGAGGGGACGGCGTGGTTGCGCAGCCCAGGCCGGTGGCGGGCGCGCTGGCGAGCGGCAGATTCGGCTGAGCTGAGTCAATGGATGCCGCCAGGAGCTGCTAGCGGCTCTGAGAATTGTCGTTCAAGTCGCCAGCGGACGGACAGATAACGCCCGGGGTGCTGCGCTGACACCCGCATCGCCCGACAGCAACGATCTCCCAACAATCGGAGGGAGGGGCCTTCCCGATGGGAAGCAGCCCCAGCAATACAACCCCGCCGATGGGCTGACCCGCTACTGGAGGATGCGCACTTGGTTGAAGCTTCCCAAGGCCGCGATCTGAATTATCTCAGTGGTTCCGTACCGGCGGACTAAGCAACTCTTAATGCTCCGGAGACCGCTACGACAGAGCGCCGGCAGGTAATCGGTGCATCATGTCTCGGGACCATGCTCATTGACGCGTTCGCAACCTCGGCAAACGCCACCGCCGATCCGGCAATGCCAACAAAAGCAAAGAAGCTCAAGGCGGGAGATCGCCGATCAGCCCTTCCGAGTCCCAGGCGAAAAGGTCATCAACAAGCACAGGTCTCGTACGACAACAACCGTCGCAGTGCGGGCCTTGCCGCGCCGGGCGTTCCAGATGCAGCACGAAGCGCCGGGTGCCCGTTCGCTCTTGGACGAGCTGGGCCACGTTCGGCAAGCGCCAGCCGAAACGCAATGTGATGTCTCATGAGGCGGTACGGCCACGATGAGGCGATATGGCGGGCGAGGGAAGCTGAGAAGACCTCTGTCGCTAGGACCTGTCTGTCGGTGTCTGCGGCGATAATCACGGCGTACAGCCGAATGACTTCCTCTACTGGCAGCGGGACGAGCAGTTCTTCGAGATCGAGCTTGCCGAGGCCCTCCGCAAGGTGCCGTTGAACGATGTCGAGGACTGAACGCGGCCTACGCGCTGACAAGGCTCGGGATCACCGAATTGCACGCACACCTCCAGGGGCACGACTGGCGTGGACGAGCTGAAGAACATCATCTTTACCTCCACCGCTAACAAGCTCCGAATCGTCCTGCGCGACGCGCTCAACAACCAGATCGACATCGTCGAGAACGAAGAGGTCTGCCTGGTCTATGACCGGCAGCTCACCCTCAGCGAGGGACTCACCTGGGGCGACATGATCGCCTGGTGGCGTGTGAGGGGAAAGTTCCCAAAGCGGTGGGAACGCACTCTCGTGCCGCCCGTCGGACGCGCTGATTGGCAGGCGGGCGAGCCCGGCTGGCGGGGGTTACCGGGGTGATGCCGCGGGCCGGCGGGCGAACAGGATTGCGCCCGGTTTGGCTTGGTCGGGATTCAGCAGGTGTTGTGCTTCTATGGTGAAGCCCGCCTCGCGCAGCCAGTCGGCTACGCGGGACGGTTGGCGGTGGTACACGTACATCTGTGTCGACTGGTCGCCGTCGCCGGTTGTTTCGAGTATTGATGCGTCGCCTACGTGGAATCCCACGGCCAGCACCCCGCCCGGCTGCAGCACCCGGTGGAACTGTCTGAGCACGTCTGGCACCGCTTCGTCGGGGATGTAGATCAGCGACCACCAGGCGAGCACACCGGCGAGAGAGTCGTCGGCGAGCTTCAGGTCGGTCATCGAACCGACCTCGAACCGCGCGTCGGGGTGCTCGCGGCGGGCGATCTCGATCATCGCGGGTGACAGGTCGATGCCGAACGCGTCCACGCCCAGATCCCGTAGAAGCGCGGTGGTGTGGCCCGGCCCGCAGCCCACGTCGGCGACGGGCCCGCCGTTGATCGCGCGGACCAGGTCGGCGAACAGCGCAACCCCTGCGCGAACGTGGAGCAACCTGTCGAGCAGGTCACGGGTCTCGTCGGCATAGCCGGCCGCGATGGCGTCGTAGGCGTTCCGGGTATCGCTCAACCAGGTCATCCAAGGACCGTAGCCCTTCAACCATCCGAGTCGTAGATGGAGCCGCTGAGTGAGCCGCGCACCATATCCGCGCATGCCGCGTGGTCGGTCTGGTGCTGCGCCTCATGCGGGCGCAGCGTCGCAGGTATGACTTCGTTCGATGAACTTCTGGGAGCAACAACCAGCGCCAGGAGTGCACGTCAGGATGTCCTGTGGTTGGCGACCATCGCCTACTTGGCTCGGTACCCGGGTGACTCGCGCATGCACACCGAGTCGGATCTGCGGATCTACCTGGCCTGGCGCGCCGAACAGCACCTGGACCCCTTGGCGGTACGGCGCGCGCATGTGGAGATGTACGTGCGATGGCTGCAGGAAGTCCGCCGGTTCCGGCCCTCAACCGTGTCCCGGCGGCTGTCGGTGGTGGCGGGTATCTACCGGACCTCCGTAATCGACGGAATCCTCGAACACTCACCGGCCGACCATGTCCGCCGCCCCAACGTCCCGCCCGAATCGCCCACGCTCGGACTGTCACATCTGCAGTTCGAAGCCCTGCTGTCTGCCGCACGCGCATCGGCCAACCCGAACGACTTCGCGCTGGTCGCGATGCTCGGCTTGCTCGGGCTGCGGATCTTCGAGGCCACTCAGGCCGACATCGACGACCTGGGCGAGGAACATGGCCACCGAGTCCTGCGCGTGGTCGGCAAGGGCACCCGGATCGTGCTGGTACCTCTGCCACCGGCGGTCGGCAGAGCGATCGACCGCGCCATCGGCGACCGGACCAGCGGGCCGATCCTGCTCAACACCCGCGGGGCTCGGATGGATCGGCATGCCGCCACCCGGCGGCTGCGGCGGCTGGCGACCCAATCCGTTGTCCGGTTGCCGCGGATGCACCCGCACATGCTCCGCCACACCTTTATCACCACGATGCTCGACGCCGGCGTCGACCTGCGCGACGTGCAGATCGCCGCCCGCCACGCAGACCCCCGCACCACCATGCGCTACGACCAAGCCCGCAACAACCTCGACCGACACCCCAACTACATCCTCACCGCCTACATGACCTCCGGCAGCTGAACCAAGGCATACAAGGCGGACCGCGCTGGTCTGCCGCTGAGCGGTGTTGAGACGTCGCATCGGCGTGGGTGTCCCACGCCGCCAGAGCTGGTCTGTCTCAGGTACGTCTCGCGAGCCGGTCCAGGACCGCTAGAGACCGCAGGCCTACGCTCTTCCGTGATATCGACAGGCTTCCGCGCACGCGGTCGTCGGCGAGGATCTGAGCGACCTTGCGACGGCCGACACCTGCCCAGCGCCCCAGATCCTGCTGACTCACTGGCAAGTCCACGACCGTCCCGTCGCCTTCGGGCGCGGGTGTGCCGAACCGCGCGAACAGCCGGAGCAGGCGCGTCCCCAGCCGCCGTTCGGCGTCGTTGGGGAAATGCGCTATCCGCAGCTCATTCGCGTCCCGCAACCGCTCGGCGAGAACCGCGGCCACCGCCCACACCCACTCCGGGTCGGCGTTGAGCACAGTACGGAACCGGTCCGCGGGTAGCACGATCGCTTGGACGGGCGTAAGCGCCTCCACATTTGCTTGCCGAGTACCACCATCGACGGCCTCCAACTCACCCACCAGGTCGCCAGGGCCCAGCACGTCGAGAATGACGATCTCCCCGTCCTGCTCGGCCCACACTTTTACCGCACCAGCCAGCAGCACGTAGACCTGGGACGACCGGTTGTGCTCGCGCATGAGGAACGCGCCCTGCCTGATCAGGATCGAGGTGCTGGCCTCCTCGACGGCCTTGCGCCCCGATCCGGGCAGCGCATCCCAGAACGTAGGAATGCCCTTCGATGCCGCTCGCCTCTCCAAGGAAGGAGGTTGTCTCGGGGAAGGGGGTTCCTCAACGGGCTCACCGACGGCGTGAGCAGCCATTTCCAGGATACGCTGATGCTCATCCCAGTTGGTCTCCAGGGCCTTGAGCCGGTCCTGGAAGGTTGCTAGCGCTCCATCGGTATCGGCCGGGGCGATCTCCGCGAGCGTCGCCAGGGCGGCCTTCAGGTCGTCATCCACGTGAGCGCCCCTCGTCCGAGTCGTTCACGTCAGCCATGATCGCGCGCAGGCGTGATAGCGCGTCGGATCTGCACCGCTTCACTGTCCCCTCCGCAATGGAAAGGATCTTCGCCGTCTCTTTGATGGTGAACCCGTAGGTGTAGCAGAGCAGGATGACCTGTCGTTGGCGAAGCGAGAGCCGTTCGAGAGCCTCCCGTATGGCGTCGGCCATCGTAATGGCATCAGCTCTGAAGGTGGCCGGGATGGGGGGTTCGGCGTGTGGCTCGGTCCGGAGGTACCGGTTCTTGGAGTACCTGCCGAGTTGCCGACTCGCGACCTTGTAGAGGTACGCCTCGGGCTTGTCGTAGTCGCGGACCTTTCCCCAGTAGAGCTTGGTCGCCAGGAAGGTGTCTTGCAGGATGTCGTCGACAAAGCTGGCGTCACCGCCAGCGTTGATGAGGTATCCGCGCAGCGTGTTCATATGTTGTCTGAAGAACGCGGCGAACTCGTCCGCCTCTGGGTCGTCACCGTTCATTTCTGGGGTTGGGCGGCTGCGTTTCGATCTGCAACACAGAGTGAGGGGCTGGTGGATGGTCGGTGGTGGATGGTACTCGAAGGAGGCGCATGCGCCCGCCGAGTTCGATTTCCAGCAACTCGCCTCCCGGGGGAAGAAGTTTCAGTGCCTGGGCGGTGCCAGCGTTGCGTTCGCGCTCCAGAGCAACTGCTGCGCGTCCACGGCTCCAGACCGCGAGAAATCGCCAGACTCCGAAACAGCCGGAGAAGGTGGTCGCGAGTACGCGGCCCAGCGCCATCGTGAGGCTCCTTTAGGTCGTCGTCGGTCGAGCCGGACGACACCTACAGGCGCCCCGAGGCCTCAATGGTTGGGGCCTAACACCTCTGGGCCGGCAGGATCGGCTTCGGTTCCAGCTGGCGGGCAGCGGCTCACTCCAGTCATACAACCGTCTTGAAGCTACCGGCGGGGCTGTGTGAGCGATCGCGCAAGTTCGGAGGCAAGGCGCCAGGCTGGACGCCGCTGCTCGGAAATCAACCCCGCTGATGATCCGCGGCCGCGATGGCGACGCCTTCCGCCCCGAGTGGTTCACCCCGCCGTCCCCGCCCTGCTCGAGACCCGGGTCAAGGTTCGCTCCTCGGCGACGGTCGCCCGCGAGATCGGCGACCCGCGCTTCCGCCTCCGCGCGACGCGCTCCGGCTTCGGGGTGGGCCCGCATGATGGCCAAGACCCGACGCCACCGTCCCCGCCGACACCGCCTGCATTCTCGGCCTGCCGTCAGCGCCCTCACCTCAATGACGCCCGCACCTCGACCTGATCGAGATCGACGGCGACGAGTCCGTCGTCCGCCCGTCTTCGCCGCCCGACAGGCCCCGGATGAGCGTGGCTTTCCCTGCACCAACTCGGATCCGCCCAAGTAGCCAGCGCGCCCTTGGGAACTTGCCTTGAGCCCACGACATCCTCATCTGCCGCCGACCGCGCGGCTCTGCCGATGACAGTGCGTAGCAGCTCAGAGGGGTCTTGCTTGTCGAAAGCATCTAGTGGCGTGGCACCGACCCTTGGCCGGGTAGCTGGGCGTTAGGTGGTCGGAGAGCGGTCGTTGATCTTGATGAGGGGTGATCCCTCCTCCTGCGGAGAGCGGGCTGCGGGAGTCAATCGTGAGGGCCAAGCGGCCTCGGTTGGTCGGGATGTCCTATGACCGCACTCCTTGGGTTGGGGCAGGTGGGTGGCCACCGGTCGACCTAGCGGGAGGTGATCACCTCAAGGAGATTGTCCGCTGGTTAGCCCGGTGATCCCGCTATCGACCCTGCACAGCGCCCGGGCCGGCGACCGGACCAGTCCGGTATCGGCCAACCCATCCCGCTATGCGTGGTCGGGAAATTACACTCTGCTAGTGGGCAACCAGCTGTACCGACGCACCGCTCAACTGGCCACAGTGATCGCCGTGTTGGGAGCGATCGGCTGCCAAAGCGTCCCGGGCAAGCCGGATAAGCCGATCGAGCCATGGGGGACAGCTCCGATCTGGTCAGTGCGCATCGACGCAAAAAATAGTTGGATAAATTTTAGAAGTTCGCCGAAGATCGTCGACGGTCGGCTCATCTATCTCGACGACTCTTTGCCAATCGTCCATGCTCGTGCACTGAAGGACGGCAAACTAATTTGGTCCTACAGGATGCAGGACGTCATGATTGACGGGCTTCAAGTCGAGGGTGAGAAGGTCGTCGTCACCTCCGTTGTCAATCAGCAGCCCGTTTCGCTGGACCTTGCCACAGGCCTGCCGCTCGCGGATGCGGCAGGGCCGAGCGATAGCCCTGCGATCAACGTTGATGGAGTACGTGTCACCAACTCCTCAGATGCTATTCAGGGTACCTCAGTGACGTCTGGCCAGGTGGTCTGGAAAAGAGGTGTTCCCTCGAACTGCCGCCTCGTTGACTCCGATCTATCAACTCACGGAGTTGGGTTGCTTAGCAACTGCTCCTCTCCTGTGACCCGCCTTGAAGTGCTTGATCCGAAGACCGGACGCCTGCGCTGGGACGCTCAGCTCGACACACCTTCTTCCCTGGAGGACGCTCCCATCGAGGTTGACATGAGATCGCGGCTGACGATCGTCCACACATCATACTTTCTTGCTGTATTCAACCACAAAGGAGAAGAGATATGGAAACGAGAGGGAAAGGGTGTTTGCACCTGTCAGTTCTCTGAGGAAGGTGAGACCGTTGCCATCGGGGTATTCTTGCCGCCTCCCTCCGGCAAGTCGCTGATCGTTGGACTCGATGCCGTCGAAGGCAAAATGCTATGGGAGAAGAGAGGAGCGGGATCAGCGATTGTCGGAAGTCCTACAGCCTTTTACGCTTTGACGAGTATACCCGGGGAGCATCATCTACCCGCGTTCGCGTACAGAATTGAGAAAAGGTCTGGAAAGACGATACTGATGTCTCTTCCATTTGCCCATAGAGGGATGTATTGGCTGGGCTACAAGGATGGCATTATGTACGCCCTTACCGCCGACGGTCCAACTGATCTGAAACGACTCACCGCCTATCGGCTGATCCCTAGTTCGGGGGTTCCTCAACTTGGCGGCGTACGGCCAGATTCGTGGCCTGATGCATGTTCCTTGATCTCGATCAACCACCTCAGGGCGAAGCTCGGCGATTCTTATCGCGCCCAGCCACGAGTCACCGATCTGCCGGACATCCGCTTCCCCAAGCCAGTTAGTTGCGACTATCTCCCCTACCGGGAGTCGAGTCCTGCGCTGCGAGTAACCGTCGCGTGGAGTTCTCGTGATGTCGACAGTTCATTGCGGCTCCTGTCAAGTCGCACCAGTGTGCATGACTTCAAGCAGCTAGCCGGCATCGGCGATGAAGCATTCGCGCTCCTCGATCGGGACCAGGAGTTGAGTACGGCCGGTATCGTCTTGCTTCGTGTCGGTCGCCATATCGTGCAAGTTGAGGCTGTAGCGGACTCCAGGCGGATAGAGGATAGGTCGGCTCGTCAGGTCGCGGAGCAGGTGGCCCTGACGCTCGCGGGGAAGTAACGCTATGCCCGGCCACTCCAGGAAGAGAGCCAATCTCAGATCTTCGACCGACGGTCAGCTTCGGCTAGCTCTGAGACGCCGCACGTCATCGAGAGCGGCGCCCACCGGGGGTGACCAGATGAGAGCGACAGGGCGTGGCGTCCTGCGCCGTACACTCGGGTGGTTTTCAGCGCTGATCACGCTGGTTGTTGGTGCCGTCGTGGTGGCTCAGGCGGTCAGCTTCATCGACGATGGTCCCGCGCGCATCGTCGGCGGTCCCCCTGTGGAGATCGACTTCATCAACATGGACCTGGACGATAATTCTGCAGTGGCTTTTTCGCAGCCAATGTCCAGAGTCGAAAAGCTGGCGCTACGGCGTGGTGAACTTTCGGCGGGCTGGCAGAGCTTCATGGCGGGCAAGCGGGGCTGGTACGTGGGAGAGATGCACCTGCAGATCGGTTTGAAGGGCCGCGGCCCAGGCGTCATAACCGTCCGGGACATCATCCCTAGGATAGTGGGCAGGCAGGACCTACCTCTCGAGGTGCTCGTGCACAATCCGCCCCAGGGGGCGACGACCATTATTCAGCTCAAGGCCAACCTCGATGATCACTATCCATTCTTTGCAAACAAATCCGGTCAGCCGTACCGGCGTGCGGAGACAATCGACCTCAAGCCGGGAGAGCGGCATACGGTATCACTCGAAGTCGTGTCTCGGAAGTTCGCATACGAATGGGATGTCGAGGTGGCGATTGTGGACCACAAGTCGATCTTTGTTCGCCGCGACGCCCGTATGGCGCCGTTCAGGCTTGCTGGTTGGGCCGCGGATCCGCAACTCTACAAGGATTTCTATAAGGCCCATGATTCCAGGTCGGGGTATTCTGTGGTCGCCGCAAACGAGCGCTGTGGCTACATTCCGCCACCCTTTAAGTCGAAGCATTGTTGAGTTAACGGCTCGCCCCCGAGCGAGGATTTCGGTGCCCATGTAGCGGCGTTGCTCGGTCCATTCGTCGTTCTGCTCGGCGAGCACAGCGCCGACCAGGCGGATGATGGCGGTGCGGTCGGGGAAGATGCCGACCACGTCGGTGCGGCGGCGGATCTCCTTGTTGAGTCGTTCTTGGGGGTTGTTGCTCCAGATTTGCCGCCAGACGGCCTTGGGGAACGCGGCGAAGGCCAGGATGTCCTCACGTGCGGCGTCCAGGTGCTCGGCGGCGGCCGGGAACTTGGCCTCCAGCGCCTGGACCACCTGGCGGTGCTGGGCGAGCACCGCGTCGCGGTCGGGCTGCTCGAAGATGGTGCGCACCAGCGTCGACACCCACGGCTGCGCCGACTTTGGAGTCCTGGTCAGCAAGTTGCGGTGGTAGTGGGTCCGGCACCGCTGCCAGGACGCGCCCGGCAGCGTCGAGGCGATCGCATCGACCAGCCCGGCATGGCAGTCCGACACCACCAACTTCACCCCCGACAGGCCACGGGCGACCAGACCGCGCAGGAACGCCAGCCAGCCCGCCCCGTCCTCCGCGCTGACCACGTCGACGCCGAGGATCTCGCGGTGCCCGTCGGCGTTCACGCCGGTGGCGATCAGCGCGTGCACCGTCACCGTGCGGCCGCCCTCCCGCACCTTCTGCGTCAACGCGTCGATCCAGCAGAACGTGTACGGGCCCTGATCCAGCGGCCGGTTGCGGAAGTCGGCGACCATCTCATCCAGCTCCCGCGCCATCACGCTGACCTGCGACTTGGACAGCTTGGTGACGCCCAGTTGCTCGGCCAGCCTCTCCACCCGCCGCGTGCTCACGCCCAGCAGATACGAAGTCGCCACCACCGACGCCAGCGCCCGCTCGGCCCGCCGTCGCCGCTCCAGCAGCCACTCGGGATAGTACGAGCCGGTCCGCAGTCGCGGCACCGCCAGCTCCACCGTCCCGGCCCGGGTGTCCCACTCCCGCCGCCGATACCCGTTCCGGGAGTTCACCCGCTGATCAGACACCTCGCCGTAGCCGGCACCGCAGACCTGCTCGACCTCGGCGTCCATCATCCGCTGCGCGAACTGCCGGATCATCTCCCGCAACAGGTCCGGCGACGCCTCAGCCAAGGTCTGGTCGAAGTCCTCGCTGGTAACGGGCAGAATGTCGTTCACGGCCATCTCGTTTCATCCTTCGTGCTCTTGGTCAACTCGAAGGATCACGAGGTGGCCGTCCTCATGTCACGCGGACACGCCCACCAGGACACGAACCGGGCAGAAGGTCGCACAGACCCCATACACCACTCCCGTGGACGTGAACAGCCTGGGGTGCCGGATCCAGGCCAGTCGGCACCACGCGGCACGGTTGCGGCCGTGGCTCCGTTGCTCGCCAGCTCCAGGTAAAGCGCCTTGAGCCCGGGCCTGCTCGCCACCGGAAGGGCGAGTTGACGGCGGCAGACGAAACGCACTCTTCTGCCGCAGAGCGCATGGCTAGGCCAATGAACGGACGTTCCAGCCTGGGGTCAGTGTCAACTAGGTCGGATCCCGGCTTCGACTCCATCAGGACCGGCTGCACCCCGCAAGCAACGGCGAATATATGGATTGATCCTGATCCCGGCGGTGGGGCTGCCCCCGTACGCCTCTCTGTCCTTGCGAAACTCGCGGCAGCCAGGCTGAACAGCGCCGCTGCTCAGCGTGATCGTGGTGGGCTGGGGCGGCGCCACCACTCACGGACATCCGAAATCAGGGAGAGCTGGGTTCCCGATCTCGGATTCTCTGTGGTGCCTCACGTGGATCTGCGACCCTGGTCAGATGTGCGGACATTACGGGTCTGGGGGACGAGGTGCACGTTCAGCTGATCGTGGATGAGCCTGATGAGGACTTCCAGTATCTGGTCGATGAGGTGTCCGAGCTCGATATCGAAAACCTTGAGAATGTCTCGGCGGGGCAGGCTCCCGAGGGAGCCCGTGCCGGGGAGCTGGCGGAGGCCGGCATGCTGGCCGTCACGCTCGCCGGGAGCCCTGTTCTGGGTGCGCTGGTCGATGTTGCCCGGGACTGGCTGCGCCGTCGGCGGTCCGGAACGATTCGCATGAAGATCGGTAACGACGTACTGGAGCTGGACGCCGTACCTCGGGACATGCAGCAGCAAGCGCTGGAAGCCTTCCTGTCCCGCCACACGGAGTAGACATGGCGGGCAAGCGGGCGCTCATCATCGCCAACCAGCACTACGACGATGCCCGGTTGTCAGAGCTCCCAAGCGCCGCCGCGGACGCCGAGCAACTCAGCGCCGTCCTCTCCGACAAGGCTATCGGCGGATTCGACGTCGACGCGCTCGTGGACGGGGGATGGGCCGAGACCGGGCGCCGGATCGAAGCGTTCTTCCGGACGGCCAAGCACGATGACCTACTGCTGCTCCATCTATCCTGCCACGGCCAGAAGGACATGAGAGGGCGGCTCTTCTTCGCCGTACGTGACACCAACCTCGATTTCCCGGCATCCTCAGGCATTCCTTCCGGCTTCATCAATGATCTGATCGAGGATTGCCGGTCCAAACGCATCGTGCTCATGCTCGACTGCTGTTATAGCGGTGCGTTCGCCAAGAACATGAGACACCGTGCCGGACCGGTCGAGATGGACGTGACCGAGCCGTTCTCCGGGCGGGGCCGCGTCGTCATCACCTCGTCGACGTCGCTGCAGTTCAGCTACGAGGGCGAGTTGCGCAGCCGGCGAACGGCCGAGCCCGCAGTGTTCACCGCCACCGTGATCAAGGGGCTGCGCGATGGCGCGGCGGACCTCAACGAGGACGGGCATGTCTCAGTGCGAGAGTTGTACGAGTACGTGCACGACGAGGTGACCCGGTTCCACCCGAGCCAGACCCCGACGATGACCGTCAACAGTGCCGAGGGCACCATCATCATCGCGCGTAATCCCCGAACTGTGCGGGGGCCGACGACGGGCGTCCCGGCCCAGATCTGGCGTGCCATCACTCACGGAGAGGTCTGGGAACGCCAAGGGGCATTGCATGAAGTCGCGCAGATGCTCGGCAGCCTTTATCCAGAACGCCGTGACGACGCCAGGAAGGCGCTTCTGACCCTCGCCGGAGACATCGATCGCGGGGTGGCCAGCCGGGCTCAGGCGGTGTGGCGCGACCGAGGATTCGGGGACCTGCCCGCCAACGCCGGCGCGTCCGCCAGTTCTGTCCGCCGTACGGTCCGTTCGTTCGGCATCGACCTCGGCACGACCAACTCCTCCATCGCCTACTACGACGGCACCGAAGTCCGGCTCATCCCCAACGCCGAGGGATCGGTGATCACGCCGAGCGTCGTCGCCTTCTCACCCTCAGGCGAACCGCTCGTCGGCGCCGCCGCCAAACGGCAGGCGGTCACCAACACCGACCTCACGGTCCACGAGGTGAAGCTCAAACTGGGCACCGACTGGGTCCTGAAGCGGGGAGACCTCACCTACTCGGCACAGGAGATCGCCGCCCTGCTGTTCAGGAAGCTCCGGCAGGACGCCGAGACCTACCTGGGGCAGGAGGTCACCGCGGCAGTGCTGACCGTGCCCGCCTACTTCACCCACGCCCAGCGGCACGCCTTGGTCGAAGCGGCGAGACTCGCCGGGATCCAGGCCACGCGAACGTTGAACGAGCCCACCGCAGCCTCACTCGTCTATGAGGCCCACCGCAGCAGCGAAGTGCTGACCATCCTCGTCTTCGACCTCGGCGGCGGGACGTTCGATATTTCACTGCTGGAGATCGGTGACGGAGTCTGCGAGGTCAAGGCCACTGCCGGGGACAACCATCTGGGCGGGCGTGATGGGACGACTGCATCTTCGATCACCTGGTGAGCCAGTTCAGGAGTCGGCATGGCATCGATCTGAGGCAGGAACCGGTGGCCGTGCAGCGACTCAGGGAAGCCGCCGAGATGGCCAAGATAGACCTGTCTTCGGCGAGGTCTACCACGATCCACCTGCCATACATCACCGCGGAGGCGAGGGGACCACTGGATCTCACCGCCGAACTTACCCGGGAAGAATTCGAACACCTGAGCAGAGAGACCCTCGGACGCTGCGACGGCCCTATCCGACAGGTCCTCGAAGACTCCGGCATTGCCGCTGCCGACATCGACCTGGCTGTCCTGGTGGGCGGAGCGACTCGCATGCCCGCCATCGACGGCCTCGTCCACCAATTCATCAAAGGGCAGCATGTCTATCGCGGGCTCATCCCAGACGGGGTGGTCAAGGGGGCCACGCTCCAGTCCGCCATCCTGCAGGG
Source organism: Actinomadura fulvescens (assembly GCF_039533225.1). NCBI lineage: Bacteria > Bacillati > Actinomycetota > Actinomycetes > Streptosporangiales > Thermomonosporaceae > Actinomadura > Actinomadura fulvescens. The sequence continues at coordinate 134,272 of NZ_BAAATD010000012.1, read as the reverse complement.
CGAGCGCAAAGACACCCTTCTCCTCGACGTCACTCCGCTCTCCCTCGGGATAGAAACCAAGGGCGGCATCTTCACGAAGATCATCGAACGGAACACCACACTTCCGACGAAGCGCTCGGAGACGTTCAACGCGCAGGAAGGCCAGCGGTTCCAACTCATCCGCATCTCCCAAGGCGAACGCGAAGTCGCAGCTTACAACAGGCTGCTCGGCGTGTTCCGGCTGGAACTCCATCCGGAAGCGGCGGAGACTCCGCAGATCGAAGTCACCTTCGACATCGACGCGAACGCGGTGGTCCACGTCTCCGCCAAAGAACTCGAGACCGGCCGAGAAAGCGACCTCACCATCGGCGCAGCACCAACCGAACAGCCCGAATACAGCAACTCTCAGCTTCCCCTTGTGCCCCCGGTCCCCCCACCCTCAGAGGCACCGACGTCCGACATACCTGTTACGTGAAGCGGTGATCATCGGGACGCAGTCGCCGGTCGGCCAGATGGTCGGCCGGGAAATTCCCGCTGCGGACGCGTGGTCTGGCCGACGGCCTGCAGTGTTCGCGTGATCGCATGGCCCAACAGCGAAACGTCACGCAGAGCTGACAGGCCGACCACTCACACGCCGTCGGGGAAGTCGTCCTGGAGTTCTCGGGCGGCCTCCAGCACCACGCGCGTCTTGCCGACCCCGCCGACGCCCGTCACCGTCACCATGCGCCCAGGCGGCACAACCGCCTGAGCCCCTTCAGTTCAGCCTGCCAGCCTGCCAGCCTGCCAGACCGGACGACCGGAGGGTCAGATCGCCCCTCCGACGCGCAGCGAACTCGACCACGATCGCCTCAACTCCCCACCAGCGGCTCCGACTATGCGAAGCCCTCGGGACCCGAACTTCAACCGAGTGATCTGGGCCAATGCGGATTTGTTGTAGCCACAAGCGGTCCAGCCCGGCCGCTGACGCGAGACGTGCTCTCATGCCGCCGAGCGCGCCTCCGGGCTCGTCGTGCCGAGCGGTCCAGGTATGCCGCGGCCAATCCGTCAGAGTCTCGCGGTGAGGTCGTCCAGGTCAGCCGCTGTCCGCGTGGTCGGCCCTGGGGTTCGGCGGTAGGTTGGCTCGGTGGATCGAGAGGTGTTCGCCGCGCGGTTCGCCGCATCGGCGCGCGCCGCACAGGAGTTCGCTCAAACATTGGTCTCCGAAGAGCTGCCTGAGCCGTTGGTGTTTCGGGTACGGCTCAACCAATCCTACGATGGGCACGCTCCGAAACTCGGTGAGTTGAGGTTCCCGGAAGACGGCACCCAGCGGCGGGCTGTCGCATTGAGCAGGTGTGACGCGGAAACCGTCGTGGCTGAATTGTGGCGCGACCATTACATTCCCGAATGGGTGAATGTCGCGGTGGTCGGCGAGACGGGCGTGGCGACGGTTGTCGAGGTTGTCTGTTGCGGGCGTTTCACGAATGATGATTCTCGGCTCTATCACCGCGAAGAAGGGGCGCCGCCCTTCCACGTTCTGGGTCCGGCCCTGCCGCCTGGGCACGACGGGACCCCGTTCAGCATCCACACCCGTACCGAATGCTGGGATCGGTCCGGCTGGGAACACCTGGCGAGCGTCTCCAACAGGGTGTGGTCGTTCTCCCTGATGACCGAAGAGTTCGACGGCGGTCTGCTGTCGGCGTTGCCGGACATGCCAGGTGTCGAGATCTTCGAACATCGAGCTTGTTCCCTCGGAGCCGCGGCCCTGTCGGCGTTCCTCCGCTTCCCCAGGCTCCGGGTCTTGCGCCTGCACCTCACACAGCCGAGCGTCTTCCACGCCGGCGCCCTTGGCGGGACACTCAATGCCCTCACCGATCTGACGATCACTGATCTTCCACCGCGTCCGTGGGGCCAGGAAACACTGCCCGAAGTCGCTCCCCAGCTCACGCACGTGCGCCTCAGCGCGCCGGAAGCTCTCTGGCTGGACGCCGCCTTCTCTCCGTCCCTGTCCACCGTGAGCCTTACCGCGGCCAACGTCGCCGGTTCGACGAGGCTGCCGGCAAAGCTCGACAGCCTGACCATCCGACTGACATCCGCCACCGATGAGGACCTGGCAAAGCTCATCGACGGCGTCACGCACGTCAGATCGCTCAGCCTCCGCGGGACACCGGTCACCGATGCGATCATTCCACTGCTCGAAAGATACGACCTCGACCACCTCGACCTGGTCGATACCGAGGTGACGGCCACAACCCTGTCCCGATTCCACGCCGACCATCCCAAGACGAGCGTGCTTCCACGACCCGACCCTTCCAGCCGAGGACCGGACGACCCCCGCTACCGGTAGACCAGGCCCGAACATCCGCTCATGCCGCTGGCCGAGATCAGTTGCGGGCCGGGACATGCCCTGTCAGGTCGACCACGGAGTGCTACCTGACGACTGGTGAATCGGCCCCGTTGTGCGACCGGTCCCCGGCGCCGACCGATAGCGAAGACCTGCTTCGTCGGGCCGAGCCGGCCGCTGACGCTGAGGCAGCACGGTCACCAAGTCCTACGCGTGGTCGGCAGCGGCATCCACCCGGGTCGTGCTGGTACCTCCTCCACGGGCGGTCGGCAGAGGCATCGACCGCGTCGTCGGTGACTGAACCGGCGGGCCGATCCTGTTCAACGCCCGTGGAGCCAGAATGGCATGCCGCAAGCCGGTTGCGCGGACTCGCGGCCCAGTCTGTCGCCCAGCTCCCGCGGATGCATCCGCACATGCTCCGGTACACCTTCTTGATCACCATGCTTGACGCCGTGGTCGACCTGCGCGATATGCGGATCGCCGCACGCCACGCAGACCCACGCACCACCATGCGCTATGACCGAGCCCGCAACAACCTCGACCGACACCCCGACTACATCCTCGCCGCCTACATTGCCTCCGGCACCTGAACCAAGAGCCAAGCCGGAACACGGTGGTCTGCCGATGAGCGGATCTTTGTGATCAACACCTGCGCCAACCGGCGCCAGATAATCTGGGCTACACCAAAGCGGCGGTTTCCACCCGGTGACCGGCCTGGCGAACCAGGCGAGCCTGCAGTCGCTGAGGGGCGACCCGATGCCTGTATAGAGCGCCGACAGCCTCAGACGAGCATGGATGGATGATCTCGGGGAACCCACGCGCTGGCCTATGTCTCGATCACGGTGCCCGACGCCGGCGTTGCCCTTCGAGTCAGACTGGGTCTCCTCGCGATGATGGCGCTGATCTTGATTTCTGACTTACCGGGGGGATTCATGGTCTTCAGCTTCTTCGCAGAGGGACGAAGCCCGGACGAGTTGCCTCCACTTATTCGGTGGCGATGAGTGTCTTGAGGCCATGATCGACATAACTCTGAGGGCTGCGATTCACGGCGTAGTATGAAGCGGCGCCAGTGTGGTCCGGAACATTTAGCCGGTGAGGTCTTCGGTAGATCGTCCTCAACAGTGATGAGCCGTTGATCCGAAGAAAGATCCACAGCCAACCGGAGGCTGCATGGCCACATAGGGTCAGTGACACGTACGATCTTGACCATTGCCGATCGCGCAGTAGAATCGGCGCCACGCGGCACCATTATGTTGAAAGTAACAACATATCAATCCCGCAACGCAAAAAGAGAGAGCGAGTGAAATAAAGTGCGTGCGGGTATGCTGAGCCTCTCCGAGGGCGATGGAGAGCGGATGCATGATGTTGAGTTCATTTGCATCACTGGTGTTGGGCGTTTTGGGTGCTATTCCCATCGTGATCTCGGCAGCGTATGTAGTGAGCCGTTGGCGAAAAGTGCGGCGAGTTCTTAGATTTCAACCTGCCGGAAGAGTGGATCTTGTTCTCACAACCTCTCTTCGGCAGTTGAAGCCGCAAGGGGGTAGGGTTGCGGTCGTCCGTCACCTCGCTCCCGAGGGAGACATACTGGCGATTGCTGCGGCCGCTGCCGCGATCTCCAAGAACTATAGGTCTAAGAAGATAGTCACCCATGTCAGTGAGCGGGTCCGTGGGCCCCTTGACGACGATCTCATCATCTTTGGAAGCTCGGCCAGTAATCGCTACTGCACCGATTTCTTCGAGCGGTTCACGCTAGTCCAATCACTAGATCTAAAGTTCGATATTCCGAACGGAAGTATTTCGATAGACCAGCCGGCCGGCGGCCCAAGATTCGAAGTCGACGCCTTCGATATTAGAAAAGAGAGAGATGGCCTTCCGCGTCGCGACCTTCTTTTCATTGCCACTGCCGCGAATCCGTACAACGCCGACCGGCGGGCCGTGGTATGTGCCGGATTTACGACCTATGGGACCGGGGCCGCTGGCGAGATATTGTTCACTCATATCTTGGGTGAAGCTGACTCTCGATGTCGGGATCTACGGCGAGTCATCGAATGCGACTCCTCGTTTCTGATTATTGAGTGTGGGCTTGAGTTTGGAAAACTGGTTCACTGGGAAGTCTTGTACTTGGTCGATAGCTCCTGAAAGGTTAAGTTAATGGGATACGCCGCCCTGATAGGAGATCCCATCAAGCACAGCGTGGCCCCTCTCATGCATCAACATTTCGCAGAACTGTCACATATGGATTTTCAGTACCTTAAAATTCGCGTGAGTGTCGACGATCTCGCATCGTCGGTAGCTGCAATGCGACTGCTTGGATTTTCTGGATGCAACATTACTCTCCCTCATAAGGAGGATGTAGCTCGATTCGTCGATCGCTTGGAGGAGCCCGCGCTGCTCTGCGGCGCGGTAAACACGATCGTGTTCAAGGGTAATGAGACAGTCGGTTTTAATACCGACTGGATCGGCATTGTGAAGGCTCTAATATTCCTGGGTTTCCCTGAAAAGGCGGCACGTGGGCGGGCGGTGATTCTGGGGAGCGGCGGGGCGGCTCGGGCCGCGATATATGCGTTGCAGCAACTCAAGTATGAGTGGATAACTGTACTCTATGTTGACCCGCCGGATCGAAAGACAGCCCGGCTGCTTGGCCAGTCGAAGCAACTGGGTGTCGATATGCGGACTTACGACTATCTTGAGCGGGTGATCGACACGGCCGAACTCGTTTGCAATATGACGTCAGCCGGTATGGCAGGAATGAGCCCTTCACCATTTGTGTTGACTCGCCTTGATGGGATAAACCTCGAACAGAAGTTCTTTCTCGATGCTGTATTCAATCCCGTGCAAACTCCAATGGTTCAATACTTTGAACAACGAGGGTCGGTCATTGTAGATGGAGTTTGGATGACGATCTTTCAGGGAATTCCGGCGTTCGAGGCCTGGAACGGGAAGGAGCTAGAACTGTCCAGGGTCCAGATAAATGAGCTCTATATGCTCATGGTAAACGCCATAGGCATTCAGGCATAGGAAGGGTGTCATAGGTCATACGCGCGCTCCAGCTTTGACGCATGCGACGAGCATGAAAAGTGTAGGCCTGCCTTGGTGTTGCCTTGCTCCAGCTCGGCCGTATGTCACCGGCGGCGAGATTCCAGATCTGAATCCCGCGCTCGAAGCGCCGGTGATAACAACGGGACGACCGGCCCCAACGTGCAGACCACCTGTTCCAGAATTTCTCTGACCCTTTTGAGCATGCGGATCCTATGCCCGGCGGACAGATCCCAGGCCCCCGTGATCGTCGATTACGCTGACGGCGACGGTACGTCCGTCCAGAGACACACTGGCGATCCGGGCGACGAGGCCGGAAGCCAGGGAGTCAGACTCACGACGGGCGGAAACCTCCGCTCATGCCGCGGAGCGCGCTTCCCGTTTGAGTGGCCGGTAGATCCGCAGCCGGGTGCATACGTCCGCCTGCAGGCATTGGCTCTTGGGCCAAGGCCTCCAGCCTCTGGCGAGCGATGGAGCGCAGGCTGTGTTCAGCTGCGTGGATGCGGGGTGACTTGGGTCCGGTCGGCGAACCGGAGTGATCGCTTCTTGGATGCGGCGAGGGGGATGGGTTCTGGGCGTCCGTGGCTTTGGGGCGCCTCTACCCGCTGGGGTGGCACCTGCACGTCGCTGGCGGAAGACCCGGTGTCTGGAGCTCGCGGTTTCGCAAAGCCAGGGTGTTGTTAGCCAGCAACGGCCACTGTTCCTGCTCAAGCACTGGCTTAGTCGTTGACGCTGGGGTCGTCCTGGTCAGCTTGGATGGCGGTGGATCGAGCGCGTTCGACGTTCACCAGCGTCTCGACCCGGGCCTGGGCGTGTTTCACCGCCTCGGCGAGGTTGCGTTTCTCCCTGCGGATGCCCGCGGGATCGACAAGCGAGATGAGGCCGGCGTCGAGGCCTGCCGACCGGGCGAACGAACGGGCCCAACCGCGGATCTCCGAGTGGTCGATCGGGAACTCGTAGGCGGGAACCGAGCAGAGGGCGCGTTTGAGGTTCTCGGTGTGGAAGGAGATGAGGGATAGGTCCTTGATCAGCTCGTGGGGAAAGTCGAGATCGAGGTCGTAGATGCGGTGGTGAGCTCGGTCGACGGCGCGGAGGCGGGCGAGGACGCGACGGGCGGCGCGGCGGCGGGTGTGCATGAGCGCGATGGCGTGGGTGCGCTTGCGCAGGGCCCGGTCGAGGACGGGGTCGAGGCAAGCGACCTTGTGGGCGATGTCGGTGAGGATGCAGGCCAGTTCACCAAGAGCGGCGCTTCGGCCGGTGGGAGCGGCGTTCAGCGGTACCTCCTCAGCACACGCTGGGTGGTCGGGACGTCACCGCGATGCTCCCACGTGGCCGGCACCGTTTTCAGTTCCCCTGCGCCGGGCCCCCGTGATCCACCAGCCCGCCCATCAACCTCACCCAGCTGTAGCCGGTGCTCCGGCCTTCGGCGGCGGTGGTGACCTCGTATCAGCTGGGCGTGGGACTGGTGGCGGGAGCGGGCCGCGGCCGACGAACCAGCCAGCAGGACGGCGGCGGCCGCAGCGACAGCGGGAGCGCGCATCCGGGGGCCTCTTGTCGGGAGGCTGAGGCGGGACGGTCTGGCACAGCGTCTTGCCGACTGGTCGCGACCCGATAGCCAGCCGGTGAACTCAGCAGATGGTGATAGCAGCCTCCCCACCAAGGCCGGGCAGACGATGGCGTCGACCACCCGGCAGCCCTCGCCCACCTCGGACGGGGCGGGCACGGGCGATGTGACAGCGGCCAGCTAACAGCCGCCCACCACGGCGTGACACCGGCGGCCAGATAGCTCCCCGCTAACTGGCCGCTGACACGATACGGATCAGCAATACTGCTGGCGTCCATGGATTCCCAGGAGCAAGTGTCGGCGGCCTCGCTGCTGGGGTAGCGCAGGTAGGCGGTGTCGCCGGTGTTGTTCCATACATATGCCCGGCGGCCCAGTACCGGTTGGCGGCGGTGTTGCCCCGGCCCTTCAGGACGAAGGAGCCGAAGGTGTAGGTGTAGCCGGTCTTGTCGCGCAGCCGGTCGCCCTTGAGTTGCCGCGCGGTACGCGACTTGTTGATCAGGCGCACCCACTCGTCGTTCAGCGAGGCGTTGGAGCGGGTGTCCTTGCTCGGCGATTCGTGCCACAGGCGTAGATCTGAACGGCCGACGCCGTCGGCAGCCCCACATCCGCGATCGACATGACCGCAGCCGCTCCGTTGAGAGAACCGCGTTAACTCCGGTGTCCCTTCCGTCGATGAAGCCCCAGAAGTATCAGGCACCAGCCGACCACAGTGAGTGATGGTCACAGGTGGACGTCCGGTGAATCCGGTCCCACCAGCGGCGTCGCGGCAAGGCACGTCACGGGACGGCGAGCCCGGGTGCACCTGGCCACGTCCACAGCACGCTGCGCCGAACACGGTCATGGAGCATCGAAGACGATCTTCGTTGATCGACGCCAGCACGAGGGGCCGATTGATGCGGTGGATCCGCCGGAAATACGCTGGCAAGGGCCGTTCAGCATGACCGAGTTCAAGCGTCGCTGCTGCGGCCGGGGCCGGAGGATTGCCCACCAGGGCATTGCCTTCACCGGCGTCCAAGGTCAAGATCGAACGCTACCGCGGCAGCAATATCCCGATCCCCTGGACCACCGAACGCGCAGGCACGTGGAGCGCCCGGTGTGTGTGGAGATGCGCACGCCGGGTGCGGCGGGCGGGCCGGGAAACAAACCCACTGTGAGGCATCACGGCAGGGCGCCTTGGTCCGACCCGAGCCCAGCGCACCTATTCGCCGAAGCGCGCACGTCAACGTGGCAGGGCGGCTAACCGCCGCCGAAGACATGGTTGATGGCCTGGCCGGCGCCCTCGCCGGCGCCCTGAACGGTTCCGCCGACGCCGCCTAGGCCGATCCCTCCGAGGCCCTGACCGACGCCCTGCGCCGCCGATCCGATGATGTCGCCGATACCGTTTTGCGCATGGGCGGGGGCGGTGAGGGTCAGCATCGGCGTGGCGGTCAAGAGGATGACGGTGAGCCGAGCGGGATTGCGCACGAGTGGTCCTCTCAGGTTGGCGCTGAATGGCCGTCGAGCCACATCGCTTCCTGTTTCCGTCCGTGAGCATGATCATGCGGTGAGTAACCGAAGGCTGGCCGGGGTCGCTAAGGTCCGAGGTCTCGGGCCGCGACCAAGGGCGACGGTCGTCCTTGCGCCAGGCGGCAGCCACGTGCGTGCTGGCGGCCAGTTCGATGCGGCGGAATGCGACGCTGCTGAACCGGGGTCCGCTGGATGCTTGCTGGCACGCCCAGTCCGGCTTCGAGCATTGCCCAAACGATCTGGCATTTCACTGCGTGGTGTGTCACCTGCGGTTTGAAGCGCGCGGCGTGGCACAGCACGACGATCCGGTCGTGCAGCCGCGGCAGCAGTACGAAGGGTGAGCCGTCTAGTTCGGCGGTCTTGACGGTCGGCCGTGCCGCGAGGGCGGGCGGCGTGGGTCAAGCTGTCGGCCTGCAGGTTCATGGACCGCTGCCGCCCGGTCTTCACCTTCGCGGCAGGTCCATCGGCTCGGACCGGGGTGCTCCGCCAGGATCGGCGCGGGCGTGAGCCGCTGCACGAAGCACGTGGCCCGCCTGAGACCCGCCGAGGGCATCGACGGGATCGCCCAACTCCAGTAGCTGATCGCCGGGCACCTGCCCGAGGACGCCGCTGCGGCCGATGTGGTCATCGGTATCGAGACTGATCGCGGGCCTGGGTGACGGCAGGGGTCGCCGCCGGTTATCAGATGTTCGCGATCAACCGATGCAGGTCGCCCGTTACCGGGAACGGCACTCGACCGCAGGAGCCAAATCAGATCAGGGTGATGCGCACACCCTGGCCAAACTTTGTCCGACTGGATCGTCCGCATCATCGGCCGGTCGCGGGCGACAGCGACCTGACCGACGTGGATCTGATCCCACGTGGGCAGCGCCTGCGTGAAAGCGCTCTGGACTGCGTCCCGGGCCTTGTACAGCAGCCGCACCCCCATGACGAACCCCACGAGCGTCTTGAACTCGGCCTTGTAGAACGCCTCCAGGTACTCCATGGGCGCCGGTGTCTCGGCGGCGGGTCTGTACCTTCCGGCCAGTTCGGTCCAGAAGACAACGCTGCGGAGGAGACTTGTTCATCGGCCACCGTCGGCGAGAGTTCGAACTCCACGATGAGCATTCGGATCACGCGGCGGGGGCCGCTCTGGTTCCGGAGCGCTTGAAGCATCCACTTCGTCGGGTGAGCGTCTCGAGAACGGCCGGAATGAATGTCCCCACCGTCTCCGATTCGTTCGTGGCCATCACTCGCGTCCGTTGGAGGGTCTCGGGTAAGACGGGACACTCGGGGATTTGCGGGGGCAGAACTCCTGCGCGCCCTCAAAGTTTCTGGATGGGCTTTCTGGACGGCGTCGGCCCTGTGTCACTACGCGTGTCCAGAGAAGCGGATGTGTTCGGACGCGATGGTGCCGGGTCTGTCCTGCCAAGGAGCCTGGGCGTGGACTCGGCGACGTTCTTAGGAACGGACGCCTTCACCGGTCGGTTGTCCGGTGCTGTGGGCGCGGATGAGCATGAGGATGCTGGCGGCTACCCCTGTGAAGCCGAGGACGATCAGGCGCGGGTCGGACTTGTGCAGTCCATACAAGCCCCAGCACAGGAGTTCGGCGAGGACGAGCGTCCACGTTCCGCGTGAGATGCCGGTAGGCCGATGGGTGCGGTAGGCAGTCCATACCGACGGCGCGACCTGCAGGATGAATGACACCGTCAGTCCGGTACCCAGGCCGGCTCGGCCGGTGAGGAGCGCGGCGACGGTGAGGATGGCGGCCCAGCCCGCGGCGATCGCGGCGGGGCGCAGCGGGAAGCCTGCCTGGCGGCCGAGCAGGACGGCAAGGGCGCCGGCAAGGACGGTCGCCGCGATGGCGGGCACCAGCGCGGTCCACAACCGCGACAGCGCGAAGTAGGCGATCCAGCCGGCGTTGTTGATGCTGGTCAGCGCGGCCCAGGACCACGACACTCCGGCCCGGTTGCCGGTGCGCCACACCACGGTGAGTTGCGGCAGAAATTGCGGGACCGCGAACACCGTCGCGACGACTGGCATCAGGTCCAGGATCGGGTCCATGTATGCAGATTCACCTCTCGATGCATGTATGGCAGCGAGGTTATGACGGACGGCCTGGGGTTTTCTGTCAACTTCATGCTCATAAGGCGGTGGTGGTGAAAGAATCCGTGGAGTGGACGCGATTGATCGACAGATCCTTGCCGAGCTTCAGAACGAAGGGCGGCTGACCGTCACCGAACTCGCCGATCGGGTCCGGCTCAGCGCGGGCCCGTGCCACCGTCGCCTGCGCGAGTTGGAGCGGACAGGAGTCATCACGGGGTATCGGGCGGTCGTCGACCCGGCCGCGGTCGGCCTGGGGTTCGAGGTCCTGGTCAGCGTGACTATGGACCGCGAGGACTCCACCACCATCGCCGCGTTCGAGGACGCGCTGGCCGGTCTTCCCCAGGTACGGCAGGCGGAACGACTGTTCGGCGACCCGGACTACTTGCTGCGCATCACCACCACCGATATGGAGGGATACGCGAAGTTCCGCGATGACAAGCTCGCCGCCCTGCCCGGGGTTCAGCGGCTCACCTCGACCATCGTGATGAAACGGGTTGTCAAGGACCGGCCGCTGCCCATCGCATCGCGCTGACACCCCACGGCACGTCTCTTAACGGGACTCCTTGGAACCCGAGAACGGCCCACAAAACACGATGGTCCCGGCAGCGTGCAGAAGCCGCCGGAGCTTCATGCCGTCCAGGGGCGCCCGGCCAGTAGGTGAGCCGAGTTGGGAAGCGGTGGCTGGCAGTTGCCGGTCGGCTCGGGTGGCGGATGGGATCATCAACCGGAGCCTCCGGACCAGGAAGACGCGCTTGACCTTGCCGTCCGCCGGCAACCTTCCAGCGCGCCTGATGGGCGGGACGCTGCTATCCCCGGCCATGCAACAGGAGTTCACCAAGCCCGTGTCCGCCGGTGACGGGACTTACGGCTGGGGACCTGGCCTCGGGTGATTCCAGACGTCCTGCGGCCGGAACTGGGGAAAGAGTAGCGGCATCAACGGCTACCAGACCGGGGTCTACAACCGGGACAATGAGGGGGAAGCGGGTCGCTTTCGCCGCTACTGTCTCTGGCGGCTACGCGACCAGCGGACAGGCCCAGCCGAAGCGCGCAACAAGGCCGTCTGCGCCCTGTCCGGGCAGAGAAGTGAGAAGCTGGGTCACCGCTAGTAGACCCTTGGTCAGAGCCCCGATTTCGGTACGTCAGAGCCCTCTGGAAAGTTAGGTTTCAGGGTCGGCTTCTCTCCAGCCCTGCGGGCCGAGATGGATCAGGCCGGGGTGAGGTCGCCCCTTGACGCTGCTAAGAGCGGACTGCAGACGGATGTGGTCACCGGTGCCGTACCCGCGTTCCTTCCCGGAAGACTTTGACTTGTCGGCTCCCGTTCTTCGGAGAAACCTCCGTCGCGGAGGTGGCGTGGCGCAGGGTCAGGCCAAGATGCTGGTGATCGGCCTCGACGTGGACACTCCATCGATCTGAGCCTCGTCTCCGCCGTCTGGCGCCCGTTCATGACTTGGCGGTTCTTACTTCAACGGGTGGTGGGCTGGTGTGCTGCCGGTGGCTAGGAGTGCGGACAGGGCGGCGGTGGCGGTGAGGGCAGTGAACAGTGCGGGGTAGCCGCCCAGGGTGGAGGCGAGGGCTGCGCCAGCCCAGGGGGCGATGGCTGCGGCGATGGTGATGGGGGCGGCCAGCACTCCGGACAGGGTGGCGTAGGAGGTGGTACCCCAACGGTCGGTGACGGCGGTGGCTTGTAGGAGGGTGGCGATGCCGCGGGTGGTTCCGGCCAGGACGGCGACGGCGATGAGGAGTGCGACGGGTCCGGGCAGGGCGGCGAGTGCGCCGGTGGTGGCTGCTGACAGGGCCAGGATCCACACGGTGCGGGTGCGGACGCTGGTGTGGCGGACCAGCAGGCCGTAGCCGAGGCGCCCGGCGACTTGGCCGATGCCGCCGAGCCCTAGGGCCCAGGCGGCGGTTGTAGGGCTGGCGCCGCGCGTGGTGAGCAGGCCGATGAGGTTGGTCAACACCGCGTACATCGCAAAGCCCGACAGGGTAAGGGCGGCTGCCAATAGGACAAAGGCGCGGCTTCGTACGACTGCGGCGACCGCCTCGCTTGGATTGTTCGCGGCGGTGGTGGTGTGGGCGGGCCAGGGGCGGCGCAGCGCGATGGCGTGCAGCGGGATGGTGATGGCGGCGAGCACTGCCGCTAGTGCCAGGTAGGTGTGCCGCCAGCTCAGGTGGGTTGCCAGGGCGTCGGTGAGGGGCGCGAAGACGGTGCTGGCCAGCCCTGCGACCAGGGTGAGGGTGGTGAGCGCGGCCAGGTGGCGGGGGGCGTAGTAGCGGGTGAGGGCGGCGAACGCGGGCTGGTAGAGCACCGCCGACATCGCGATTCCGGCCAGCAGCCAGGCGAGGGTGAACCAGGCCAGGTTGGGAGCGGCGGCCAGGACCAGCAGCGAGATGGTGGCCAGTACCGAACCGCCGGTCATCAATGCGCGAGGGCCACGCTGGTCCAGCAGGCGTCCGACCGGGATGCCGATCAGGGCGGCGACCACCAGTGCGGCGGAGAACGCGGCGGTGATGGCGGGGGTGGACCAGCCGGTGTCGGTGGTGATGGCGGGGGCCAGGACCGGGAAGGCGTAGTACAGCACGCCCCAGCTGGTGATTTCGGTGACGCACAGCGCGATCAGCGGGACGTTGCCGGTGCCGGCGGCGGGGGTGTCGGCCGTCGGCACCGGCGCGGGGATGGCTCGGCTCATGGAGGCGATGTCATCGTGAGGATTCGATGCAGTCCGGGCTGGTCAGGCGTCGCCGGAGTAGCCGTGCGCCCGGCCGGTGGCGAACCCGACGCGGGCGGGTGCGCCAGCGCCGATGGTGACCGGCTCAGGCGCGGCCTCGACGGCGCCACCGCAGCATGAGGACTCGGCCTGTTGGACCGCGACGGTCGCGACTGCGGGCGCGGTGGAGCAGGACGTGCCGCAACCGCCTTGCTCGTCGGTCTCGGCGGAGGCGCCGGGCAGCAGGTCTTCGGTGACCAGGTCGGTGGAGCAGACGCCCGTTTCGGGCAGGTCGAGCTGGACGGTGTCGGCGGCGGCGCGGTCTCCGGCCAGGGCAGCGACCACGGAACGGACCTGCTCGTAGCCGGTGGCCATCAGGAAGGTGGGGGCGCGGCCGTAGCTCTTCATCCCGACGATGTAGAAGCCGGTTTCGGGGTGGGCCAGGTCGCGTTCACCGTGCGGCGGGACGGTGCCGCAGGAGTGGAAGTTGGGGTCGATCATCGGCGCGAGCCTGACCGGTGCCTCGGTGGCCGGGTCCAGCTCGACGCGGACTTCGCGGAGCATGTCCAGGTCGGGCCGGAAGCCGGTGGCGGCCACGACGGCGTCGGCGGTGAGGGTGCGGTCGCCATCGGGCGTGTTGCCGGTGACGGCGACCGGGCCGGTGGCGGGATCGCCGTCGGATGCGGTGAAGCCGGTGATGGTGAAGCTGCGGACCAGGTCGATCGCGCCGGCCTGGACGGCCTGCTTGAGCCGGGTGCCCAGGGCGCCGCGTGCGGGCAGGCCGTCGGCGTCGCCACCGCCGTACAGGCGGGCCACCGAGTCGCTGCGGACGGCCCAGGTGATGCGGGTGCCGGGGGCCTGCTGGGCGAGTTCGGCCAGGGAGAGCAGGGTGTTGGCGGCCGAGTGGCCCATTCCGACTACCAGGGTGTGCTTGCCGGCGAAGCGTTCGCGGTCGCGGCCCAGTACATCGGGCAGCGGGCCGGTGAGGTAGGGCGCGGCGGTGTCTTCGCCGATGGCGGGCAGGCCGGAGTGGCCGAGCGGGTTGGCGTTGCCCCAGGTGCCGGAGGCGTCGATGACGGCGCGGGCGGTGATGTCGCGGACGGTGCCGCCGGTGTCGAGGGTGCGGACCAGCAGGGGACGCTCCTCGCGTCCCACCGTACGGGTGGCGTCGACGCCTTGGCGGGAGACGGCGATGACGCGGGTGCCGGTGTGGATGTGGTCAGCGAGCTCGGGCGTCTTGGCGAGAGGGAGGAGGTAGTCGGTGACCAGCTCGGCGCCGGTGGGGAGGTGGCCTGGGTCGGGTGCGGTCCAGCCGGTGGGCGCCAGCAGGCGGCGGGCGGCGGCGTCGGTGTCGTAACGCCAGGGGGAGAACAGCCGGACGTGGCCCCATTCGCTGATCGACGCGCCGACGGTGTCCCCGGCCTCCAGCACGGTGAACGGCAGGCCGCGTTCGGCCAGGTGGGAGGCGGCGGCCAGGCCGATCGGGCCCGCACCGATCACCACGACCGGCAGGTCCTGGTCAGCGCTGGAGCCAGAGACGCAGCCGCAGCCGGCGCCGGTCTTGGCCTCCAGCACGCTCACCGCGGGGTCCTGGGATCGCTCGGCGTCGGTGCAGCAGCCGTCCACGCCGCAACACCCGTCGGCCGCCTGCGGCTCCTCGTTCTGGTTACCGGTGTTCGGGACGCTGTCGTTCATGGGGTCTTCTCCTTACCTGAGGCAAATCGAGGTCGTGGGCGGCGAAGCGTCAGAGGCGGTTGCGGTAGGCGCCGGTGCGGACGCGATCGGCGTGCGCGGCCGAACGGCACGAGCGCGTGCAGACCTGGCCGGTGGATTCGTGGAGCTCTACACCGCCGGCGATGACCGTGGAGGGGCGGGCGGTGATCTCGCTGAGGAGCTTCTGCATCTCGGCCCCTTGTTTCGAAATTCGTCTAAGTAGGGCTCAGCTTGCATGCTGGATAGATCAATGTCAAATTAGATGCATGTCAAAGTTGGGGGCATTGGACGACGTCACCGCACCGGGGTGCTGTGCGCCGCTGAGCGGCCCGCTCATGGCCGCCGACGAAGCCGCTGAGCTGTCCAAGGTGTTCAAGGCGCTGTCCGACCCGGTCCGGCTCCGGCTGTTGAACCTGATCGCCGCGCACGAGGGCGGCGAGGCGTGCGTATGCGACCTGACCGGCCCGTTCGAACTGACCGCCCCGACCATCTCCCACCACCTGAAGGTGCTGCGCCAGGCCGGGCTGATCGAGGGCGAGCGGCGCGGGACGTGGGTGTACTACCGGGCCGTACCCGAGGCCCTCACCCGCTTGTCGGGTCTGTTCGCCCTGCCCGCACTCACCGCCTGACCTGGCATCCCACGCCGGGTCTCCCGGGCTGGCGCTCCGGCTCGACCACCGACCACCGGCCACCGGCCACCAGCCGTCAGCGGCCACCGCCCACCGGCCACCAGTCGTCAGCGGCCGCCAGCTGTCAGCGGTGGCTCGACGGCAGCGGCTGGTCGGCGGCCTGCCCTTGCGTGCGTGCCTGTTTCGCCAGCGAGCGAAGGACGTGGCGGGCGTCGGCGCCGACCCCGCGCAAGGTGGCCGAGGCGAATGAACGCTGCCACTCCAGCCCGACATACCCCAGTCCCGGATGGGTGGTGGAGACGCCGCCACGGTGGCGCGGCTGCCCATCGCCGTCGAGCGCGCCGAGGTCGTTCAGATAGCTGAGCTCGGGGCGGAATCCGGTGGCCAGAAGCACCACATCCACGTCTTCGCGGGTGCCGTTGGCCCACACCACTCCAGTGGCGTCCAGGCGGGTGAACATCGGCCGCCGGTCGGGGCGGCCCTGGGCGATGGCGGCCCGGTAGGTGCCGGTGTCCAGTACCGGGGTGCCCTTGCCGCCGGTCAGCAGTGGCCGCGCCCATCCGGCGCGATCCAGTCCGGTCCACTTGAACCACAAGTGCATGTCACGGCCCAGCAGCCGCTGGGGCAGGAACCGGAGCGGATGCCGGGTGGCCAGGGTGACGTTCGCGTACTCGGCCAGCTCGATGCCGATCTGCACCGCCGAGTTCCCGCCGCCGACGATCACCACCCGCTGCCCGGCCAGCGGCTCGGGTCGCCGGTACTGCGAGGAGTGCAGCACCGTCCCGCCGAACTCCTCCAACCCTGGTAGCTGAGGGCGGTAGGGGCGGCCAAACCCGCCCGAGGCGGCGATCACCTGCCGCGCTTGGAAGACCTGCCCGTTCTCACAGCGCACCTCGAACCCGGCATCCGCGCCGCCTGCGGCCGGGCTCGCCGCACTGACGCGGCTGACCTTGTGGTCGGTACGGATGTCGGCGTTCAGGCGTTCGGCGTAGCCGGCCAGATAAGCGACGACCTCATCACGGGTCGGATAATCCCCGGGGGCGCTGGGGAAGCTGGATCCGGGCAGGGCGCTGCGGGCGGCCGGGGAGAACAGGGCGAGACTGTCGTAGTAGTGCGGCCAGGACCCGGACACCGACGGCGATGCCTCCAGCAGCAACGGCGCGAGACCTAGGGTGCGGGCGGTGTGGGCGGTGGCCAGTCCGGCCTGGCCACCGCCGATGATGACCAGCGGTGCGGTGGTAGTCATGCGGCTCAACGTATCAACACTTCATAAAATGTCAATATGATGATGTGTGACTTAGAGTGAGGCACAGGCCCGGCGACACAGGAGGAATCGCAGCCATGACCGAACCGGTGACCCGCGCGGCGGCCGCGTCGAGCGCCACCGCCGACGGTGCGGCCGCGTGCGGCCCGGCCGACGCCGCGCCGCTGGACTCCAAGGCGCAGGACTTCCTCAAGGCGCTGGCCAGCGAGCAGCGGCAGCAGATGCTGGAGCTGTTCGCCGGCAGCGTCGAGCTGACCGTCGGCACCGTTGCCGAACGCCTCGGTGTCGGGCAGTCCAATGCCTCCCAGCAGCTGGCTCTGCTGCGCCGCGGCGGCCTCCTCGTCTCCCGCAAGGACGGCAAGCAGGTCTATTACCGGGTGGACGTGGCCACGGTGGAGAAATCCCTGGACGACCTACGTGACTATCTGCGCCGCTGCTGCCCGCCCAAGGATGGCTGCTAGCGGCCCACTCCTCCTCCTGGATCGGCGTGCCTGTTACCTGCTTACCTGGCGTGGTCGCCGGAGCCGGCGTTCATGGTGTCGCTGACTAGCTGGCCGATCGGGGCCTAGAGCGGGCCGCGGCGCCAGGGGCCGCGGATGGCGTACGTGCGGCCTGGGGGAGTGACGGCCACGGTGTCGCCGAGGTTGTTGGCGAAGAGGGTCGAGCCGTCCGGGCTGAAGCAGGCTCCGGCGAATTCGCTGTCGTCGGTGATGTTGACGGCGAACTCGAAGGGGGCGCCGCCGGGGTCGAGGCCGATGAGCCGGTTCACGTTCTCCAGTCCGGGAGCGAGCGGGTGGGGATCGGCGTCGGCGGACGAGGAGTCGTCTTCGCACAGGATGATGCCGCCGCGCGGCGTGAAGGTCAGGTTGTCGGGTGAGTCCAGGGCCTTGCGTCCGGGCGATTCGTAGACCAGGACGAGTGTGCCTTCGCCGCGGTGGCGGCTGGGGATGTAGCGCCACACCTGGCCGTAGCCTTCGCGGTAGCCGTCGGCGTTAGGGGCGTCGCCGTTCTTGGCGTCGCCACCGCTGGTGGAGTTGAAGTAGATGCTGCCCTCCCCGTACCAGCAGCCTTCCAGCCGGTTGAACTTCGCGCCGCCACCGGCCAGGCCCTGCTGGGTGCAGGTGGCCGCGCCGTTCTCCAGGTCGGGGTCGGGGTCCTCAATGCGGACCCATTCGACCGGCAGGCGGGCGCCCATGCGCTGGCCTTCGCGCGTGTCATGGCCGGGCCGGCCCTTGATCTTGAGCATCTCCAGTACGCCGCCCGCGGCAAGGTCGCGTGGGTTGCGGGGGCGGAACCGGTAGAAGCCGTCGGGCTTGCCGGAGTCGTCCTCGGTCTCGTAGACGTAGCCGGTACGGGGGTCGACGGCGACGGCCTCATGGGAAAAACGCCCCATCGCCTTGAGCGGCTGAGAGGAGGCCGGCTCGCCGGGACGGGGACCGCGCAGCGGCACCTCGTAGACGTAGCCGTGTTTCTGTTTCCACCCCTGCTTGGGCCCGGCGATGGTTTCCTCGCACGTCAACCATCCTTGGTGGCGGTACATGATGCCGCCGGCGCAGTTGACGATGGTTCCGTTGAGGCTGACGAAGCTCTGGAGCACCCGTCCGGTGTGCGGGTCGACGTCGAGTGTGGTGGTACCGGCGACGCCGAGTTCGTCGTAGCGCGCCGAACCCGGGACGTAGACCCGTCCGGTGGGGTTGCCCGGGGTGGTGCGCACCTCGTGGTTGCGGATCAGCCGGACGGCGCCGCGTCGTGGGCTGGCGAAGGCGGCCATCCCGTCATGGGCGATCGGCGTGGCCACGCCATCGTCCATGGTCGAGCCCGTGGTTCCGAAGACGGTGTAGGAGAACCCGGCGGGCAGCGCCAGCAGCTCTTCGCCGGTGTTCTTGGCACGGGTGCGGCGGAGCGGTCCATAGCCGACGCGGTCATGGTGGGGACGCCCGGCGGCGGCCCAGGCGGCGTGCGAGCCCAGGGTCTGCGTCGCCAGACCCGCGGCGACGGTTCCGCCTGCGGTCGCCAGGAATCCCCTGCGGTCAAGTTGCGTCATCGCGAACGTGCCTCTCGGATGGATCGGGGTGGGACAGGCGTCGATCGTCGAACGTATAGATGTACGTCAATGTCTGACGTGGGTGTCGGCTGGGTGTCGGCTGGGTGTCGGCTGAGTGTCGGCTGGGTTGCGGGCTCCTTGCTGATGGCTGAACGCCGTTGGGTGCATTACGGCACGAGACGGACTTGTCGGCAAGGTGTCATGGAGAAGGCTCGGACCGTCGCGGAGGTGCAGCGTCGCCTCCTATCCCGGGCCGGCGTCGGCCTATAGACGAAGATCGATGCCTTCGTGCTGCTCTCCCGGTGTCCGAGGCTGGACAGCCCGCTACGTCCAGGTTCCGTTTTGACTGTGGAGCGCCCGCGTTTCCTGACATGGACTCACTGATCGTTCACTCGCCGCCTGTCCGTTCCGGCGCGGCGGTGTGCACCCGGTGATCAGGGCCAAAGCCACATGTGGCCTAGATCACCTCATAGACATTTATCTATATGACTGCCGGGGTTCATGACCGGTTCATATAGGCGGCCTTCGATGTGTACCGACAGAGTCGCGCCAACCTATGGAAGCGACCTCTCGCGGCGGAGCGGCTGCGGGCAGACACGAGATAGAAGGACACGACGTGGGCATCCCATTGCGTAGCTCGACCAAGGCCGTCACGGCCTCGGCGGCCCTGGTCGCGGCGCTCGCCGCGTGCGGCGGCGGTTCGGGCGATGACGGCGGTGGCGGCTCGGGGGGCAAGGAACTGCGCGGCACGGTCAAGGTCGACGGGTCGAGCACGGTGGCGCCGCTGACCACGGTGGCGTCGGAGTTGTTCAAGGAGGAGCAGGGCCGGGTGCAGATCCCGGTCGCCACGTCCGGCACCGGCGGCGGGTTCGAGAAGTTCTGCGCGGGCGAGACCGACATCTCCGACGCCTCGCGGCCGATCAAGGACGAGGAGAAGGCGGCCTGCGAGAAGAAGGGCATCAAGTACTCGGAGTTCGCGATCGCCAACGACGCGCTCACCGTGGTGGTGCACAAGGACAACACCTGGGCCCAGTGCCTGACGGTCGCGCAGCTGAAGAAGATCTGGGAGCCCGGCTCCAAGGTCAGCAACTGGAACCAGATCGACCCCACGTTCCCCAGCCAGCCGCTGAAGCTGTTCGGCGCGGGCACCGACTCGGGGACCTTCGACTACTTCACCGACGAGATCAACGGCAAGGAAGGCGCCAGCCGCAAGGACTACCAGCCCAGCGAGGACGACAACGTCACCGTGCAGGGCGTCTCGGGGTCCAAGGGCGGCCTGGGCTACTTCGGCTTCTCCTACTTCGAGGAGAACGCCTCCAAGCTGAAGGCCGTCCAGGTCGACGGCGGGAACGGCTGCGTCGCGCCCAGCGTGCAGACCGCGCAGGACGGCACCTACAAGCCGCTGTCGCGGCCGCTGTTCATCTACCCGTCGGCCGCCGCGCTGAAGAAGCCCGAGGTGCTGGCCTTCGTGGAGTTCTACGTCGCCAAGCACGCCGAGATCGCCAAGCGGGCCAAGTTCGTCCCGCTCAACCCGACGCAGGACGCCAAGCTCAAGCAGGCTCTGGCTCAGTTGAAGTCGCAGGCCGGCTAGATGGCGCACGCAGCCTCCGCGCGGCCGGCCGCGGGGACCCCGGGCGGGTCCCTGCGGCGGCAGCGTCCCCGTTACGGCGAGGCGATCATCAAGGGAGTGTTGCTGGCCGCCGCGCTGGTGTCGGTCGCCACGACCGTGGGCATCGTGATCTCGCTGCTGCCGCCGACGCTGCGGTTCTTCGAGCGCGTCGGCGTCTGGGAGTTCCTGACCGGCACCGAGTGGAGCGCCCTGTTCGATCCGCCCAGCTACGGAGTCCTGCCGCTGGTCGGCGCGACCCTGCTCATCACGGTGATCGCGATCGCGGTCGCGGTCCCGCTGGGGCTGGCCGCGGCCATCTACCTGAGCGAGTACGCCCATCCGCGCACCCGCAAGGTCTTCAAGCCCGTGCTGGAGGTGCTGGCCGGCATCCCCACCGTGGTGTACGGCTTCTTCGCCCTGGCCGCGATCACGCCGCTGCTGCAGGACCACTGGCCGTGGGGCGAGGGCCCCGAGGTCTTCAACGCCCTGTCGGCCGGCCTGGTGATGGGCGTCATGATCATCCCGACCGTGGCGTCGCTCTCGGAGGACGCGATGACCGCCGTTCCCCAGTCGCTGCGTCAGGGCGCGTACGCGCTCGGCTCGACCAGGCGGATCGTCGCCATCCGGGTGGTGCTGCCCGCCGCGCTGTCGGGCATCGTCGCCGCCGTCGTGCTGGCGATCTCCCGGGCGGTCGGCGAGACGATGATCGTGGCGATCGCGTCCGGCAACCGCGCCAACCTCACCTGGGACCCGCTGCAGGGCATGCAGACGATGACCGGCTACATCGCCCAGGCCGGTGAGGGCGACCTGCCGATCGGCTCGTTCGACTACACGACCATCTTCGCGGTGGGCGGGCTGCTGTTCCTGCTGACGTTCATCATGAACGCGGTCAGCATCCGCCTGGTCCGCAGGTTCCGGGAGGTGTACGAATGACCGCGACGCTGCAGCAGACACCCGCGGCCGGCACACTGGAGGGACGCCGGCGGCCCCTGGAGCCGGTCTTCAAAGCGATCCTGCTCGCCAGCCTGGCCGTGGCCGTCATCTTCCTGGGCATCCTGCTCGCCTACGTCATCACCGAAGGCTGGGGACGCCTGGACTCGCGGCTGTGGACCAACTTCCCCTCCAAGCTCTATCCCGAGCGGGCCGGCGCACAGTCGGCCATCATCGGCACGGTCTACGTCGTCGGGCTCACCGCGATGTTCTGCGTGCCCATCGGCGTGATGACGGCGATCTACCTGGAGGAGTACGCCGACCGCGACCGATGGTGGAACCGGATGATCGAGCTCAACATCCAGAACCTGGCGGCCGTGCCCTCCATCGTCTACGGCATCCTCGGCCTGGGCATCCTGGCCCGCGGCTTCGGACTCGGCCGGACGCTGATCACCGCCGCGCTGACGTTGTCGCTGCTGGTGCTCCCGGTCGTGATCATCGCGGCGCGGGAGGCGATCCGCGCCGTTCCCGGCTCCATCCGGCAAGGCTCGCTGGCGCTGGGCGCCACCCAGTGGCAGACGATCTGGCGTCAGGTGCTGCCCGCGTCGGTGCCCGGCATCGCCACCGGCACCATCCTCGCGCTGTCACGGGCGATCGGCGAAGCGGCACCGCTCCTGCTGCTGGGCGCCGTCACCCACATCACGTTCAACCCCGAAAGCGTCACCGACTCCTACACGGTCCTGCCGATCCAGATCTTCAACTGGATCAAGCTGCCGGAGGCCGAGTTCCACACCCTGGCGTCGGCGGCGATCGTGATCCTGCTGGCCATCCTGCTCGTCATGAACTCGCTGGCCATCTGGCTGCGCAACCGCTACCAGCAGCGATGGTGAGGCCGGTGACGACCCCGACATCCCATGGAGCTTCCGTGCCGGACACCACCAGGCAACAGAAGACGACCGGGCACGACCAGGCCACCCGGCATGACCGGAGCCGGCAGAACCAGACCGGGCACGACCAGACCGAGCGCGATCAGGAAGACCTCCCTGTGCAGACCATTCACTTCGACTCTGACCGCGAAGCCCCCGACCTGGTAGACCCGGTGTTCGAGGTGTCGGACCTCAGCGTGTTCTACGGCGACTACGAGGCGGTCCGAGACGTCACGATGACCATCGGGCGACGGCAGATCACCGCGATGATCGGCCCGTCCGGCTGCGGCAAGAGCACCGTGCTGCGCTGCTTCAACCGGATGAACGACCTCATCCCCGGTACCCGCATCGCCGGCAAGATCTCCTACCACGGCCAGGACCTGTACGGCACCGACGTCGACCCGATCGAGGTGCGGCGCCGTATCGGCATGGTCTTCCAGAAGCCCAACCCGTTCCCCAAGTCCATCTACGACAACATCGCCTACGGCCCGCGCGTCAACGGCGTCAGGCGCGGCCTGGACGACATCGTCGAAGAGTCGTTGCACGAGGCGGCGTTGTGGGATGAGGTGAAGGACAAGCTCAAAGACAGCGCGCTGGCGCTGTCGGGCGGCCAGCAGCAGCGGCTGTGCATCGCCCGCACCATCGCCGTCAAGCCCGAGGTGATCCTCATGGACGAGCCCTGCTCGGCCCTGGACCCGATCGCGACCGCCAAGATCGAAGACCTCATGCAGCGGCTGGCCCAGCGATTCACCATCCTCATCGTCACCCACAACATGCAGCAGGCCGCCCGCGTCTCCGACCGCACCGCGTTCCTCACCGCCGACGTCGACGATGACGGAGTCCGGCACGGCCGGCTCATCGAGTACGACATCACCGGGCACATCTTCACCACCCCGTCCGACAACCGCACCGAGGCCTACATCACCGGTCGCTTCGGCTGAGGAAAGGCCCTTGACCGCCATGACCGACCAGGCCGCCAAGGTGGCCGGATTCCTCACCGCACCAGAACCGGTGCACGTGCCTTTGCTCCTGGTCGCCGACCCCGACGAACGCCTGGGGCACGAGCTGGTCTTGGCCATGGCCGAACTCGGCATCGAGGTCAGCGTCAGCACCGACGGCGCCGGGGCGCTGCTGCGCACCGGCGCCCTGCACCCGGACATCGTGCTGCTCGCCGCCAACATCACCGCGGTCGACCCGGTCACCTTCGTACGGACCGTCCGCCAGAACATGTCGACCCCGGTCATCGTGGGGGTCGGCCCCGACGACGCCGACGACGCGGTCAAAGCCCTGGCGGCCGGCGCCAACGTCTGCGTCGCCCGCCCCTACCGGCTGCCCGAACTGCTCCCTCTCATCCAGGGCATCCGCGGCGAAGGCGCCCCAGGCGAAGTCGGCTCGCCGACCCAGACCTGCGGGCCGATCACGCTCGACCCGGTCTCCCACGTGGTGCGGGTCGGCGGCGAGGTCGTCCAGATGCCGCTGCGCGAGTTCGAGCTGCTGCACTACATGATGCTCAACGCCGACCGCGCCGTCAGCCGCGAGCAGATCCAGAACCATGTCTGGAAGGCCGAGAAGCTCATCACCAACACCATCAACGTGCACGTCCGCCGGCTCCGCGAGAAGCTCGGCGACGACCCCGAGAACCCAAAGATCATCTTGACCGTGCGGGGAGTCGGCTACCGGCTCACGACCGGCACCGGATGACCTCAGCCAACGAATCGGCTCCCTCTGCACAGCGGGCCCACTGTGCCAGATTGCTCCCGATGACCCCGCGACCCGCGCCAACGGCAGACGGTTGTCACGACCGCCCGCCGATCGCCGCCATGGAGCGGGACGAGGCGGAACGGATCGCCCGCGTCCTCAAAGCCGTGGCCGAGCCCACCCGCCTCCAGCTCCTCAGCATGCTCCAGGCCAGCCCAGCCGGTGAGGCCTGCGTCTGCGACCTCACCGCGCCGCTCGGCCTGACCCAGCCCACCGTCAGCCACCATTTGAAGGTCCTCGTCGACGCCGGGCTGATCGCCAGGGAGAAACGCGGCAGATGGACCTGGTACCGCATCGTCTCCGGCGAGCTTCCTGCCGTCCGCAACCTCGCACGCTGAAAAGAAGCAGGGTCGGCGTCGCGGCACCCGCCCCGGCGGATCGCCTACCGCGACGCTGGCATCCTTGCGCCCGTGATCATTTCGCCCCTGAACGCGATGGTGAAACCGAGAGCCGGACTCGACTTCGTCATCCTGGACGCCCAGGAACATGCCGGTGGCGCATGGCAACACCTTCCCGTGCGACGACCCGTACGGGTACGCGGCGTCCACCGCGACGGCGAACTGCTGCGCGTGGAGACCGACCACGGCACCTGGCGCGCCCGCCGGGTCATCAGCGCGACCGGCACCTGGTGGCAGCCTTACGTCCCGTACTACGCCGGCCGCGCCCTGTTCGAGCTCGCCGCACGCAGGCGAGCGGCGATGTTCAACGGGGACGACGGCGACCAGGGAATCGCCGGGCTGGGCGACATCGTTGCCGTCCCACCCGTACGCCAGGCCCGCGATCGCGGCGCGCTGAAGGCTCGGCCGCCTCGACTGCGATGCCATCATCTCGTGCACCGGATTCCGGCGTGCCCTACGGCATCTCACGCCCGTCCGGCTCCGGCGCGCCTCGGGACTCGTCCAGGTCACCGGCACCCAGGCCGACGACGAGCCACGCCTGCATCTCGTCGGCTACGGCGACTGGACGGGAGCGGCCTCGGCGACGCTCGTCGGCGCGGGCATCAACGCCCGCGACGCCGTGGACCACATCGCCGTCTCCCTCGGCAGGCCCTCCATCCGCCGCGGCCGCCGTACCGTGACCTGAACGTCCGCCGGCCCGGCGCCACAGCCGCTGACGTCGATGTTCACCACAGGTTGCCGTTTGTTCACTTTTCATACACTGACTGCGTGGACGATGTCAGAGTGCTGCAGATGATCGATCCCGTCGACGAGGACACCTGCCAGGAACACGTCGAGCTCGTTCCCATGGAACGTGCCGAGGCAGAGCGCGCGGCACGGATGCTCAAGGCGGTCTCCGACCCGACGCGGCTGCAGCTGCTCAGCATGATCCAGTCCAGCCCCAAGGGCGAGGCCTGCGTCTGCGACCTGACCAAGCCATTGGGGCTCACGCAGCCGACCGTCAGCCACCACCTCAAGCTCCTCGCCGACGCCGGCCTGCTCACCCGCGACAAGCGCGGCATCTGGGTGTGGTTCGCGATCGTGCCGGAGCGGCTGGAAGCCATCCGGGCTTTGCTTGCCTGAGCTGCACAAACTTCATCCCCTGTTGGATTGACATCCGTCAATATAGATGTATATCTATATCTGGTGGATCGACGGGTGGCGACGCGACCGTCGCAGAGCCGTTCCGGACGATCGTTCGACGGCGATCCACCGGCGGGACCGTGAACCCACGACCTGCACCGCCTCGTTCGAATTCGTCCGACACGGAAGGTCGTCATGCTGCCCAACGCCGTCGAAGAGGATGCGGCCGGCTCCCCATCGGCCCCGCCGTCCGGAGTGGTCGGCGGGATGTCGTTCCTGGACCGTTTCCTGCCGCTGTGGATCGGCGCCGCGATGGCGGCCGGACTGCTGCTGGGCCGATCGGTATCCGGCCTGGACGACGCGCTGGACGCGATCAAGGTCGGGGAGGTTTCGCTGCCGATCGCGCTCGGCCTGCTGTTCATGATGTACCCGGTGCTGGCCAAGGTCCGCTACGACAAGCTCGGGTCGGTCACCGGCGACAAGCGGCTGCTGGTCAGCTCGATCGTGCTCAACTGGGTCCTGGGTCCGGCGCTGATGTTCGCGCTGGCCTGGATCTTCCTGCCGGACCACCCCGAGTACCGCACCGGCCTGATCATCGTGGGCCTCGCCCGCTGCATCGCGATGGTCATCATCTGGAACGACCTGGCCTGCGGTGACCGCGAGGCCGCCGCGGTCCTGGTGGCGATCAACTCGGTGTTCCAGGTCATCGCGTTCGCCGCGCTCGGCTGGTTCTATCTGGAGGTCCTGCCGTCCTGGCTCGGCCTGGACACCTCGGCACTGGACGTGTCGGCCTGGGACATCGGCAAGAGCGTGCTGATCTTCCTGGGCGTCCCGCTGCTGGCCGGCTACCTCACCCGCAGGTTCGGTGAGCGTGCCAAGGGCCGCACCTGGTACGAGGAACGCTTCCTGCCCAGGATCGGCCCGGTCGCGCTGTACGGCCTGCTGTTCACCATCGTCATCCTGTTCGCCCTCCAAGGCGACACCATCACCTCCCAGCCAGGCGACGTGGCCCGAATCGCGCTGCCGCTGCTGGTGTACTTCGCGCTCATGTGGGGCGGCTCGTTCGCCCTCGGCCGCGGCATCGGCCTCCCGTACGACCGGTCGGCGACCCTGGCCTTCACCGCCGCGGGCAACAACTTCGAACTCGCCATCGCCGTGGCCATCGGCGTCTTCGGCGTCACCTCAGGCCAAGCCCTGGCCGGAGTCGTCGGCCCCCTCATCGAGGTTCCCGTCCTGGTGGCGCTGGTGTACGTCAGTCTGTGGGGCCGCAAGTTCTTCCGGCCCCGTACCGCCACCCCTGCCTCGGAGCGTTGAGGTGACCTCGATGACCGACCACGGTCCCCCTGGCCGGCCCCCGCTGGTTTTCCCCGAGAACGTCCTCTACAGGGTCTCGGACGAGCTGGCCGACGACTTCGCCGGGACTTTCTCCCGCGAGACGATCGACCGCTACCTCATCGACTCCTACGACCTACTGCGCATGACTGCCAAGGTCGGCATCCACCTCCCGGTGCTGGCCTCACGCTTCGCCGCCGACCGGCTCACGGCCCTCGCCTACGCCGAGGGATTGCAGGTCAAGAAGATCCTGCAGATCCTCTTCGTCTGCGTACACAACGCCGGACGCTCCCAACTCGCAGCCGCCCTGCTGCACAAACGTCTGGGCGAAGCCGTTCAGGTGCGCTCGGCGGGCTCCTCCCCAGGTGCCGAACTCGACCCCGGCATCGTCACGGTCGCCACCGAAATCGGCCTCGACCTCAGCCACGAGATCCCCAAACCGCTCACCGACGAAATCGTGCGCGCCGCCGACATCGTCGTCACCCTCGGCTGCGGCGACGCCTGCCCCATCTATCCGGGCAAGCGCTACCTCGACTGGCCCGTCGCCGACCCCGAAGGCGCGTCCCCGGCCGCCATCCGCCGGATCGCCACCGACATCGACACCCGCCTGGCCAGCCTCATCCACGAACTACTTCCGGACCATCCGGCCGATCTCTAGGGGAACCCATGTCCGACAAGCCCAGCGTCCTGTTCGTGTGCGTGCACAACGCCGGTCGCTCCCAGATGGCGGCCGGCTACCTCTCCCACCTCGCGGGCGACGCCATCGAAGTCCGTTCCGCCGGTTCCGCGCCCGCCGACACCATCAACCCCTCCGTCGTCGAAGCCATGCGCGAAGAGGGCATCGACCTCACCGACCAGAAGCCCAAGATCCTCACCACCGACGCCGTCCAGGCCAGCGACGTCGTCATCACCATGGGCTGCGGCGACGTCTGCCCCGTCTTCCCCGGCAAGCGCTACCTCGACTGGCAACTCGACGACCCCGCAGGCCAAGGCGTCGACGCCGTCCGCCCCATCCGCGACGAAATCCGCACCCGCATCGAAAAGCTCATCACCGAACTCATCCCCGCCAACGGCTGACACCGCGCTCTAATCCTGGCTCGGGAAGGCCCGCCAAAGCCGCCTCAGCTCAGCGGCGCCTGGATGGCCGTCATGCGAACCGAGGCGGGAGCTCAAATCTTCTGGCCCGGTCATGAGATCGGTGTCATCGGCCCGGAGTTTGTGTGGTGCAGGGGCGGTCTCGGCGTTCGTCGCGCCTGACATCCCGCGCGCGCGTTGGGAGGCCGAGGCGGCGCATAGCCGCTTCAACCGCGCGCAGGTCGTTGATTTCGCGGCACCGTGCGTGCAGTGGTGTTCGAGCCGGGCCAAACAGTTCCCGCGTTGCTGCGTGTCGGCGCCAACGTCCCGGCCTTTCTCCACACCGATGGACGGATCAGCATGGTCGGCTACCGCGAAGGCGTGTTCAGAGCCGGGCGAACCATCGCCCGGCACGGTCGGCGCTGCCAGTGCCGAGGGCGACCATCAGCGCGATGCGAGTACGAGGCTCGGCGGCTGACACCGCGACCGTGCCGCTCTCACAGTCAACTGTGACGGGATGCGGCCGGCGGGGTGTCGTACCGCACAGTGTTGCTGCGGTGCAGTTCCCAGAGCAGCCAGCTCAGGGAGATGACCCCGACAACGAGGTAGGTGATCAGGCCGCCGATGCCGTCCCAGCACGTGTGCAGGGCGATGGCGGCCACGTACGTGGCGAGCGCGCCGATGACGGTCTTCGCAGTCGGAGTGGTGGCCAGGCGCCAGAGGGCGCCGCAGGTCAGGCCGGTCCAGGCGATGTGCCCGGCGGGGGAAAGAAGCCCGCGCAGGAACAGCGTCTGTTCGACGTCTCCGACATTGCCGCGAGAGGCGATCAGCGTGGTGAAGGCATAGCCCATGGTTTCCAGAGCGGCGAACCCCATTCCGACTGCGACACCGATCACCAGCCCGTCTCCGGGGTGCAGGCGTTTGCGTGACCAGGCCCAGATCACGATGGCGACCGGGACGATGAGCTTGGTGGTCTCCTCGATCACCGCGATGAACAGTGCGGGCAGGACACCCAGGTCTCGGATGGTGTCGTACTCCAGCAGCCCCGCCGTGACCGTGCCGATCACCCCTCCGAACAGCGCGGCGAACCCGAGCGTCAGCGCAGGCACCTGCCAGTGGCCGCTGCGGCCGGCGGCGAAGGTCAAGAACGTCACCGGCACGACCGTGGACCCCAGAAGGATCATCGAGGGCACATAGTTGGGGTTGTCGGTGTCCACCAGGGCCGCCAGCACCACCAGATACAGGACCAGCCCGACCAGCAGCACCAGCACCCATGCCCACCTACGGATCACGCTCGCCATACCGGCATGCTCGCATCTGAGCAGAGCGATGCCCAGCGACCTTCGACTATGGCAGATCGGGCCTCCGTTCACGTGCCATCGGCCCAGGCGCTCATCCCGACCCGACAGACCAGCCACGCACAGTGGACAGCCCACGTTCAGCAGCATCAAGCAGGTGCTCAAGCGCTGCCGGGATGTGGACGTGCACCTCTCCCTCGTCCACATCCAGCGCGTCCCGACACCTACGCGCGGTACCGCGAGCACGGCGCCCAGATCGTCACCCGTCGCCCCTGGCCGAGACGTGGTCATATCCCGCATTTGCAGGCCAGCGCCAGCCACACCGCCCGCTCGCGGCTGGCGACCAACTCACCGTGGTTGTCGAGGCGAGACGCCCAATCTCGACCGGCGAGCAGAGCACCAGCGACGCTGAGGAGCGTGACGGCAACGACCACGACGGCGCCCCGCAACCCGATCCAGCGTGAGACCTGGGCCGACGAACTGCGGGCGGCACCATCTGGCGACCAGGGCAGCGGCGGCGGCCGGCCACCGGTCGGCCTCACCCCGTCATATGGACTGAGGCCCTCGCCGATGCTTGCCTGCAGCGGCCTCGTGCACCTACCCGGCGTCTCCTGCACTACGGGTGTGTACGCATCTCGTCGACCTCCCGCTTCCAAGATGAGTCGATGGCCCTCCCACCCCACTGCGCCATGCCATAGATAAGAGGGGTGACCGGCATCGTCGACAGGCCCCCAGGTGCTTCAGGTAGGACGGCTGACTAGACGTGCCGCGAGCCGGGCAAGCCGGCGAAGTGTCCGCACGTATCCGCTCCACTGGTTCGGGTGCTCCACAGAGCCGTGCACGGCGAGTTCGGCCCGGTCCAGGCAGTCCTCCAGCAGTGCGTCGTGCATGCGGCGGAAGAACAGGGGCCAGGTCAGCCTGGCACGGCCACGCAGGCGTACGGCCATGGTGTGGCGGAGCAGGGAGCCGGAGTCCGGCGCCGGGTGGACGGTGAACTCGTGGAAGCCGTGTACCCCGGCCGGGCCGCAGAAGCTGAAGCGTACCCACTGGCCCGGCGCGTAGCCCTCGACGGTGTAGCGCACCGGCCCGTGCCCTCCACGTGCGCCCACGCCGAGCGGGCGGTCGAAGCGCATGGAGGGCCACTGCCCGCGCTCGGCGGGCCAGAGCCGGTCGTCGGGGCCGGCCAGGGAGTCGAGGATCGGGGCGAGGTCGGATGGCTCCGCTCGCAGCAGTCGTTCGTGGATGTTCAGCACGGCCATGGCGGACCCCTCTTCGCAGAGTTTCAGAGAACACTCTCTAATTGAAGTAGAGAGTACTCTCTATTACATGGTCAGACCATCCCGCTACGACAGCGGACAGTTCCTCGACGCCGCCGCCCGGCTCGCGGCGACAGGCGGCCCTCCAGCGGTCACCATGGCGGCTGTCGCAAGGGAGATCGGCGCGCCGAGCGGCTCGGTATACCACCGCTTTCCTGACCGGGCGGCGCTGCTGTCAGAGCTGTGGCTGCGCGCTCTGGAGCGCTTTCACGCCGCCTACCTGCCGGCCTTGGACGACCCCGCCGACCCACGGGCCGGCGCGGTGGCTGCCTCCCGCGAGATGGTGCGCTTCTGCCGCGACCAGCCGCTGGACGCCGTCGTGCTCGGGCACGGCGCCGCGGACTTCGGCAAGGACACCTGGCCGCCGGAGGCGGTAGAGCGGCTGGACCGTGCGAACGCGAAGGTCATGGGTGCGGTGAAGACACTCGCCCGGCGGCTGGGGGCACAGGACATGATCTCCAGGGAACGTGTGCAGTTGGCGGTCATCGACTTGCCCTATGCCCTCGTCCAACGCTATCTACGGGACGGCGATCCGCTTCCGCCACACGCCATCGCCCTTGCGGCGGACTGCACTGACGCAGTGCTACGCGACCTGTAAATGTCGACCCCGTGTACCCCTCTCGAGAAGCCACACCCGCCCCCTTGTGGGTGTTGAACAACCGCCGAGGTGGGGAGTTGCTCAGCGATCTGCAGATCGGTAAGTGAGGTGCTGACCGGGACGTCGCAGTATCAGCGATCGTCTTGACGCCAGCGGAGCACGCACGGATATGCCGCTCATCTTTAGCGGCATCTCCGTCACCCAGATCAGATCTGAGATCACCTCACGATCATGGAAGGTGCCGGTATAACCACCGCTGGAACTGTCCGCCGTTGCACGGCAGGACGTAAACATTCCCTCGGTCCGGCGACCTGACCTCCGACTGGGACGCCAATCACGTAGGCGACGACATCCCGTCCAGTCTCCCGTCCTGAAGAATCGACGCCTCGGAAGCCTCACGGAACGGCTGGCGGGCTGACAGCCAGGACGCCGTCGCCCTGCTTGAACCGGCGGCTGGCTGAAAGACATCGACCAGCAGATAGCTCAAAAAGAAGACGTCGTCACCTGGAAGGCCGGGCCGGCGACCTGGCCCTACCGTCGAGCAGCGCAAAGGCACGGGAATTGAAACGTCGAAGCCTGGTGTTGAACGCATGTCGTACAAAAGCCTCGCTCCTTGAGGGGCGAGGCTTTTGCATGATCACTCAGCCTGTGTCCGCGCTTTACAGGTACATGAGCGAGTGAATGTACCGGCGGGCGAACGGCTTCATCCCGCCGGCCGCTACCTCCATCGATAATACCCGTAATCCAGGCCACCAAGATTCGCGCAGTAGGCATACGACCAGCCATTGTAGTTGATGCTGCCGTGGGCATAAGATCCGTTATTGCACTTTGCCATTGCCTGGTACCAGCGCTTGGAGCCTGAGCAGTTTGCGCCGTAGGTGTTTCGGTCCTGCCACTCTTCACAGGCAAGGACGGTGGACTGCGCGCTGGCGGGCGCGCCAGACATCGGCACCCCCAATGCCCCGACGATTGCGGTGGTGGCCACGACGGCGAACGAGCGTTTCACATTTCCTCCTGGACGAGGATCCTGGCGCCGCGCGGTCGGACCGTTCAAAGCAGTTGAACCCGGCGAACACCCGGCGCTTGATCTCGGTCATCACTGACTTTGATCGTGGCCCGTTGCCCTAAGTCGGGATAGGGCCCTAGGACCCTATGTCTGGATAGGGCCCTAGGGCCCTGCTGGAGTCCACGGGCGCGTTCAGCACGCTGATGGGGCGCTGGCTGATCCAACCGGCTGACGCCGATGCCAATCGCCGTCATATCGCCGAGCCTGCCAAGGCGCCAAACGCCTCACCACCCCACATACTCTCCAAACTCGTCGAAGCCCGCGCCCGCGCCCACGCTGGTGACCGCCGCGCTGCCGGACTCCTCTTCGGCAAGGCCAGGCCGTCCGACGACGAACCCGACTGGATCGACTTTCACGTCCACGCCTTCTTGCCAGCGTTCGATCAACCGGCCGCAGGTGAAGGACATCCGTGACCGCGCTGGCGTGTGCTGAGATCCACTGCCGATCACGGGCGTTGGCGCGCCACCTCGGCGGACTGGTCGGGGAGTTGCTGGCGAGCAGGCATGTCGGTGAGGCCGAGGCTGAGGTGCTCTACGTGATAGACGGCCTGGTCGAGCAGTGCCGCTACGTGGTCGTCATGGAGGGCGTAGACGATCCTTCGGCCTTGCCGGGTGCCGGTGACCAGGCCGAGGTTGCGCAGGAGTCGTAGCTGGTGGGAGCAGGCGGACGGCTCCATGGCGACGGCGTCGGCGAGTTCGGTCGCGGCGCAGGGACCCTCGCGCAGGCGCGCGAGGATCAACAGGCGCGACGGTGTGGCGAGGGCCTGCAACGTGGCGGCGACTCGCTGAACGTTCGTCGAGGTCAGCCGGGTATCCGGTGTGTTTTCTGGGGGCGCTGCTCCATGGCCCATGACGCCATCCTACGGATATCTGGACTTGAACAATTGAATTCTTCTTCAAGTGTTTCTAGATTGGGCCCTTCGTCGGCCTCCCTGAAGGAAGTTGTGATCGCATGCCCTCCGCCACGCTCGCCGTCCCTGCCCCTCCCGGTCGTGCTCGCCGGCCTCCCCGGCGGCGCACCCGGGTGCTGGAGGTGCCGGAGGCCCGATGGGCTTTGGTCGCCTTGGGGTTGTTCCTGGTGGCGCTGCCGATCCAGATATCGGGCGGGCCTTCCTGGCTGTGGGGAGCCTTGTACGCCGCGGTGTACGCGACCGGCGGATGGGAACCGGGATGGGCCGGGCTCAAGGCTCTCCGGGGACGGGCACTGGACGTCGACCTGCTCATGGTCGTGGCGGCGCTGGGCGCGGCGGCGATCGGTCAGGTGACGGACGGCGCGCTGCTCATTGTGATCTTCGCGACGTCGGGGGCGCTGGAGGCGGTGGCGACCGCGCGGACCGCGGATTCGGTGCGCGGCCTGCTCGATCTGGCGCCCGCCCGTGCGACCAGGCTCCGGCCCGGCGGTGGTGCTGAGGAGACCGTGCCCGTCGATGCCCTGGCGGTCGGTGACCTGGTGCTCGTCCGGCCGGGGGAGCGGATCGCGGCCGACGGCCGTGTCGTCTCGGGGGAGAGCGAGGTCGACCAGGCCACCATCACCGGTGAGCCGCTTCCCGTCGCCAAGCTCGCCGGGGAGGAGGTGTTCGCCGGCACGGTCAACGGCACCGGCGCGCTGACGGTACGGGTCGAGCGCGAACCCGCGGAGTCGGTGATCGCCCGCATCGTCCGGATGGTCGAGGAGGCATCGGCGACCAAGGCTCCGACGCAGTTGTTCATCGAGAAGGTGGAGCAGCGGTACTCGATCGCGATGGTCAGCGCCACCCTGCTTCTGTTCTTCGTGCCGCTGGCCTTCGGGGCCGACGTGGCAGGCGCGTTGTCGCGTGCCATGACGTTCATGATCGTCGCATCGCCGTGCGCGGTGGTCCTGGCGACGATGCCGCCGCTGCTGTCCGCGATCGCCACCGCGGGCCGCAACGGCGTCCTGGTCAAGTCGGCGGTCGTCATGGAACGGCTCGCCCAGGTCGACATGGTCGCTCTC
This sequence comes from Actinomadura fulvescens, assembly GCF_039533225.1. Taxonomy (NCBI): domain Bacteria; kingdom Bacillati; phylum Actinomycetota; class Actinomycetes; order Streptosporangiales; family Thermomonosporaceae; genus Actinomadura; species Actinomadura fulvescens. The sequence continues at coordinate 100,029 of NZ_BAAATD010000012.1, read as the reverse complement.
GACAAGACCGGCACTCTCACCCAGGGCGCCCCGCGTGTCGCCGAGATCCGTCCGATCCCCGGCGGGAAGGCGCTGACCGAAGGCGCGCTGCTCGCGCTGGCGGCGGCTGCCGAGCACCCCAGCGAACATCCGCTGGCTCGTGCGATCACCGAGGCCGCCCGAGACCGGGGACAGCAGGTCTTCCCGGTCACGGATTTCTCCTCCACGCCGGGCGTCGGGGTCGCGGCCACGGTGGCGGGAGGCCTCGTCGAGGCCGGTGCGCCCGCCCGGCTGCTGACCGGCACTGACGTCCGGACGGCGGCGGCCCGTGACGTCGCGGCCGATCTGGAGGCCGACGGCCTCACCGCGGTGGCCGTTCTGCTCGACGGGAAGGCGGTGGGGCTGCTGGGCGTCGCCGACGCCCTGCGCGCCGACGCCGGTGCCGCGGTCGCCGGCCTCGCGACGCTGACCGGCCGGACGCCCGCTCTGCTCACCGGAGACAACCGCGCGGCGGCTCGCCGTGTGGCCGCGGACGTCGGCATCACTGACGTGCGCGCCGGCCTGCTGCCCGCCGACAAGGTCACCGCCATCGGCGACCTGACCCGGCAGGGGCGCAAAGTGCTGTTCGCCGGGGACGGGGTCAACGACGCTCCGGCTCTCGCCGCCGCGCACACCGGCATCGCCTTGGGCCAGGCCGGATCGGACCTCGCCCTCGACACCGCCGACGCCATCGCGGTGCGCGACGAACTCGCCGTGATTCCCGCCGTCATCGGGCTGGCTCGCGCCGCCCGCCGCCTGGTCGTGCAGAACCTGCTCATCGCCGCGGCGTTCATCACCGTTCTGGTCGCCTGGGACCTGCTCGGCCACCTCCCGCTTCCCCTCGGCGTCGCGGGTCACGAGGGCTCCACCATGATCGTCGCTCTCAACGGGCTGCGCCTCCTGCGCCAGAGCGCCTGGAGCCGCCATGCCCCAACGGCCCGCACGAGTATGCAAGGATAATGAAAACGGTTATCATCCCGTCTCATTGCCTGCGGAAACGCCTTGATGAGGCCATTTCCACCGGCGTGTCACCGCCCCAGAACGAAAGAGAACGCCCCGATCATGCGCACCCTGAACCGCCTCCTGCGGCATGCCGCCGTGCTCGCCACCGCCGGCGCCCTGCTGTCCGCCTGTGGCGGAGACTCCGCCGACGAAGGTCCCGGTGCGGGCGCCGGAGCCACGAGCGGCGCGGCCACGAGCGTGGGACCCGTCTCGCCTGTCGCCGACGCCGACGCCATCACCGATGTGCGGGGCCGGAAGGTCGCCCCCAAACGCACTCCCGAACGCATCGTGTGCCTGGTCGCGCTCTGCGACGACATGCTGACCGAGCTCGGCATGGTGCCGACCGCGACCAACTCGGTGCTCCTGGCCCATCCGCGGTTCCTCGGCAAGGAGAAGGCCAAGCAGGTCGCGGTCATCCCGGGAGGATTCATCAGCCCTGAGGTCGAGGCGATCCTCTCCCACAAGCCCGACCTGGTCATCGGGCTTGAGGACACCCACGGCAAGCTCGCTCCGGCGCTGCGCGGCGCCACCACGTTCTGGGCGGTGCAGCCCACCAAATGGCAGGACAGCATCGCCTACCTGCGCGACCTGGCCGCGCTCACCAACCGGGGCGATAAGGCGGTCACCGCCGAGCAGCGGTTGCGTGACAAGCTGGCCCGCGCCGAGAAGGCCAAGAGCGACAAGACCGTGCTGATCGTGTTCGGCAGCGACGAGAACTTCGGCGTGGCCTCGCCGGGCCGGGACGTGGCCGCCGGGATGTTCCCCCAGATCTCCGACTACCCGTGGAAGGACCGGGGCATCGAGGGCACCTACAGCCTGGAGGAGATCCTGGCCAAGAACGTCGACGTCCTGTTCGTCGAGACGATCGCGTTCGGCGCGCCGGGCAAGAAGCTGTCGGAGAAGATGGCCGGGAACCCCTTGTGGTCGCAGATCCCGGCGGTCAAGAACGGCAAGGTGATCGAGGTCGACCCGGAGGTGTGGGCCAAGGGCCGCGGCACCCGGTCCCTCGGCATCGTCCTGGACGAGGCGACGGCCGCACTGCGATGAGCCGGACGGTCGTCCTTGCGGCGGGGCTGCTGGCCATGGCGGCGCTGTGCGCGCTCTGCCTCGGCACGCCGAACATCCCGCCGTACCGGCTGGTCACCCTGGCGTCCGGCGGGTCGGGGGATGGGCTGGAGGCGCTGGTGGTCCGGGAGATCCGGCTGCCGCGCCTGCTGCTGGCCCTGGTCGCAGGGGCCTGCCTCGGCGCGGCCGGGCTCGTCATGCAGGAGGCGTTGCGTAACCCGCTGGCCGTTCCGGAGATGCTCGGCGTCTCGTCGGGCGCGGCCCTGGGCGTCGCCGCGCCGCTGGTCCTCACGCTCACGCTGCCCGGCTGGGCGTCCCCGATGCTCGCCCTGGCGGGGGCCGCGCTCGGCGGGGTGGTGACGCTGATCGCGGCCGCGTTCGGCCGCAACCCGTCGGCGGTGCTGCTCACCGGGGCGGCGGTGGCGGCGGCCTTCCAGGCCGCGCTGCTGGTGCTGATGCTCATGGCCGACCAGCTCGATCTCCAGGTGATCTTCCGTTACCTGCTGGGCAGCCTGTCCGGACGTACCTGGCAGTCCTGGCAGGGCGTCTGGCCGTGGCTGCTGGCGGCCGTGCCGCTCCTGGTGCTGTGCGCCCCGATGCTGGCGGTGCTCCGGCTCGGCGACGAGGACGCCACCGCCCTCGGGCTGCGGGTACGGCATGCCCGGCTGGGCGCGCTGGCCGTCGCCGTGCTGCTGATCTCCCCTGTGGTCGCGGTCTGCGGGCCGATCGCCTGGGTCGGGTTCCTCGCCCCGCACCTGGCACGGCGGCTGCGCCCGCAGGCCGACGTGGTGCGCTGGCTGCCCTGGGCGGTGGTGTGGGGAGCGGTGGTCACCGTGTGGGCCGACCAGGCCGCCCGACTGGCCCTCAAGCCGGTGGAGACCCCGGTCGGGGCCTGGACCGCGCTGGTCGGCATACCCGCGGGGGTGGCACTGCTGCGCGGCTTCCGTACCCCGGCGGACTCCGCAGCGAGCCGCCGCACAGGGCCGCCGCAGAGCCGCCGTACCGAGCCGAGGGAGGTGCCCGATGACGCTCACCGAGCGCGCGCCGACCACGGCTCCTGATCCGGCACGGTCCAGGCCACGCCGGCGACGGCCCCTGCTCGTCTTGGGCGCGCTGCTGCTCGCCGTCCCGCTGGCGGCCATGCTCGACCTCGTCGCGGGACGGGCACTGTCGATCGGTGAGACGTGGCAGGCCCTCACCGGCGGCGCCGCGGATCCGACGGCTCACCACCTGGTCTGGCAGGTCCGGCTGCCCAGGGTGCTGGTGGCGCTCGGCGCGGGTGCCGCACTCGGCCTCGCGGGGCTGATCCTCCAGGCGGCCCTGCGCAATCCGCTGGCGGCGCCCGAGGTCACCGGGGTCACCCCTGGCGCGGTGCTCGGCGCGGTCGCCGCGACCGGAGCGGGTCTGGCCGACTGGGCGTCACCGGCCGCCGTGATGCTCGCCGCGGTCGGCGGCGGCCTCGGGGGAGCGGGCCTGCTGTGGCTGCTGACCGGCCGCAGGCACACCGACCCGGCCGAGATCGCCGTGCACGGCGTGCTCGTCTCGGCGGCCCTCGGTGGGCTGACGGCGGTGACCCTGCTGGCGGCGCCGGGCGAGATCGGCAGCGTCGTGCAGTGGATGGTCGGTACCACCGAGGCACGCACCTGGCAGCACTGGACTCTGCTGTGGCCTTGGGCGTTGGGCTGGGGCGTCCTGGGCTGCCTGACCTCCGGTCCGCTCATGTTGCTGCGCTGTGGTGAGGAGGTGGCCGAGGCGGCGGGCCTGGCACCGGTCAGGGCACGCGGCTTGGCGCTGCTGTGCGCGGTGGCTCTGACCGCAGGAGCGGTGGCCTCGGTCGGAGCCCTCGGATTCATCGGACTCGTCGTGCCGCATGCCGCGCTGGCCCTGCTCGGTGCAGACCTGCGGGTCGCGCTGCCCGGGGCGGCCCTTGCCGGCGCCGTCGCGGTGTGCGGCGCCGACGCGGCAGCCCAGCTGATGTCACGAGTGGTCAACGCCTGGGGAGCCGAACATCTCAGCGTCCCGGTCGGCGCCGTCACCACCCTCGCGGGCGCCGCCGTGCTCCTGGTGGTCGCCCGCCGCCATGCCGTCGAACCGTGATCCGTCCGTCCAGAACGAGGAGTGCACTGACCGTGTCCGAGCTGATCGGCGAACCCGAGCCCGCGACCGCGAACCCGCCCGCGGATCTCGCCGTCCCCGGGCCTCCGGCCGCGCTGGACGTCGACCGGGTGACCTTCGGCTATCCCGACCGACGGGTACTCGACCAGGTGAGCCTTCGGGTCAGGCCCGGCGAGTTCGTCGCGCTGGTGGGCCTGAACGGCTGCGGCAAGAGCACCCTGCTCCGCCTCGCCGCCGGCGTGCTGCGTCCGGAGTCCGGGCGGGTGACCGTGGACGGCGCCGACCTGTCCCGGGTCTCACGCCGCGAGGCCGCTCGCAAGGTCGCACTCCTGCACCAATCCGCCCCTGCGGTACCGGGGCTGACCGTACGTCAGTTGGTCCGGCAAGGCCGCTACGCCTCACGAGGCCCGCTGGGCATGCTCCGCGTCGGCGACGACGAGGTGACCGCCCGGGCGATGCGGGACGTCGGCGTCGAGGACTGGGCGGACCGGCCGGTGGACGCGCTGTCGGGCGGCGAACGGCAGCGCGTGCGACTCGCCCTCGCACTGGCCCAGGACACACCCGCCCTGCTGCTCGACGAGCCGACCACCTACCTGGATCTGCGGCACCAGCTGGAGGTGCTGCGACTGGTGGGACGGCTCCGCGACGAGCGGCGGCTCACGGTGCTGATGGTCCTGCACGACCTCGACCTGGCCGCTCGCTTCGCCGAACGCCTGGTCGCGTTGCGCGACGGGCACGTGGCCGCCGATGGCCCGCCGGACAGTGTGGTGACCCCCGGCCTGCTTCGGACGGTGTTCGGGATCGAGGGACGGGTCGGCCGCGATCCCGAGCGCGGCTGGCCGGTCTGCTATCCCGACCGGCCTCTCGACCTTCCTTGAACGCGGTCGCGCGCCGTCCATGAACGCGGTCGCGCGCCGTCCATGAACAGCCGGGCACCGGCCCACCGCCTAGCGCCCCCGCCTCCCTCCCCGTCTCGCGCCCCCGCCTCCCTCCCCGCCTCGCGCCCCGTCTCCCTCCTCGTCCCCTGGAGCGACCGTCGATGATGCTTCATCCTGAGCTGCTGCGTGCGGCCCGTACCGCTCCGGGTCCTCTCGTGCGCGCCACCGGCCTGCTGATCGCGGTTACCTGCGCCCATGTCGTCCAGGCAGTGCTGCTCGCCATGGCGCTCGCCGACATGGCCGGTGGCCGCACCGGCCGGTTGCCGGTCCTGCTCGGCGCGGTCGCTGCGGTACTGCTCCTGCGCGCGCTCCTCATCTGGCGGCAGCGGGTCACCGCCGCCGACGCCGGGGCACGGATCCGGGCGACGCTGCGCGACGAACTGCTCGTCCAGCTCAGCCGTCTCGGGCCGGCGCATCTCGGCACCGCGAGGGCAGGGGCGCTGCGCGCGACCGTCGTTGACGGTGTCGAGGGCGTCAACATCTACCTGTCGCGCTACCTGCCGCAGTTCGCCGTGGTGTGCCTGGTCACGCCGGCGCTGCTGGTGGCGGTCGCCGTGGTCCACTCGCAGGCGGCCGCCGTCCTCGCCGTGGCGGTCGTGCTGGCGCTCCTGGTTCCGCGGCTGTGGGATCGGGCGCTGGCCAAGCGCGGCAAAGAACACTGGGACAGCTACGAAGATCTGGCCGCCGACTACCTGGAAGCGTTGCAGCAGATGCCGACCCTGCGCGCGACCGGAGCCGTACTGCGCAAGCGCGCGTCCCTCGAAGAACGGTCGCAACACCTGCACAGGGCCACTGTCGCCAAGTTGCGTGTCTCACTGGTCGACACCGCCCTCACCGACCTGGCCATCCAGGCAGGCACCCTCCTCGCCGTCCTGTTGGCGTGCCTGTCAGCCGCCACCGGCCGGGCCACGAGCGCCGAGTCGTACCTGCTGCTCATGCTCGCCGCCGAATGCTTCCGGCCACTGCGCGACCTGTCCAGGGAATGGCACGCCGGGTACGTGGGTGTCTCCGCCGCTGATGGAATCGCGGCGCTGCGCACCGCCCGTCCCCTCGTGCCGGACACCGGGACGCTCGTCCCTCCGCTGTCGCCGTCGCCCGCCGTCTCGTTCGTCAACGTCCGTTTCAGCTACCCGGGCGCCGACCGTCCCGCCCTCGACGGCATCGACCTCGAATGTCCCGCAGGCCGCACCACCGCGCTGGTCGGACGGTCCGGAGCGGGCAAGTCCACACTGCTGGCGCTCTTGCAGCGCCACTACGACCCTGACGGCGGAGCGGTGCTGCTGGACGGCGTCGACCTGCGCGAACTCTCGCTGGCCGCGCTGCGCCGCTGCGTCGCCGTGGTTTCCCAGGACGTCCATCTCTTCGCCGCCTCCATCGCCGACAACCTGCGGCTGGGCGATCCCGACGCCGACGACGGACGGCTCGTCACCGCCTGCCGGGACGCCGGAATCCACGACGAGATCGTCGCGCTCCCCGACGGGTACGCGACCGTGCTGGGAGAACGCGGCGCCACGTTGTCGGGGGGCCAGCGCCAGCGCCTGGCCCTGGCCCGCGCGCTGCTCAGCGACGCCCCGCTCCTGCTGCTCGACGAGGCCACCAGCGCGGTGGACGAACGGCGCGAACACCAGATCACCGAGACGCTGCGCCGGGTCGCGGGGGACCGGACCTGCCTGATCGTCGCCCATCGGCTGGCGGCCGTCCGGCACGCCGACCAGATCGTGGTCGTGGACCACGGCCGCGTCGACGCGGCCGGTGATCATCAAACCCTGGTCGGTACGGGCGGCACCTACGCCGCGCTGGCCACCGCCGACCTGAGCCACGGAGAGACCGGATGAGCGACCGTCCACACGCCTTGCGCGGACTCCTGCCGGCCCTCAGGCCGCACCGCCGGATGGTCCTGCGCACGACGCTCGCGTGCCTGGTCGATCAGGTCGCGCTCGTCGTCCTGGTCACCTGGCTGGCGCACAGTGTCGGACGAGCCGTCATCGACGAAGCCGCACCCGGCCTCCCGATCATCTGTGCTCTCGCCGGCCTGGTCGTCCTCCGTGCCGTCGCGACCTGGCGGCAGATGGACCTGTCGCACGACCTGGCATACCGGGTGCTCGCAGAGCTGCGGGTGCGAATCTACGACGGCCTCGCCCGCAGCGCTCCCGCCCGCATCGCCGGGCGACGCAGCGGGGACCTGGCGGCGACCGCGATGAACGACATCGAGAAGCTGGAGTTCTTCTACGCCCACACCACAGCCCAGCTGGTGGCCTCCAGCCTGGTCGTCGGCGCTGGGACGATCGCACTCGGCGTGCTCGACCCCTGGCTGGCGCTCGCCGTCCTGACCACGGCCGCCGCTCTGATGGCGCATCCGCTCCTAGACGACCGCGGCCGTACCGCCCGTGGAGAAGAGGTCCGCACGGCCACGGCACGCCTGTCGGCCGATGCCGTCGAGACCGTCGACGGCATGCGCGAACTCCTCGCCCGCAACGCCTTCGACCGGCACCGCATCCGACTCGCCGACGCAGGCGACAGGCTCGCGCTGGCCCAGCGCGCCGAGGCCCGTCACGACGGCGCCTTCACCGCCGTCCAAGACGTCCTGGTGGTGCTGGCCCTGATCGCGGTGGTCGCCGCGGGAAAGGGCACCTGGGCTCCGGCCGCGCTGGCACTGGCGGTCTCGATCCTTGCCCCGGTGGCCGCCTCCGCGGACGCCCTGCGCCAGGCCGGCAGCCTGCGCGCCGCCGCCGCACGGGTGCAGGCCGCGACCACCACCCCGCCGACCGCGCCACCCTCCCGGCGACCGCGACCGCTTCCCGGCGGGCCGCTCGGTGTCCACCTGCGCAACGTCCATTTCTCCTACGGCGCCACCCCGGTGCTGCGCGGCCTGGACCTCGCCGTCCCCCCGGGGAGCACCATTGCCCTGGTCGGAGCCTCCGGCGCTGGCAAGACGACACTGGCCCACCTCATGGCCCGCTTCTGGGATCCCACAGAAGGCACGGTGGAGCTCACCAGCGCCAACGAAGCCGTCGACCTCAGGGACCTGACCGACGACGACCTGCGTTCCGCCATCGCCCTCGTCGGCCAGGACGCCGCCCTCTTCCACGGAACGCTCCGCGACAACCTGCGCATGGCCGCTCCCCAGGCCGACGCCGAACGGCTCGACCACGTCATCGAACGATGCGGCGTGGACCGGATCGCCGCCACCCTTCCCGACGGACTGGACAGCCTCGTCGGGGAACGCGGCGCAACCCTCTCCGGCGGCCAACGAGCGCGCGTCGCCCTCGCCCGAGCCCTGTTGACCGACCCCAGAGTGCTGATCCTCGACGAAGCCACCGCCCACATCGACACGCTCGGCGACGCCGAACTCGCCCGCCGCCTCGCTACGAGCGACACCACCACGATCGTCATCGCCCACCGTCCCGCCACCATCCGCCGCGCTGACCACATCGCCGTCCTCGAAGCCGGCCGGATCATCGAAGAAGGCACCTGGACCACCCTCACCGTCACCCCAAGCGCACTGACCGACCTGCTGGAAGCCAAAGCCGAATCAGACGTCCGGCCTTGACCGAGGCATTGGAGCCACGCCGATGGTCAAGAACATGGGCGCTCGAGAGATGGCCCTGGCCTGCGCTGACTCATGTCGGGCCTGATTCGGGCAGGGTTCAGGCCGTGCGGTCACTCTGAGCGAGCGAGCTGTCTGTGCTGGGCGAAGGCCGCGGTACCACCGTGGTGATCCTGGCTGCCATGGTCGTGGAGACCGCGCTGCTCAGCGTGGTGGTGATCGATCCGGGCAACTGCTGGTTCAGCTGCCGGAGCACGTATCGTCCGGTGACCAGCGCAGGAAGGTAGGCGGCCGCGCCGCCGCCCAGCAACAGCAGCGCCATCGGCCAGGTCCCCTGCAGCAGGTACGCCGCGCCGAACAGCAGCAAGACCAGCGTCAGCGCCAGCAGTAGCGCGCTCGTCCCGGCCAGCAGGCCCAAGAACACCATTGCGGCCAGCGTGCGCCCCGCCACGGCCGCCGCCCGTCCCGCGCGCAGCTGCCCGGTCCGCCACGCACGCAACGCCTCAGATCGGGGCGGGAGGACCGACAGCGCCACCGCGACCCAGCACGCCGCTCCCCAGCACGCCGCGGTCAACGCGGCCTGCGTCGTCGACAGAGCCGCCCGGCTCGCCACCCGCGCCTCGCCGCGGTCATGGAACTGTTCCGCGTGCCCGCCTGGCGGGACTCCCTGTGTGGATCCTGGTGAGATATCCGGTCTGGTGCTCATGTGCTGTCCGCTGCTGATCATTGCTCGTAGTCGCCCCCAGTATTGCCATCGAGGTTGCCACCAGCCGTTCACCGGCTGTGGGACGCCCAATCAACCCGGAGGTTCCCGACAGACGACCCGCTCACCGATCGACGGGCGAGATCGGTGTGGGCGACGACGTGGCCACGAACATCACCACCATCGGAAACCAGGTCCAGGTCAAGACCCGCCCAAGAAGACGACCTACGGGCGGTACGGCGTGTGGCGAGAGCAGACCTGGGGACGTCTGACCTATCTGACCAAGGACTGTCGGATCACCAAGAACGTGGCCACCACGGCATGGGCACCGCGCCGGGTCGGCTGGCAAATCTGGGAACGCTGACCGAATATGCCTAGCACACGAGCGGTGGCGGCAGCCGCCTGCGGCCTTGTGGCCGTGCTGGCAGGATGCTCCACGGGCGCGCCGGACGAACCGTCCGCGAACCCGCGAAGCACCACGCCGGCAACCAAGCCCGCCGTTCTGCGGGTGCCCAAGCCCGAACCGGACCTAAAAACCCTCGTGGTGGCCAAACCGCACCGCGGCAACGGCGTTATCGGGACCTTCAAGGCCACCAAGGCACCGCTCTGGCTGGCCATCGACTGCCAAGGGCCAGGCGACCTGAAACTTCTGATGCCCGGGATCGGCAGCTTTGAGATTCCCTGCACACAGGGCCGGGTCAACTCCACCCTCAACCAGATCGACGTCAAGAAGAGCCGCACGCTCACGCCCCGAATACAGGCACCGCACGCGGTCCAATGGTCGGTGAGGGTGCAGCAATAGAGTTCAGAGCGCTCGGGTCTTGGGGCGCGGCGGCGCTCGGTATCGCCGTGGTCCGGTGGCCGCACTCGATATGGTGGGCGTAGGTGTGCCGGGAAGTCTGGTCGGCGATGTGTACGTGCATGGTCGAGCTGACAGGGAGCCCCCGGTGGAGCCACGTGACGAGGGCGTGAGCACCTCGGGTCCACTCTTGACGATCGTTCCGGGGCTGCACGGTCCGTGCGCGATTCTGCGGCTGGCGGGCGCGGTGACCAGTTCCACGGCGTTGCTGCTTCACGAGCACCTCACCCAGGCGCTGGCGTGGGTGAGGCCACCGCTGCTGGTCGTGGAGCTGGCGCGGGTCACCGCCCTCGACGGTCATGGTCTGGCGTTGTTGTCGGCCGCGGACCGGCAGGCCGTGAACGACCACGGCAGAATGATCGTTGCCGAGGTGCCCGATGCTGTCAGCCGGGAGTTCCGGGCGTCGGCGCATGAGTTCGGCTGCGCGCCGTCCACCGCGGAGGCGATCGCGGCGCTCACGTCCGGTGGCTTGGCCTGATGTCGGCTATGGCTGCGCGGGGAGGAGCCGGGTGAGCAGTTGCGCCACGGTGATGACGCCGATCATCGGCGCGTTGGTGCGGTGGGTGTCGTCGGAGACCGCGACGACGGGACTGTGGGCGCTCGCCATCACGCTGGCGATCTCCATGGCGGTCGCGTTGGCGTCCACGATCGGCGGTGGCCTGCGGTCCGGCTCGATCAGGTCGGCGACGCGCTTGCCGGCGAGCCGCTCGCAGAGTTTGTCGGCGTGGTCCTCGTCGAAGACGCGGGCGAGGGCGGGATCGTCTTGAACGTAGCGCGGGATGATGGCGCGCAGTACTTGGGAACCCGGCAGGACCGCCGTCGGGCGGCGCTCCGCGTCGACCACGATCAGCCCCGGCAGCCCGTGGTCGGCCAGCAGCCGCGCCGCCTCCATCGCGCTGGTGTCGGCGGACACGGTGGGGAAGTCCGCGGCGAGTTGTCGTGCGCGCACAGGTCCGACAGTAGCCCACGTCGGCCGTGCCGCAGCCGACAGGAGGCTTCTTGGCCGCCGTAGCTTTGACGATCTTCGCCGTCGCCTACGTGTTGATCGCGTCAGAGAAGATCGGCCGTACCAAGGTGGCGCTGGGCGGCGCGGCACTGATGCTGCTGTTCCACATCACCGACGCCGAGGCCGCCTTCTTCTCCGAGGACAGCGGGATCGACTGGAACGTCATCTTCCTGCTGCTGGGGATGATGGTGATCGTGTCGGTGCTGCGGCAGACCGGCGTCTTCGAGTACGTGGCGATCTGGGCGGCCAAGCGTGCCCGCGGCAGGCCGTACCGGCTCATGGTCATGCTCGTGGTCATCACCGCCGCGGCCTCGGCGCTGCTCGACAACGTCACCACCGTGCTGCTGATCGCCCCCGTCACCTTCCTGGTCTGTGAACGGCTCGGCCTGAAAGTCGCCCCGTACCTGATCGCGGAGGTGATGGCGTCCAACATCGGCGGCACCGCCACGCTGGTCGGCGACCCGCCCAACATCATCATCGCCAGCCGCGGCGACCTGTCGTTCAACGACTTCCTCGTCCACCTCGCCCCGTTGGTCGTGGGGCTCATGGTGGTGTTCTGCCTGCTGTGCCGCCTGCTGTTCCGATCGGCCTTCACCTACGACCCCGGCCGCGTGGCGGCGGTCATGGCGCTGGAGGAACGCGAGGCCATCACCGACCGCCGGCTCCTCTTCCAGGGGCTGGCGGTGCTCGCCGTGGTGGTCGCCGCCTTCGTCCTGCATCCCGTGCTGCACTACGAGCCCTCCGTCGTCGCCCTCCTGGGCGCCGGCCTGCTGGTCGCCGCGACCAAGGTCACCACCGAGCAGGCGCTGGAGGAGGTCGAATGGCCCACTCTGGTGTTCTTCGCCGGCCTGTTCGTCATGGTCGGCGGACTGGTCGAGACGGGCGTCATCGGCGGCGTCTCCAAGGCCGCCGCCGACGCCACCGAAGGCCGCCTCGGCCTCGCCACCATGCTCCTGCTCTGGGCGTCCGCCGGACTGTCGGCCATCGTGGACAACATCCCCTATGTCGCCACCATGAGCCCCATCGTCGCCGACCTCGTGCGGCAGAACGGCGGCAACGACCAGGCCCAGGTCCTGTGGTGGGCGCTCGCACTCGGTGCCGACCTGGGCGGCAACGCCACCGCCATCGGCGCCAGCGCCAACGTCGTCGTCCTCGGCATCGCCGCCCGCAACGGCCACCCGATCTCCTTCTGGCAGTTCACCAAGTACGGCCTCGTCGTCACCCTGATCACCGTTGCCCTGGCCACTCCTTACCTGTGGCTCCGCTACCTGTAGGAGCGCGAGCCGAGCCCGCGCGGCGTCGGGCGAAACTCCACGGTGGACCGCCCCACCGGTTGAAGCATTAACTGTTAAGAATCTTTCACTTGATCTTGGTTTCCGGTCCTCCATAAGGTCGTCTTCGCCGGACCAAAAATCCGGCACACCTTCCCGAATGGAGAACACATGAAGCTGCGGATGCTGGCGACCGGTGTGGCCGTGACGTCCCTGACCGGACTGGCCGGCCTGGCCTACGCGACTCCCGCCAACGCCGCCTCCCAATGCGCGACCACCTCGAAGGAGTTCCCGACCAGCGGCTTCAACGCCGACGTGAAGGTGCAGCTCTGCATCGCCCGCAACTGGGGCGGCCCGGGCGGTAGCAACAGCTACACGTGGGCGTACGCCAACGTCAGCTGGGGCGACTCGGGCGCCGGCAAGTTCGAGAACTTCGACGTCCAGGTGCGCATCGAGCAGAACGACTCGGTCGTCAAGAGCGGCACCTGCGACATCACGTCCAAGATCAACACCGGGTCCGGCTCGACGACCTGCCGCATCCCCGGCTCGGGCTCGTACCTCAACATCAGCGGCAACACCGCCGACGGCAAGGTGACCTACAACGTCAACGACGACGGCCTGGGCAACCAGCCCTGGGAGCTCGCGGGCACGCCCAAGATCTGATCCTGCCGGCAGATCACAGCCGGTCGGACTCGTCCGGGCGACCATCGTCGGCGGCGAGCCGACCGGCTTGCGCATCCCACGCCTGGTCCGAAAGCCCCGAATCGCCGCGGTCTCAGGGGACGCAGGGGTGTAGCTAGTGCCACCCCAAGACTGCCACCTATGCCAGTGCGGGCCCCGGGCCTGCGCGTTTGGGTAGTGGCATGGATCGTATGCAGACCAACCCTCATGGGATGGGGCGTCCAAGCACGCTGCCCGTAGGTGAGAACGGTGGGGCCGGGGCAACATCCGGTGATGTGGTGAGCCTCGTATCGGTGACCAGGACTTATGGGTCCCGTGACAACAAGGTGACCGCACTGGCAGGACTGTCGGTCGGCTTCCCGGCCGGACGGTTCACGGCGATCATGGGGCCGTCGGGGTCGGGCAAGTCGACGTTGCTGCAGTGCGCCGCCGGGCTGGACCGTCCGGACGAGGGCAAGGTCATCGTCGGGGGCACCGATCTCACCGAGCTGAGCGAGGCCAAGCTCACCCTCATGCGCCGCGACCGCATCGGGTTCGTGTTCCAGTCGTTCAACCTGCTCGCGTCGCTGACCGCGGAGCAGAACGTCGGGCTCCCCATGCGCCTGGCCGGGCGCCGCCCGAAGCAGGCCGAGATCGCCGAGGTGCTCGATGCCGTCGGCTTGGCCGACCGTGCGCGGCACCGGCCCAGTCAGCTGTCGGGCGGGCAGCAGCAGCGGGTGGCGATCGCCCGGGCGATCGTGACCCGGCCCGAAGTCCTCTTCGCCGACGAACCGACCGGGGCGCTGGACACGTCGACCTCGCGCGACGTTCTGGAAATACTGCGCGACCTCGCTGACCAGTACGGTCAGACGATCATCATGGTGACCCACGATCCGGTGGCGGCGTCCCACGCTGACCGGGTGGTGTTCCTCGCCGACGGCCGGCTCGTGGGGGAGATGCACCAGCCGACGGCGGAGGCCGCCGCGGCACGCATGGCCCGCTTGGAGACGGGCCCGTGCTGAGGATCGCGTTGCTCACCATCCGGACGCGCTGGGTCGCGTTCGTCGGCTCGACCATCGCCCTGACCATGGGCGTCGGCCTGGTGGCCACCATGGGTCTCGCGCTGGCGGCCGCCTTGGACACCACGGCCACGGGCGGGGCGAACCGGTACGGCGCCGCACCGGCTTTGATCAAGGCTTCGGACACGCTGCGGGTGCGGGTCGGCGACAAGACCAAGGGCCGTCCGCTGAAGGCACCGCGCGGTCTGGACGCCGCGACGGCCGACCGGGTCAGCGCGCTCGGTGGTGCCGTCAAGGACCGGGTGTTCTACGCCCAGGTCCCGGGCGCGGGCTCCGACGGCCCTGTGATCGGCAGGCCCTGGTCGGTGGCCCCGTTCGCCCCCTACCGGCTCGTCGCGGGCCGCGCTCCCGCCTCGTCCGGCGAGGTCGTCCTGCCTGCCGAAGCGCCACGCGCGGGCAGCACGGTCCGGATCCTCACCGAACGGGGGCCGGTGACGTACCGGGTCGTGGGACTGAGCGCGTCCAGCGGGACCGAACCCGCGATCCTCTTCCATGACGCCGAGGCCGCCCGGCTTTCTCCGCGGATCGACGCCATGGTCAGCACGGCCCCCGCCGCCGCGCTTCGCGGCGTCGTCGGGACATCGGCCGAGGTCCTCACGGGCGGCCGGGCCCGTTCGGCCGGACTCGCGGCGGACGAGGAGAAGCGAACGCTCAACGGGACCCGGATCATGCTGGGTACTTCGGGCGGGATCTGTGGGTTCGTCGCGGTCTTCGTCGTCGCCTCCACGTTCGCCCTCGCGGTCGCTCAACGGCGACGCGAGCTGGCGCTGCTGCGTGCCCTCGGAGCCACGCCCAGGCAGGTACGGCGGATGCTGCTCGCCGAGGCGTTCTTCGTAGGAGTGATCGCCGCGGCTCTCGGCTGCGCGCTGGGTCCGGTCTGCGCTCCCTTGCTGGGGGACTGGCTGGTCGACCGGAAACTGGCTCCCGCCTCGTTCTCGGTCCCGCTGACGCCGTGGCCATTGGCCGTGGCGTTCGCGACAGGGCTCTCGGTCTCCCTGCTCGGCGTCTGGTTCGCCTCGCGGCGGGCCGCGCGGATCCGGCCTTCCGAGGCGCTGCGCGAAGCGGCGCTGGAGACCCGCGCCATGACGGCCGGCCGCTGGGTCCTTGGAATCGGCGGTACGGCGGCAGGTCTCTGGATCATGGCCTCGGCATGGGGAGAGCCTGGCAGCGCCATCAACCGCAAGCAGTACATCCCCCTGACCATGGTGCTGATCGCGGGCTTCGCGATGCTGGCACCGGTCATCGTCCCGCCACTGGCCAGGCTGGTCACCGTGCCGCTGAGGGCGCTGCCGGGCGCCGGCTCCATGGTCGTCCGGGAGAACGCGCTGACCGCGGCACGCAGGACGGCCTCGACGGCCGCCCCGGTGCTGGTCACCGTCGGGCTGACGCTCTCACTGCTCGCGATCAACGCCAGCGTCGAGGAGGCGAAGACCGCCGAGCTGCGCCGCCACCACCAGGCCGACTTCATCGTGACGCCGTCCGGCACCCCCGGTCTTAACCAGGCCGTGGTCGAGGGCATCGCCGTGGTGCCCGGTGTGGACGCCGTCGTCCGCACGTCCACCACCCTGTACGCGATGGAGGACGGCAACGCCGTGGTGAAGTACCCCGCGCAGGGAATCGACATCGACGATCTCGGCAGAGTCGCCAGGCTCCCGGTGATCGAGGGCGACCCCAACGCTCTGCGGGACGACTCGATCATCGTGTCGCAGGAGTGGAGGCGGAAGGTGGGGGAGCGCGTCGACGTGTGGCGGGCGGACGGCTCCCGGGTCTCGCTGCGCGTGGTGGCCGTGCTGCGAACCGGCACCGGCGACAACAGCGTGTTCGTGACGTCCCGCAATGCCGTCGGATCGGGGCTGGCCGACTCGATCGATGTGAGGCTGCACCCGGGCACCGACCGTGCCGCCACGCTCGCCGCGCTGCGGATCGCCACTCACGGTCTGGGGGCCAGGCCGGTGGCGACCGGTGACTGGATCGCCGCGGGCAAGTCCGACAGCGGACGGCAGGGCCGGCTGGGCATGTACGTGGTGCTCGGCGTGGCCTTGCTCTACTGCGCCATCGCGATCGCGAACACGCTCGTGATGGCCACCGCGGAGCGGATGGGCGACCAGGCCCTCCTGCGCCTGTCCGGAGCGACTCGCCGGCAGGTGTTCCAGGTGGTCGCGGGCGAGTCAATGCTGGTCGTCGGCATCGGTACCCTGCTGGCGGTCCTGGTGTCCGTCCTGAGCATCGGGGTGGTGGTCAAGGGCTTGGACGGGCTCACCGGCCGGATCGCGGTCGCGGTGCCCTGGCCGCCGGTGATGGGCGTGGCCGCCGCCTGCGTGGTCATCGCGCTGCTCGCGTCGCTGCTGCCGGCGCACACGGCGATGCGCCTCAGTGCCATCGAAGCCCTTGGCCGCCGCGAGTAGGGCGCGGCGGCCATCGTGGTCCGGCGTCGGTCGCGGGTCAGCGTGGAATGTGGACGGGCAAACTTTCGTCGAGTCGGGCCTGGTAGGAGGGAGCGACGAGAGCGAGGATCGGCCGGGCCCGGTCGAGTCCCAGAGCGTGGACGCGGTCGGTCATCGGATGACCGGGCGTCGCGGTGAGCCGCAGGTTGCTCGCCGGATGGGCACGCTGGAGGCCGTGGGCGTTGACGAGCGAACGCAGGCCCTGGCCTTCCTGTAGCGAGTAGCAGACCAGATCGGTCGCGGGCGCGGGTGCCCAGGGACCGAGCCGGCCGGCCAGAGTCAGCAGGGTCTGGCCGTCGCGGCGGATGGCCGCCGTCAGCCGACCCTTGCCGAAGGTGGCCGTGACCTGGGCGGCGAACGCCGGAAATCCCCAGACCTCGTCGGCGACGGCGCGGGGGAGTTCCTGGTCGACGGCCAGGTCGAGCACGTGCAGGCCCGAGCGGCGCCGATCGGCGGGTTTGAGCAGGTCGGGCCAGCAACGCAGGCTGCCCGGACGCCAGGGGTCTTGGACGAGTACCGCGAGCGCCACCTCGTTGTGGGGCCCTACAGAGGTGTCGTGCAGGGCGCGCACCATCACGGCGGCCACCGCGCGGCCGCGGACGGTCACCGGGGCCAGGCCGGTGCCGGCCAGCGCTTGGGCGGCGGCCGCGGCGGGAACGGCGAACAGCAGCGTGGCGGCGGTGCCGTCGAAACAGCGCACCGGCGTCTCCACCGTGCCGGTCGAGATCTGGCGGGGCGTGGTGGGCACGGCCAGGAAGGGGAACCCGGCGGGCGGACGTATCTCGTCGAACAGCTGGTAGGCCTGGGCTCGGCTGACCTGGCCCTGGTAGGGAGCGAGGGCGGAGTCGATGTGCTCGCGCGCCTCGTGCAGATCGTTCTCCAGGTTGGCCAGGTACTTCAGGGCGTGGTGGCAGGCGGGGAACCGGTGGGTGTCGTCCTGGTAATCCACCACGTACCAGTCCGGGTGCAGGTGGAAGGGCGATCCGGGACCCTGCCCGTCCAAGCAGGGGATGAGGTCGTGCTGGTTGGTGATGGTCGCGACGAACGCCGTCTTCGGCGGGCGTTTGAAGTCGACCGGGGCGCCCACCGCGATGACGTGGGTGATGGTGTAGCGGCTGTGGACGTCGGGATCCTGTGCGAGATTCATCACCGCCGCGCCGCCTTCGCTGTGACCCATCAGCGCGATCTCGGCCCCTTCGGGTACGCCGAAGGCCTCTACGGCGCACACCAGGGCGCGAGTGTAGGGCGACTCGTCCATCAGGGTGTTGCGCCAGGCACCGACAAGGTCTTGGGGAGAGTCGTTGCGGGGCATGCCGCCCTGCATGCCGGGGGCGTACAGGATGTAGCGCAGGATGCCGTCGGCGCCGTGGACCTCCTGCAGGTAGGCACGGCCGGTGTTCTTCAGCACGGCGATGTTGCGCATCATCCCGGTGATGGTGCCTTCTGTGCTGATCTCCTCGTCCTCTTGGCGGGTGAGGTCCACCGGCTCGGCGGTGCCGCGTCCCACGTCCCAGCGGCAGACGGCGTTGACGGTCACCCCCAGCAGCGGCTCGTGGCGGATGGGACGGCCGCTGGCGATGGCCCAGCCCGACTCGTCGTTGAAGGGGTCCTCGTCCAGCAGCGCGTTGAGCGCCAGCAGTTCGGTGAAGATCGGCGCGATGTCGTTGAGCGCCCGGCTCACGTCGTCGTCCTTGGCCAGACGGCGAAGCTCCCGCATCGCCTGGATGCTCCGGTCGGAGGTGATCGCCTCCACCAGGCGGCGTACGCCCTCGTTCTCCAGCAATTCGGGGTGGGTCCGCGTGGCGGCGGCGATGCGCAGCCGCAGGGAGGCGACAGCGACCAGTGAGGCGAGCCTCTCCCTGCCGGTCAGGGTTCCGAGCTTTTCCGGCACGTTGACCAGACGGCCGCCGGTGAGGGCGAAGCCGAGCCCATTGGAGTGCACGGCGGCGCGCACCAATGCCCGTTGGGCCGCCATGCCCGTACGAGGCGACCGCGTCACCGATGCGGCCAGTCCGGAATGGGAGAGCACGGCGGTGAGCCGCGCGGACACGCCGTGGATCTCCTCGGCGGCCCGGGCGATGTCGACGGCGACCTCGCGGACGCCCGCCAGCTCGTGCTCGTAGACGCCGGTACGACTGGCGTCACGAGCCGACGACGTGGCGGCGCCACGGATGTCGTCGGTCGTCGGCGCGGTTTCGCCGCGGTGCGGTGGCGTGTCGGTGTCGAGAGGCGGCGGCGTGGTCTCGTTGTCCGCGCTGGGCTTGGGCGTGGTGTTCATTCGGCCGGCCCTCCAACGCCCAGGAGGGCTCCGGCGTGGTCGTCGAGGCGGTCGGCGGCGGCCTCCAGGTCGGCGGCGGCCGTCATGCACCGGTCGATCAGGTCCTTGATGGTCTCGTCCAGCCAGTCGGGGGCCAGCGGTCCGCCGCGCAGCGTCGCCGCGGCGTCCCGCAGGCGCAGCGCCTGCCGCTTCATCACCTGCGCGTCGGCTCGGACGCCGCCGGCCAGCAGTGCGATGCGGGCCGGCTCGGGGGCGGCCGGGCTCATGCCAGCCCCCGCCAGGGCGAGAAGGCGTTGCGGACGCCGCTGAGCGCCGGGGCGAGCTCGGGATGGTGGCGCAGCAGCACCTCGGTCATCCCGGTGCGGTCGATCCAGTCCAGCCCTTCGGGGGTGTAGGTCTCGGGCGTGTACAGGTCGGTGAAGAACGGATCGCTCTTGAGCCGGCGGGACGCCATCAGCACGAAGATGCGGAAGGCGGTGTCCGACAGCCCGAAGCCGGAGGGCTTGGGCTCGGCCAGCAGGCCGACGGTGGCGTCCACGCGCTCCAGATCGCCGTCGTAGACCTCCTCGATCTCCCGTGCCCACACGGCCTTGTCGGTGAGCTGGGCGAACTCGGTGATCGGCGGTTTGCGCAGCATGCGTCGGAAGTCGTTGTAGCGGGGGACTCCGCGTTCGCGGTCGCGCAGGACGTCCAGGGTGCCGACGTCGATGCGTTCACCGTTGATCCGCATCAGGTCGCGCATCGCGGTGGGGTGGTTGTGCAGGGTCAGCGCTCCGGGGTTCATGACGCCGAACGAGTAGAACAGGTCGGGCATGCCGTAGCGCTCGACGGCCGCGCGGGTGTGCTGGCCCTGGAGGGGCACCAGCTCCTCGGTGGTGATCGGTCTTCCGTCCTGGTGCGAACGGATCGGGTAGTCGTCGCGGATCAGAGGGTGCAGCCGGTACGAGGTGACGAACTCCTCGGTCATCGAGAACTGCGCGCCGTGGTGATCGGCCGGGGAGCCGAGGATGCCCGAGAGCACCTCGCCGCGTCCGAGACGGCCGAACCGGCGGCGGAACCGGGGACCGACCAGCCCTGACCAGTTGACGTTCATGACCAGGCGCAGGGCGGGTGTGGCCAGGAGGCCCGGCGTCCACTCCACGGTATGGATCTTGGCCATGACGGCGGCGTTGACCAGCCGCGCGGTCTGGAAGAGCCGTTCGTCGTCCCAGGAGGGATAGGCCTCGCGCAGCATGCCGCAGATGGCGTTGTGCTCCTTGACGAACAGGGTGTGCATCAGGGCCAGGCCCACCCAGTAGTTGTCACTGAAGCCCGTCAGGTCGATCCCGGCGAGGCCGGGTTCGGTCTCTTCCCGCAGCCTGCCGTCCTGGACGGCCATCATGCCGTCCTCGCCGGTGCGCAGTGACCGGCAGCGCTTCTCCGAGCTGCCGTAGATCTGCGAGCCGTCCCACCAGTGCGTGACGATGTTCTCGTACGTCGGCGGCGCACCCGGTGCGGTGTGCGCGGTGGGGTCGGGCCGGCTCCGGCGCACCCTCATGGGGCATTCGTGCCAGGTGTCTCCGTCGGCGACAGGCACCTCGAAAGGCTCGGCCAGGTGGTTGTCACCGTGGCTGAACCAGCCGTGGTTCTGGAACTGGATCCATGCCGCGGCCAGCATGTTCAGTGACGGCGCGGGGATGAACTCGTTCCTGGTCAGCAGCCGGTTGGCCACTTCGCGGGGGCTGGGCGACATCAGCCGGTCGAGCGGCTCGGGGTGGGTCATGTCGAGAGGGGCGTTGCGGTCGAAGCGTGTGCCCGCGCGTCCCATGTCGAGGTCGGCCGGGTCGCATCCGGACCCGTCGTAGCTGCGGTATCGGGGACGTTCCGGTGACGGCGTGCGCGGCCGCTCACCGCCCGCCTCCCAGGTGTCGTGGAGGTTGTGCGCCCGGAGCCCCTCACGCATCCTGACGAGCGCCGCCACCTGGAGCGGGACCGGCAACTCGTGCCACTCCCGGCGCTGCCGCCGTCCGGCCCTTTGCCTTCGACCGATCATGGCTTTGACCTTGGCCGACATCGCCACCTCCAGGTTATTGACTCTTAGCGATGAATTGACTACTCATTGTCATACCCGCGTCGGGCGAGTACAAGCAGGGGAGATTCATGGAGGAGTCACATGACCACCGTCCGTGAAGCGGTCTGGGACCTGGTTCGCCGGCACAACGTGACCTCGGTCTTCGGTAATCCGGGCTCGACCGAGCTGTCGATGCTCGACCGCTTCCCGCCGGACCTGCGCTATGTCCTCGGTCTGCAGGAGGCCGTCGTGGTGGGGATGGCCGACGGTCACGCCCAGGCCACCGGCACGATCGCCATGGTCAACGTGCACACGTCGGCCGGTCTGGGCAACGCCATGGGGGCGATCGTCAACGCCGCCGCCAACCGGACGCCGATGGTGGTGACGGCGGGCCAGCAGGTCCGGGCGATGATGACCCTGGAGGCGCTGCTGACCAACGTGGACGCGACCGTTCTGCCTCGTCCGGCCGTCAAGTGGGCCTATGAGCCACCCCGCGCGCAGGACGTGCCGCACGCGCTGGCCCGTGCCTTCCATCTGGCGGCGAGCCCACCGTGCGGCCCGGTCTTCGTGTCGTTGCCGATGGACGACCTGGAGATGGACCTGGGCGACGCGACCGGCTCCGGCTCGGCCGCGGAGGCCGCCGCGGCGGTCATCGACCGCCGCGTCGCCGCGCGGGCGACCGTCCCGGCCGACGAACTGGCCGCACTGGCACGGCGGATCGACGCGGCCGCATCCCCCGTCCTGGTCCTGGGCGGGGAGGTGGACCGTTCGGGAGCCTTCGCGGCGGCGATCGAACTGGCGGACAAGGCCGGACTGCCGGTCTGGGCCGCGCCGCTGGAGAGCGGCACCTGCTTCCCCCAGACCCATCCGCGGTTCCAGGGCTTCCTGCAGCCCGCGATCGGCCTGCTGGCGCAGCAGCTGTCCGGGCACGACCTGATCGTGGTGGCCGGAGCACCGGTGTTCCGCTACTACCCCTACATCCCCGGCCCCTACCTTCCGCCGGGCGCGGCGCTGGCGCACATCACCAGCGACCCCGATGAGGCGTCCCGCGCGCCGGTCGGGGACGCTCTGGTCGGCGACGTGGGTCATGCCCTCACGACCCTCGCCGACCTGGTCAAAGAGGCCGAGCGCACTGTGCCCCAGCGCCCCGGCCCCCACGTTCTGGCTGAGACCGGTAGCGGGGCCGGGACCGGGGCCGGCCAGGGCATGGCGCCCGAGAGGGTCTTCGCGACGATGGCCCGGGTCCTACCCGAGCACACCTTGTGGGTGAACGAATCCCCGTCCAACACCCTGATCTTCCAGGACCAGGTACGGCTCACCGCTCCCGGCTCGTTCCTGTTCTGCCAGGGCGGCGGGCTGGGGTTCGGGCTGCCCGCCGCGGTCGGCGCCCAACTCGGCAGGCCGGACCGCCGCGTCGTGGCGGTGATGGGCGACGGGTCCATGCAGTACGCCATCCCCGCGCTGTGGACGGCCGCGGCCTACGACGTCCCGGTGACCGTCGTGGTGCTGACCAACCACGAATACGCGATCCTCAAGCTCTTCGGGCGCCTGGAGAACGTGTCAGGCATTCCCGGCCTCGACATCGACGGCATCGACATCCGGGCGATCGCCACCGGATACGGCGTTCCGGCGCACCTGGTGTCCTCACCCGCCGAGCTCGCCGACCTGCTCGGCGCGGAGACCACCGGTCCGCGACTCCTGGAGATCCCGATCTCCGCCACGACCAAGGACCTCATCTCATGACCACAACGTCCGCCCAGACCACCTGGCTGACGGCGCTGCGCGAGACGCTGCCGCCGGACGCCCTCCACGTCGACCCCGAGACGCTCGCCGCGCACACCCGCGACAGCGCACCGTTCAGCGAGGCGGGCACACCCGCCGTCGTCGTCACACCCGTGACCGTCGAGCAGGTCCAAGGCGTGTTGCGGACCGCGCACGCCCACCGGGTGCCCGTCGTCCCGCAGGGCGCGCGCACCGGCCTGGCCGGTGCCGCGAACGCCGACGAGGGCGGCATCGTGCTGTCGACGCTGCGCATGGACCGCATCCTGGAGATCGATCCAGGCAACCGGCTCGTCGTCTGCCAACCGGGCGTCACCAACCGCGCCCTGTCCGACGCCGTCGCCGAACACGGGCTGTTCTTCCCTCCGGACCCCGCCTCCTGGGACACCTGCACCATAGGGGGCAACATCGCCGTCGGTGCCGGTGGTCTGTGCTGCGTCAAGTACGGCGTCACCGCCGACTACGTCATGGGCCTGGCGGTCGTCCTGCCCAACGGCGATCTCGTACGGACCGGACGCCGCACCGTCAAGGGCGTCGCGGGGTACGACCTCACCCGGTTGTTCGTCGGTTCAGAGGGGACCCTCGGCGTCATCGTCGAGGCCACCTTGGGGCTGCGCCCGCCCCGGCGGCCGTCGCTGGCCCTGCTCGCGGCGTTCGGCAGCACCACCGCCGCCGGAGAGGCCGTCGCGGCGATCATCCGGCACGGGCACGAGCCGTCCGCCCTGGAGTTGATGGACGCCGTCAGCACCAGCGCCGTCGTCGACCTCGGACATCCGATCCTCGACCGTTCGGCCGCCGCCACGCTCATCGTCGAATCCGACGACGCCGACCCGGCCCGTGCGCTCGACGAGATCGCGCGGCTGTGCCGCCAGGCGGGCGCCCTGACGGTGACCGTGGCCGCCGACCAGGAACAGACCACCGCCATCCTGGACACCCGGCGCCTGGTCCTGCCCGCCACCCAGGTCAAGGCTGAGCAGATGCCCGGCGACACCACCGCGTTCATCGAGGACGTCTGCGTGCCCCGCACGCGCCTGGCCGAGTTCATCGACCAGATCGCCGCGATCGCCGAGGAGTACGGCCTCTACATCTCCACGATCGGCCACGCGGGAGACGGCAACCTGCACCCGACCGTGGTGTTCGACCGCTCCGACCCCGACGCCGTCGAACGGGCCACCCGCGCCTACGACGCCATCATGGCGGCGGGGCTCGAACTCGGCGGCACCATCACCGGCGAGCACGGCGTGGGGACCCTCAAACGCGACTGGCTGAGCTGTGAACTCGACCCCGGAGCCCTGCGCATCCAGCACGGCATCAAGAAGCTGCTGGACCCGCTGGGCATCCTCAACCCCGGCAAGGTCCTGGCCATCTGAGTCTCCCGCCCTCGGAGGAAAGCAATGCCGCAAGCGGTTCCGCGCACGACCATGTTGGAAAGCCTGAAGTTCTCTGGCCTGTACACGCTTCCGGCGCTCCTGCGCGGAGGATTCGTGCTCAACCCCACCGCGACGCGCCTCACCGAGAGGCTGGACACCAACGCCAGGGCCGGGCGCCTGTGCATGCGGCTGCGCGTCCGCTACGGCGGCCGGTCCGTCTGGGTGAAAGGCCCTACCGGCAAGGTGCTGCTGGTGCTCTCCCAGGGCGACATCAAGAAGGCCCTGTCGGCCTCGGACTCGGTCCTGTCCCTGTGCACCAAGGAAAAGCAGCGCGGGTTGTCGGTCTTCCAACCGGACTCCCTCATTCTGTCGTCGGGCGAGCTCCGTGAAGACCGCCACCGCTTCCACGAGGCCGTGCTCGAACCCGGACGCCTGCCTCACTCCCTGGCCCCCCGCCTGCGCGAAGTCATGGCGCAGGAACTCGACGGACTCCTCGGACACCGCCAGTGCGAGCTCGACAGGGACCGGCTGCTGCGCGGCTATCACCGGGCGGTCCTGCGGTTCGTGTTCGGAGACGCCGCACGCGATGACACCCGGATCATGGAAGCGCTGCGAGCGCTGCGCCGGGAGGCCAACTGGATGGGCTTGCGGCGATGGCGCGCGTCCCAGATCAAGGCACATCGCCAGACGATGGACGGCGCCATCCAGCGCTACGTGGACGCCGCCGACGCCGACAGCCTGGTGGGCCGGTTCACGTCCGCGCCGCACACCGACGCCACCCGTCCCGCCGGTCAGGTCTCGCACTGGCTGATGGCTCTGGACGGCATCGGCAGCGCACTGCTCCTCCCCGCTCTGGCGGTGCTCGCCGGTCATCCCGACCAGTGTGAACGGGCACGCCGGGAGGCGGTCCAAGGCGGAGGCGGCTTCCTGGACGCGTGCCTGCTGGAGACGGCGCGCCTATGGCCGCTGGTCCCCACGCTGGCGCGCACTCTGACCGAGCCGCTCGACTGGCACGGCACGCGACTCCCCGCCGGAACGGACGTGATGATCCCGCTCGCGGTGCACCATCGCAATCCGCAACTCGACTACGCCGACGCGTTCACCCCTGAGGCCTGGCTGGACGGGCGCGCCCAGCAGGACTGGTGGATCGCTCCCTTCTCCCGCGGTCCCGGACAATGCCCCGGCTCCGACCTGGGCCTCCAGGCAGGCACCGCCGCGCTGGCCGAGATCCTGCGCCAATACGCCCTCAGCCCCGTCTGCCCGTTCCTGGGCCCGCACCGGCCACTTCCCCGGACTCTGGATCCCCTCTCCCTACGCCTGCGCATCCGTCCGCTCGGCAGCCGCGACGACGCCGACGACTAGCGCGACGCTGTTGTCGGTTGTCAGACGACTCGGGCGCAGAGCACGCCCTTAAGGTAGTTGTCCCAGGTCCGCGAACCGCTAGGGCATCTGCTCTTGTAGTAGCCGGTGAACTTGAGGATGTAGTTGAAGCCCTTGGGAACGGTGCTCTTGCCGCATCCCCACGAGGTCATCAGGCCGTGCCCGGTGATGGCCACCCGACCCGGCTTGCTGCCCCGCTTACCCAGGAAGCACTCGCCCTCCCTGAACTGCCTCCGTACGCACAGATAGATGTTGTCCCCGTCGTGCGTGGGGGACCTCCACCATGACTCCCCGTCGAGCGCCTCGGCGTTGCACGCGGAGCTTGAGTCCTCGATCCTGAACACCTTCAGGTAGGCGTCACTCCGGCTGCAGGAGACGGCGTTCGGCATGGTCTCGCTCCAGTCACTGGAGTCGTAAGGGTCCTGGTAGGCGTCCAGGCATTCTCCGACCGAGATCTCGTCGAACGCGTCGTA
The DNA here is from genome assembly GCF_039533225.1 of Actinomadura fulvescens. Lineage (NCBI taxonomy): Bacteria > Bacillati > Actinomycetota > Actinomycetes > Streptosporangiales > Thermomonosporaceae > Actinomadura > Actinomadura fulvescens. The sequence goes on along the minus strand of NZ_BAAATD010000012.1, from coordinate 73,992 downwards.
CGTCGGATCGGGTGTCGGGCTCGGGCCGTAGGTATTCCTGCTGCCACTGGTGAAGCTGCTCGCCCGGCTCGGACTCGGGCTCTCGGACGGCGTCCCGGTCGGGGTGGAGCCCGCGTTGCTCGACCCGCCGGACCGATCGGCGCCGGCCAATGCGATCAACACGACGACCAACAGGACGCCCACGACCGCTGCCACGACTCCGAGACCGGGAAGGGCCGACGGCCTGCCCGGAGTCCGGCCTGGAGACCGGCCCGGCGGCTGGAATGCGGGCTGGAAGGGGGGACCCGGCGGCCCGCCCGGCGGCTGGAACGGCGGAGGACCGGTGCCCGCGCTGGGCCTCCCCACGAAGACCTCGGTCTCGGCCACCCGTGTGGCGATCATCGTGGTGAACGTCTCCGGCAGGGAGGTCACCTCGCCCGCGGCCAGGGCGGAACAGCGCTCCAGGAACTCCGCGACCGCAGGGCGGTCGTCCGGGTCCTTCTCCAGCCCGGCGGCCACCAGCGGCAGCAGTGACGCAGGGACGCCCGTCAGGTCCGGGTCCTCGTGGCGGACGCGGTAGCCGAGGGCATCCGCCGGCCCCTCCCCGAACGGGTGCCGGCCGGTGGCCGCGAACGCCAGCACGGCGGCCAGGCAGAACACGTCGCTGGACGTTCCAACGTCGCCGCCCACGTACTGTTCGGGCGACATGTACCCGGGCGTGCCCACGACCACCATGGACATGCTCTGCGAGGAGACGTCCATCGCGCGGGCGATGCCGAAGTCGATGATCCGCGGCCCGTCCTGGGCCAGCAGCACGTTCCCCGGCTTGAGGTCGCGATGGATCACGTTCTGGTCGTGGACTGCCCGCAGCCCCTCGGCGAGCCCCGCACCGAGCGCCGCCACCGCCGGTTCGGGCAGCGCGCCGTTCTCGTCGACGGCGTCCTGCAACGACGGCCCGGCGATGTACTCCGTCACCAGCCACGGCGGATCGGCGTCCGGGTCGGCGTCCACCACCTGCGCGGTGTAGAAGCCTCCGATGCGACGCGCCGCCGCGACCTCCTTGGCGAACCGCCGCCGGAACGCGGCGTTGTCGGCGAAGTGCGGATGGACGACCTTGACCGCGACCAGCCGCCGCCCCTGCGAGCGGCCGAGATAGACCTGGCCCATCCCGCCCGTTCCGAGCCGCGCCAGCAAGAGGTACGGCCCGATCCGTTCCGGATCCCCGGCCTTGAGCGCCCTGAGTCCTGCGCCGGACATTCCACCTACTCGACTCTGTCAAACACCACTGTTCACTTGAGCCAAGCGTAGAGGAGGGAGATCATCAAGGTCTGCGTCTTTGGACGCACCCGCACGGCATCCGCGCTAACGCCGGACCGAGAGAACTCGGAAATCCGTCGTGAGCGGTTAGTGGGTCCAGCCGATGACTTGGTCGTCAGATGTTGCGGAGCACGGACACGACGACGCCCAGGATGACGGCGTTGTCGCCGTCGATGACGTCGTAGGCCGGGTTGCGCGGTTCTAGGAGGACGTGGCCGTTGCGGCGCCGGTACACCTTGACGGTGGCCTCGTCGTCGATCATCGCGGCGACGATCTGGCCCGAGTGGGCTTCGGGCTGCTGCCGGACCACGACGATGTCGCCGTCGCAGATCGCGGCGTCGACCATCGAGGCACCGTGGACGCGCAGGCCGAACACGGTGCCGCGGCCGGTGAGCTCGCGAGGCAGCGACAGCGTGTCATCGACGTGCTCTTCGGCGGAGATGGGAGTGCCGGCGGCGATGCGGCCGACCACGGGTACGGTCACCTGGGCGCCGGCGGGCTCATGGGCCCGGTGTTCGCGCAGGAACATCCGCACGTCGATCGGCCGGGCCATCGAAGCGCCCCGGCTCAGGAATCCTTGCTCTTCCAGGCTCGCGAGGTGCCGGGACACCGACGATGCCGACCGCAGGCCGACGGCATCGCCGAGCTGGCGCGTGCTCGGCGGATATCCGTACTTGACCACCCAGTCCCTGATCGCGACCAAGATCTGCTGCTGGCGCGGAGGCAGCACCGAGGTGTCCAGACCCTCGAACCCATCACGATCATCGTAGGAGGTCACGCACGGCAGTGTAGAGGTCCCGCGAGGCCGAACCGGGTAACCGCCGCGAGCCGGTTGCGCGGGCCTTGTGCCGTCACGCGTCGGCGGAAAATCGTTCGCCTGGCGCAGACCGCCCACGGCAGCATGGGAGACCGGCGGCGTGGGAGGACGGGTGGCTGTGCTAGGGGTACGAGGGGGCTCCCGGGACGGCCAGTCGACCCGGAAGCGAGCGGTTCTGCTGGCGCTGCGCTACTACTGCGACGTGCTGCGCCGTTACTGGCGGATCTCGGTTCCGGCGATGGTCTTCCCAGCGCTCGGGAACACCTGTCTGTACTACCTGACACCGCTGATGGTGGCCGCTCTGGTCGGACATCTGGCCGGCGGCGGGGCGAGTGACCTCGCCGGGCTCCTGCCCTACCTCCTTGGGTTCGGCGGCCTGATGCTGGTGGGCGAGGTTCTGTGGCGAGTGGGCCTGCACTTCCTCAACCGGACGGACGCCCGGGGCATCGAACGGCTCGGCAATGTCGGTATGGACGAGTTGCTCGCCAAGGACCCCGCGTTCTTCCACGACAACTTCGCCGGCGCGCTGACCAAGAGGATCCTGGGTTTCTCCAGCGGATTCGAGCACTTCGCCGACACGCTCACGTTCTCGATCATGGCCAACGTGATCCCGCTGTCCTTCGCCTCGGTGATCCTCTGGCACTATCACCCGATCCTGGTCCTCGTGCTCGTGGGGCTGATCATCGTCACCGGCCTCCTCGTCACCCCGTTCATCCGCCGCCGGCAGGTGCTGGTGGACGAGCGGGAGGCCGCCAAGGTCCGCGTGTCGGGCCACGTCGCCGACGTGCTGACCAACATGGAGACGGTCCGTGCGTTCGCCGCCGAGGAACGGGAGGCCGCCGAGTTCCGGGGCCGGATCGCCGAGCAGTCACGGCTGTCGCTGCGTTCCTGGGACTACGGCAACCTCCGGGTCGACACGATCGTCGCCCCGATGTCGATCCTGACCAGCATCCTGGGGCTGCTCGCCGCGGTGGGACTCCGCGGCGGCCTCGGGGTGGAGGCCATCGTGGTGACGTTCAGCTACTACACCAACGCCACCCGGATCATGTTCGAGTTCAACCAGGTCTACCGGCGGATCGAGAGCACGCTCACCGAGGCCGCGCAGTTCACCGAGCTGCTCCTGGTGCCGGCGACCGTCGTCGATCCGCCCGACCCGCAGCCGTTGCGCCAGGCCGACGCGGCGGTCCGCTTCGAGCGGGTGCGGTTCGCCCACGGCGACCGGCCGCCCCTGTTCGATGGGCTGGACCTGGAGATCCCCAGCGGTGCCAAGATCGGATTGGTGGGCCGGTCCGGCGGCGGCAAGACGACCCTCACACGGCTGCTGCTGCGCCTCATGGACATCGACGGCGGCCGCATCCTCATCGGTGGCCAGGACATCGCCCGGCTGCGCCAAACCGACCTGCGCAGCCTGATCGCCTACGTTCCGCAGGACCCCGCGATGTTCCACCGTTCGGTGCACGACAACATCGCCTTCGCCAGGCCGGGCGCCAGCGATGCCGAGGTCCTGGAGGCCGCGCGGGCGGCGCACGTCACCGAGTTCGCCGAGAGCCTGCCGAAAGGCTTCGACACCCTGGTCGGCGAGCGGGGCGTCAAGCTTTCCGGCGGCCAGCGGCAGCGCGTCGCGCTCGCCCGCGCCATCCTGCGGGACGCCCCGATCCTGCTGCTGGACGAGGCGACGAGCGCTCTGGACTCCGAGAGCGAGCTCCTCGTTCAGGAGGCTCTGTGGCGCCTGATGCGCGACCGTACCGCACTGGTCGTCGCGCACCGCCTGAGCACGGTCGTCCGCATGGACCGCCTGGTCGTCCTCGACCGGGGCCGCGTCCTCGAACAGGGCTCCCACCGAGAGCTCCTCCACGCCGAAGGCCCGTACGCCCGCCTCTGGCACCACCAGTCCGGGGGCTTCCTCACCGAGGACGCCACGCCGGACGCCCTCGACCGCCGCCCGGCGTGACCGGAACTCTCAGCAGGCGAGAGTTCCGGTCCCGGGACCGGTCAGGCGCCGCGCGGTTTGCCGAACTCTTCGATCAGCACGGGATACTGCTCTCCACCGTGGCCGGCGGCGATCGAACGGTCGGCCATCGCCTTCATCAGCTTCGGCCATTCGGCGTTGACGCCCACCGCCTCGCTCTCCGCGATCAGGTGTTCCATCGCCCGTGCGTCGGTCTCCAGAGCCGACACCTCGGCCGGGAAGGAGCCGCTGTCGATCTGCTCGGCGTACCCAGGCAGCCACCCGGCCACGCCGGTGGCCATCTGCTGCGCGAACGGCGCGTACGTCGCGGCGTCCACACCGGCAGTCCTGAGAAGCGCGGTGCCCTGGAGCCAGGCGTTCAGGACGCTCCACATCATGGCCAGCCCGGCCACGTCGTACAGGGACGCCAGCCCAGGGTCCGCGCCAAGGTAGGTGGCGGTGCCGAGCGCGTCGAGCGTTGACTTGTGCGCCTCGAAGTCCGGCTGCGGCCCGCTGTGCAGGATCACCGCCTCGGCGGTCCCGATCGCCGGTGGAACGGCCATGATGGCGCCGTCCAGGTAACGGGCCCCGCGCTGCTCGGCCCATCGGGCGGCGTCGCGTGCCTGGGCCGAGTCGCCCGACGTCAGGTTGATCAACATCGTGCCGTCCAGCTCGACGCCGCTCCCGAGCAGCTCGTGCATGGCCTGGTAGTCGGTGACACAGATGATCGCCAGGGAGGCCGCCTTGAGCGCGTCGCCGACCGTTGGCGCCAGCCGTGCCCCCTGCGCCACCAACTGGTCGGCCTTCGAGGTCGTACGGTTCCAGACGGTCGTGGGATGCCCGGCCTTCAGGAACGCGCCGGCGAGAGCCTGGCCCATCAGGCCGAGTCCGATGACTGTCACGGGTGTACCGGTGTTGTCGTGGTTCATGGCAGCATCGTCAACGTTGATGCCGGTGTGAAGGTCAAGTGAGGTCGCGATGCTAATCGGGGAACTGAGCCGTAGGACGGGCGTCAACGCCCATCAGCTGCGCTACTACGAGGCCCACGGCCTGCTGCAGGCGGACCGCGGCGCGAACGGTTATCGCGAGTACGACGAGGCCGCGGTGTTGCGGGTTAAGCAGATCCGGCATTTGCTCGCTGCAGGGCTGTCCTCCGAGGACATCGCGTACCTGCTGCCCTGTGCGGTAGGCGAGGCCCCGGAACTGTTCGGGTGTCCTGAGCTGCTGACCGCGATGCGGTCACGGCTCCAGCGCCTGGACGACCAGATGGCCAGGCTCGCTCAATCCCGGGATGTCCTTGCCGACTACATTGATGCGGCCGAACGAACGGGCCGCGAGAGCTACCCGCCCTTTGACGGCACCGACCTGGAATCCGTCCCGGCCTGAGCAGTCGACTACGCTCCCGGCCGCCCCGAGGACGGGGCGGCCGGAGGCGTTCACCGGAAGGCTTCGACGTTGCGGCGGGCCCACTCGGCGAAGGAACGGGGCGCGCGGCCGAGCACCCGCTTGGCGTCCGGGCTGAGCCGCAGTTCGGCGGCGTTCGGCTCGCCGAGGACGGCCAGCGTGGTCTCCACGACCGGCTCCGGCATGAACGCGACCATCCGCGTGTACGCCTCGTCCCTGGTCAGCTCCACGAACCGCACCGGCTCACCGAGGGCCGCGCCGATGGCCTCGGCCTGCTGCCGGGGCGTGACAGGCGCCGGTCCGTTCAGCTCGTAGACCTGACCCGCGTGTTCGTCCTTGCGCAGGGCCACGGCCGCGACCTCCGCGATGTCCGCCGGATCGATCACCGGAATCCCGACGTCACCGAACGGCGCGGCGACGGTCCGTTCGGCGCGTACCGACTCCGCCCAGGCATAGGCGTTGGACGCGAAGCCGCCGGGTCGCAGGATCGTCCAGGCCAGGCCCGACTCGCGCACGGCGTCCTCCAGCGCCCGCATGGTGCCGCCGTGTGAGGGCGACTCCGGCCTGGTCACCACGCCCTGCGAGGAGAGCAGCACCACCCGCCCGACTCCGGCGTCCTTGGCCGCCTCCAGAACGGCTTGCGGGTCGAGCCCGTAGCCGCCCGCGCCGCCGTCGTGCAGGAACAGGGCCTCGGCGCCCTCAAGGGCAGGCCGCATGGTCTCCGGCGCGGACAGGTCGGCCCTCACGTGCCTGACGCCTCCCGGCAGGTCCACCGGGGTCTTCCCTCTCGACACGGCCGTCACGTGCATGCCGGCCTCTGCCACGGCCCGCACCAGCGGCCGCCCGACATTCCCGGTCGCACCCGTCACCAAGATCATGATCGTCTCCCGCGTTCTTCCTAGTGGTTTGTCGCGATGACGGGGACGCTAACAGCCTTGGGATAGTAGGTACCTAGGAGAAAGTGACTACCTCAGGCGACCATTGCCCAGGGCGGATGAGGCGCATGGTCAGCTGAATGTGCTGAGCGGGACGTGCAGTGAGAGGTGTGCGGACAGGGCGCGGAGGAAGTCCGGGGCGTCGAAGGCCGCGCCTGCGGAGACGACCCCGGTCGCCTTGGTTCGGCCGGTGAGGACACGGTCGACGGCCTCGACCGCGAGTGGAGCGCTGACGGCGTAGATGTCCTGGCCGGTGGCGACGACGCGGCGTTCCGTGCCGCCGGAGCGGACGAGGACGTCGATGACGAAGGTCTGCGCGGAGCGACCGCGTTCGTCGACGGCGGCCGGTGCGGAGGCGCCGGGCGCGGACAGGTCGGCGGCCGCCTTGGCGGTCATGTAGGTGCGCACCTCCGGGACGGCCAGGTGGCTGGGAACGGTGACGACGTCGGCCATGGTGAACTCCCCGATGACCTTCTGGGGGCCGAGCGGGGCAGGGAACGGCCACTCCAGGGTCGGCAGAGCGTCCTCGTGGTATTCCAGCCGTCCGCCGGTGAAGCGGACCCGGCGGCCACCCCGCCGCCGTCCCGAGACCGCGCCCGAGGCGAGCGTTCCTGCGGTCGGGTGCCAGCTGCTCAGGCCGTAGGCGATGTGCGCCTCGTCCGCCGCCGTCCAGTCGCCCATCGCGGTGGTGACCAGCAGGTCACCGAGGCCGCCGTAGAACGCCATCGCCGGGACCACCATCGTGCCCGCGGCGCGGGCACGCTCGGCGAAGTGCGTGAACGTGTCATGGTTCGCCTCGATCTCGGCCGCCACGTCGACGTACGGGATGCCGGCGCGCAACGCCGCCTCGATCAGCGGGGCGGCGGTCGCGGCGAAGGGCCCGGCGGTGTTGATCACGGCGACGGCGCCGTTCAGCGCGCGGTCGAGCGACTCCGGATCGTCGACCGTCGCCTGCCGCGCCTCAAGTCCCGGCTGGGCCAGTGCCAGCAGCTTGTCGCGGTCGCGACCGAGGAGCAACGGGGCGTAGCCGCGCTCGCGCAACTCCGCGACCACGAACCGCCCGGTGTGCCCGTAGGCGCCGAACACCGCCACGTTCCGACGCGATCCCATGCCTGCTCCCGCGTGCTCGAAGTGATCCACTGTGGAGATCCTGTCCCGGGCGCCCCGTCCGTACCAGTGTCCGGAACGACATGACCCGTACAATTCCCGACATGAGTTCTGTCCCGCGTTCCGTCGCGGTCGCCGCCACCGACGGGATGCTGCACTTCGAGCTGGCCCTGGCCTACGAGGTCTTCGGCTCCGCCCCGGCCGCCGTGCCAGGCCCCTGGTACGACGTCAGGGTGTGCGGTGCGCACGCCGTCCGGGTCGGCCGATTCCAGGTGGAGCCGGACTGCGGGCTCGACGAGCTGGCGAACGCGGGCACCGTGATCGTCCCCGCCTTGGTGGACGTCGAGCAGGATCCGCCGGCCGACCTGGTCGAAGCGGTACGCGCGGCCCACCAGTCGGGCGCGCGGGTGGTCTCCCTGTGCACGGGCGCGTTCGTGCTCGCCGCCGCCGGTCTGCTGGACGGGCTGCGCGCGACCACGCATTGGGCCCACACCGACGAACTTGCCGCGCGCTATCCACGGGTGACGGTCGACCCGGACGTGCTCTACATCGACAACGGCAGCGTGCTCACGTCCGCGGGCAAGGCCGCGGCGATGGACCTGTGCCTGCACCTCGTCCGCCGTGACCACGGCTCGGTGATCGCCAACGTGGTCGCCCGCCGCCTGGTCGTGCCGCCCCACCGGCCGGGGGGCCAGGCCCAGTTCGTCACCACACCGGTGCCCGCCCAGGACGGTCACCCCCTGGCCGAGCTGCTGGCCTGGGTGATGCGGCGGCTGGACGAGCCGCTCACCGTGGAAGACCTGGCCCGCCAGGCGAACATGAGCTCGCGCCACCTGGCCCGCCACTTCCGTTCGATCACCGGCACCACGCCGCTGCAGTGGCTGCTGACACAGCGGATCCGGCGCGCGCAGGAGCTGCTGGAGACGACCGACGACAGCGTCGACACCATTGCCACGGCCGCGGGCATGGGCACCGCGACGACACTGCGCCGCCACTTCCACCGCACGGTCGGCGTACCCCCGGACGCCTACCGCCGGACCTTCCGCGCCTAAGCCGCGCTCCTTCCGGCGGGAGGCCGCAGATCTCGCCTCAACGGCGTTCGATGGTCGCGAGGCCACTTGACCGGCGGAGGGCATCAGCACGCGGAAGATGTTGAGGGTGTGCCCGGTCCGGTCGAGGGCTCAGCGGGATTGGAGACGGCGGCGGGTTAAAGTCGGATGAGCCAGTAGCCGTGAGGCTCCGCGCAGGGGCCTTGACCAGGGGTAGGGGATGCAGGCAGAGGGCATGGGGGTCGGCGGCGACCACGGTTCGCCCTACGACGCCCATGGCGCCAACCCTTCTCATGGGCTTGACGGCGGAGTGTGCGAGGTGCCTGACGAAGGCCCGGTGCTGGCCCGTGTGCTGCTGGGGTTGCGGTTGCGCGAGCTCCGTCGTGTTCGCCGCATGACCGCCGGGCAGGCCGCCGACGGGATATCGGTCTCGGCCGAGGCGATCAACTGGCTGGAGTCAGGATGCGCTCCGGTCAGCCTTCACGAGGTCATCGACCTGTGCGAGCTGTACGGCGTCGCCGACCTGACCGAGCGCACCACGTTGCTGAGCCTGGCGCGCGAGGCCAACGTCGCCGGCTGGTGGGATCGCTACAAGGGGGTTGTCCCGGCGTGGCATCTGCCCTACCTGGGGTTCGAGCATGCCGCGCGTGTCATCCGGGCCGTGGGAGTCCAGTCCGTCCACGACCTGCTGCAGACCCGCGAGTACGCCCGCGCACAGCTCGAACAGGCCTACCCCCTGCTGACCGACAGCGAGATCGAATTGCGGGTGGAGTTGCGGATGGCACGCCAGCACCTGCTGCACCGCGACGCGCCACCCCACCTGTGGGTACTGGCCGAGGAGTCGTCGCTGCGGCGCCCCGCCGGAAGCCGCGCCACCATGTTCCGGCAGCTGGAGCACCTGATCGACCTGTGTGACCTGCCCCGGGTCACCGTGCAGATCATCCCGTTCGGCCGCAGCGTCCCGGCCGTCAACCGGGGCGCCTTCACCCTGCTGAGCCTGCGGGGTTTCAGCGTGCCTGGCTCGCTGCCCGATCTGGTCTACCTCCAGCAGCTCACCACCGGCCTTTACCTGGACTCCCACCCTGAGGTCGAGCGCTACCGGCACGCGCACCACGCGCTCGCCACCAGCGCCGCCGTACCGGCGTCGCAAACGCAGTCGCGGTTGCTGCGGATCAGCCGCGAGTTGTGATCGGCCTGATGGCTCCTCGGACCGCGCGATGAATTCGTGGGCGAGGTACGGAGATTGTCGTATGACACAGAAGCGCGCCGTGTGACGTGGCACCATGGCACGGACGTACCCGGCAACGAGGGCGGGTTGGTACTTGACCAGGAAGTACGCGGTACATCCGCCACGCGACGAGTTCGCCGCCCTGCTCAGGGCGTTCCACCGCGACTGCGGCAGGCCCCGCTACAGGCGGATCGTCGCCGAGTTGCCCCTCGTCCTGAAGGCCTACCCGCAGCTGCGAATCGCGGAGACGGTGAGTTTCTCCAAGTCCGCGATCAGTGAGATCCTCAACGGCCGCCGTCACGGACTGCCCGACCCGATCTGGGTCGCCTGTTTCGTGTTGTGCTGCCAGCGCCTCGCCGCCGCGTCCGGCCGCCTGCCGTCGGATCCAGGCCGCAGCACCCTGCCGCGCTGGCAGGCCGCCCTGCGCAAGGCCGAGGACAAGGCAGAACGGCTCGGCCTGCCCGTCCGCCACGGTTGCCACCCCTCGGCCTCACCGTCGCCGCCTGCTGCCGTGCCACAGAACCCCGCGCCGGTCCAGAGTCCAGCGTGGGCGGACGAGGCCCCGCTGGTGCCGCGCCCGCGCTTTCCCGACGTGGCCGAGCGCGCAGTGGTCCTGACGTCCACGATCCAGTTGAGCGAGGAGGCCTGCGAGCACGTCGCCTCGTTCGGCGATCATGCGCGCGGGCTTCTGGCCGGAGCGATGGCCCGCGACCCTGAGGCTGTGTACCAAGTGGCCATCCTGCTGTCGGGAGACCGACGGCACAGCGACGCGGCCATAGCGCTGCTGATGGCCGCCGCCGCCACCCGCCACCACCTCGCGCTGGTGCTGTTGCAGGAGAGCCCCCGCAACCTCAACCGGCGGCTGGCCGTGGCCCACGCTCACGAACTGGCCAGGCTCGCCGCCGAGAACGGCGACCACATCGCGGCGGTGACCTTCTACGAGTGCGCCGCACGGGTGATCACGCCACCCTCACGATCACAGCACTCGGCCCGCCCTCCGACCTGACAGCCGGCCGTGGGCGCCGGAGTGGTCTCCGGCGCCCGTCAGCGTCAGCGGCCGTAGCGCAAGATGACGCTTCCCTGGGGCGGGCGCCAGTTGAATCCAGCGGCCAATGCCGAATCGGTCTTGGGAACGGCGACGAGGTCGCCCCACTGGAATCCGCTAGCGACAGGCGTGAGGTTGCGCCGGGCCAGCTTTGCGCCGGTGTGGCGCAACGTGTCAATGGACAAGGTCGTGTAGGCGTAGGGGTCTGGCGCATCGGGTGTAGCAGTAATGGACTGCCGGTACGACGCCGCCCAGATTCCACCCTTGCCATCGCCGGACAGCGTGGACACCACGTCCTTGGGCAACCGGTTGTGGTGCCACTTGCCCTTGGCGCGCCGGAGCAGGACCGTGCCCGGTTGCGACCAGTCTCCCTGCTGGAACCCGACGGCGATCCACACGTTCCCGGCGGTGACCTGGACGGCGTCGAGACGCGGCCGTACCGGCCCGTAGCGGCGGTCGGGCGCGACAGGCAGGGCGATCTTGGGCAACGCCACCGTGCGCCAGGCCTTGCCGTTGAAGTGGAGGACAGAGGAACGCCCCAGCCCCCAGATGTCGTTCGGCGTACGGACGCTGACTTCGCGCAGGCCGCCGGGTGCCGGAAGACTGGTCCACCGGCCGTTGCGGAAGTGCTTGAAGAACGCCTTTCTGTCATCACGCCCGACGATCCAGGCATGGCCCGGACCGAGCACGTCAAGATCGGTGACCGTCGTCCGGCCTGAGCCCATGAGCTGCCAGCGTTTGCCGTTCCAGCGCGACACCACCGACCGGGTGCTGGAGGCGACGTCTCCCGTCCCCTTCGCCACGGCGGTGCCGGCGGTCCAGACGTTGGACGGCCCGGACGCTTCGATCAGCGAGATCTCACGCAACGGGAATCCCTTGGGGCCGACCGGGTTGCGGACGACCGTCCACCGGCCGCCGTTCCAGTGCCTGATCTGCGGAGCAGTGAAGTAGGACCCGGTGCGAGGATCGAACTCCTTGGTCCTGCGCGCCCCCGCCGCCCAGGCGTTCTTCGGACCCACACTCGCCAGATCATTGACCATGACGTCGGCCCCGCCCCGGAAACCGACCCGCCACTCAGCCGTGGCGGCGGCGGCCGGAACCGCCACCAGACCCGAACCAGCCGCGACAGCGGCCGCAACAACAACGCGATGAGTTTTCACATGAAGGTGACGGACGCCATCCGACCGCGGTTGTCCCTCCGAAGATGAACATCTCGTGATCGGAGACCACCTCCAGATCATCACCTCGCGGAGAAGTGTTCTGCGCTGGTCTGCGCCGTTCGATGTCGTGCTCGTGTGGTCGCAAACCGTTCTGATGGCGGCATTTCCCTGCATATGACGGTCATGGTCCGACATGGTTCTCACGCAGGCCGGTAGGCCGCCTATCCCCATGCAACGAAAGAGCTCTTCGCCATGCCCACGCTGCCTGCCGGCACCAAGCCACCCTTTGCCCCAACCGCCACCACAGCCACCGCGGTGACAACCGCTGCGATCACCACCGCTGCGCCGACCAGTACAACCGCAGCCACCGCTGCGGCACTCTTTGGGGTGACCACCGTGGTCTCCGCCGTTGCGCCGACTTGTGCGGCCACGTCTGCGGTCCCTGCTGCGGCATCCTCTAGGCCGCCCATCACGGCCTCCGCCGCTGTGGCGGCTTGTGCGGTCGGTGGTGCGCCATCCTTTGGGGTGACCGCCGTGGCCTTCGCCGCTGTGGCGGCTTGTGCGGCCGCGTCTGCGGTCGCTGGGGCGGCACCGTTTGCGGTGACCGCGGTGGTCTCCGCCGCTGCGGTCCGTGGTGCGGCTCCCTTTGGGGTGATCGCGGTGGTCTCCGCTGTTGTGGCGACTTGTGTGGCCGTGTCTGGGGTTGCTGGTGCGGCAGCGTTTGGGTTGGCCGCCGTGGCTACTCCGGCTCCTTTCGGGGGCATCACTGCTGCCACGTTTGCGGTCGGGTGGTGTGGCGGCGGTGCGGGGCGGGGCCGTCTGCGGGGCAGCTTGCGGTGCGCGACCCGCCGTGGGCCCAGGGGTTGGCAATGAACTGGGGGCATGGTCGACCAGAGGCTTATGGGCCGAGATCAGCCGACGAGCGGTGCCTCCAGGCCGCACTGACAATCCGCTGGATGCTCTTCACCGGCCGCAGGCTGCACGAGCGGCCGCATCTGCATGACCTTCCTGCTGACCAGCTGGTCGATTTCTGGGCCGACGACCACGTTGATCCACCAGTTCCTGACACCTCATGGAGCCGATAGCCCTATGCGCGTTCAGTACCTCCTGCGGTTGCTCACCCGAGCTCGCCAGCGGACCACCGCACACCTGCCCCGGCAGAGCGACGGACGTGGGCAGGGCAAGCACCGGCGGCAGTACGGCGTCATGTTCGTCTTCGACATAGCCGACTTCAGCAGCCGCCCCGCCTATGTGCAGGAACAGCTTCGTGACGTTCTCTACGACATCGTGGAGAAGGCTTGCAACCACGCCGGGGTGCGTTGGCGTCACTGTTTCCGCGAGGACCGCGGAGACGGAATGTTCATCCTTGACGCGCACGAGCCCGACTCAGCTGTGGTCATCAACCAGCTGGCCGTCCGCATCGCCGACGCACTGCACCGGCACAACCTCGCGGCCCGCGCCGCGGCGCGCATGCAGCTGCGCATGGCCGTCCACGTCGGCTACTTCCGCCCCGACCCCCATGGCATCACCAGCCCCGACCTCATCCACACCTTCCGGCTGCTCAACGCCGAGGCTTTCAAGAAGCACCTGGCCGCCAGCGGAGCCGACCTCGCCCTCATCGTGTCCGACTACCTCTACGGCACCGCGGCCAGCTACAACCAGATCGACCCCGGCGACTACCGGCCCATCAGCGTCATGATCAAGGACGAGGAGCATCGCGCGTGGATCAGGCGGAACATTTGCACCGCGTCGTGAGCCTCCCGCGGGTCATCGCCGATCAGGCGGCTAGATCCGACGGTGTGGCTGCCGGTTGGTGCCGCGCCTTACACCAGGGCGTCTTGCCTGGAGGAACAGCCGCGTTAGAACAGCCGGCCGGGAGTCCACGGCGGCTCGTCATCTTCGGTGCGTTCAGGCTGCACGTTCGTGGCCGCGTTTTGCTCGAAGCGGGGGCCGGGGGTCAGCGGGCCGGTGCCGGTGCTGTCGGCGAGCCAGCCCTGGTCCATGAGGCGGTTGACGAGCTGGCTGGCGTACCAGCGGCGAGCGGCGTCGGGAATCAGGGCCAGGTCGGGCTGGACGTGTTCGGCGACGGCGTACCAGGTGGGGCCGCGCTGGCGATTGCGCCAGTGATCGTCCACCCATGCCGCGACGCGTGGGCCCAGGCCGGGGTCGCGGCGGTCGCCCGCCACCCATTCGGCGAGAATCGGGTACCGGTCTCGCCGGTCCCCGGTCTGGCGAGGTTTTCGAGGCCGCCGCCGACGGCCATTGCTGGTGTTTGGCACCGCCATGGTCACTCAGTTAACCATCTGACCTTGGCCGGCGGCATTCCACTGACAAATATCGATGTCAGGTGATGTCGGCGAACTGCTCTGCGGGGTGTCGGCCTTGGTGGCTTTCATCCGGTTTTGTCACCCATTGCTAACTCCGCGTCGGTCGAAGTCATTCAAGACCAGATACGTTTCGGCGAATTCGTTGGCATCAATGGAGCCGCCCAGGCCGCCGAGCGCGTCACCAGCCGGTCGAAGTCTGTGCGCGGTGGCTGCCAATGCGGGCAGATGTCGGCCGCGCCGGTGACAACCTTCTTTGGATGCGTGAAGGGCTGCTTCGGTTCCCTCTGCCGCGAGGGATCTATATCACGATGGCGGAGTAGATCACCTCTTGCTATGTTCTCAGCGGTCTTTCGAGAATCCAGGCATGGAGGGGTCAATGAGACGGTTCGCCACGATTGTGATTACCAGCGGGGCGCTGGTGGCCGGTACGGCGGCGGGAACGTCCGTTCAGGCGTCGGCCGACGACAAGGGAGCGGTGGTGTCGGCTACCGGTGGCGGGACCGCGGTGCCGTTCAACGACGTGGCCGCGCAGTCGAAGTGGAGGTGGTTCAGGACGAGGGACATCAAGCGCGGGAACGTCGGGGGCACCGCGACCGAGGGCAAGTACCGTTACGGGGTCTACGACGGCAGCAAGGTCCGCCAGGTGTGGTTCCGCATCTGGGACGCCCGAGGCGGGCGCTACGGCGGCGTCCAGATCAACTTCTACTCGAAGGACTGGAGGCTCGACCGCGCCAACTCCGGTGTGTGGGCCGTGACCTCCAACCGTGGCGGCTGGGCGCGCTGGAAGGGCATCTCGTCCTACTACCTCGGGCACGTGTGCATGCGCGAGGTCAGCGGCAAGTGGTACCGGAACAACAGGGGCAAGCGCGCCTTCAAGGTCCAGTCGGCCGGTCGGGCGGGTTGCTGGAAGTAGTCCGTACGCCTTCTGGTCCAAGAGCCGTTGCAACACGGTGGTGTAGCGGCTGACGAGACGCTCGGCTGGGGTTTCCCAGCCGAGCGTTTCGCGTTGCCCAGCTGTTCCGGTCGGCCCGTCTGCTCGCCGTCGTTCGGACGGCGTTCGTTCAGACCATGTACTGGTCGTGGTGGTGGTAGAGGTCGTCCCACTCCTGCTCGGTGAGCTGCCGACCGCTCGCAACGATCTCCGCCAGCTCCTCGAAGTAGGCCTCGCGCGGAGCGCCGGGGGAGAACAGCACCAGCATCGAGGCCGGCCCCCGCGGGTTGGTGAACGCGTGGATCCCGCCCGGTGGGACGAAAAGGAAGTCGCCCGGATCGCCATCGACCCAGCGGTCGCCGTCATAAAGCCCGACCGTGCCGGACAGGACGAAGAACGACTCCGACATCGTCTTGTGGAAATGCGCGCCCGGGACACCGCTGGGGTCCCCGACCATGTCCCAGCGATAGAGCCCGTACTGCCCGCCGGTGGACGCGCCGGTGGCCAGGTAGTGCACCTCCGAGCGCTCACCGATCTTCAGGTCGGGTGCGGAGCCGCTCTTCCACAGTGTGCCGCTGACCTCACCCTTGGCGCCCTCGAAGAGCTCCCTGGGATACGACATCTCGGCCTCCTCGCCGTTCGTTCCTGCTACCGCGGCACCGTTCAGGAGGAGCCATCCCCGAAGCGGGCGGTGCCCCCGTCAGCTTGCCGGATCGCGACGACATCCACCTCCAGCGTCACCTTCGCGCTGACCATGAGCCGCGTCGTCGCGTTCCAGTTGACGCCCCAGTCGTTGCGGTTGATCGTTGCCCTTCCCTTCAGGCCGACCCGGTCGTTCTCGGCGTCGGTCAGCTCGACGTCCACGGTGACCGGCCTGGTCACACCTCGGATGCTCAGGTCGCCCGTGACGGCGAAGCTCGTCTCGTCGAGCCGGCGCATCCCGGTCGAGACGAAGGTGAGCGCCGGGTGATCGGCCATCCTGAGGAACGGACCGCGCAAGTGTTCGTCGCGTTGCCGGTTGCCGGTCCTCAGGCTGCCGGCCTGGATCGTGAGCCGGACGCTGGAACGCGATGGTTCGTCGCCGTCCAGGCGCGCGTCCCCCTCGTACTCCTCGAAGCGCCCGTGCACCTTGCCGCCCACCGTGTGCCGGGCGACGAAGCCGATCCGCGTACGGGCCGTATCGAGAACGTAATCGCCGGTCAGCTCACCGAGCGTGGTCATGGTCGACATATGTGATCGGCTCCTGAAGAGAGAACGGGTGGTTGATCGTTAGGTGCCGCACGGTCGCGGCCCAGTAGGAGGGTGCGGGTCAGCGGTTCAAGCGGCGCGGGCCGCCTTGAGCAAGGCCGCGGTGTCGACGACGCGGCTGGCCTGGTATCGGGCCGCCTGCAAGGCCACCTCGCCGGGCGCGCCGTCGCCGGCCACATGGGACGTGCCGTAGGGATTGCCCGACTGGAACTGGATGGGGTCGGTGTACCCGGGTGGCACGATGATGCCTCCCCAGTGATAGAACGTGTTCGCCAGTGCCAGAATGGTGGATTCCTGTCCACCGTGGGCGGTGTTGGACGCGGTGAAGGCCGAGTACACCTTGTCGGCGAGCTTGCCCTGGTACCAAAGGGGACCGGTGGTTTCGACGAACTGCCTAAGCTGGCTGGCCGGGTTGCCGAAGCGGGTGGGGGTGCCGAACAATATCGCGTCGGCCCAGGTCAGGTCGTCATGGCCGGCCTCGGTGATGTCGGCGGTGTCCTGGAGGTGCCGGGTCCAGGCCGGATTGGCGTTGATGGCCTCGGCTGGGGCCGATTCGGCGACCTTGCGCAGCCGTACGTGCGCTCCGGCCTTCTCGGCGCCCTCGGCGGCGGCCTGCGCCAGGGCGTGCACGGTGCCTGTGGCGCTGTAGTAAATGATCGCGAGGTTCACGGGTTCCATGATCGATTTCCTTTCCGCGGGGGTCCTGCCGGTAGGACGACACAGCCCGGCGCGATGTGAGGTGACGCGCCGACCTCACATTTCGAGGCGCTGTCTCGTCGAACGGGTGGAGGCGGAACGACCAAGGGAGCCGGCGACACCATGACCACCCCATCCGGGCCAGGAAACGGCGAGGCCGATCCGGGCCTGAGCGCGATCATGAGCGAGCGGCGACGGCTCATCAACCTCGCCTACCGGCTCCTCGGCTCCCTGGCCGAGGCGGAGGACGTCGTGCAGGAGACGTACGTCCGCTGGTACGCCATGTCGCGGGAGCAGCAGGAGGCCATCGAATCGGTCGGTGGCTGGATGTCGAAGGTCGCCAGCCGCATCTGCCTGGACCTGCTCGGCTCGGCGCGGGCCCGGCGGGAACGCTACGTGGGCGAATGGATCCCCGAGCCGCTGCCCGACCGTACCGAGTGGATCAGTGGACGGCCGCTCGGCGCCGCCGCCGATCCGGCGGACCGGGTCACCCTGGACGAGTCGGTCAACATGGCCTTCCTCGTCGTGCTCGAATCCATGACCCCGGCCGAACGCGTCGCGTTCATCCTGCACGACGTCTTCCGCTATCCCTTCGCCGAAGTGGCCGAGATCGTCGGCCGTACACCGGCGGCGTGCCGCCAGCTGGCGACCTCGGCCCGTCGCCGCATCCGCGCTTCGGAGGCGCCGGCCGCCCCGGTGGCCCGGCACGCCGACATCGTCAAAGGCTTCAGGCGGGCCTGGGAAGCGGGGGACGTCGGTGCCCTCATCGGCCTGCTCGCCCCCGACGCCACGGCGACGGGCGACGGCGGCGGTGTCGTCAGCGCCGCGCCCCACCCTGTCGAAGGCGCTGAGCGGGTCGCGTGCTTCTTCGCCGACCGGGCACGTACGGCCCCCGACATGACGATCGTGGAGTGCACGGTCAACGGCCGGCCCGGCCTGAGGGCGGAGGCGAACGGCGTCACCGTGGCGGTGCTGGCGTTCGAGATCGCCGGCGACCGGATCAAGCACATCTGGGCGGTGCTCAACCCCGACAAGCTCCGGCCCTGGACCACGGGCTGATGGGGGCCGTCCTACGAGTCGCACCCATCCGCAGGAGAGGGGAGCCGAGCGTGGAGCTGACCGGCGCGTTGGCTGAGACGGACTGGGAAACGCATCGCCCCGCGGTCTTCGGGGCGGCCTACCGGATCCTCGGCACCGTGACCGAGGCCGAGGACGTGACGCAGGAGGTCTGGCTGCGTGCGTCCGCCGCCGACCTGTCGGAGGTGCGGGACCTGCGGGCCTGGCTGGTGACCCTGGCCGCCCGGACGTCCTACAACGTGCTCAAGTCGGCGCGCGTCCGGCGCGAGTCCTATGTCGGACCCTGGCTGCCCGAACCGCTGTTGAGCGGGCCCGACGCCGCCACGCAGGTCCTCGTGGACGAGTCGGTGAGCACGGCGATGCTGGTGGTCATGGAAGCGCTCACCCCGGCCGAACGCGTGGCGCTGGTGCTGCACGACGTCTTCGGTTACCCGTTCGGCCGGATCGCCGAGGTGCTCGGCGTCACTCCGGCCGCCGGCCGCAAGCTGGCCTCCCGCGCGCGGGCGCGGATCGCCTCGGTCCGGGAACGGCCCCGGGCGTCCAGGGCCGAGACCGAACGCGTGCTCAGGGCGTTCAAGGCGGCCTCGGACGCGGGGGACATGGCCGCGCTCGTCGAGCTGCTGCATCCCGAGGCCGTCTATGTCGCCGATGGCGGCGGCGAGGCGATCGCCGCGCGCAGGCCGGTCCGGGGCGCCGAGCCGATCGCCCGGCTGGCGGTCAGGGTGACCGAGATCAGACGTCCCGACGCGTTCGCGATCATCGAGGTGAACGGGCACCCGGCGCTGGCGACCTACGGCGGCGGCGAGCTGGTCTGGCTCGACACCGTGGAGATCGCGGACGGGCGGATCACGGCGTGGCGGAGACTGGCCAATCCCGAGAAGCTCGCCCTCATCGGTCACATCTGAACCCGCCGTCTTGTCTCCCTGCCGACCTCCGATCCCGGGGGCGAGGCTGAAAGGACGACACGGTGGCACACGTTGTGATCATTGGAGGCGGTTTCGCGGGCGTGTGGAGCGCGGCCGGAGCCGCGCTGGCACGCGGAGAGGCTGACCTGCGCATCACGCTCGTCGCGCCGGACGAGCACCTGGTCCTGCGACCGCGCCTGTACGAGCCGGAGCCGGAGCTGGCCAAGGTCGAGCTCAGCAGGATTCTCGACCCGATCGGCGTCGAGCACGTACGCGCGCGGGTGAGCACGATCGACACCGGCCGGCGCGTGGTGGTGGCCGACGACGGCGAGGAGTTCGGCTACGACCGCCTGGTGCTGGCGGCGGGGAGCAAGCTCGTCCAGCCCCGGGGCCTGCCCGGCGCCGAACGGCTCTTCGACATCGACACGCTGGACGGCGCCCGGCGGCTCACCGGCCATCTGCGTGGCCGGGAGGGCTACTCCGCCGTGGTCGTCGGCGCCGGGTTCGTCGGCCTGGAGGCCGCGACGGCCCTGGCGGCGCGGGGCCGGGTGCTGCTGGTGGACCGGGCGCGGGCGGTCGGGGCCCAGCTCGGCCCGGGTCCGCGTAAGGAGATCGAGTCGGCGTTGGACGAACTCGGCATCGAATACCGTCTCGGGACGACGGTGACGGAGGTCGGCGACGGGTACGCCGTCCTGTCCGACGGCACCAGGGCCGAGGCCGACGCGGTGGTCTGGTGGGTGGGGATGAGGGCCGGCGAGCTCACCCGCCAGATCTCCGACGACCTCGACCACCTGGGCCGGGTGCCGGTGGACCGGTGGCTGCGCGCCCTTCCCGAGGTGTTCGCCGCCGGGGACACGGCCGCGGCACGCTTCGACGCCGAGCACACGGTCATGCAGGCCTGCCAGCACGCCACCCCGCTCGGCAAGGTGGCCGGGTACAACGCGGCGGCCGACCTGCTCGGCCTGGCGCCGCGTGACTTCACCCCGGCTCCGTACGTCACCTGCCTGGACCTGGGCGGCGCCGGTGCGATCTTCGCCCGGGGCTGGGACCGCAAGGTCATGGCCTCGGGCGCCGAGGGCGCGGACGTCAAGAAGCAGATCAACCACTACATCCGCCCACCGCTCGACGACGCCTCGAAGATCCTCGCCGCCGCCGACCACGTCCACACCGAACTGCCCTTCTTCCCCCGGCCCGAGGAGGAGCCCGTCCCGGCCGCATGACTCGGAACGTGGCGTCAGCGGCTTCGCATCCACCACACGATCGCTACGGCGAGGACGACCACCGCGGCCACGATGACCACCATTACGCTCATTGCCTCTCCTTTCTCTCCAACGATGTCGAGGGCGTTGGCGACGTCCGCTCGCGGCGTCGTCAACGCCTTCTGAGGAGCGTGACGACCACGACGGCCAGGACGACGATCACTGCCATGAGGATCACGAGTTCGGCGGCGCCCATCGCGTCTCCCTTTCCAGTAGGTCTTCGAGTGCACGGCCGTGACGCAGCTGGTCGATATAGCAGATCCGGATCCACCCGGTCTTGCGGTCACGCCAGGGCGGCCGGCCGGGGGTCTTGCCCAAACGCGGCGGCTCGTGTGCGGGAGGCCGCCACGACTGGGTGTTCTGCCACAACATCAAGGTCGGACGCAGGCCGAGCTGGCCGGTCCCCGCCACTTCGAGAGCGCCGATCTCGTGCCAGGCGTAGCGGGCGCGTCGCGTTCCCCACACGATCGACACCCCTTCGGGGCCGATGTCCAGCCGCCGGGGCATCACCAGTTCGGTCAACATGGTGACGGTCTGCGCGACGATGATGAGGAAGAGCCCGAGGGCGATCCCGGTCACGATGAACTGGGCGGTCTCCAGCGAGTTCGGCAACGTGTCGTTGGCGAAGACGTAGGAGTAGGCCACGCAGACCGCGAACAGCACATGCAGCATTCCCAGGCGCGAGGAGATCACCTTGCTCGCCCGGATGCGGCTGCTGAAGACCGGAACGTCGGACGGCTGGGCTTGGGTGGCCTCCTGGCCTGTGTCGGCGCCGGGAGTCACGGACGTCCGGGCCTCGGCATCCGCGGGAACGGAGGCCTGGTAGGCGGTGAGCATGGTCGCGACGGGTGTGGGGAGCCAGCCGTCGGACGCCGGGTCGGCGAGGCGGTCGAGGATCTGGCCTGGCGTGGGCCGCCGTTCCGGAGCCTTCTCCAGACAGGTGCTCACCAGCTCGTACAGGTCGGCGGCGAGTCCGGTGAGGTCGGGCTCCTGATGAACGATCCGGTAGTCGAGCGCCTGGGCCGGCCCCTGGCCGAACGGCCTGACTCCGGCGGCGTGCGCCAGGACGAGGCCGAAGGCGAAGACGTCGCTCGCCGGTCCGGGGGAGTCGCCGGTCAGCAGCTCCGGGGCCATGAACCCGGCGGTGCCCGCCCGCGCCGTGACGCCCGAGGCGTCGACGGCGCGGGCGATGCCGAAGTCGATGACGCGGGGGCCGTCGTCCGCGAGCAGGATGTTGGACGGCTTGAGATCGCGGTGGACGACGCCCGCGCGATGGATCGCCTCCAGCGCCTCGGCCAGCCCGGCGCCCAGCACGCGCAGCGTTCCCGCCGGAAGGGAGCCGTGCTCGGCCAGCACGTCGGCCAGCGACGGCCCGGCGACATAGGCGGTGACCATCCAGGGCGGGCCGGAGGGAGGATCGGGATCGGCGTCGACCACCGGAGTGGTGTGGAACCCGCCGACCCTGCGCGCCGCCTCGATCTCCAGGCGGAACCGCCGCCGGAACCGTTCGTCCGCCGCGTGGGCGGCGTGGATCAGCTTCACCGCGACCGGCCGTCCGCCGGGTGAGCGTCCGAAGAACACCTGGCCCATGCCGCCCGCGCCGAGGCGGGCGGAAAGCCGGTATCTGCCGACCGTCCGGGGGTCTGCGGGGGCGAGAGGTTCCATCAGCACCCACAGGGCGGCAACGGCCCCGCACAACGGAGCGCACCACGAAACGGGCCGTCCACGCGTGGACCTCCAGCGAAGACATCACGACGGCGAGATCACGGCGGGCCTCCGCCCCGTCCGGCGGCCCGCCGCTTCTATGAGACACCGGAAAACACAGATTGGTTCGGCGAGTGCCGAAAGGTTTTCAGCCGTCGGAGCCGCGGCAGGGGTCGTCGCCTCGTCGCTCACACCGCACTGCGCGGCGCTTGATCCGGCGCGGCCAGCGCATGGCCTCGCTGCGACTGTCACCTGCAGCGCCGCCTACGCTGAGGTCATGCCGGAAGACGAGAGTAGGCCCGCCCGGGTCGAGGACGTACACGAGCTTGCTCTGGCCATGCCACACGTCACCGTCTACGGCGGGACCGGTGACAATCCGATTTACCAGGTGGGCGGCAAGTCGTTCGTCTTCTTCCGCAATCCCCGGCCGGACGCGGTCGACCCCGAGACCGGGGAACGCTACCAGGATGTGATCGTCTTCTGGGTCGCGTCCGAAGAGGACAAGCAGGCGCTGGTCCAGGACGAGACCTCGCCGTTCTTCACCACCGCGCACTTCAACGGCCACCGGTCCGTGCTGCTGCGGGCCGCCCGCATCGGTGAGCTCACCCGGGACGAACTGGCGGAGATCGTTCAGGACGCGTGGTTGTCCCGCGCGTCGGCCCGCCGAGCCGCGACGTGGCTCAACGCTCATCCCCCAACGTGATCATCGCCCGTCGAGGACGTGCTCGGCGAGCCGGCGTGCGGATGCCGCGGGGCGCGTGCGGGGGCGGGTCGCTCCGGCGGCCATGACACCGTCGATGAGCAGGAGGAGCTGATCGGCGGCGACCGCGGGCTCCGCGTGTCCGAGCCTGATCAGCTCGTCCTCCAGCAACCGGTGCACGCGTTCGCGGTAGTCGCGGGTGACGGCATGGCCCGGGTGGCCGGGGTCGGTCAGGGCGAGGTCGGCGGCCAGGTAGCGACAGCCCCGGAAGTCCGGCTCGTCGACGATCTCGGCGAGCCGGTCGAAGACGGCGAGCAGCCGGGCGCGCGGATCGTCGCCGGCCGACCGCATCGTCTGCCGGTAGTGCTCCTCGTCTTCGGAGGTGCTGCGCCGCAGCACCTCGGCGATCAGCCCGTCCTTGCCGCCGAAGTGCTCGTACAGCGAGCGGCGCGCGACGTTGGCCGCCTTCAGCAGCGCATCGACGCCGATGCCGACGCCTTGGCGGTAAGTCAGTTCGCGGCCTGCTTCAAGGAGGCGTTCGCGGGGACCCGGCCCGGTACGCGTGGTCATGGGACCAGCTTCGCACCCGTTGACAAGTAGATCAACTGGTCGGTATACATAAGTAGACCGAACGTTCTATCTCAAGGAGTCATCGTGCCGCTTCGCACCACGGCCGAGGTCATCGACCGGTTCAACGACGCGTTCGCCCGCCATGCCCCCGAGGTTCTCGACGACCTGGTCGCCGACGACTGCGTGATGGAGGCGATCCAGCCGGCGCCCGACGGGGAACGCGTCGAGGGAGGCGAGGCTTGCCTGGCGTTCTGGCACGCCCTCGCCGCAGACCGCACCACCCGGTTCGAGCCCGAGGACGTCACGATCGACGGAGACCGGGCGACGATCCGCTGGCGCTACCACTACGGCGACGGCCCGTCCGACTCGGTACGCGGCGTGAACCTCATGCGGGTACGCGACGGCCGGATCACCGAGGCACTCGGCTACAGCAAGACCGGGACCCCAGTGCCTCTGGCCACCGACTCCGTGGACGGGGAGCATCACTGAGGCGCGTACGACGGGAGGCAGGCCTCCTGTCGTAGGCTGAATCCCGGACGGCGCGGACGGGAGGCCGGGGTGGCGGAGACGACGGTGGCCGAGGTGATGGCCGAGCTGGCCGCGCTCGAGGACCCGAAGATCCGCGAGGTGAACGAGAAGCACGGTGACGATCACGGTGTGAACCTCAGCAGGCTGCGCGCCGTCGCGAAGCGGCTGAGGACGCAGCAGGAGCTCGCGCGCCGGCTCTGGGAGACCGATGACACCGCGGCCAGACTGCTGGCGACCTTGATCTGCCGTCCGAGGGCGTTCGAGCGCGACGAACTGGACGTTATGTTGCGCCAGGCACGCACTCCCAAGGTGCACGACTGGCTGGTGAACTACGTGGTGAAGAAGAATCCGCACTCCGAAGAGCTACGCCTGGCCTGGTCTGCGGACGCGGATCCGGTCATCGCCAGTGCCGGCTGGGCACTGACGACCGAACGCGTGGCGAAGAAGCCGGGCGGGCTCGACCTCGCAGGCCTGCTCGACGTCATCGAGGCGGAGATGAAGGACGCCCCGGACCGCCTGCAGTGGGCGATGAACCACTGCCTGGCTCAGATCGGGATCGAGCACGCCGAGCACCGCGCCCGTGCCATCGGCATCGGGGAGCGCCTGGAAGTGCTCAAGGACTACCCGACGCCCCCGAACTGCACCTCTCCGTTCGCACCCATCTGGATCAACGAGATGGTGCGGCGACAACGCGAGAAATAGGACGACGCCCACCGGCCAGGCTGGGAAGGCCGACCGTTTTAGGTGAGGCAGTAGTTGCTCGGACCGACTGCCAGCACGGTGTGAGAGCGGACAACCTGCTGCCTCGGAGCGAGACCGTAGTTGTAGGGGTGGCTGCTGACGCAGTAGTTCAGCTTGGTCTGATTGGACACCGCCGCGACCTCCACCCCGCCGGGGAAAGCTTGTCTGTCACCCTCCTTGATAAGGATGAGCTGGTTGCTCGGGGAGTGCTCCGGCTGCAGGCAGACATAGCCGATCGGGCACACGATCGTGGCCTGCGCCGGACCGGCGGGCACCTGAACAGCGACACCTGCCGTGGCGAGGGCCAAAGCCCCGATGAGGCGCGCCTTGGCTTTCATGACCATCCCACCTTCCTGTCGTGACAACCCGAGTCTGGGGTACGGCGTGGACGTCCGATCCGGCCGATGCAGGCCTTGGCTGAGATCGGCCAGCTCGTCCTCACCGCATCTCCTCGGCGACAGCGGTGATCAGTTCCAAGGAGTCCTCAGCGGGCAGCGCGTCCTCCAGGATCGCCTCGAACGCCTCGCGGTAGCCGAGAACCCTGCGATCGGCCGCGGGAAGCACGCCGATCCCCTCGCGATAGACGACTTCGTCGAGCAGGCCGTCCTGGAACTGCAGGAGCGCGAAGGCGCCGTTCATCCCGGCGTAGGCGCCTGAGGAGACCGGGACGACACGGATCATGACCGAGGGGTCGGTCTCCACCGTCTCGGCGAGATGGGCCGGCTGGCGCGGCATGACGCCGGGATCGATCCTGATGCCGACGTGCCGCCGGATGCTCATCTCGTCGAGCAGGTAGAGGCGGCGTGGCGGGCGCTGCCGCCAGGCCAGCGTCTCCCGGCGCCGCCGGGTCACCTCGACGGTCAGCGCTCGATCTGTTCCGTCGTCGATCTGGTTACCGGCGATGATGTCGGCGTACTCGTCGATCTGGAGCAGCGGCGGGATGACCGCGGCCTGGAACTCGCGAATGAAGGAAGCGCCGGTCTCGTAACCGAGGTAGCTGAGGAACGTCGGCTCCAGCCTGCCCTGATAGCGGTGCCACCAGCCTCGTTCCCGTGCGCTGCGGGCGAGGTCGAGCAGACGCTCCACCTCACGAAGCTCGGTCACCCCGTAGAGCTTCAGCAGCGCTTCGAGGTCGGTCTTCCGGATGCCGCTCTGGCCGCCCTCGATCCGGATGACCTTCGATGGTGACCATTCCAGGTGGCGTGCGACGAACTCCTGGGTCAGATCCGCCTCCCGCCGGTACCTGTGGAGCGTCGACCGGAGAATGGCGCTGTGGACGACGGGACCGAGGTCGAGGTCCATGCCCTGGCTCGCTTTCGGCACGGGCCGACCGACGGCGCGGACAAAGGTCTGCGACGACATGGGATCTGATCTGCCGGAGCGACGGCCTCCCGGGCCGGTCGTGCGAGGACGTCCTAGCCGCCGCGCCAGCCTGGTGGCGCTCAGCATCTTCGCCGGCGTGACCCAGGGCGTGATCGCCGTGGCCAACTACGCCGCCACGCTCACCGCGCGCTACCTGTTCGTGCTGGCCGTCATGATCCTCTCGGCCGTTCTGGCCTACCTGATCACCCCGCATGACCGCCCCCTTGGACCGAGGGTGCTAAAAAAAATCGCTCAAAAAACTGCTACATAGCATTTTGCCAGTGATCCGCCCGAGGCCGAGCCGCCGATGACGCGCCTGAACCGTCCGTCATCGGCGGGCTGCGGCAGTCCGGGGACTGGAACGCGTGTCGGCTGGCCGCGCTCAGCGGCGGCTAGCCGACACCGGCCTCGGCTCGCGCCGTGATGGCGGCCCTCGCCTGAGCGGCAAAACCGTTCAGCACGTCGGTCCGCCGGGCAGGGACCGTGACCTCAAGCGAGGTCGTCTCGGCCGCGATGGTGAGGGTGAACGTGAAGAACGAGCAGCACGCGGTCT
Organism: Actinomadura fulvescens; assembly: GCF_039533225.1. Taxonomy (NCBI): domain Bacteria; kingdom Bacillati; phylum Actinomycetota; class Actinomycetes; order Streptosporangiales; family Thermomonosporaceae; genus Actinomadura; species Actinomadura fulvescens. The sequence goes on along the minus strand of NZ_BAAATD010000012.1, from coordinate 47,402 downwards.
CGGCGGCGAGCAGTGCGGCGATCTCGCCGGTCGCGCGGGGGCCGGCGGACAGGCTCAGCCTCAGCCGGGCCGGTTCCATGAACTCGGCGCGCGTCACGGTCTTGGTGAAGACCTTGTCGAACTCGGCCGTCCGCAGAGGACGTTCGGCGGTCGGCAGCGTGCAGGCGTCCGGCGCCCATTCCTGGTCGGCGGCATTCGTGTTCTGATCCATGCTCCGACGGTAAGCGTGTACCTAGGTACCGGATGCAAGACTCGCACGCGCCCCGCCCAGCCCGGGGGCTACGGTCGGTTCATGTCTGTCGATGTTGTGGCCGAGCTGCCACGGCCGGTCTCCCTGGCCTCAGTGATGGGGTGCGCGGCGGGCGCGTTGACGGAGTTGCTCGGCTTGGACCGGGCACCGGAGATGACGGTCTTCGAAGGGTGGCGTACCGAGAACGACTCGAAGGCGCCGCCGCGTCGTTCGCTGACGGGTGAGGACCTGGAAGCCACGATGATCGGAGTGCGGATTCCGCCGGAGGAGGGCCAGACCGCGGGTTCGGTCGAGTTCGAGATCGGCCTTGCGGGGAAGGAGGACCGAGCCTTCGCCATGGTGATCGACCTGACCGGCGTACAGGGGGCGGAGCCTCGCGTCGAGGCGGTCGTGAGCCCGACGCGGACCTGCGTGGGCGTGGTGCTGGCGACCTCGGTCGCGCTGGGCGCGGCGACCGTGAGCGGCGGCGCGTTCGTCGATATCGAGATCGCCATGCTCGACGCGAGGGACTGGGATCCCGGCCGGTTCATCGAGGCGGCTCGCCTGACCGGCGGCGCCGGTCCCTTCGAGGAACGGTGCGAACGGTTCATGAGGCAGTTCGCGGGTCTCGGCGGCTGGCCGAGGGACCGGTCGGCGAACTGAGGCTGAGCCCGTGGCCACGTGAGGTCTTAACGTCGGCCCGGTCGTTGGGTAACAGTGGTCAGCATGGTCGAGACGGTGGTGGTCGTCGGCGCCGGTGTCTACGGTGCGGCGGTGACCGCGTCGCTGGCGCGGCGGGGAGCCCGTGCCGTCGTCGTGGACGCCGGCGCGCCGGCAGGAGGCACCTCCGGAGCGACGTTCTCCTGGATCAACTCCTGCGGCAAGCAGCCACGGGCCTACCACGAGCTCAGCGTCGCCGGCATGGAGGCCCATCGGAGGCTGGCGGCCGAGGCGCCCGACGGCGGCTGGTACCACGAGGGCGGCAATCTGGAGTGGGCCGACGACGACCTCGGACGCGAGCGGCTGCGCACGAAGGTCGCCGGGGTTCTGGCGTACGGCTACGACGCGCGTTGGCTCAGCCGCGCCGAGGTGCTGGGCCTGGAACCCGGCATCGACCCCGCCCGGCTTCCCGCCGACGAGATCGCGTACTTCCCGCGCGAAGGCTGGATCGAGCCGGCTCCTCTCGTCCACCACCTGCTGTCGGGCGCGCTCTCTCGTGGCGCCGAGCTTGTGCGCGGCGACGCTGTCACCGGCTTGGAGGTGACCGGTGGCAGGGTGCGCGCCGTCCGGCTCGCCTCGGGCCGGCGCCTGCCGGCGGACGCGGTCGTGAACTGCGCGGGCCCGCAGGCCGCCCGGATCGCCGCGTTCGCGGGGCTGGTCCTGCCGATGCGCAATGCCAGCGGCGTCGTGGTCTGCACTTCGGCGGTGGCAGCGGTTTCGGTGTCCCGGGTCGTCCACGGTCCGCGCGTTCATCTGCGCCCGGACGGCGCCGGACGGTTGCTGCTGCACACCCCTGGCATCGATGGTGCGGTACGGGCGTCCGGGGCGGTCGAGCAGTCAGCGATCGACGAACTGCTTGAGGCGGGGCGTGCCCTCTGTCCGGGCCTGCGGGCGGCCACGGTCGAAGACGTCCGGATCGGTGAACGGCCCATCCCCGGCGACGGCCTGCCGGTGCTGGGACGGGTGAACGAGCTGCCCAACCTCCATTTCGCCGTGTCGCACAGCGGCGTGACCCTGAGCGTGCACGCCGGTGACCTTGTCGCGGGAGAGGTACTCGGCGAGGACCACGGCGACATCCTCGCCCCGTTCCGCTTCGAGCGCTTCTGACGTCGCGCCGTCGCGGATGAATGGCCGGAGCGGACGCGGGCACGGGACCTGATCTCTGGCCGTTTCGGCGGCCAGGGTCTGACGAACGACGCTGACGAGCAGAGGACTCTGCGATGGCGAAGGCCAAGACCATCTCCGCTGAGGAAACCCAGTCGATCGATGCCTACTGGCGGGCCGCCAACTATCTGTCGGCGGCACAGATCTACCTGCTGGCCAATCCGATGTTGCGGGAGCCGTTGCGTCCTGAGCACATCAAGCCGCGGCTGCTGGGGCACTGGGGGACGACGCCCGGCCTGAACTTCTGCTACGCCCACCTCAACCGGCTGATCCGGGCACGCGATCTCAACATGATCTACATCATGGGGCCGGGTCACGGTGGTCCGGCGGCGGTGGCGAACGCGTGGCTGGAGGGCACCTACAGCGAGGTCTACCCGCAGGTGCCGCAGGACGAGGCCGGGATGGCGCGGCTGTTCCGGCAGTTCTCGTTCCCTGGTGGCGTGCCCAGCCATGTCGCGCCGGAGACCCCGGGCTCGATCCATGAGGGCGGGGAGCTGGGCTATTCGCTCGCGCACGCCTATGGTGCCGCGTTCGACAACCCGGAATTGACGGTGGCGTGCATCGTCGGGGACGGGGAGGCCGAGACCGGGCCGCTGGCGGCCTCCTGGCACGCCAACAAGTTCCTCGATCCGGTGCACGACGGCGCGGTGCTGCCGATCCTGCACCTGAACGGCTACAAGATCGCCAACCCGGCGGTGCTGGCGCGCATCCCCGAGGAGGAGCTGGTCCAGCTCTTCGACGGCTACGGCTACAACCCCTACCTGGTCACCGGCGACGACCCTGCCAGGATGCACCGGGGCATGGCCGCGGCGCTGGACCGCGCCTTCGACGAGATCGCCGCGATCCAGAAGGGTGCCCGCGGCGGAAAGATCCGCGAACGCCGCCGCTGGCCGGTGATCATTTTGCGTACGCCTAAAGGCTGGACCGGGCCGCGCGAGGTCGACGGTGTACCGGTCGAGGGCACATGGCGTGCCCACCAGGTGCCTTTGTCGGGCGTGCGTGACAATCCGGAACACCTCGCCCAGCTGGAGGGCTGGCTGCGGTCGTACCGGCCCGAGCGGCTCTTCGACGATCAAGGCCGTCCGCGACCCGAGATCAAGGCCCATGCGCCGGAGGGCGAGCGGCGGATGAGCGCCAACCCGCACGCCAACGGCGGCCTGCTGCTGCGCCCCCTGATCCTGCCGGACTTCCGTGACTACGCGGTGACCGTCGACAAGCCGGGCACGACCTCGACGGAGCCGACTCGCCGGCTCGGCGCCTTCCTGCGCGACGTCATCGCCGCCAACCCCGGCAACTTCCGGATCATGGGGCCCGACGAGACCGCCTCCAACCGGCTCGGTGAGGTCTTCGAGGTCACCGACCGCGTCTTCGCCGGCGAACGTCACGACACCGACGAGCACCAGGCTCCCAGCGGCCGCGTCATGGAGGTGCTGTCCGAGCATCTGTGCCAGGGCTGGCTGGAGGGCTACCTGCTGACGGGCCGGCACGGGGTGTTCAACAGCTACGAGGCGTTCGTCCACATCGTCGACTCGATGTTCAACCAGCACGCCAAATGGCTCAAGGTCACCCGGCATCTGCCCTGGCGGCGTCCCATCGCCTCACTCAACTACCTGCTGTCGTCGCACGTGTGGCGCCAGGACCACAACGGCTTCACCCACCAGGACCCCGGTTTCCTGGACGTCGTCATGAACAAGAAGGCCGAGATCGTCCGTGTCTACCTGCCGCCGGACGCCAACACGCTGCTGTCGGTCGGCGACCACTGCCTGCGCTCGCGCGACCACGTCAACGTCGTCGTCGCGGGCAAGCAGCCCGCCCTCAACTGGCTGCCGATGGACGCCGCCGTCCTGCACTGCACACGCGGCATCGGCATCTGGGAGTGGGCGAGCACCGACGGCGGCGCCGATCCCGACGTCGTGCTGGCCTGCGCCGGTGACATCCCGACCCTGGAGACCGTCGCCGCCGTCGACCTGCTCCGCCAGAACCTGCCCGACCTGCGGATACGGGTGGTCAACGTGGTCGACCTGATGAGGCTGCAGCCCGCGAGCGAGCACCCCAACGGCCTGCCCGACGCCGAGTACGACGCGTTGTTCACCACAGATAAGCCGGTCATCTTCGCGTTCCACGGCTACCCGTATCTCATCCATCGCCTCACCTACCGCCGCGCCGGCCACCACAACCTCCACGTGCGCGGCTACAAGGAGGAGGGGACCACGACCACGCCGTTCGACATGGTGATGCTCAACGACCTCGACCGCTACCACCTGGTCATGGACGTCATCGACCGCGTTCCGCACCTGGGCGGCCGGGTCGCGCACCTCCGCCAGCGCATGGCCGACCATCGCCTCGAACTGCGTGCCCACACCCGCGAACACGGCGAGGACGCCCCTGAAGTCCGCGACTGGACCTGGCCCTACTAGGGCCTCCGGTGCCGGCTCCGGTGCCGGGAGGTGACGTACCGCCGCTGACGTGGCGGCGTGACCAGAGCGATTTTTTGTCGGGTCTCTACAAGGCAATGGCTCCACAATGCGTGGGAGCGGGGCATTGGTTTACCAGGCGGTAACCGAGGAGGGTGTAGATCAAGGTGCAGGCGACGCTCCGAGGGCCGGACGTCGCCTTATGCGCATGGGGTAGTCGGGAGGCTCAGCCGGTGTTCAGTCGTGTCGCCATCGTCAACCGCGGAGAGGCCGCCATGCGGCTCATCCACGCCGTCCGGGATCTTTCGGCGGAGACCGGGGCGCGGATCGAGACGGTCGCCCTCTACACCGACGCCGATCGCAACGCGACCTTCGTCCGTGAAGCGGACGTCGCGTATTCGCTGGGCCCCGCCTCGGCCCGCCCGTACCTCGACCACGCCGTCCTGGAACGCGCCCTGACCGAGACCAAGGCCGACGCCGCGTGGGTCGGCTGGGGGTTCGTCGCCGAGGACCCGGCGTTCGCCGAGCTGTGCGACAAGATCGGCATCACCTTCGTGGGGCCGAGCGCGGAGGCGATGCGCAGGCTCGGCGACAAGATCGGCGCCAAGCTGATCGCCGAGGAGGTCGGCGTCCCGGTCGCGCCGTGGAGCCGCGGCGAGGTCGCCACGCTGGAGGACGCGCTGCGCGCCGGCGGTGAGATCGGCTATCCGCTGATGCTGAAGGCGACCGCGGGCGGCGGCGGGCGCGGCATCCGCATGGTCGCCTCGGCGGAGGACCTGGCCGACGCCTACGAGCGCACCAGCCAGGAGGCGCTGCGCGCGTTCGGGTCCGGGGTGGTCTTCCTGGAGCGCCTGGTCACCGGCGCCCGGCATGTCGAGGTCCAGGTCATCGCCGACGGGCAGGGCACCGCGTGGGCCCTCGGCGTCCGGGACTGCTCGGTGCAGCGGCGCAACCAGAAGATCATCGAGGAGTCCGCCTCCCCGGTCCTCGGCGCCGCGCAGACCGCCGAGCTGAAGGCGTCGGCCGAACGGCTCGCCGTCGCCGTCGGCTACCGCGGCGCCTGCACGGTCGAGTTCCTCTACCACCCCGGCGAGCAGATGTTCGCCTTCCTGGAGGTCAACACCCGGCTGCAGGTCGAGCACCCGATCACCGAGATCACCACCGGCACCGACCTGGTCCGGCTGCAGCTGCACGTGGCGAACGGCGGCCGGCTGGAGGGACCCCCGCCGGCCGAGGCCGGTCACGCCGTCGAGGCCCGGCTCAACGCCGAGGACCCCGACCGCGACTTCGCGCCCGCGCCCGGCCGCATCGCGCGGCTGGTGCTGCCCGCCGGGCCGGGCGTCCGCGTCGACACCGGCGTCAGCGAGGGCGACACCATCCCGGCCGACTTCGACTCGATGATCGCGAAGGTCATCGCCTACGGCCGCGACCGCGAGCAGGCGCTCGGCCGGCTGCGCCGCGCGCTCGCCGAGACCACAGTGATCATCGAGGGCGGCGCGACCAACAAGAGCTTCGTGCTCGACCTGCTGGACCAGCCCGAGGTGATCGACGCGAGCGCCGACACCGGCTGGATCGACCGGGTGCGCGCCGAGGGCCGCCTGGTCAGCCACCGGCACTCCGCGATCGCCCTGGTCGCCGCGGCGATCGAGGCGTACCAGGACGAGGAGGCGGTCAGCCGCCAGCGCCTGCTGTCCACCGCGCACGGCGGGCGCCCGCAGGTGCGGCACGACTCGGGCCGTCCGCTGGAGCTCAAGCTCCGCGGTGTCGGCTACCGGGTGACCGTCGCCCGGGTCGGGCCCAGGCGGTTCCGCGTCGGCGTCTCCGGCGGCGGCGACGTGCACCTGGCGGACGTCGAGGTGGAGCGGTTCGACGCGCACAGCGGCCAGATCGTGGTCAACGGCCGCCGGTTCCGGCTGGTGTCGGCCGTGCACGGGCCCATCCACATGGTCGAGGTCGACGGCGTCATGCACCGGGTCAGCCGCGACGAGGGCGGGGTCGTCCGTTCTCCCGCGCCCGCGCTGGTGGTCGCGACGCCGCTGGAGGTCGGCGACGAGGTCGAGTCGGGCGCGCCGGTCCTGGTGCTGGAGAGCATGAAGATGGAGACGGTGCTGCGCGCGCCGTTCCGCGCCCGGGTCCGCGAGTGCCCGGTCTCGGTGGGCAGCCAGGTCGAGACCGGCGCGCCGCTGATGCGGCTGGAGCCGCTGGCCGACGAGGACGCCGGGGCGGCGGGGCCGGCCGCCGACACCGCCCCGGTCGAGCTGCCGCCGGAGCCCCCGGCGTCCGCGGCCGAACGCGCCGAACGCGGCCTGCAGGACCTGGCCAACCTGCTGCTCGGCTTCGACAGCGACCCGCACGACGACAAGCGCGTGCTGGCCGACTATCTGGCCGCGCGCTCGGAGCTGGGCGGCGAGCCCATCGAGGGTGAGCTGGACCTGCTCACCGTGTTCGCCGACCTGTCGGAACTGAGCCGCAACGAGCCGGGCGGCGAGCTCGACGCCGAGCCGGGCAGCCCGGTGCACAGCCCGCGCGAGTTCTTCCACAGCTACCTGCGGAGCCTCGACGTCGAACGCGCCCGCGTGACCGAGGGCTTCCAGGCCAAGCTCGGCAAGGTCCTCGCCCACTACGGCATCGGCGACCTCGACCGGACGCCGGAGCTGGAGGACGCGGTCTTCCGGATCTTCCTCGCCCAGCAGAAGATGGGCACCGGCGTCGCCGTCGTGTCGGAACTGCTGCGCGACTGGCTGGCCGGCCCGCCGCCGCTGGAGTCGCTCGGCGAACGTGCCGGGCGCACCCTGGAGCATCTGGTCGAGGCCACACAGGTACGGTTCCCCACGGTGTCGGACCTGGCCCGCGGCGTGGTGTTCCGCTGGTTCACCCAGCCGCTGATGCGCCGCAACCGCGCCAAGGTCTACGCCGCCGTCCGCGACGAGCTGCGTTACCTGGACCGGAACCCGGGCGCGCCCGACCGCGCCGAGCGGATCCAGGCCATGGTGGGCAGCTCCGAGCCGCTCGTCCGGCTGATCGGCCAGCGGATCGGCCGCGACGGACGCGACCACGCGCCGCTGCTGGAGGTGCTGACCCGCCGCTACTACGGCAACCGCTGGCTCTCGGACGTCACCGCGCGCGACACCGCGGGCTGCAGGTTCGTCACCGCCGAGCACACCGGCTCGGGCGGCGTGAAGCGCGTGGTCACGACCGCCGTCGACATCTCCGCTCTGCCCGCGGCCATCGACGCCGTCGCCACGTTCGCGGCCGGCGTTCCCGAGCGCGGGCTGGTCGCCGACCTCTACGTGACGTGGGAGAACCAGCCCGACGCCGACGCGATGGCGCTACGGCTCGGCGAGATCCTCGCCGAGCGTCCGCAGCCGGCCGGCGTCCGCCGGATCACCGCCACCGTCACCGGCACCGGCGGCGCCGTGATGCACCACCACTTCACCTTCCGGCCGGACGGCGCGGGCTTCGCCGAGGACCGGCTGATCCGCGGCCTGCACCCGCAGATCGCCCAGCGCCTGCAACTGCAGCGGCTGCGCGAGTTCGACCTCACCCGGCTGCCGTCCGCGGACGAGGAGATCTACCTGTACCGGGCCGTCGCGAAGAGCAACCCGGCCGACGAGCGGCTCATCGCGCTGGGCCAGGTCCGCGACCTGACGCCGCTGCGCGACGCCGGCGGCAGGCTCCTCTCGCTGCCCGTCGCGGAGGACGTGTTCACCGCGTGCCTGGACGCGATCCGCAACATCCAGGCGCAGCGGCCGCAGAACAAGCGGTTCGACACCAACCGCATCATGATGTACGTCTGGCCGCCGACCGACCTCACCGTCGACGAGCTCAAGGCGCTGGTCCAGCGCCTGCTGCCGACGATCGCCGGTGCGGGGCTGGAGGAGGTCCAGTTCGTGGCCCGCCGCCGCACCCCCGCCGGCGCGCTGACCGAGATCGCCGTGCGGATCACCCAGGAGCCGGGCCACGGCGCGCGCCTGCACGTCGCCGGGCCGTCCACGGAGCCGGTGCGCCCGCTCGACGACTATCGCCAGAAGGTGCTGCGCGCGGCCCGGCGGGGGAACGTCTACCCGTACGAGCTGACCAGCCTGCTCGCCGGTCCCCGGGGCACCTTCGCCGAGCACGACCTCGACGAGCACGGCGTACTCGTCCCGGTCGACCGGCCGAAGGGCAGGAACTCCGCGGCGATCGTGGCGGGCGTCGTCACCACGCCGACCGAACGGCATCCCCAGGGCGTCACCCGCGTGGTGCTGCTCGGCGACCCGACCAAGGCGCTGGGCGCGCTGTCGGAACCGGAGTGCGCCCGGGTGATCGCCGCGCTGGACCTCGCAGAACGCATGCGCGTGCCCCTCGAATGGTTCGCTCTCTCGGCGGGCGCCAAGATCTCGATGAGCTCCGGGACCGAGAACATGGACTGGGTCGCGGCGGCGCTCAAGCGGATCGTCACGTTCACCCAGGGCGGCGGCGAGATCAACATCGTGGTCGCCGGGATCAACGTCGGCGCCCAGCCGTACTGGAACGCCGAGGCGACGATGCTCATGCACACCAAGGGCATCCTCGTGATGACGCCGGACTCGGCGATGGTGCTCACCGGCAAGCAGGCGCTGGACTTCTCCGGCGGGGTGTCGGCCGAGGACAACTTCGGCATCGGCGGCTACGACCGCGTCATGGGACCGAACGGCCAGGCGCAGTACTGGGCGCCGAGCCTGCCGGCGGCCCGTGACGTGCTGATGGCGCACTACGACCACACCTACGTCGTGCCCGGCGAGACGGCGCCGCGGCGGGTGCCCACCACCGACCCGTTCGACCGCGACGTCTCGGGCTTCCCGCACGCGATCGTCGGCAGCGACTTCACCACCGTCGGCGAGATCTTCTCCGCCGAGCACAACCCGGACCGCAAGAAGCCGTTCGACATCCGCACGGTGATGCGCGCGCTGTCCGACCAGGACCACCCGGTGCTGGAGCGCTGGGCGGGCATGGCCGACGCCGAGACGGCCGCGGTGCAGGACGCGCACATCGGTGGCCGGCCGGTCTGCCTGATCGGCATCGAGTCGCGGTCGGTGCCGCGGCGCGGCTTCCCGCCCACCGACGGCCCGGACACCTACACCGCGGGCACGCTGTTCCCTCGGTCGTCGAAGAAGACCGCCCGGGCGATCAACGCGGCGTCCGGCAACCGGCCGCTGGTCGTGCTGGCGAACCTGTCGGGGTTCGACGGCTCGCCGGAGTCGATGCGCAAGCTGCAGCTGGAGTACGGCGCGGAGATCGGCCGGGCGATCGTCAACTTCGACGGCCCGATCGTGTTCTGCGTGGTCTCCCGCTATCACGGCGGCGCGTTCGTGGTGTTCTCCAAGGCGCTCAACCCGAACATGACCGTGCTCGCGCTGGAGGGCTCGTTCGCCTCGGTGCTCGGCGGCGCCCCGGCCGCGGCCGTGGTGTTCTCCGGCGAGGTGAACAACCGCACCTCGACCGACCCGCGGGTGACCGAGCTGCAGGCGCTGCTCTCGGCCGCCAGCGGCGCCGAGCGCGCCGCGCTCCACGCCCGGCTCGCCGACGTCCAGTCGGCGGTGCGGGCGGAGAAGGTCGCCGAGGTCGCCACCGAGTTCGACCGGGTGCACAGCATCCAGCGCGCGGTCGAGGTCGGCTCGGTGGACGCGATCATCAGCGCCGCCGAGCTCCGTCCGCGCATCATCGAAGCCATCGAACAGGGCATGCTGCGGCGCTGACCGCGGCATCCAGACCTGGTCAGACGCGGAGGGCCTCGGGCGACAGCTGGACGGCGACGACGCCTGCCGACAGCCCGACATAGAGGATGCCCTCGCTGAAACTCACCGAACAGATCCGGTGCGGAAAGGGGATCGTCATGACGCTGGTGCGCGACGCCACGTCCCAGATCTGGACGATCCGGTCGTCGCCCACGGCCGCGAGCATGGTCCGCCGACCGGCCGTGAACGGGTAGAGCGAGGTGATGTCACCGGCGCCGCCGCTCAATGTGGCGACGAGAGAATAGTCCTGCCCGCGATAACCCTCGCCGGACGGGATCCTCCAGAGTTCGATGTGCCGTCCCTGCGTGACGGCGAGCAGCATGAAGACATCCCCCACCTTCATGGCCGTCAGGTCGCTGATCGTGCGGGTCCGGCTGAGGCTGTGATCGATGGGATGCTCGAAGCGGACGTCCGTTCCCACCTCGTCTTCGAGCCAGCGCTCGGCGACGTCGTTGAACCAGCGCTCGGTGACGATCCACGACTCGATCTGTGTGTCGTTCACCGTGAACAGCCTCAGGTCGCCGCTCATGCCCCCCACCGCGCACATGGCCTGGACGTTGCGAACGGTGGTGGTGAGCGGGACGTTGGTCAGGTCGAACGGGACCCTGTTCGGATACACCTCCAGCTCCCTGAGAAAGGCCGGGCTGAGATGGATGGCGCGCACGATGTGACCGGCGACATAAGAGATCAGGGCGCCGCCGTGGAAGGGCGTCACCGCGCAGGCGGTGACCTCGACGTATCTGCTCGACACCGGGTCGATCCTCACTTCTCCTTCGTCGTCGCTCGGGAGAAGGTAGAAACCTCGCGTGGTCGCGACGAACAGGTAGGTGCGCGGAACGTCTCTGAAGAGGTGGCAGGTCACGGCCTCCGAATGAACGATCGGGTTCTCGTCGACCGACCCCGTGTACGTCATGGCCCCCGTCGCAGGTGACCAGATGGTCAGCTCGTCGCCGTCTCCCGTGACGACGGCCGCTCCAGCAGGCCAGTTCACGGTCGCGACGCGCTCGGCGCCCATCGGCTCACGAGCGGGCCGGTCCGCGGCGACGTCGATGTCCCAGAGGCGGACCGTGCCGTCGGTGCCGCCACTGGCGAGCACGGGACGGCCGTCGACCTCGACCTGGCACACCGACCAGACATGCCCGTCGTGCCGCCCGACCTCCCGTGCCATGGCCGTCCCGACGTCCCAGAGCCGCACGGTGTCGTCGCCAGCGCTGGCCAGGAGCGCCTGGTCCTTCCAGGTGAACGAGCACACGCCCCGGACCGCGAAGGTGTGCCCGGACAGCGCGCGCGAGAACACGAGGTCCCCGGCGGCGTTCGACTCCCAGAGCGCCACCGTGTCGTCGCCTCCGGCGGAGACCACCAGCTCGCGTCCTTCGGCGGTCGTCATGGTGCAGAGGTCGTTGACGGGTCCGGAATGCCGGCGAAGGACCTGGAGGGGAGTTCCGGTCAGGGGATCCCAGCTCCTGAGCGTCCCGTCGCCGCCTCCCGACACCAGGACGCCCGAGTGCTCACAGAGTGCGTTGACCTCGTGGCGATGTCCGCTGAGGAACGTGTTGCCGCCGGTCGTGAGGTTCCAGAGGCCGATCTTCCCTTCGTGCCCTGCGGTGGCCAGGATGAGCTGATCGTGGACGGTGAGGGCGCATACGGCGTTGACCGCGCCGTCGTGGCCGCTCAGGGTCCGAATCCGTGCACCGGATTCCAGATCGACGATGATGACCTCGCCGGAGCCCAGGCCGACCGCCAGCCGCGTCCTGCCGTCGTCGAGGAAGGCGCAGACGCTCCTGGGAGCCGGCCCCTCGGAGGTCAGCACGAGCGACGACTGGCCGGTTTCGAGGTCCCAGACACGGACCTCGCGGCCGTCCGCGCTGGCGACCATGTCGGTGCGGCCGGCGCGCCGGATTCCGCAAAGGCTGCGGACCCGTTGCCCATGGCCTTCAAGGGGCGCGAGTTCGCGCCGGGGGGTGGACGAGGCCCACAAGGCCCGGTAGGCCACCTGGCCGGGAGGGGCAGGATGACGGCTGAAGGCGTATTCCAGTCCTTCCAGCGCCTCGGTGAGGCTGAAGAGGGAGACGCGTTCGGCGGGGGAGGCGGTGACCGCCCGGGGAGTGAGCTGGAGCAGCCGCGTCCTGCCGCGTCCGGCGGAGGACACCGCGTGCTTGGCGAGCGGGATCAGATGGGACAGGTCGGCGTGCAGCACATAGGTGTCATCGGTGAGCACCTCGTCGATGAGCTGAGCCGCGACGGCATGGCCCGGGAGGGAACGCAGCAGGTAGGCGGGCGCGGCGGCCCAGTTCGTGGTGCGTCCGAGCTCGGCGAAGGTGCGGGTCAGGGCGGCCTCGTCCTCCTCGGGGAGGCTGACGCCCTGGCGGTCGTCCAGGAGGGTGTCGTTCAGCGCCTGGTGGAACAGCCGATAACTGGGCGCACTCGGCTCGCCGCCGGACTCGACGAGGAAGTTGGCCGCCGACGAGCGGATGAACCTGGTCAGTGTCTCGGCGGTGAGCTCCGGCTCGTACAGGGCGTTGATGGCGTGGCGCCACAGCTCGGCGGTGAAACCGGGAGGCCGGGCGAACGCGAGCGCGGTCAGGATCTGCCCGGCGTCGAGGTCGCCGGCCGGTGGGATGCGCTCCAGGTATTTGCGGAGGGCATCCTCGACCCTCGGGGTGAACGAGATGTCGGCGGGCGCGATCGCCCGCTCGTCGTGCATGCCGTGTGCCCGGGATACGAGGCCGGCGACCAGGAAGTTGCGGTCGGCGAGCTCGGCGATCCGCCTGGCCACCGGGGCGGCGACCGCGGGGTCGTTGTAGGGGTTGTCCGAACGTTCGTCGCCGAGCAACTGGAGGGTGGCCTCGGCGTAGGCGGCCAGGTCGTCGAGCTCGAAGTACTCGGCCTTGTCGAGGTCTATCTCGCTCTTGGCCTGCCCGAAGTGCAGGAGCAGGTCGCCGCCGTCGTCGTGCCGCCGCGTGCCGACCACGACCTGGACGCCGGTGCGGGCGCACGTCTCCACGAGGGGGACCACGATCTGCTTGATGATCGCGCGGGCCTCGGCCGCCGACGTCACCTCGTCCAGCGCGTCGATCACCACGTTGAAGCGCGTTGCGCCGTCGAGCTCGGACAGGACGTCGTTGAGCGCCGGCGGCAGGTCGCCCAGCTCGGCCGGGAGCCGGGCCGAGGCGGCCCGGGCGATCTCCGTCGCGACCTCCATCGCCGTCTTGCCCTTGGCGTGCACGGCGCAGGAGACGGAGCCGAGCGGTGCCGAGACCACGGTGTCGCCGGCCGGCAGCAGCGCTGAGATCTCGGGATCGGCCGTGGTCACGATCCTGCCCAGGACCGCCGACTTCCCGACGCCGGGCATGCCGGTGACGACCAGCGCCTTGCGTGTGGTCTCGGGCCGTTCGAGCCAGTTGACGATCGCGGTGAGGGCGGCGCGACGGCCGCGGAAGCGGAAGCCGCCCTCGCTGTCCACGGTCACGCCGCGCGCCCTCGGCCGCCAGTGGGCGGTGGCCTGCGGGTCCTCGCGCAGGCGCCAGCCCCAGGCGGTCAGCGCGGCGTCCCCGGCCTGGCCGGCCGACCAGGCCGTCAGCGAGCGCAGGCCCTCGCCGGGGAGGAACCCGTCAGCGAAGGACAGGGCCAGCGCACGCCCGTCACCGGGCTGGTTGGCCTGGCCGACGACGCCGATGACGGCGCCGTAGTCGGGCGACCACAGCCCCGTTCCGCTGAAGCCCTGTTCGAGCTTGTAGCTGGAGAGCGTGTCCAGCCGGATCCAGCCATAGCCGAGGGAACCGCCGATCGTGCCGTGCGCCGCGTTCCCGAGCGGGTCGCCGCCGCCGAAGCCGAAGGCGTACCAGCGGCGGCCTTCGAGGTCGCCGGGACGCGGACACTTGAGGCGGGCGGGCGTGACGCCCTCCGGCACGGGCTCGCCGAGCACGAGAACGGCCAGGTCGGCGACCGGTTGGGCCGCCACGCGCAGCTCGGTGACGCGGCGGCGCCCGACGAGGTGGTCGGCCTTGGGAAAGGCGATCCAGATCTCCTCGCGGCCGGCGACCACGTGGGCGCAGGTCAGCAGGCGGTGGCGATCGAGGACCACCGCGGCGCCCAGGACGGTGAAGTCCTGTTCCGAGGCGTGGACCGCGGCGATCCAGGACTCGTCGACCGGACGTCCTGACTCCTCCATCGCAGCACGCGCCTCAGCTCCGGCCGGGCTCCTCCGGCTCCCAGGTCAGTGTGATCTCGAAGTTGCTCTCGGCGGCGGTCTTGGCGACCAGCCAGTCCATCTTGCCGCTGACCTTGATGCCGAACTTCACCTCGACGCGGTCGGGACCGACCTCCCGGATCTTGTGCAGGACGGCCCTGGCGGCGATCACGGCGGGCTCGACGGCCTGCTGGACGTGTCCGATGAGCTGGTCGGCGCCCACCGGCTGCCACCCGGGGGGCGGATCGATCTCGAACCGCACGACCGTCGAGTCGTCGACCTGGTACTTGACCACCTGCGTCGCCATCCAAATCCCCTTCTGCGGCCGGGAGGTGACCGTCAGCATACGGGGATTGGCGGCGTATTTCCCAAGGTTTCCGATCGGGCAAGAAGGCAGGGTGCGGGAGATTCGAAATCGCGGTGAATTGGATTCGAGAGCGATAATTGTGGCGGGTTAATGGCCGGAAGCGGTCATTGCTCGGCGGCCCTTCACGGTGCGTTACCAGTGGCGGTTACGGGAGGTGATCACCTCTCACCGGGGCGGCATTGACTTTTGCCCGGTGGCGGCTGACCTTTTGAGGGGTTGATCAGTCACGAACGGTCAGCCATGGAATCCGCACAACGGTAGAGGAGGCGTCGATGATCTCGACGGTCAGCCGGCTCAGTGACAGGCTGCTCACGCGGCTCGTTCCCAACGCGGTGGCCGCCGCCGCCAACCGCTGTAACTGCGACCGTACGCGGTGCTGTGTGACGATGGGCGCGCGTGCCGTCGAAGGCTACCGCTACTACGACTGCATCTCCGGCCACAAGTGCACGTGCTACACCACCGGCCGGAACTGCTGATCCAAAGCTCCTTCCCTCATTGCTGTAGGTGACCGTTCCGGTGCCGTCCGAGCTTTGCCGGATGGTACCGGCGGTTAACGCCGACCGGGCGGGAGTCAGGTCTCGTGGAGTATGTGCATTTCGCCTGTCGTTGTCTTATCGGCGCGGTGTTCGTCGCCTCGGTCGCCGGAAAGGCCGGCACCTCTTCGTTCCAGGAATTCGTCCGGGCGACGCGGACGCTTCTGGCCGCGGTCGTGCCCCGGAAAGCCGGCAGAAAGGCCGCCCGGCCGGTTTCGGCGGTCGTGCTGGCCGCCGAGGTCGCGGTGCCGGTGACGCTCGTCCCGGCGGCGACCGTGCGGCTGGGGCTCGGCATCGCCGCCGCTCTGATGCTGGTCTTCGGGCTATTCATCGCGCTCGCGCTCGTCCGCGGCGTGCGTACCTCATGCCGCTGCTTCGGTGGCTCCTCGGCCGCCCCGCTGCGCGGGCACCACCTCGCCCGCAACGCGCTGCTGTTCGGCGTCGCGCTGGTGGGGATGGGCGGAGACGACCTCGGGGCCGCGCACACCGGCGGCCTGGTGCTGGCGGGCGGTACGGGTCTCGTAGCCGCGCTGCTGGTGGCCCGCATGGACGATCTGATCTATCTCGTGACGCCACAGAAGGGGGCCCACGATGCTCATGCTCTCCATGGCGGTGGTCCTGGTAGGAGCGTTCTGCCTGCTGGATCTGCTGCTGACCCTGGGAGTGGTGCGGCGGCTCCGGGAACACGGGCAGCACCTGGAGCGGCTGTTGGCAGCCGGCCCCGGCTTCTTCGTTGAGCATGACACCGTGCCGGTCGGCGAGGTCGTCGGAACGTTCAAAACCCGGACCGTGGACGGCGGCACGGTGTCCCGCGACCGGCTTTCCGGTGAGACGCTGGTGGCCTTCTTCAGCCCCGGCTGCGAGACCTGCCTGGACAAGCTGCCCGAGTTCGTGCGCTACGCCGAGGGGCTGGCGGACGGGCCGTGGCGGGTGCTCGCCGTCGTGACCGGGCAGGGGGAGGAGACCTCGACGTTCGTGTCCGCGCTCAGCCCGGTCGCCCCGGTGGTGGTCGACGCCGACGAGCAGCTGACCAAGGCCTTCAAGGCCGCGGTGTTCCCGGTGTTCTGCGTCGTGGACGCCGACGGCAAGGTCATCGCCAGCGAGCTCAACCTTGCCCGGCTTCCGGTCGCCGTCGGCTCGTAGGGCGCGCCGGCGTCCGTCCGGCGCGGTGGGACGGCTCGGTGGAGCGGCCCGTCTGGTCTGGCGGGCGGCCCCACCCCAGCTGCTGGGGTATCTGGCGAACACGGTGCTCGCCGCGGGACTGCCGGTCCTGCTGGCGTGGCTGCTGAAGGGCGTGCTCGACACGTTGGCCGGGCCGGGCCCGCACCACGATCTGGCCTGGCCGGCGGCGGCGCTCGCGCTGGCCGGGCTGGTCACCGCTCTGTCGCCGCACGCCGGCGAGTACCTGGGGACCGAGCTCGACCGGCGCGTGTCGCTGCACGCGCAGAACGAGCTGTTCACGGCCGTCGAACGGTTCAGCGGGCTGAGCCGGTTCGAGGACCCGGTGTTCCACGACCGGCTGCGGCTCGCCCAGCGGACCACCACCTCGCCGAGCCGGATCGTGGACGCGGTCTGCGGCGTCGGCCGGGGAGCGCTGACGTTGATCGGGTTCCTCGGCTCGCTGGCGCTCATCAGCCTGCCGTTCACCGCGGTCCTGCTGGTGGCGGCGGTGCCGATGCTGGTGGTGGAGCTGCGCCTGGCACGGCGGCGGGCGGCGTTGCAGTGGACGCTCGGCCCGACCGAACGCTGGGAGCAGTTCTACAGCGACCTGCTCAGCAATCCGTACGCGGCCAAAGAGGTCAGGCTGTTCGGCCTCGCGGGCTTCCTGCGCGGCCGGATGAACGCCGAGCAGCGGATCGCCAACCGTGCCCTGCGGCAGCTCGACAGACGCGAGTTCTGGGTGCGTGCACTGCTGTCGGTGCTGTCGGCGTCCCTCTCCGCGGCCGGGCTGGTCTGGGCGATCAGGATGGCGGGCCGAGGGCAGGTCACCGTGGGCGACGTGTCGATGTTCGTGGCCGCGGTCGCCGGAGTCCAGGTCGCGCTCAACGGGCTGGTCGGCTCCATCTCGAGCACCGGCTACGAGCTCTCCATGTTCGGCCACTACATGGAGGTGCTGCACGCGGAGTCCGACCTGCCGTCTCCGGAACGGCCGCTCGCCCTGCCCCCGCTGCGGCACGGCATCGAACTGCGCGACGTCTGGTTCCGCTACAGCGACCAGCATCCATGGGTGCTGCGCGGCGTCAACCTCTTCATCCCCAGCGGCCGGTCCACGGCGTTGGTCGGGCACAACGGCGCGGGCAAGAGCACGCTGGTCAAGCTTCTGTGCCGGTTCTACGATCCCACTCGCGGCGCGATCCTCTGGGACGGCGTCGACCTGCGCGAGGTGCCGGTCGATGAGCTTCGCGAGCGGATGAGCGCGGTGTTCCAGGACTTCATGAACTACGACTTCAGCGCGGCCGACAACATCGCCGTGGGCGACCTCGGCGCCGTCGGGGACCAGGAGCGCCTGGAGACCGCCGCCCGGTGGGCCGGTGTCCACGGAACGCTGACCGCGCTGCCCGCGGGGTACGCCACACTGCTGACCCGGATGTTCCTCAGCGAGTCGGAAAGACAGGAGCCGGGAGCCGGGGTGATGTTGTCGGGCGGTCAGTGGCAGCGGCTGGCGCTGGCGCGGGCCTTCCTTCGCACGGACCGGGACGTGATGATCCTCGACGAGCCCAGCGCCGGCCTGGACGCCGAGGCCGAGCACGACGTGCACGACCGGCTGCGGAAACTGCGGGACGGTGCGACCAGCCTGCTCATCTCGCACCGGCTCGGCGCCGTCCGGGACGCCGACCTCATCGCCGTGCTCAGCGACGGAGTGGTCGCCGAGCTGGGCGACCATGCCGAACTGCTCGGCGCGGGCGGGCTGTACGCGAGGCTGTTCACGTTGCAGGCGTCGGGATACCAGGCCGAGGGATCCGCGTTCCAGGTCCAGGGGGAGACGTGAGGACACGTTGGGTGCTGGCGGCCGTCATGCCGTTCGCCGGAGCGGGCGTGCTCCTGTGGGCGCGGCGTCGGCTCGTGGCCATCACGGTGACCGGGCTCAGCATGACACCCGCCTACCAGGACAGGGACCGGGTGCTGGTCCGGAGGGTTCCGCTGGGCAAGGTCCGGACCGGGGACGTGGTGGTGGTCGAGCAGCCTCCGCCGCGCTGGTCGACGAGACCGGGCAGGGCCGAACTGGTGATCAAACGTGTGGCAGGGACGCCCGGTGAGGCGCTGCCGACCGAGATGAAGGGCAGCCTGCCGGACGACGTGGTGCCCGGCGGCTGCCTCGTCGTGCTCGGAGACAATCCAGCGGAGTCCTACGACTCACGGCACTTCGGCTACGTTCCGGCGGACCGGCTCGTCGGACTGGTCGTGCGAGAGCTTGGCAGGAATCCGGTGAAGAGTGGCAGTTCCCCTGTACGTGGAGCCATCGGGCATCTGCGATGATCGCTTCCGCCTCAGCCTCATGAGGCCTGTTCCGATGCTTCGACAGTAAGGACTCTTCAATGACCAACCGGGCCGGCGCCCTCGGTGCCGTAGCCGCGTTCACAGTCGCGGGGATCACCCTGACCGGCTGCGGAACCGCCAAGCCACAGGCCGCCGAGAAGGTGTCCGCGGGCCGTGCCGACGCGGCGGCAGTGGCGGCGGCCACAAGCGGTCGCGCGAAGATCTACGAATTCGTCACCAGGAGCAAGCAGGGCTATTTCTACACGACCAACCGCAAGGAAGCGGAGCGGGCGAAGAACAAGTACAAGTTCATTCCGACCAACCGCAACCTCGGATACGTCTCCACAAAGCGCTTCAAAGGCGCGCTGACCATGTACAGGCTGCGTTACAAGGCACGCTCGGCCTACCTCGTGACGCTGTCGGCCAAGGAACGCGACCAGCTCGTCAGGTCCAAGCGGTTCGTCTACGAGGGTGTCCTCGGCTACACGGCCAAGACCAAGGGTGCGGGCAAGTTCCGGCTCTGGCGGGTGTCCAAGACCAGCTGGCGTGCGGTCAACACCGTTCAGGCCAAAGCGCTCATGAAACAGGGCTGGAAGCTGAACGGGCCGCTCGGCTACGTCTGGGTGAGGCCCTGACAACATCGATATCACCTGACGTAATTAATGGGTTACTGGTTGAGTTCCAGTAATTTTTGGCGCGATAGTGAGTTTGTGCGGCGGCACCATGGTTGAACGGCCCAAACGCTTGTCTGGCTTCGTGACTCCGGTGGATACATGAGTAAATGGGGTTATGGTCCTGGCTGCCGTGTGCTACCTTCTGGCTGGGTAAACAGAATGTTGTCGAGGGTACGGGATTCGTGGCCACCCAATGCGTCATCCCTTTCTGATAAGGGCGTCCCCCGCCAAGAAGACGTCTCCGGTAATCGCTCCTCTGTCATATTCATGGATTGCCGCACTCTTCGCGGTGACCCTCGGAATGTGGATCGGGCTGCTCGCGTCCGCACAAGTCCTGGTGCCTTCACAGATCGAAGTCATCGACCCCGCACGCAAAGAGTGGGCACTGGGCGTGGTGACCGCCGCGGGCGCCCTGGCGGCCGTCATTTCGGCTCCGCTGGTGGGCATTCTCTCCGATCGCACACAATGGCGTTTCGGTAAACGACGGTCCTGGATCGTCGGCGGCTCCGCGTTGTGCGTGGCCGCCCTCCTCGCCCTGCCCATGCAGTCGTCGATCGTCGGCGTCGCGCTCTGCTGGATCCTGGTGCACGGCGGGGTGGGCGGCATCCACGCGGTCGTGTGCGCCGTGGTCGCCGACCGGGTGGCGGTGAACCGCCGCGGCACGGTGTTCGGTGTCGTCGACCTCGCCCAGCCGGTCGGGCTCGTGGCCGGGACGCTGCTGGTGTCGAACCTCCCGGTCGAGGCGGCCTATCCACTGGTCGCGGTGCTGGTGGGGCTGTTCGCCCTCCCGTACGCGCTGGTCGGGCGGGATGTGCCGGGAGCGGCACGCGACACCGGACGGTGGCTTCCCGACCTGGCGGCGCTGGGGCCCGATTTCGCCTGGGCGTGGACGGGCCGGTTCGCGGCCCAGCTCGCGACCTCGCTGGCCACGATCTATCTGCTGTACTTCCTCCGCGACGAGATACGGATGGACGACCCGGTCCAGGGCGTGGCGGTGCTCAGTCTGCTGTTCACCGCCGGAATCGTCGTGGCGGGCCTGCTGGCCGGCCGGCTGTCCGATCGTCTTCAACGGCGCAAGCCATTCGTGATCACCGCCGCGCTGCTGATGGCCGTGGCGCTGAGCGGAATGGCGCTGATATCGAACTGGACGGTGGCCGTCATCGCCGCCGCCGTGCTCGGGGCCGGATATGGCGCCTATCTGGCGGTCGACCAGGCGCTGGTGACCCAGCTTCTTCGAAATGGCGGTGACCGGGGAAAGGACCTCGGCACCATGAACATGGCGGGCAGCGGGGCGGTGGTGCTCGCTCCGGTCATCGCGGTCGGAAGCGTCGGCCACGGGGGCTACACCCTGCTGTTCATGCTGGCGGCCGGAATGGCCGTATTGAGTGGTCTTCTGATTCAGCCGATCAAATCGGTGTCGTGAACAAAGGGTTTACTGGCGGCTTCTGGATTGCGTTCGACGGGGTGGCGTGGTCATGGTGGCAGATGGTGTGTTCTTCCGGCTCCTCGGGCCGCTGGCGGTCAGCGTGGGGGAGGACGCGATCGCGCCGCCCCGTTCACCGGTTCTGCAGGGTCTCCTGGGCGCGCTGATCCTGGCGCGGGGCGAGCCGTTGCCGACCGGACGGCTCGCCGAGCTCGTCTGGACCGACCGGGCCCCCGAGACCAGCCGCGAGTCCGTTCACGTCGCGGTGTCCCGCCTGCGCAAGTGGCTGGCGCGGCCCGACCTCGGCCGGCCGGGACCTGGCCGGCCGGGTCCGATCAAGATCAGCTATCGGGACGGGTATCTGCTGGAGGGCGCCGAGGACCGGTCGGATCTCGGCAGGTTCCTGGCCGCCGCCGGCGACGCCCGGTCCATGACCGGACCGGTGCCCCGGTGCCGGGCGCTCACGTCGGCGTTCGCCGAACGCAGGGGACCGCTGCTGGCCGGGCTCACCCGGATCGACCGCGCCGACCCGCTGGTGCGCGGCATCGAGGACGAGATCCGGATGGCCGCCATGGACCTCGCCGCCGCCGCGCTGGAGGCCGACGATCCGCACGGAGCCGTCTCCGCCGTCACGACGCTGACCGAGGAGTTCCCGTTCGACGAACCCCTGCACGCGGCCCTGATCGACCTGCTGACGGCGAGCGGCCGTCCCGCCGAAGCCCTGCAGGCCTACCGGCGGCTCAGCGAGCAGCTCTCGGTCGAACTCGGGGTCGAACCCAGCGACGAGGTCCGGCGTGCGCACCTGCGCGTCCTCTCCGCCGACCGCACCCGCGACGACACCGGCGCCGCGCCTGAGCCCGCCGTCGTCCTCGAGGTCCCCGCGACACCGGTGCCCGCCCAGCTCCCGCCCGGCATCCCCGACTTCACGGGACGGGCCGCCGAGGCCGCGGAGCTCGTCGACGCGCTCGTCGGAGGCGCCGGGGCGGCGCGCCAGCGGACCGTCGCCATGGCCACCGTCGCGGGCATGGGCGGGGTCGGCAAGACCACCCTCGCCCTGCACGTCGCGCACCAGGTCTCGGAGGTCTTCACCGACGGCCAGCTGTACGCCGACCTCCACGGCGACTGCGCGAACCCCGCCGAACCGGCGGACGTGCTCGGACGTTTCCTGCGTACGCTCGGCACGCCAGGCGCCGGCGTCCCGTCGTCCCTTGAGGAACGTGTCGCGCTGTACCGCAGCCGCCTGGCCGGCCGCAGGACGCTCATCGTCCTCGACAACGTCGCCGGCGAGGCCCAGGTGCGCCCGCTGCTGCCGGGCACCCCGACGGCGGCCGTGCTCATCACCAGCCGCAACCGCCTCATCGGGCTGGAGGGGGCGAAGCTGCTGAACCTCGACGTGCTGCCCCCCGCCCAGGCGGTCGACCTGATCAGGAGCGTCATCGGCGAGGAACGCGTCGCGGCCGAACCCGGGGTCGCCGTGGAGATCGCGGAGCTGTGCGGCCATGTGCCGCTGGCGGTCCGCATCGCCGCCGCCCGGCTCCTCGGCCGCCGCCACTGGAGGCTGGCGCATCTCGCCGGGGTGCTGCGGGAGGAGCGGCGCCGCCTCGATGAGCTGGTGGCCGGTGACCTGGAGGTACGAGCCGGGTTCGAGCTGAGCTACCGGCTCCTCCCGCCGCGGACGCGACGCGCGTTCCGGATGGTCGGACTGCTCGACGCGCCCGACTTCGCGTGCTGGACGGTCGCCGCGCTGCTCGACGTCTCGGTGACCGAGGCCCAGCAACATCTCGAAACGCTCCTGGACGCGCACCTCGCCAGTGTCGCCGGCACGGACGAGACCGGCCAGGTCCGCTACAGGCTGCACGACCTGCTCCAGCTTTACGCGCGCGAGCTGGGCGAACGCGAGGACTCGCCGGTGCAGCGGGAGGCCGCGCTGCAGCGTGCCTGGGGAGGCTGGCTGGCGCTGGCCGAGAAGGCGGCGGAGCGGGTCCCCGGGTCCTCCTACACCGCCATGCACGGCGACGCTCCGCGCTGGAGGCTGCCGGACGCCGTCAGCGAGCGCCTGATCGCCGATCCGATGCGGTGGTTCTCCGCCGAACGCGCCGCCCTGGTGGCGGAGGTCGAACACGCCTGTGAGCGCGGGCATTGCGAGCTCACGTGGGACTTGGCGGCCTCGATGGAGCGGTACTGCGACGTCCGCGGGCTCTACGACGACTGGCGGCGCATGCACGAACGGGGTCTGATCCTCTGCCAGGAGACCGGTGACAAACGCGGCGAGGCCGTGCTCCTGCGCGGGCTGCTGGAGGTCACCACCTGGACGTCGCCAGCGGGAACCGGCGGCCCGACGATGATCCGGATGCGCGAGATGGCGGCCCGGCTCTTCGAGCTGTTCACCGAGCTGGGCGACCCGGCGGGGACGAACGACGCCATGGTGGCGATGGTCTGGGCCAAGGTCGCCGACGGTGACGCCGCCGAGGCACTCGTCCTCGCCGAACGGGCACTGCGCGTCGCGAACCAGGCGGACTACCTCGGCGGCCAGGCGCGCACCCTGCACGTCATGGCCGTCGCGCACGGCGAGGCCGACCCCCATGGCGCGCTCGCCTGCCTCGAACGGGCGCTCGTCATCGTCAAGGAACTGGGAAATCCCCGTTTCGTGGCCACGATCGTGCAGTTCCTCGGCGCCGCACAGGCGCTGTGCGGCGACATCGCGGGCGGCAGGCGCCTGCTGGAGGAGTCCGTCGTGATGGCGCGCGAGCTGGAGGACCGCTACCTGGAGACCTTCTCGCTGCTCTATCTGGCCAAGCTGTTCGTCCTGACCGGAGACGAGCGGGCCAGGGCGACCCTCGATCTCGCCCTGACCTACAGCCAGGTGGGCAACTTCCGCCATCATCTCGCCGACGTGCTCGGCGTCCTCGGTGAGCTGAACCTCGCCGAGGGCGATCTGCCGGGCGCCGTCGCCTGTCTCGAACGGTCCGTCGCCGTCTGGCGCACACGCGGCTGGATACCGTACCTGGCGCGGACCTTGCGCACTCTTGGCGACGCCTATCAGGCGTCCGGCGACCACGAGGCGGCGCGGGTCGCGTGGGCGGAGGCGCGCGGTCTGTTCGACCAGACCGACGACGCCGCCGGTCGTACGTCCGTCGACGATCGTCTCGCGGCCGGGGACAAGGTCGGCTAACAGCCGGCCCGACGTCCGGTTAGCGATCGGTAAGAGGGCCCTCGGTAACGTCGGAGACGACCGCGACGGGCGGTCGGCCCTTCCGGGGCTGCTCATTTCAGAGTAACCGGACGCTGTGATTCGATTACCCACTTCCCCGCACTGGGTCGACGCAGGCTCCCTGGCGCGAGCCTCCGTGCAGTGAACGGTGAGTGAGTCTGCTTTGTGGACGGCTTCATCATTCTGGTTGGGGGCTGGTCGAATTGGACGGTACCGCGCATGAGACAACCGCATCTGGGTCAATCGCATCTGGGTCAATCGCATCCGAACCGGCGGCGGACAGACCGCTGTCGAGCGAGAACGCGCTCGTTAGGCATCTGTCCCTGCAGCAGGAGGGCATCGAGCGTTCGGACGTCACGCGGGTGCCGATAGCGTCGCTGGCGACGTCGGGATCGCCGCGGCTTGAGGGCGAGGACGCCGAGCATGTGCGCATGCTCGCCGAGGCGGGCGGCGCCCTTCCCCCGATCGTGGTGCATCTGCCCTCACGACGGGTCATCGACGGCATGCACCGCCTCCGCGCCGCCGTGCTCCGCGGCGAGAAGGACATCGACGTACGTTTCTTCCACGGCACCGAGGCCGATGTGTTCCTGCTCTCGGTGGCGGCCAACATCGACCACGGCCTTCCCCTGTCGCAGCGGGACCGGCTGGCCGCGGCCGAGCGCATCTTCGCCATCCACCCCGAGTGGTCGGACCGGATGGTCGCGATCGTGGTGGGGATGTCGAACAAGAAGGTCGGCCGGTTGCGGCGGCAGGTGGCCGGCGACCTGCCGCAACCGGCCGTGCGAATCGGCCGGGACGGGCGGGCCCGGCCCGTCGACGGCGCCGCCGGACGGGAGCGGGCGGCGAAGCTGATCGCGAGCGAACCGGACGCCTCGCTGCGCCGGATCGCCCGGGAGGCCGGGATCTCGCCCGCCACGGCCGCGGACGTGCGTGCCAGGGTGCGCCGCGGGGAGGATCCGGTGTTGCCGCGGCCAGCCGCCAAGGCCACGGCCGGCGGTCCCGCTAGCGACGAAAGCGACGAGGTCGCCGACGTGGTGCCGATGGGGCCGTCGACCACGATGCTCTCGGAGTTGCTGACCGGCTTCGAACGGCTCCGCCGGGATCCCTCTCTGCGGTTCACCGACGCGGGCCGGGCGCTGCTGCGCATGTTCGAGGCGTGCCTGGCGGTCGTGCGTCACGAGGAGACCATCAAGCGGGGTCTCCCGCCGCACTGCCTGTCGTCGATGGCGGAGCTGAGCCACGCCTACGCGGCGATCCTGAAGTCGTTCGCGGCGGATCTGCAGCGGCTGGAGTCGAGGAACTCCGCCGAGGGATGCGAGAGCTTCGGCTGAGGCCGGCGGCGCCGAGCGGTCCGGCTCCCGACCGGAGCCGGGCCGCTCACGGCGGTGCCTGGCTAACCCTCGGCCCAGCCGTGTTTGCGGGATAGCGCAAGGAAACGGTCGCGGAGCCTGACGATCTGGGCCCCGGTCAGCTCGGGAGCACTCTCAAGAAGCATTTCGGTGAGGACGGTGCGCATCTCCCGGGCACTCAGGACGTAACAGAATCCACCGTCGTCGTCGCGCTCGGCGGTCTTCGCCTCGGCGGATTCGGCCGCGGCCCCGTCGAGGTCGGTTTCGGTCACGATGCTGACGTCGTACGCCTTCTTTCCCCGGCCTCCGTCCATCACCTCGAATCGTACGCGCGTTCCCGGGGTGAACCGCAGCTGGTCGCCCTCGCATTCGTTCACATGCACGAAGACGTCGGCCCCTCCCGTGTCGGGTGCGATGAACCCATAACCGCGCGCCTCGTCGAACTGCAGAATTCTGCCAAACTCCGCCACTTTGAACACTCCCAGCACTGCCCGCCCTGCCGAACAATGGCCCTGGCCGGTCTTTCCAGATCGGGGGCCATGAAACCCACTCGTAGGTTAGTGGTCGGTAGGCGATAGTCGTGCCGGAGTTGTTCAACTGGCGCCCCGCGGCGGTTGGACGCCCGGCGGCCGCGGGTCGCCTGACGGCCGCCGGCCGCCTGTCCAACTGGCGCGGGGACTCAGTTGACCATGGGCGGGACCGGTCCTGATGATTGGCCTGCCTGGCGGTGCCGGGCCGACGCGCCCGGGCCGGTCCATGGCCGCTCGCGTTCACTTCAGGAAAGGACAGCGTGGTGACCAATCCGTTCGAAGATCCCGATGCCATGTACCTGGTCCTCGTCAACGACGAAGGGCAACATTCGCTCTGGCCGGTGTTCGTCGACGTGCCCGACGGCTGGGAGTCGGTGTTCGGGGAGGCCGGCCGCCAGGAATGCCTGGACTACATCGAGAAGTCCTGGACCGACATGCGGCCCAAGAGCCTGATCGAGGCAATGGAGAAGTAGGAACGATTCACCGGCGCCCCCGCCCGGGGACGGGTGTCATTCCTCCCGGGTGGCGGGCTGAGCCTTTTCGACGCCGCATGGACCGGATATTTGGGATAGGGCTGGAATGACTGCTTTAGAAGGCGACTCTCATGACCTGATGGCAGGTCAGCTCGGTATCTGGCAGGCTCAGCAGTTCGCGCCGGACAATCCGGTCTACAACATCGGCGAAAGCCTGGAGATCCGCGGCACGTTCGACGTCGGGCTCTTCGTCACGGCGCTACGGCGTGCCCTGGACGAGGCCGACACGTTCCGGCTGCGCTTCCACATGGTCGACGGGAATCCCAGGCAGTACGTCCTGCCCCCGTACGACTACGAGATCCACGTCATCGACGTGAGCGCCGAGCCGGATCCGCTGGCGGCGGCCGACGCGTGGACGCGCGAGGACGTGCGCACGCCGGCCACGCTCACCCATGGCCAGATCTTCACCGAGGCCGTCTTCAAGCTCGGCCCCGACCACCATCTGTGGTACGAGAGCGCGCACCACGTGGTGATGGACGGGTACGCCACCCTGACCTTCGTCACCCGTGTCGCCGACATCTACGTCCAGCTGCTTGAGGGCCGGACCGACATCGACGGGGCACTGGAGCCGCTGGCGGCGCTCCTGGAGGCCGAACGCGCCTATCGCCACTCGCCCGACATCGAGGCGGACCGGGCGTACTGGCGCGAGACCCTCGCGGGCGTGACCGGGACCGGCGCGGGACGCGGGAACGGCGCGCGCCCCCTGCCGTCCGCCCTGGCCCGGCACAGCCAGACCCTCGGCGCCGAGGCCTCCGCCGGGCTGAAGGCGACCGCGCGCAAGCTCAAGACCCACCTGGCCGGGATGATGATCGCCGCCGCGGCCGTGCACCAGCACCGCACCACGGGCGAGCGGGACGTGGTCATCGGCCTTCCGGTGAACGGCCTGCCGGATCACCGCAAGGTCTTCGCGCCCGGCATGACCGCCAACATCCTGCCGATCCGGCTCAGGATCGGCCGGCGGACCACCCTCGCCGAGCTGGTCCGGCAGACCAGCACGGCGGTCCGGCAGGCGCTCAAGCACAGGCGTTACCGCTACGAGGACGCGCTCAGGGACCTCAAGCTCGTCCACGGCGCGTCCCTGTGCGGCCTGTACGTCAACGTCATGTCCTTCGGCTATCCGGAGATGTTCGGCGGCTGCACGGTCACCGGGCGGAACCTGTCGACCGGCCCCATCGACACCGCGCGCATCGACGTCTACGACAGGCCCGGCGAGGCCGGAATCCAGCTCGACCTCGACGTCAACGTCGACGTCCACGATCCGTCCGACGCGCAGGGCATCACCCGGCGTCTTCTGAGGATCGTGGACTGGTTCGCCACGGCCGGCCCCGATGACCTGGTCGGCGGCGTGGACCTGCTCGACGACGAGGAGCGGCGGCTCGTCCTCGGCGCGTGGGCGGACGGCGGGACGCGGGACGTGCCGCCCTCGACGGTCCCGGAGCTGTTCGAGGCACAGGTGAGGCTGCGTCCGGACGCCCCGGCGGTCACGTTCGAGGGGCGGACGCTGAGCTACGCGGAGCTGAACGCGGCGGCCAACGCGCTCGCGCGGCACCTGGCCGCGCAGGGCGCCGGCCCGGAGAGCCGGGTGGCGCTGCTGGTCCCGCGGTCGATTCAGCTGGTGGTGGCGATCCTCGCCGTGGTGAAGGCGGGCGCGGCCTACGTGCCCATCGACCCCGACTATCCGGACGACCGGATCGCCTTCATGCTGGAGGACGCCGATCCGGTGCTGGTGCTCACGCCCGAGGACGTGGACGTCCCGGGGGACGGCTCCGACCTCGGCGTGCCGGTGTCACCCGGCCATCCGGCGTACGTGATCTACACGTCGGGATCGACGGGGCGTCCCAAGGGCGTGGTCGTGTCGCACGCGGCGATCGTGAACCGGCTGGCGTGGATGCAGGACGAGTACGGCCTGGACGGCTCCGACCGGGTCCTGCAGAAGACGCCGTCCGGGTTCGACGTGTCGGTCTGGGAGTTCTTCTGGCCTCTGATCACCGGTGCCGGGCTCGTGATGGCGAGGCCCGGCGGGCACCAGGACCCGGCCTACCTGGTCGAGACGATCGAGCGCGAGAAGATCACGACGGTGCACTTCGTGCCCTCGATGCTCGGTGCGTTCCTGCCCGAGGTGACGCCGGGCAGGTGCGGGTCGCTGCGCACGGTGATCTGCAGCGGCGAGGCGTTGCAGGCGGGCCTGGTGGCGGAGTTCCACCGGCGGCTGACGGCGGGGCTGCACAACCTGTACGGGCCGACCGAGACGGCCGTGGACGTGACCTTCCGGCCCTGTCCCGCCGGGCAGGACGACGCCGTGGTCCCGATCGGCCGCCCGGTCTGGAACACCCGGGCCTACGTTCTCGACGATTCGCTGCGGCCCGTCCCAGCGGGTGCCACAGGAGACCTGTACATCGCGGGCGTCCAGCTCGCCCGCGGCTACCTGGAGCGGCCGGCGCTGACGTCGGAACGGTTCGTGGCCTGCCCCTACGGGGGACCGGGCGAGCGGATGTACCGGACCGGCGACCTGGCCCGGCGGACTCCCGACGGCGAGCTGGTGTTCCTCGGCCGCGGCGACGACCAGGTGAAGATCAGAGGCTTCCGGATCGAGCCGGGGGAGATCGAGGCGGTGCTGGCCGCCCATGAGGCGGTCGCCGGGGTGTCCGTGATCGTTCGCGACGAACGTCTCGTCGCCTATGTCGTCCCGGCCGGCGCCAACGCCGACGTCAGCCCCGTCGCCTGGACCGCGCGGCTCAGCGCCGAGATCCGGGATCTGGCCGCCAGGCGGCTGCCCGAGTACATGGTGCCTTCGGCGGTCGTGGCCTTGGACGCGCTGCCTCTCACAGTCAACGGCAAGCTCGATCGCAAGGCGCTGCCCGCCCCGGTGTACACCGGAGGGGAGGGCCGGGCGCCCGCGACGGTGCGGGAGGAGATCCTGTGCGCCGCGTTCGCCGAGGTCCTCGGTGTGACGAGGATCGGTGTCGACGACGACTTCTTCGAACTGGGCGGCCACTCTCTGCAGGCCACACGCCTGGTCGGCAGGGTCAGGGCCCTGCTGGGCGCCGAGCTGCGCATCACCGACGTGTTCGAGGCGCCCACCGTCGCCGCCCTCGCCGTCCGGATCGAGGACGGCGGGACCGCCCGCCTCCCGCTGACCACCCGCCCGCGCCCCGGCCGCGTCCCGCTGTCGTTCGCCCAGCGCCGGCTGTGGCTCATCGGGCAGATCGAAGGCTCCAGCCCCACCTACAACGCGCCGATCGTCCTCGGCCTCTCCGGTGCACTGGACCGCGACGCGCTGGAGGGTGCGCTGAGGGACGTGCTCGAACGCCACGAGGCGCTGCGCACGGTCTTCCCGGCCGACGACGGCGAGCCCTACCAGCGGGTCATGGGCATGGACGAGCTGTCCTGGGAGCTGCCGGTCCTCGACGTGGTCGCGACGCCGGAGTCCTACACCCGTCTCCAGCAGCTTGATGATCTGTCCGCACCGTTGCCGCAGCAGGACGACGGACCGCCCGAACTTGCCGCCGCCGTGGTGCAGGCGGCCCGCCACACCTTCGACCTGTCGGCCGAGGCGCCGGTCAGGGCATGGCTGCTCGACGCGGGGCCGGACGAGCATGTGCTCGTCATCGTGGTGCATCACATCGCCGGTGACGGCTGGTCGATGGGTCCGCTGGCGCGGGATGTGTCGTTGGCGTATGCGGCGCGGGTCGAGGGTCGGGTGCCGGGGTGGGCTGCGTTGCCGGTGCAGTATGCCGATTACGCGTTGTGGCAGCGGGAGCTGTTGGGGGATGACGGCGATCCGCAGAGTTTGGTGGCGCGCCAGGTGGATTACTGGCGTGGTGCTTTGGCGGGTGCGCCTGAGGAGCTGGCGTTGCCGTTCGACCGGCCCCGCCCCGTTGTGGCCAGCCATCGCGGTTTCACGACGGGTTTCGCCGTGCCGAGCGAGATTCACGAACGGTTGCAGGACGTGGCGCGGGCCGAGGGTGTCACGGTCTTCATGGTGCTGCAGGCCGCGCTGGCGGTGACGTTGTCGCGGTTGGGTGCGGGTGTGGATGTGCCGATCGGGTCGGCGGTGGCGGGTCGGTTGGATGAGTCGCTGGATGAGTTGGTGGGGTGTTTTGTTAACACGCTGGTGATTCGTAGTGATTTGTCGGGTGATCCGTCGTTCGGTGAGTTGCTGGGTCGGGTGCGTGAGGCGAGTCTGGGTGCGTACGCGCATCAGGACGTGCCGTTCGAGCGATTGGTGGAGGAGCTGGCTCCGGCTCGTTCGCTGGCGCGGCATCCGCTGTTCCAGGTCGTCCTCACCAAACTCAACACCAGCCTGGCACCGACCGGGCAGGGCACCTCCGTCCCGGGGCTCGACCTGCCGGGCGTCGGCGTGGAACTGCTGTCGACGGCGCGCCCGGCGGCCAAGTTCGACCTGGACGTCATGGTCGAGGAGACCTTCGACACCGAGGGCGGGCCGCAGGGCGTCCGGGGGTCGGTGACAGTGGCCGCCGACCTGTTCGACGAGCCGGCGGCCGAACGGATCACGCGGTACTGGACCCGCGTGCTCTCGGCGGTGGCGGCGGACCCGTCCGTGCCGGTCAGCGCGGTGGACCTGCTCGACGAAGCCGAGCGGCACACGATCCTGGCCGGATGGAACGACACCGCGGCCGACGTTCCGCGAGTGCCGGTACCGGAGCTGTTCGCCGCCCAGGTCGCGCGGACCCCCGACAGCGTCGCCGTGCGCGCGGGCGACGCCGCGGTGTCCTACGCGGAACTGGACATGCGGGCGAACCGCCTTGCCCACTGGCTGCGAAGCCAGGGCGTCGGCGCCGAGTCGGCGGTGGGCGTGTGCCTGCCGCGCGGCATCGACATGATCACCGCGATCCTGGGCGTAGGGAAGGCGGGGGCCGCGTATGTGCCGATCGACCCCGCGCAGCCCGCCGAACGGATCACGTTCGTGCTGGGCGACAGCGGAGCGGTCCTCACCCTGACCGCGGAGGAGGTGCTGGAGGACCTGCCCGCGGGACGGCACCGCTGGGTCGCGATCGACGACCGGCTGATGGGAATGCACCTGGAGGCGCAGCCGGACACGGCGCCCCAGGTGACGTTGATGCCCGCCGCACCGGCGTACGTGATCTACACCTCGGGGTCGACGGGCCGTCCGAAGGGCGTCGCCGTCACCCATGGCGGCCTGGCCAACTACGTGGCGTCCGTTCCCGGGCGCGTGGGGTTCGGCGATGCGGCCGGGCGGCGCTATGCGGTGTTGCAGGCGCAGGTCACCGACCTGGGCAACACCGTGGTGTTCGCCAGCCTGGTATCGGGCGGAGAACTGCACGTCCTGGACGAGGACACGGTCACCGACGCGGCCGCGGTGCGGGACTACCTGGCCGAGCACGGCATCGACTACGTGAAGGCCGTCCCCTCGCATCTCGCCGCGCTGGAAGGCGCCGTACCCGGCCGGTCGCTCGTGCTGGGCGGCGAGGCGGCATCGGCCGGGCTGGTCGAAAGACTGCTGGCCGAGCCCGGTGAGCACGAGGTCTACAACCACTACGGCCCGACCGAGACCACGATCGGCGTCACCGCCACGCGGCTGACGGCCGAGACGATCGCTTCGGGGACGGTGCCGATCGGCGCCCCCGTCGCCAACACCCGGACGTACGTCCTGGACGCTCGTCTGCGGCCGGTCCCGCCGGGCGTCGCCGGCGAGCTCTACATCGCCGGTGACCAGCTGGCCCGAGGGTACGTGGGACGTCCCGGGCTGACCGGAGAGCGGTTCGTGGCGTGCCCGTACGGGGCCGCGGGAGAACGGATGTACCGCACCGGGGACCTGGTCCGGTGGACGGCCGACGGCCTGCTGGTGTTCGCGGGCCGGGCCGACGAGCAGGTGAAGGTCCGCGGGTTCCGCGTCGAGCCCGGCGAGATCG
Source organism: Actinomadura fulvescens (assembly GCF_039533225.1). Lineage (NCBI taxonomy): Bacteria > Bacillati > Actinomycetota > Actinomycetes > Streptosporangiales > Thermomonosporaceae > Actinomadura > Actinomadura fulvescens. The sequence goes on along the minus strand of NZ_BAAATD010000012.1, from coordinate 14,939 downwards.
AGTCCGTGCTGACCGCGCATCCGCAGGTGGCCCAGGCCGTGGTCGTGGCACGTGAGGACATGGCGGACGACAGGCGCCTGGTCGCCTATGTCGTCCCCGCCTCTGAGGACGCCGCCGCCGACGGGCTCGACGTGACGGCCCGGGAGTTCGCCGGAAGCCGCCTGCCCGACTACATGGTGCCGTCGGCGGTCGTCGTCCTGGAGAGCCTGCCGCTGGCGTCGAACGGCAAGCTCGATCGCCGGGCGCTGCCCGCGCCCGACTACGCCGCGGTCGCCTCGGCGGGCGGGCGTGCACCGGTCACGGCACGGGAGGAGATCCTGTGCCAGGCCTTCGCCGAGGTCCTCGGCCTGGACACCGTCGGGCTCGACGACGACTTCTTCATGCTGGGCGGCCACTCGCTGCTCGCCACGCGGCTGGTGAGCCGGATCCGCGCGGTGCTGGGAGTCGAGGTCGAGATCCGCGCGCTGTTCGAGACGCCCACCGTGGCGGGCCTGTCGGCTCATCTGACCGAGGCGGAAGGCAGCACCCGCCCCGCGCTGGCGCCGATGCGGCGTCCCGAACGGGTGCCGCTGTCGTACGCGCAGCGGCGGTTGTGGTTCCTCGGCCAGCTCGAAGGCCCGAGCGCCACCTACAACAGCCCCGTCGTCCTGCGGCTGACCGGCGCACTGGACCGGCGGGCGCTGGGCGAGGCGCTGCGGGATGTGATCGGGCGGCACGAGACGCTGCGGACGGTGTTCCCGGTCGCCGACGGCGAGCCCTACCAGCGGGTGCTCGATCCGGAGGAGCTGGGGTGGGAGCCGGTGATCGCCGACGTCCTCCCGGAACGGCTGCCGGAGGCCGTCGCCGAGGCCGCCGGACACGCCTTCGACTTCTCGGCCGAAGTGCCCATCAAGGCCTGGCTGTTCGCCGTCGCGCCGGACGATCACGTGCTGGTCCTGCTCGTCCACCACATCACGGGCGACGGCTGGTCGATGGGGCCGCTGGGCCGGGATGTGTCGTTGGCGTATGCGGCGCGGGTTGAGGGTCGGGTGCCGGGGTGGGCTGCGTTGCCGGTGCAGTATGCCGATTACGCGTTGTGGCAGCGGGAGCTGTTGGGGGATGACGGCGATCCGCAAAGCCTGATGGCGCGCCAGGTGGATTACTGGCGTGGTGCTTTAGCGGGTGCGCCTGAGGAGCTGGCGTTGCCGTTCGACCGGCCCCGCCCGGCGGTGGCCGGCCACCGCGGGCACTCGGCCGCCCTCGACATCCCCGCCGACGTCCACGCGCGGCTGCGAGATGTCGCGCGGGCCGAGGGTGTCACGGTCTTCATGGTGCTGCACGCCGGGCTCGCGGTGACGTTGTCGCGGTTGGGTGCGGGTGTGGATGTGCCGATCGGGTCGGCGGTGGCGGGTCGGTTGGATGAGTCGCTGGATGAGTTGGTGGGGTGTTTTGTTAACACGCTGGTGATTCGTAGTGATTTGTCGGGTGATCCGTCGTTCGGTGAGTTGCTGGGTCGGGTGCGTGAGGCGAGTCTGGGTGCGTACGCGCATCAGGACGTGCCGTTCGAGCGATTGGTGGAGGAGCTGGCTCCGGCTCGTTCGCTGGCGCGGCATCCGCTGTTCCAGGTCGTCCTCACCAAACTCAACGCCTCACCGGAGCTGGAAAGCGCTCCGACGACCCTGTCCCTCCCCGGGATCGAGTCCCGGTCGTTGTTCTTCGGCAAGCCCGTCGTAAAGTTCGACCTCGACGTGCTGGTGGGCGAGGTGTTCGACGACGACGGCGCCCCCGCGGGCATCAGCGGCCTGGTGACCGGAGCCCTTGACCTGTTCGAGCCCGCGTCGGTCGAGCGCCTCGCCGACGCGTTCCGCCGGGTCCTGGCTGACCTGGTCGACGATCCGTCGCTTCGCGTGAGCGAAACGGACGCGCTGGGCGACGCCCAGCGCCGCAGGGTCCTGACGGAGTGGAACGACACCGCCGTTGAGGTGCTGCACGCGACGATCGCGGAACGGTTCGAGCGGCAGGCTGCCTCGACACCCGATGCGGTGGCCGTGGTGGCCGGTGATGTGCACGTGTCCTACGCGGACTTGGATGCGCGAGCCAATCGGCTCGCTCACTGGCTGCGGAGCCAAGGGGTCGGTGCGGAGTCGGTGGTGGGCGTGTGCCTGCCGCGCGGCGTCGAGGTGATCACTGCGATTTTGGGTGTGTGGAAGGCGGGGGCAACGTATGTCCCGGTCGATCCGGAGCAGCCCGCTGAGCGGATTGTGTTCGTCCTGGCCGACAGCGCCGCGATCCTCACGCTGACCTCTGAGGAAGTCCTCGAAGATCTGCCGGTCGGACGCCATCGCCTGGTGGCGTTGGATGACCGGTTGACGGCGATGCAGCTTCAGACGCAGCCCGAGACTGCGCCCGAGACGGACCTTGCGCCGGATCAGGTCGCGTATGTGATCTACACGTCGGGTTCGACGGGGCGTCCGAAGGGTGTCGCTGTCACGCACCGGGGCTTGGCCAATTATGTGGCCACGGTTCCGGAGCGGGTGGGGTTCGGCGCGTCGGGTGGTCGGTATGCGGTGTTGCAGGCGCAGGTCACCGACCTGGGCAACACGGTGGTGTTCGCCAGCCTGGTAGCGGGCGGTGAACTGCATGTCCTGGGCGAGGACATGGTCACCGACGCGGTCGCGGTGCGGTCGTATCTGGCCGAGCACGCCATCGATTATGTGAAGGCCGTGCCCTCGCACGTAGCCGCCCTGGGTGGTGTGGTGGCGGGCCGTTCGCTGGTGCTGGGCGGCGAGGCGGCATCGGCAGAGCTGGTCACCGAGCTGTTGTCGGCTGGCGGGCAGGAGGTGTTCAACCACTACGGGCCGACGGAGGCGACGATTGGTGTGGCCACGACGCGGTTGACGCCGGAGCTGGTGGCTTCAGGGTCGGTGCCGATCGGTGCCCCGGTCGCCAATACCCGGCTGTATGTGCTGGACGATCGGTTGCAGCCGGTCGCCATCGGGGTGGCCGGTGAGCTGTACGTCGCCGGAGCTCAGTTGGCGCGCGGCTATGTCGGCCGGGCGGGGTTGACGGCTGAACGGTTCGTGGCCTGCCCGTACGGCTCTTCGGGCGAGCGGATGTATCGCACCGGGGATCTGGTTCGGTGGACCGCTGACGGCCGGCTGGCGTTCCTTGGCCGGGCTGACGACCAGGTGAAGATTCGCGGGTTCCGCGTCGAACCCGGCGAGGTCGAAGCCGCGCTCGTCACTCACCCGCAGGTCGCCCAGGCCGCTGTCGTTGCCCGCGAGGACATCCCCGGCGACAAACGCCTAGTCGCCTATGTCGTCCCTGTCGCGGGCACTGATTCGGCAGGGCTGGCCACCGCACTCGGTGATTTCGCCGCCGTCCGGCTTCCCGGTCACATGGTGCCCTCGGCGATCGTCGTTCTGGAGAGTCTGCCGTTGGCGTCCAACGGCAAGCTCGACCGCAAGGCGCTGCCCGCCCCCGACTACGCTGCGGCGGGCGGCGGAGCGGGGCGGGCACCGGTGAGCCTGCGAGAAGAGATTCTCTGCCAGGTGTTCGCCGAGGTGCTGGGACTGGACAGAGTCAGCGTCGACGATGACTTCTTCCTCCTGGGCGGGCATTCGCTGCTGGCGACACGGCTGGTCAGCCGGGTACGCGCCGTGCTCGGTGCGGAAGTCGAGATCAGGGCACTGTTCGAGGCGCCGACGGTCGCCGGTCTGGCCGCGCGCATGACCGACGCAGGCGTTGCGCGGCCCGCCCTGGCGCCCTTACGGCGCCCAGACCGGGTGCCACTGTCGTACGCACAGCGGCGGCTGTGGTTCATCGGCCAGCTCGAAGGGCCGAGCACCACCTACAACAGCCCTATTGCGCTCAGGCTCACCGGCGACTTGGACCGGCGGGCGCTCGAAGGGGCGCTGCGGGACGTGGTCGCCCGCCACGAGGTTCTGCGGACGGTGTTCCCCGTCGCCGGCGGCGAGCCCTACCAGCAGGTCCTCGGGGTGGACGAGATCGGGCTCGAACTCCCCGTGGCGCAGGTGACTCCCGAGCAACTGCCGGAATCGATGGCGGCGGCGAGCGGGCACGCCTTCGACTACTCCGTTGAAGCGCCGATCAAGGCATGGTTGTTCAGGGTGCGTCCGGACGAGCACGTTCTCGTCCTGGTGCTGAACCACATCGCCGGTGACGGGTGGTCGATGGGCCCGCTGGCACGGGACGTATCCGTGGCGTACGCGGCGCGCATCGACGGACGCGAGCCGGAGTGGACGCCGCTCCCGGTGCAGTATGCGGACTACGCGTTGTGGCAGCGGGAGCTGCTGGGCGATGGCGACGACCCCGCCAGCATGGTGTCGCGCCAGATCGCGTACTGGCGCGAGGCGCTCGCCGGGTCGCCCGATGAACTGGCCCTGCCGTTCGACAGGCCGAGGCCGCAGGTCGCCTCGCGCAAGGGGCACCAGATCCCGCTCGAACTGCCTCCCGAGTCGCACGCCCGCCTCCGGGAGCTGGCCCGCTCCGAAGGCGTGACGACGTTCATGGTCATGCAGGCGGCCACGGCCGTACTGCTGAACCGGCTGGGCGCGGGCGACGACATCCCGATCGGCTCGGCGATCGCGGGCCGTCTGGACGAGGCACTGAGCGACCTGGTCGGCTGCTTCGTCAACACGCTGGTCATCCGGAACGATTTGGCCGGAGACCCGACGTTCGCCGAACTGCTCGCCCGGGTGCGCGAGACGAGCCTCGGCGCCTTCGCGCACCAGGACGTGCCGTTCGAGCGCCTCGTCGAGGAGCTGGCTCCGGCCCGTTCGCTGGCGCGGCAGCCGCTCTTCCAGGTCGTCCTGACAATGCACGACACCGCCGACGCCGTACCGCGCCTCCCCGGCCTGACGTACGAGCGAATGCCGACCGAGCGTCCGGCCGCCAAGTTCGACCTTGACGTGATGGTGGAGGAGACCTTCGCGGTCGACGGGGCGCCGCTGGGCGTGCGCGGCTCGGTCACGGTGGCGGCCGATCTGTTCGAGGAGTCCACGGCCGAGCGGCTGGCGAGCGGTCTCGTCCGGGTCCTGACAGCGGTCCTGGACGACCCGTCGCTGCGGCCGAGCACGGTGAGCCTGCTCGATCCGGATGAACGCCGGAAGGTGCTGGTCGACTGGAACGACACCGCGATCGAGGTGGCGGCCGGAACCGTGCCGGAGATGTTCGCGGTGCAGTCGGAGCGGACGCCGGATGCGGTGGCTGTGGTGGCCGGTGATGTTCGGGCCTCATACACGGAGCTGGATGCGCGGGCCAATCGGCTCGCTCACTGGTTGCGGGGTCAGGGTGTGGGTTCTGAGTCGGTGGTGGGTGTGTGCCTGCCGCGTGGCGTGGAGATGGTCACCGCGATTTTGGGTGTGTGGAAGGCGGGGGCTGCGTATGTGCCGGTTGATCCGGAGCAGCCTGCTGAGCGGATCGTGTTCGTCCTGGCTGACAGTGCTGCTGTCCTCACGCTGACTTGTGAGGAAGTTCTTGAAGATCTGCCGGTTGGGCGTCATCGCTTGGTGGCGTTGGACGATCGGTTGACGGCGATGCAGCTTCAGATGCAGCCCGAGACCGCGCCTGAGACAGGTCTCGCGCCGGATCAGGTCGCGTATGTGATCTACACGTCGGGTTCGACGGGTCGTCCGAAGGGTGTCGCTGTCACGCACCGGGGTCTGGCCAATTATGTGGCCACGGTTCCGGAGCGGGTGGGGTTCGGTGCGTCGGGTGGTCGGTATGCGGTGTTGCAGGCGCAGGTCACCGACCTGGGCAACACGGTCGTGTTCGCCAGCCTGGCAGCGGGCGGCGAGCTACACATCCTGGAGGAGAACACGGTCACCGATGCCGTCGCGGTGCGGTCGTATCTGGCCGAGCACGCCATCGATTATGTGAAGGCTGTGCCGTCGCATGTAGCGGCGCTGGGCGGCGTCGTGGCAGGACGTTCGCTGGTGCTGGGCGGCGAGGCCGCGTCAGCCGAGCTGGTGAACGGGCTGCTGGCTGAGGCCGGTGGGCAGCGGGTGTTCAACCACTACGGGCCGACCGAGACGACGATCGGGGTGCTCACGGCGCCGTTGACTTTCGAGACGATCGATTCCGGTGTGGTGCCGATGGGCGCGCCGGTGGCCAACACATGCGTGTACGTGCTGGACGATGGTTTGCGTCCCGTGCCGGTGGGCGTGGCCGGTGAGCTGTACGTCGCCGGCGCTCAGGTGGCGCGCGGGTATGTGGGACGGCCAGGGCTCACGGCGGAACGGTTCGTCGCCTGCCCGTACGGGACTTCAGGCGAGCGGATGTATCGCACCGGGGACCTGGCGCGGTGGACGGCCGAAGGTCAGCTGGTGTTCGCGGGGCGCGCCGACGAGCAGGTGAAGATCCGGGGGTTCCGCGTCGAGCCGGGCGAGGTCGAGGCGCTGCTGACCGCGCATCCGCAGATCGCACAGCTGGCCGTCATGGCGCGCGAGGACGGCCCGGGGGACAGGCGCCTGGTCGCCTATGTCGTTCCGGCCTCCGAAGACGCTGATGACGGGCTGGACGTGGCGGTCCGGGAGTTCGCCGCCGCCCGGCTGCCCGACTACCTGGTGCCCTCGGCCGTCGTCGTCTTGGCCGCGTTACCCCTGGCGTCCAACGGCAAGCTGGATCGCCGGGCACTGCCCGAACCCGACTACGCCGCGTCGGCCAAGGTCGGTGGGCGCGCTCCCGTCGGCGTGCAGGAAGAGATCCTGTGCCGGGCCTTCGCCGAGGTCCTCGGTTTGGACGGCGTCGGGGTCGATGACGACTTCTTCATGCTCGGCGGCCACTCGCTGCTGGCGGTGAGGCTGGTGGAGCTGCTGCGCCGCCGTGGTGTGGGCGTGTCGGTACGGGCGCTGTTCCAGACTCCGACACCTGCGGGCCTGGCGGCGACGGCGGGACCGGCCGAGGTCGTCGTGCCACCCAACCGCATCCCGGCCGACGCGGTAGAGATCACCCCGGAGATGCTGACTCTGGTCGACCTCTCTCGGGAGGAGATCGAGCGCCTGGTGGCGGCCGTTGACGGTGGCGCCGCCAACATCGCGGACGTCTACCCGCTCGCTCCGCTCCAGGAAGGTATCTTCTTCCACCACCTGATGGCCGCCGAAGGCAGCCGGGACGCCTACGTCCTGCCGGTCGCGCTCGGATTCGACTCGCGCGAGCGCCTCGACGCGTTCCTCAAGGCCCTGCAGCAGGTGGTCGACCGCCACGACATCTACCGCACGGCGATCGTGTGGGAGGGGCTGCGCGAGCCGGTCCAGGTCGTGACCCGGCGGGCGACGCTGCCCGTCCGGGAGGTCGCCCTCGACCCCGGCGGCTCCGACGCCGTGGAGCAGCTGATCGCGGCGGGCGGCGCGCGGATGGAGCTGTCGGGTGCTCCGCTCCTCGACGTGCACGTGGCCTCCGAGCCGGGCACCGGCCGATGGCTGGGCCTCGTCCGCATCCACCAGATGGTCCGCGACCACACCACCCAGGAATCGCTGCTCAAGGAACTGGAGGCGATCCTCGCGGGCCGGGAGGCGACGCTGCCCGAGCCGCTGCCGTTCCGGACCTTCGTGGGCCAGGCGCGGCTCGGGGTGCCGCGTGAGGAGCACGAACGCCACTTCGCCGGTCTGCTCGGCGATGTGGAGGAGACCACGGCCCCCTACGGATTGCTGAACGTCCATGGAGACGGCGGCGACGTCGAGCGCGCCCAGGTGCCCGTCGACGACGAGATCGGCGCCCGCGTACGGGAGACCGCCCGTGCGCTGGGTGTCAGCGCGGCGACCATCTTTCATCTGGCGTGGGCCCGCGTTCTGGCCTCGGTGAGCGGCCGTGACGACGTCGTGTTCGGGACGGTGTTGTTCGGGCGCATGAACGCCGGGGCGGGCGCCGACCGGGTCCAGGGACCGTTCATCAACACGCTGCCGGTCCGGGTCCTCGTCGCCGGAGCCGGTGTCGGCGCGGCGCTCGACGGCCTCCGGAGCCAGCTCGCGGAACTGCTCGTCCACGAGCACGCGCCGCTCGCGCTCGCGCAGCGGGCGGCGCGGGTCCCGGGCGGGGCTCCGCTGTTCACCTCCCTGTTCAACTACCGCCACAACCACGTGGCGGACCGGGCCGGTGGCGCGGCGCCCGAGGGCGTGAGCCTGCTGCTCACCCGGGAGCGCACCAACTACCCGCTGGTCGTGGCCGTGGACGACACCGGGACGGGATTCCGGTTGACCGTCGACGCGGTGCCGGCCGTGGACCCGGAGGCGGTGTGCGGGCTGTTCCACACCTGCGTCGGCAACCTGGTGACGGCGCTGGAGAAGGAACCGGCGGCCCGGCTGTCGGCCGTGGAGATCCTCGGCAAGGCCGAGCACGATCGCCTCGTCCGGGAGTGGAATGACACCGGCGTCCCGGTCGTGCGCGCCTCGGCGGCCGAGCTGGTCGCGGCCCAGGCGGCGCGCACCCCGGACGCGGTCGCGGTCGAACACGGCGATGTCCGGCTCACCTACGCCGAGCTGGACGCCGTGACGGACCGGCTGGCGCACTGGCTGCGCGGCCACGGCATCGGAGCCGAGTCGATCGTCGGAGTGCGCCTGCCGCGCGGCATCGAGTCGATCACCGTGCTGCTGGGAGTGTGGAAGGCGGGCGCGGCGTACCTGCCGCTCGACCCCGGCCAGCCGGCCGGTCGACTGGAGTTCATGCTCGCCGACAGCGGCGCGCAGGCAGTGATCACACGGGACGGAACGGCCGGCGCTCCGCCCGGCGTCCTCGTCCTGGACCCGGACGATGTGTGGCTCGCGGACATGCTCCCGGCCATGCCGGAGGCGCCGGTGGCGCTCGGGCAGACCGCGTACGTGATCTACACGTCGGGGTCGACGGGGCGTCCGAAGGGCGTGGCGGTGCCGCACGCGGGGCTGGCGAGCCTCGTGGCGGCCCAGGCCGAACGCTTCGCGGTGGACGGGTCCGCCCGGGTGCTGCAGTTCGCCTCGGCGGGCTTCGACGCGGCGATCTCCGAGATCCTGGTGACGCTGTCATGCGGTGCCCGGCTGGTGCTGGCCGACCCGGCGCGGTTGCTGCCGGGTGCCGGGCTGGCCGAGGTCGTGGCACGGCACCGGGTCACGCACGCGACGTTGCCGCCCGCGGTCCTGGCGACGCTGGAGCCGCGTGATCTGGCATCGGTGGTGTCGCTGACGTCGGCGGGCGAGGCGTTGAGCTCCGGCCTGGTCGCGCGGTGGGCGCCCGGCCGGCGGCTGGTCAACGCCTACGGGCCGACGGAGACCACGGTGTGCGCCACGATGTCGGCCCCGCTCCGGCCCGGCGACGGCGCGGGCATCGGCGGGCCGATCGCCAACACGCGGGTCTTCGTGCTGGACGGCGGATTGGCGCCGGTGCCGGTGGGTGTGGTCGGCGAGCTGTACGTGGCCGGGGACGGCCTGGCCCGTGGCTATGTCGGCCGGCCCGGGCTGACCGCCGAACGGTTCGTGGCCTGCCCGTTCGGCGGCCCGGGAAGCCGGATGTACCGGACCGGCGACCTGGTGCGCCGCACGGCCGACGGCCAGCTGGACTACGCCGGACGGGCCGACGAGCAGGTGAAGATCCGTGGCTTCCGGATCGAGCCGGACGAGGTCCGGGCGGTCCTGGCCGGTCATCCCGGAGTCGCCCAGGTCGCGGTGATCGCCCGCGAGGACGTTCCCGGTGAGACGCGCCTGGCCGCCTACGTCGTTCCGCACGGACAGGACGGACACGACGGGCAGGACGACGGCGACCTGCGGGAAGGGCTGCGACGATTCGCGGTCGAGCGCCTTCCGCACTACATGGTGCCCGCGGCCATCGTCGTCCTGGACACGTTCCCGCTGAACCCGAACGGCAAGCTCGACCGCCCCGGGCTGCCCGGCCCGGACGGCGCCGGGCTCGCCGGCAAGGGCCGGCCTCCCGAGACAGAGCAGGAGAAGGTGCTCTGCGGTGCCTTCGCGCAGCTGCTCGGGTTGCCCTCGGTCAACGTCGACGATGACTTCTTCGTCCTGGGCGGGCATTCGCTGATGGCCACCCGGCTGGTGAGCCGGGTGCGGTCGGCGCTGGGCGTCGAGCTGCCGATGCGGCGCCTGTTCGCCACCCCCACGCCCGCCGCCCTGGCCTCCTGGCTCGCCGACCACGGCGGGCCGGCGGAAAGAGCCAGACCCGTACTGCGCCCGATGCGCCGACAGGAGGAGTCCCGATGACCCCGCTCTCGTTCGCTCAGCGACGGTTGTGGTTCCTGGCGCAGATGGAGGGGCCGAGCGCGGCCTACAACCTGTCGATGGCGCTGCGGCTGACCGGCGACCTGGACCGCCGTGCGCTCGACGAGGCGCTCCGCGACGTGCTCGGACGCCACGAGGTACTGCGGACGACGTTCCCGGCGGTCGACGGCGAGCCGTACCAGCGGATCCTCGAACCGGCCGAGTCCGGCTTCGAGCTGCCGGTGGTGGAGGTGTCCCAGGCCGAGCTGGCCGAGGCGTTGCCTGCGGCGACAAGGCTGCCGTTCGACCTCGGCGCGGAGATCCCGCTGCGTGCGCGGCTCTTCGCGGTCGGGCCGCGCGAGCACGTGATCCTTCTGGTGGTCCATCACATCGCCGGTGACGGCTGGTCGTTGAAGCCGCTGGCCCGGGACGTGGCGGCGGCGTACGCGGCGCGGTGCGAAGGCCGTGCGCCCGACTGGACGCCGCTTCCGGTGCAGTACGCCGACTACGCCCTGTGGCAGCGGGAGCTACTGGGCGAGGCGGACGACCCGGAAAGCGTGCTGGCACGTCAGGTGGCGTACTGGCGCGAGGCGCTGGCGGAGGTGCCGGAGGAACTGGCGTTGCCATTCGACCGGCCCCGCCCGGCGGTCGCCTCCGATCGCGGGCACGCCGTTCCCCTGGAGCTCTCGGCCGAGGCGCACGCCCGGCTGACCGAGGTGGCCAGGGAACACCGGGTCACGGTGTTCATGGTGCTGCAGGCGGCGCTCGGCCTGACGCTGTCGCGCGCGGGCGCGGGCACCGACGTCCCGATCGGCACCGTGGTCGCCGGACGCCTGGACGAGGCGCTGGACGACCTGGTCGGCTTCTTCGTCAACACCCTGGTCATGCGCGTCGACCTGGCCGGGGACCCGACGTTCGCGCAGCTTCTCGACCGGGTGCGGGAGACGGGACTCGGCGCCTTCGAGAACCAGGAGGTGCCGTTCGAGCGGCTGGTGGAGGAGCTGGCCCCGGCGCGTTCGCTGGCGCGGCATCCGTTGTTCCAGGTGATGCTGACCGTCCGCAACGACGGCCCGGACGAGCTCAGGCTGCCCGGCCTGCGAACCGAAGGACTCTCGACGCGGGCGTTGTCGGACGCGACGTCGATGAGGTTCGACCTGGACGTCTCGATGACGGAGACGTTCGATCACGGCGGGGCCCCGGCCGGGCTGAAGGGACGGCTCGTCGTCGCCGCCGACGTCTTCGACGAGCGCACGGCCCGCCGGTTGGCGGAATGGCTGACCCGGGTGGTCGAAGCCGTGGTGGCGGCACCGGACACTCCCGTCGGCGCGGTCGGGATCCTTGACGCGGGCGAGCGCGAACGTGTCCTGTTCGGCTGGAACGACACCGCGGCGGACGTGCCGGGCGTGTCGGTGGTGGAGCTGTTCGAGGCCCAGGCCGCCCGTACCCCGGACGCGGTCGCGGTGATCGCAGGCGACGTCGAGCTGTCGTACGCGGAGCTGGACGCGCGGGCGGAACGGCTCGCCCGGTCGCTGGCCGCCCGGGGCGCCGGTCCGGAGTCGGTGATCGCGGTCGCCCTGGAACGGGGCGCCGAGCTGATGGTCGCCGTGCTGGGCGTGCTGAAGGCCGGCGCCGCCTACCTGGTGCTCGACCTTAACCAGCCGGGCGAGCGACTGGCGTTCGTCCTGGCGGACGCGAGGCCCGCCATGGTGATCACGGACCCGGCCGGAGCGGACGCCGTGCGGGGATTCCCGGGGCCGGTCATGGCCGTCGACGCTCCCGGCTCCGAGGAGGAGCCCGAACGGACTGCGGCCGTGCGGGCCGACCATCCGGCTTATGTGGTGTACACGTCGGGGTCGACGGGGCGTCCGAAGGGTGTGGTGGTTACGCAGGCCGGTTTCGCTAATACGGCGATGGCGGGTCGTGGGCGGTTTGGGGTGGGTGTGGGTTCGCGGGTGGCGCAGTTCGCGTCGGCGGGTTTCGACAATTTCTGTTTGGAGTGGTCGGTTGCGTTGTCGTCGGGTGCGGCGCTGGTGGTCGTTCCCGATGCGGCCAGGCTGGGTGATGAGCTGGCCGGGTTCGTGGTCGGGCAGCAGATCTCGCATGTGTCGTTGCCCCCGGCGGTGCTGGCCGGTGTGCGCGAGGAGCTCATCCCCGCTGGTGTGGTGATTGAGGTGGGCGGTGAGGCGTGTTCGCCGGAGTTGGTGGCGCGGTGGTCGCGGGGGCGGGTGTTGTTCAATACCTATGGCCCGACCGAGACGACGGTGGACGCCACGTTCTGGAAAGCCCGGCCCGACGCAGCCGACGTGCCGATCGGCACGCCCATCCCCAACGCCCGCGTCTATGTGCTGGACGATGGCCTGCGGCCGGTTCCGGTGGGTGTGATCGGAGAGCTCTACGTCGCGGGCCCCGGAGTGGCGCGCGGCTACACAGGACGGCCCGAGCTGACCGCCGAACGCTTCGTGGCGTGCCCATTCGGCAGCGCGGGCGAACGGATGTATCGCACGGGCGACCGGGTGCGGTGGACGGCGGACGGGCTGCTGGTGTTCGCGGGCCGTTCGGACGAGCAAGTGCAGGTCCGTGGCTTCCGCGTCGAACCGGCCGAGATCGAGGCGGTCCTGGCCGACGATCCGGACGTGGCGCGGGTCGCGGTCGTCTCCCGGACGGACCTGCCCGGTGACGACCGGCTCGTCGCCTACGTCGTCCCCGCCCGCCCAGATCACGACGGTCGCGGCCTGCCCGAACGGTTGCGCGCGCTGGCGGCCGGGCGGCTGCCGCACTACATGGTGCCTTCGGCGATCGTGCCGCTGGAGTCGCTGCCGCTCACCGTGAGCGGGAAGCTCGACCGCAAGGCGTTGCCCGCCCCCGACCACGCCGGACGCGAGGGCCGCGCGCCCGCCACGGCGCGGGAGGAGATCCTTTGCCAGGTGTTCGCCGAGGTGCTCGGCCTCGACGCCGTCGGTGCCGAGGACGACTTCTTCGCGCTCGGCGGGCATTCGCTGCTGGCGACCCGGCTGGTCAGCCGGGTGCGCACGGTCTTCGGGGTCGAGGTGCCGCTCCGGGCGCTGTTCGAGGCGCCGACGGTGGAGGCGTTGGCGGCTCGGCTGGACGGGGCGGGCTCGGCGCGTTCGGCGCTGGTGCCGGTGGAACGTCCGGCTCGTGTGCCGTTGTCGTTCGCGCAGCGGCGGTTGTGGTTCCTGGCCCAGCTGGAAGGCCCGAGCACGACCTACAACAGCCCGGTGGTGCTGCGGCTGACGGGTGAACTGGATCGCGGGGCGCTCCAGGCCGCCCTGCGGGACGTGCTGGAGCGGCACGAGGTGCTGCGGACGGTGTTCCCGGCGGCCGGCGGCGAGCCCTACCAGCGGGTCCTTGAGGTGGACGAGACAGGATTCGAGCTGATCCTCGCCGATGTGGCCCCGGAGGGGTTGCGGGCCGCCGTGGCCGATGCCGTACGGGGGACCTTCGACCTGGCGGCCGAGATTCCGTTGAGGGCGTGGCTCTTCGCGGCGGGACCGAACGAGCACGCCCTCGTCGTCCTGGTCCATCACATCGCCAGCGATGGGTGGTCATTGGCGCCGCTGGGCCGTGACGTGTCGGCTGCCTACGCCGCGCGTTGTGAAGGTGAGATGCCGGAGTGGTCGCCGTTGCCGGTGCAGTACGCCGACTACGCGATCTGGCAGCGGAAGCTGCTCGGGGACGAGGACGAGCCGGACAGCGTGCTGGCACGCCAGGTGGCGTACTGGCGCAACGCATTGGCGGGCGTCACGGCGGAACTGGGTCTTCCCTTAGACCACCCGCGTCCGGCGGTGGCCTCGTACCGCGGCCACCGGCTGCCGTTGGAGGTGCCGGCCGCGGTGCATGCCCGGCTGTGCGAGGTGGCGCGTGCCGAGGGCGTGACGGTGTTCATGGTGCTGCAGGCGGCGCTCGCGGTGACCCTGTCGCGGCTCGGCGCCGGTCGCGACGTGCCGATCGGTTCGACGGTGGCGGGGCGGCTGGACGAGGCGCTCGACGACCTGGTCGGCTTCTTCGTGAACACGCTGGTGATCCGGACCGATCTGGCCGGGGACCCGACGTTCGCCGAGCTGCTGGCCCGGGTCCGCGAGACGAGCCTCGGCGCGTTCGCGCATCAGGACGTGCCGTTCGAGCGGCTGGTGGAGGAACTGGATCCGGCCCGTTCGCTGGGGCGGCATCCGCTGTTCCAGGTGCTGCTGACCCTGCTGAACACGGGCTCGGCGGAACTGACCCTGCCGGGCGTCCAGGCCTCCGGCCTTCCGGTGGGCGAACCCACGGCCAAGTTCGATTTGGAGATGATCGTCAGCGAGGTCTTCGACGTCGAAGGCGCGCCGGCGGGGGTGCGCGGCACGGTGACCGCTGCCGCCGATCTCTTCGACCAGCCGACGGTCGAACGCTTCGCGGGCGCCTGGATGCGGATGCTGTCGCAGCTGGTCGGGAATCCCGAGGCACGGGTGAGCACAGTGGAGACACTGGACCCGGCCGAACGCCACCGGATGCTGACCGAGTGGAACGACACGTCGGTGGAGGTCGCGTCGTTGACGTTGCCGGAGTTGTTCGAGGCGCAGGTGGCGCTGACTCCGGATGCGGTGGCGGTGGTCGGTGACGGTCGTCAGGTCACGTACCGGGAGTTGGACGCGCGTGCGAATCGGCTTGCTCGGCATCTGCTTGCCCGTGGGGCGGGTCCGGAGGCCGTGGTGGCGGTCGCGATGGAGCGTGGCGTCGACCTGATCGCCGCGCTGCTGGGGGTGT
>NZ_BAAATD010000011.1:0-351428 GCF_039533225.1 Actinomadura fulvescens | reverse complement strand
GGCCATCGCGTTTCCTTTCCTTCGAGATCTTGGTCGATTCGAAGGATCACGCGGTGGCCGTCCTACTTCACGACGCCACGCCCTCTGGCCTGGTCAAACTCGTACACCATCTCCGTGGACGCAACCCCAAGTGCCATAGCCCCATCCTCCCCTCGGCTAGTGGCCACAGGGGTGGCCAGCCAGGTAGCCAAGTCTCCGAGCGGTCCGTGAGCCATGGTCCCAAGTCCCCACACGATCCCCACGGATGGGGCCGAATGGGGCGCCATGGGGCTCCATCAGACCTGACTCTGTGCCTAGGAAAACCGGCCCTCTAGCTGCACAGACACGCAGCGGCCGGTACTCGGCCGGAGAAGGTTCCAAACGACCGAAAGCCCCCACCCGCGAAGAGAAGCTTCACTGGCGAGTCCTCCTGGTTGGGATGGGCTGGCTGGATTTGGGCGGGCCGGCTTCTGGGGTCTGGGCGGGGCCGCGATGCCGGTCCAGGCTATCTGTAAGGAGAACCTGGAAAGGCTGAACGAATGGAGCTGATGGAGCCGCGACGGCAGGGGCCGCCGCAGCCCGGCCCCCCTCAGCCGCCGCGGCGGGTCGCCCGGCCGCTGGTCTGGCTGCTGTCCAAGTCCACCGACCTGGCCGTGCGGCTGGGCGGCGGCGACCCGCAGGCGCTCCGCGAGGAGCTCACCGCCGACCGCATGCGCGCCATGGTCGCCGGGAACACCCAGCTCACCGACGACGAACGGGCCCTGATCGAGGAGGTCTTCGCGGCCGGGGAACGGCCCCTGCGCGAGGTCCTGGTGCCGCGTACCGAGGTGGTGTTCCTGGACGCGGCGCTGCCGCTGTCCACGGCCGCCCGGATCGCCGCCGCGAGCCCGCACTCGCGGTTCCCGGTGTGCCGGGACTCCCACGACGAGGTGATCGGCTTCGTGCACATCCGTGACCTGCTGGTGCCCGAGGTGGCCGACCGTTCGGTCCCGGTGGGGGAGCTCGTGCGGCCGGTGAAGTACCTGCCCCCGTCGCAGCGGGTGCTGCCGGTGCTCTCGGAGATGCGCCGCGAGGGGCACCACCTGGCGATCGTCATGGACGAGTACGGGGGCACGGCGGGGATCGTCACTCTCGAAGACCTTGTCGAAGAGCTCATCGGCGACATCCGCGACGAATATGATGTCAAGGACGCACAAGCCCGCCGCCTGCGCGACGGGGTGGTGGAGGTCGACGGCCTGCTCAACCTGGACGACTTCGCCGCCGAGACCGGCATCCGGCTGCCCGCGGGACCCTACGAGACCGTCGCCGGGCACATCATGGCCGTCCTCGGGCAGGTGCCCGCCGAGGGCGACTGGGTCGAGGCCGGCGGCAGCCGGCTCGCGGTCGCCCGGATGGACGGGCGCCGCGTTGAGCGGGTGCGCGTCAGCCCGAACACCCCCGCCCGCGGGGACGTCCCATCGGATGGGGGAGACGGCGGTCCCGGCGACGGCGTCACCGCCACCCACGACGCCGCCTCGAACGAGGCCTGAGAGAATCGGTTCCGTGCACATGTCCGAAGCGCCCCAGCAGCCCACCGCCGGCACGCCCGCACCGCGCGTGCTGTCCGGGATCCAGCCCACCGCCGACTCGTTCCACCTCGGTAACTACCTGGGTGCGCTGCGGCAGTGGGTCGCGCTTCAGGACTCGCACGAGGCGTTCTACTGCGTCGTCGACCTGCACGCCATCACGGTGCGGTACGAGCCCGAGGCGCTGCGCCGCCGCTCGAAGGTCTCGGCCGCCCAGCTGATCGCCATGGGCGTCGACCCGGAGCGGTCCGCCCTGTTCCTGCAGAGCCACGTGCCCGAGCACGCCGAGCTCGCCTGGGTGCTCGGCTGCCTCACCGGCTTCGGCGAGGCCGGCCGGATGACGCAGTTCAAGGACAAGTCCTCCAAGCAGGGCGCCGACGCGACCACCGTCGGGCTGTTCACCTACCCGGTCCTGCAGGCCGCCGACATCCTGCTCTACACGCCCACCCCCGGCCCGGGCGAGCGGGTGTTCCACGTTCCGGTCGGCGAGGACCAGCGCCAGCACCTGGAGCTGACCAGGACGCTCGCGCAGCGCTTCAACCACCGGTTCGGCGACACGTTCGTCGCGCCCGAGGCCTACATCCCGCAGGGCGCCGCCAAGATCACCGACCTGCAGGAGCCCACCGCCAAGATGAGCAAGTCGGCCTCGTCGCCGCAGGGCATCATCGACGTGCTGGAGGAGCCCGGCCCGATGCGCAAGAAGATCATGCGCGCGGTCACCGACACCGGCACCGAGGTCAGGTTCGACGAGGACAACAAGGCCGGCGTCTCCAACCTGATGCGCATCTTCGCCGCGCTCGAAGGCGGCTCGGTCGACGACGTGGAGCGGCGGTACGAGGGTTCGGGCTACGGCCAGTTCAAGAAGGACCTGGCCGAGGCCGTGCTCGACACGTTCGGGCCGATCCGCGAGCGCACCCACGAGCTGCTGGGCGACGAGGCGGAGCTGGACCGCATCCTGGCCCGCGGCGCGGCCCGGGCGAGCGCGGTCGCGGCCGGCACCATGGAGATCGTGCGCGAACGCGTGGGGTTCGTGGGACGTGGCCACTAGGCGGTCCCCGGACGCCGCCACACCGCGTGGTCCGGGTACGGGGCGCAGGGCGATCGGGGTGGCCATCCCGATCCCCGAGCCCTACGGCTCCGAGCTGCAGCGCAGGCGACGGTCGTTCGGCGACCCGCTCGCGTCGGCGATACCCACGCACATCACCCTCCTGCCGCCGACCGAGGTCGGCGACGGCGACCTGGACGCCATCGAAAATTATCTGCGGCTGATCGCCACGGCGGAGCACCCGTTCCGGATCCTGCTGCGCGGCACGGGGACGTTCCGGCCGGTGTCCCCGGTGGTGTTCGTGGCGGTGGCCGAGGGGATCGCCGGGTGCGAGCGGGTCCAGCGCCAGGTGCTGGCGGGCCCGCTGTCCCGCGAGCTCGACTTCCCTTACCACCCGCACGTGACGGTGGCCCATCACCTGCCGGAGGAGGCCATGGACCGGGCGTTCAAGGAGCTGGCGGGATACGAGGCCGAGTTCGAGGTGTGGGGCTTCTCCCTGTACGAGCACGGCGACGACGGGGTCTGGCGGCCGCGGCGCGACTTCGTGTTCGACGGTGGCGGCCCGGGCGACGGCGCCGTGCGCAACGTGATCATCTGATAGCGCATCGAATCGGCTCCACAGGGTACGGGCGGGACATGCGGCAGGCGATCGGCGGGCTGCGGCGCCGTTTCGACGGGCTGCAGGAGACGGGCAAGGAACGGTTGCGCGGTCTGCGCGAGCGCTGGGCCGTCTTCGACCATCTCGTCCGCGCCTACGAGCGCTACCAGGATCGCCGCGGCGACCGGCTGGCCGCAGCCCTCACCTGCTATGCCTTCCTGTCGTTCTTCCCGCTGCTCGCGCTGGCCTACGCGCTGCTCGGCTATCTGGTCATGTTCAGCGACAAGGCCCGTGACTACTTCGTCGAGGCCATCAACTCGCTCCTGCCCGGACTGTCCGACCAGCTCCAGGTCGAGCAGGTCGTCAGCTCCAAGGCGGCGGTCGGGGTGATCGGCCTGGTCGGCCTGCTGTTCACCGGCCTCGGCTGGGTGTCGGTGCTGCGCGAGTCGTTGCGCGACATCTGGGGGAACGACCCGAACGGCGACACCAACCTGCTGCTCAAGAAGGTCTACGACGCCGCTGTCCTGATCTTCCTCGGGGTGGCGCTGATCTGCTCGGTGGCGGTGTCGACGGTCACGTCCCAGGCCACCAACATGGTGCTGGGCTGGCTCGGCCTGGACGACGTCACCGGCGCGGGCACGATGCTGCGCCTGCTGTCGCTGACGGTCGCGATCGCCTTCAACACGCTCATCTTCCTGGTGCTCTTCTCGCGGCTGTCCGGCACCCGGGCGGCATGGCGGCGCATCATCCGCGGGGCGCTGTTCGGGGCCGTGGGCCTGGAGATCCTCAAGCAGGTCGCCACGCTGCTGCTCGCCAGGACCACCGAGAACCCGGTCTACGCCTCGTTCGCCGTCCTCGTCGGGCTGATGGTGTGGATCAACATCGTGTCGCGGTTCGTGCTCTTCGTCGCGGCCTGGACGGCGACCCGCAAAGTCGTCCTGAGCGCCGACGAGCAGGCCGAAGCGAAGGTCGCCGAAAAGGACGACGAGCAGGCCGAAGCGAACGCCGCGGCAGGCGCGGCAGCCGAGCCCGAAGAGAGCACGCGCGTCAGGAACGTGAAGCCCGCGGGCACCGGCGCCCGGACAGGCAACGGCGTCTAGGCATCGGCGTCTAGGCCCAGAACGCGTCGTCGGCGTACTGGTCCTCGGCCAGCGTCCTTATCTCGATGATGCGGCCGTGGTCGATGCGGAAGACGTCCACCGCCCGGGAGTCGAGCACCTTGCCCGGCCGTTCGGCGTAGGTCTGGACGAGCGCGACACCGTTCTCGTCGTCCGCCATGACCGCGTAGGGCTCGGTGCGGAAGGTGCCTCCGGACAGCTCGAACAGCCGTACGTAGAAACCGAGGATCTCTTCGGGAGTGCGGTATTCGCCGCAGAGCGGCCCGTGCCCCGGTACGCGGTGCACGACCTGCTCCGCCAGCAGCCCGCGGATGAAGTCGATATCGCCCTTGGCGAAGGCCGTGTAGCCGTCGCGCAGCAGGGTGACGTTGGGATGCTCATGCTCGGAGGCAGGTTGTGCGGTCGGTGGCGCATAGGAAAGGCGATATGACACGACGCTTCCTCCTGAAGGCGCCGGCCCGCCGTCCAGCCCGCGGCGCTGCCGACCGGCGTCACCGAGGAGGGTAGTCCCGACATCCGGCCCCGGCCAGTCAGTGAAGGCTTACCGGCCGACCACCTGGACAGATCAGGGCATACCGGATCGAAGCGACGCCGCAGGAGCGGGTCGTGCTCAAAGGTCGTGACGGCGGCGCCGGAGCACGAAGGCGAGGACGCCCGCGGCGAGCACGGCGCCTCCGGCACCCGCGGCGAGCAGGCCCCAGCCGGCGCCGGAGTCGTCGCCGGGCAGAGCGTTCACGCCCGGCAGGGCATCGACGCCGTCGTCCTTCTTCTTCGGCGGCGCCACGTCGCCGGGCGGCACCAGCGTGCCCACGGGCTTGGCCTTGCCGCGCGCCCTGAAACCCCAGTCGAGCAGCTGCTTGGCGTAGCGCGACGGCGGCATGTCCGCGCGCATCAGCGAGATGACGATCGTGTGCCCGCCGCGGCGCGCGGCGGCCACGAAGGTCTGCCGTGCGTTCTCGGTGTAGCCGTTCTTCCCGCCGAGCATCCCCGCGTACTCGTGCGGCTGGCCCGGCAGCATGCGGTTGTGCGTGTGGATCGGGTAGCCGCCGGTCTTCTTGCCCTTCTTGCGCTCCTTCTTGGTGGGCGGCGCCGGGAACCAGTGGTTGATCTTCTCGGTGTAGCGGCGGAAGGCCGGGTTCCGCATGCCCTCCCGCAGGATCAGCGCCAGGTCGTACGCCGAGGTGTGCTGGGTCCGCACCGTGAGGCCGAGGTCCTTGTCGAGGCCGTTCGGCGAGCCGGCGAGGGTGTCGCGGGCGTTGATCCGCCGGGCCTCGGCGTTCATGTCGGCGAGCGTCTTGCGCATCCCGCCGTTCGCCTCGGCGAGCGTGACCGCCGCGTCGTTGGCCGACATCATCATGAGCGCGTGGAAGAGGTCGGAGACCCGGTACTGCATCTTCGGCGTCATGCCGACCTTGGTGCCCTCGACGTCACAGGCATGCTGGCTGGGCCGGACCATCCGATCGGGGTCCAGCTTGGGGATCAGCGCCAGCGTGGTGAGGGTCTTGAGGGTGCTGGCGGGCAGGTACTGGCCGTGCGGATCCTTGGCGGCCAGCACCTCGCCGGTGTCGCCGTCCGCGATGATCCACGACGAGGCCTTGATCTTCGGGGCGGCGGGCACGCCCGCGCCCGGGTTGAGCACGACTCCCCGGCTCGCCAGCTGCGGCCCTCCGACCGGGTCGGCGGGCGCCGTCCGGGCCCCGGCCGCCAGGTCCACGGACGCGGGCCTCACGGACGCCGATCTTGCTGCCGCCGGTCCCGCTGTCGCCAGGCTCGCTGTCGCCGGGGCCGCCGCGAACACGGGCGTGGCGATGAGCGGCGCCGCGGCGAGCGGCACGGTGAACGCGGTGGCGGCGCGGCGTGTTCTCCTCATGATTCCCCGAAGACTAGGCGACACGTCCGGCGGATCGATACCTGTGCGCGACGTGTCGGAGTGAAGCGGCCGATGGTCATGAAGTGACCATTGTCACCTATGCCCTACCGTCACATTGCGTGACGGGTGCGTATTTGGGTCAGGTAGAACTAGTTCGTTCGGGTGGCGTGTCCCGGGGCACAGGTGACCGAAAAGGGTGACCGGCCGTGATCGGCCGCCGCCCGTACGAGTCAAATGATCCGCAAAGGGCATGGACTTCCGCAGGGTGGCGGGCACGGGCGCCATCATGGAGTGAACGCCGACCCTCGGGCCGGCTCGGGCAGGCCTGGGACGGCGTTTGTCCAGGCTTAGGGACCCGGTGGCTGAATTGCGCCACGTGCCACGCATCGACCTGCAAGGATTGTGGACGGAGGTTGGCCGTGGCCATTGACTTCAACCCTTCCCGCGGAGCGACGCTGGGCGTGGAGTGGGAACTCCAGCTCGTCGACGCGGAGACGATGCACCTTCGGCAGGACGCGCGCGAGGTGCTGGCCGCGCTGCCGTCGCTCAGCGAGGGCGGCGACAACCCCAAGATTCGCCATGAGCTCATGGAGTCCACCGTTGAGATCGTGACCGATATCTGTCACACCGTCGGGGAGGCCAAGGCCGATCTGACCGGCACGATCGCCGAGCTGCGCGCCGCCGCCGGCGCGCGCGGCATCACGCTGGCCTGCCTCGGGACCCACCCGATCAGTGACTGGCGCGACGCGGTGATGGCGCCGATCCAGCGCTACGCCGAGCTGGTCGAGCAGATGCAGTGGCTGGCCCGCAGGATCCAAACGTTCGGCGTGCACGTTCATGTTGGTGTGCGAAACGTCGACAAGGCGATCCCGATCGTCAACGCGCTGTCCGCGTACCTCCCGCACTTTCTCGCGCTGACCGCCTCCAGCCCGTTCTGGAGCGGCAGCGACACCGGGCTGGCGTCCAGCCGCGCCGTCGTCTTCGGTCAGCTGCCGACGGCCGGTCCACCCCACTTGCTGGACGACTGGGCGGCGTTCGAGGATTACATGGACACCTTGCTGCGTGCCGGGACCATCCGGAGCATCAAGGAGGTGTGGTGGGACATCCGCCCGCATCCCGATTTCGGCACGATCGAGATCCGGATGTTCGACGGCATTCCCACCCTGCGCGAGGTGGGCATGGCCGCCGCGTTGTGCCAGAGCCTCGTGACGCTTTTCGACCAGCAGCTCGACCGCGGCTACACCCTGCCGCGGCCGGCGGCCTGGGTGGTGCGCGACAACAAATGGCGCGCCACCCGCTACGGTCTCGACGCCATCGTCATTACCGATGACACTGGAAGCACCGCCCCGCTCCGCGACGATCTGTACGAGCTGATCCGTGAGCTGGAACCGGTGGCGGACCGCCTCGGCTGCGCGGAGGAGCTGAAGGTGGCCGGGGAGGTCCTCGAACACGGGGCACCGTACGAACGCCAGCGCGCGATCCGCGCCGACGGCGGCACCTTGGAACAGGTGGTCGGGGCGGCGATCACGGAATTGGCAGAGGACAGATTCGTCACGCTGGGGGAGGTCGCCCATGTCGGGACCTGAGGAGCCGCCCGGCGACGCGCGCGCTCCCCGCGGCACTCCGCGCGACGGCACATCCAGCGCCGGAGCCGACAACGAACAGACCACTGGGCGGACGCCGTTCGGTTCCGCCATGGCGCAGGGGGCACATATGACGACACCCGGACCCGGGGTGATGCCCGGCCTTGAACCACCGACCGCCCCAGGGGCGGCCGAGCAGCGCGGGACATCGGCCGCCGGGCTCGCCCCGGCGGGGATCACGCTGGGCGGGGAGGCGCTGCAGCGGCAGCTCGACTCCTTCCTGGCACGGCACGAGGAGGAGCTCACGCTCTTCCGGCGTGATCTGCACATGCACCCGGAGCTGGGCTACGCCGAGCACCGCACCACCCAGCGGATCGTCGAGCGGCTGACCGCCGCCGGGCTCCGCCCCCAGGTGCTGCCCCGCGGCACCGGGCTGTTCTGCGACATCGGCCCGGAGGACGGCCCGACCGTCGCCCTCCGCGCGGACATCGACGCCCTGCCCCTCCAGGACGAGAAGGACGTGCCCTACCGTTCCACGGTCCCGGGCGTCGCCCATTCCTGCGGCCACGACGTGCACACCACGATGGTCGTCGGAGCCGGTCTCTTCCTGGCCCAGCAGGCGGCGGCGGGGCTGCTGCCCGGCCGGGTCCGGCTGCTGTTCCAGCCCGCCGAGGAGACCCCCGGCGGCGCGCTGGACGTGATGGCGGCCGGCGGGATCTGCGGCGTCGACCGCGTGTTCGCCCTGCACTGCGATCCGCGCATCGAGGTGGGCCAGCTGGGGCTGCGCACCGGCCCGATCACCGCGGCCTGCGACAAGGTGTACGTGAAGGTGACCGGTCCCGGCGGCCACACCGCCCGGCCGCACCTCACCGCCGACCTGGTGTACGCGCTCGCCAAGATCGTCACCGAGCTGCCCGCCGCGCTGTCGCGCCGCGTCGACCCGCGGTCCAGCCTGTCGCTGGTCTGGGGCCGGGTCTCGGCCGGTTCGGTCGCCAACGCGATCCCCGACGACGGCATCGCCGAGGGCACCGTGCGCTGCCTGGACGACGAGGCCTGGCACCGGGCGCCCGAGATGATGAAGGCGCTCCTGCAGTCGGTGGCCGCCGCGTACGACGTGGAGGCCTCGCTGGAGTACGTCCGCGGCGTTCCGCCCACGGTCAACGAGGCGACCAGCGTGCAGATGTTCCGCGACGCGTCGGCCGAGGTGCTAGGCGAGGAGGCCGCGGTGCCCACGCCGCAGAGCCTCGGCGGCGAGGACTTCGGCTGGTACCTGGAGTCGATCCCCGGCGCCCTGGCCCGCCTCGGCGTCCGCACGCCGGGTTCGGCGACGGAGTACGACCTGCACCGGGGCGACTTCGACGTCGACGAGAGCTGCATCGGCGTCGGCATCCGCGTCATGGCCGCCACCGCGCTGACGGCTCTCTGGGATGGCTTTCGCGGCCTCGAGTCCTCACCTGGCGGCTCGGACTCGAACCGTGAAAGCGGCGAGCGCGACATCGCTTCGCGATCGTCGTAGGAAGCTTCGCCTGGCGGCTCGCTCCCACTCAGGTCACGCGCTCGCGTGCGGGCCGGGGTCGTTGGTTCGGCGGCTCGGCCGGACCGGGACCTTGGTCCGGGAGCCGTCCGGACCAGAGTCCGGGGCGCGTCGGGACTGCGGTCCGGACGCGGCCCGATATGCTGCGGGCGACCGCCTTGCCGATCGTGGAACCTGCCATGATCGACTTCCGTTTCACTGCTGTGACCTGTGGAGATATGCGTACGCATTGGTAACGACAGCGTTGCGAAACGGTGCATGTGGGATGTTTTGCTCCACACGCGAGGTAGCGTCCAGTCGATTTGAGTGGCCGGTTTTGGCCGCTATGCCTGGGTGGGGAATGGAAGGAGCGCTACCTTGCGCCGTGGACTCAAGATCTCGCTCGTCACGCTGACGGGCGCTGCGCTCACGCTGAGCGCCTCCGCGTGCGGTGGCAAGAAGGCCGAGACCGGTGGCGGCGGTGGCGGCGACGGCAAGAAGACCGTCAAGGTCGGCCTGGCCTACGACATCGGCGGCCGGGGCGACAAGTCCTTCAACGACGCCGCGTACACCGGGCTTGAGAAGGTCAAGTCGTCCCTCAACCTCGACATCAAGGACATCGAGGCCACCAAGGGGGAGAGCGACAACGACAAGGTGCAGCGGCTGGACCTGCTGGCCAAGTCGGGTTACAACCCCGTGATCGCCGTGGGCTTCGCCTACGCGGGTCCGCTGGGCAAGGTCGCCAAGAACTACCCCAACACCAAGTTCGCGATCGTCGACGACAGCTCGGTGAAGGCCCCCAACGTGGCCAACCTCGTCTTCGCCGAGGAGCAGGGCTCGTTCCTGGTCGGCGCCGCGGCGGCGCTCAAGTCCAAGTCCGGCAAGATCGGCTTCATCGGCGGTGTCGACACCCCGCTGATCAAGAAGTTCGAGGCCGGGTACGTGGCGGGCGCCAAGAAGGTCAAGCCGAGCGTCAAGATCGACATCAAGTACATCTCGCGCGGCACCGACTTCTCCGGGTTCACCGACCCGGCCAAGGGCAAGACCGTCGCCGAGGGCCAGTACGACGGCGGCGCAGACGTGGTCTACCACGCCGCCGGCCTGTCGGGTGTGGGCCTGTTCCAGGCCGCCGCCGAGAAGAAGAAGTTCGCCATCGGCGTCGACTCCGACCAGTACCTCACGGCCGAGGCCGCGCAGAAGCCGTACATCATCACCTCGATGCTCAAGCGGGTCGACACCGCGGTGTTCAACTTCGTCGAGAGCGCGAGCAAGGGCAGCGCGCAGTCGGGCCCGGTGACCTTCGACCTCAAGAACGAGGGCATCGCCTACTCGACCGCCAACGCCGACGCCGTCAAGGACGTGCAGGCCAAGCTGGACGAGCTCAAGCAGCAGATCATCGACGGAAAGATCACCGTCCCCACCAAGTGACGGTGCCGGTCAGCTCGCGTCCGGCCCGGGAGGGTGCCGGTGTCACGGCACCCGACCGGGCCGGTCGTGCGCGGTCGGTCCACGGGACCGCCGGCTCCAGGGGCACTGCGTAGGAGAGCAGGGGATGTCCACCACTGAGCGGCCGGCGGCCGCCGCCGCACCCGCCATCGAGCTCCGCGGCATCACCAAACGATTCCCCGGAGTCGTCGCCAACCGCGACATCGACCTCACGGTCAACGCCGGCACGGTGCACGCCATCGTGGGGGAGAACGGGGCCGGCAAGTCGACCCTGATGAAGATCCTCTACGGCATGCAGAAGCCGGACGAGGGGACCATCAGCGCCGGCGGCAAGCCGGTGAGCCTCAACTCGCCCTCGGACGCCATCGCCCAGGGGATCGGCATGGTCCACCAGCACTTCATGCTGGCCGACAACCTGACCGTCCTCGAGAACGTGGTGCTCGGCGCCGAGAAGCTGCACGGCATCGGCGGCAAGGCCCGCCGCCGGATCCGGGAACTGGCGCAGCGGTACGGCATGCGCCTGGACCCCGACCGGCTGGTCGAGTCCCTCGGCGTCGGCGACCGGCAGCGGGTCGAGATCCTCAAGGTGCTCTACCGGGGCGCGCGGATCCTGATCCTCGACGAGCCGACCGCGGTACTGGTGCCGCAGGAGGTCGAGGAGCTGTTCGACAACCTGCGCGACCTCAAGCGCGAGGGCCTGACCGTCCTGTTCATCTCGCACAAGCTCGACGAGGTGCTGTCGGTCGCCGACGCGATCACCGTGATCCGGCGCGGCAGCACGGTCGCCGACTGCGTGGACCCGGCCGAGACGACCGCGCGCGACCTGGCGCGGCTGATGGTGGGCAGCGAGCTGCCCGTA
Source organism: Actinomadura fulvescens (assembly GCF_039533225.1). Taxonomy (NCBI): domain Bacteria; kingdom Bacillati; phylum Actinomycetota; class Actinomycetes; order Streptosporangiales; family Thermomonosporaceae; genus Actinomadura; species Actinomadura fulvescens. The sequence continues at coordinate 339,852 of NZ_BAAATD010000011.1, read as the reverse complement.
CCGGAGCTGCGCGAGTCGACGGTGACCGACCGGCCGGTCCTGACGCTGACCGGCCTGACGGTACGCGGCGCGGGCGGGCGCCCGGTCGTGGACGACGTCACCCTGACGATCCACGCCGGGGAGATCCTCGGCATCGCCGGGGTCGAGGGCAACGGCCAGGCCGAACTCGTCGAAGCGATCATGGGCATGCGCGCCCTCGACGCCGGGACCATCCGGCTCGGCGAGGAGGACGTCACGTCCTGGCCCACCCGGCGGCGCCGGAAGACGGGCATCGGCTTCATCCCCGAGGACCGGCACCGCCACGGGCTGCTGCTGGAGTCCTCGCTCTGGGAGAACCGCATCCTCGGCCATCAGACCGAGCGGCCCAACGTCAAGGGTCTCTGGATCGACCGGTCCGGGGCGCGCGCCGACACCAGCCGGATCGTCAGGGACTACGACGTACGCACGCCCGGCATCGACGTGACCGCGGTCGCGCTGTCGGGCGGCAACCAGCAGAAGCTCATCGTCGGCCGGGAGATGTCCGGCGAGCCGAAGTTCCTGATCGCCTCGCACCCGACCCGGGGCGTAGACGTCGGGGCGCAGGCCGCCATCTGGGAGCACCTTCGCAACGCGCGGGCGGAGGGCCTGGCGGTGCTGCTGATCTCCGCCGACCTGGACGAGCTCATCGGCATGTCGGACACCCTGCGCGTGATCCTGCGCGGCCGCATCGTGTCCGAGGCCGATCCCGCCACCGTCACGCCCGAGCAGCTCGGCTCGGCGATGACCGGCGCATCGACGGAGGGGGATTCGTGAACAGGCTGAAGACCTCGCCGCTGGCGCTGACCGTCCTCGCGGCGGCCGTGGCCCTGGCCTTCTCGGTCATCGTCACCGCGCTGGTGTTGTCGATCAGCGGGTTCAACCCGCCGTCGACGTTCCAGGCGATGATCGAGTTCGGCACCCAGCCCGACAGCATGGTCAACACCATCAACGACGCCTCGATCTACTACCTGGCCGCCATCGCCGTGGCGATCGGGTTCCGCATGAACCTCTTCAACATCGGCGTGGACGGCCAGTACCGGCTCGCGGCGATGCTGTCGGCGGCCGTGGGCGGCGCGATCACGCTGCCCGCCGGCCTGCACCAGCTCGTGATCATCCTGACCGCGATGCTGGTCGGCGCGATGTGGGCCGGCATCGCCGGGCTCCTCAAGGTGACCCGCGGGGTCAGCGAGGTCATCTCGACCATCATGCTCAACTTCATCGCCACGGGGATCATCGCCTACCTGCTGCAGACCGAACGGCTCGGCAGGCAGGTCGCGGGGAGCGACAACATCGGCACCGAGCCGATCGGCTCGTCCGGCCAGGTCGGCGGCATCCCCTACCCCGGAGCCAATCTGAAGATCTTCGGGCTGGTGATCCTCGCCGTGGCCGTCGGCATCACGTTCCACGTCGTGATCAACCGGACCCGGTTCGGGTTCGACCTGCGCGCCACCGGCCTGTCGTCGAGCGCCGCGGTCGCCAGCGGCGTGGACGCCAGGCGCATGGTCGTGGTGGCCATGGTGCTGTCGGGCGCGGCGGCCGGACTGGTCGGCATGCCGCAGCTCCTCGGCTCCTCGCACACCTACGCGCTGGACTTCCCCGGGGGGATCGGTTTCGTGGGCATCGGGATCGCGCTGCTGGGGCGCAACAACCCCGTCGGCATCGCGTTCGCCGCCCTGCTCTGGGCCTTCCTCGACCAGTCCTCCAACATCCTGGAGTTCAACGAGATCCCCAAGGAGATCGTCGCCATCACCCAGGCGGCCGTGCTGCTCTCGGTCGTCGTGGTGTACGAGATCGTCCGCCGCCTCGGGCTGCGCTGGCAGCAACAGGCGGTGGCCACCGAACTGGCCGACCGTAACTCCGCGGGCAAGGAGGTGGCGGCGTGACCACGCTGACCGAAGCCCAGCCGATCGACGACGGCCCCAAGCGGCCGGCGCACCGCCATCCCGTCGCGCGGGTGGCGATGATCCTCGGCGGCATCTTCGTCGTGCTGGTGTTCCTGCGCGTGCTCACCGGAGAGAACGCGATCACCTCGAGCGGCACCGTGGGCACCACGCTCGCGCTCGGCGTGCCGATCGGCATGGCCGCGCTCGGCGGTCTGTGGGCCGAACGCGCCGGAGTGGTCAACCTCGGCCTCGAAGGCATGATGATCTTCGGCACCTGGGGCGGCGCCTACGGCGCGTACTTCTCCGGGAACGCCTGGATGGGCCTGCTCATGGGCGTCGCGATGGGCGCGGCCGGCGGGCTGCTGCACGCCCTGGTCACGGTGACGTTCGGCGTCGACCACATCGTCTCCGGTGTCGCGCTCAACATCCTTGCCCCGGGCGTCGCGCGCTACCTGTCCACCATGTTCTTCCTCGGCGAGCCGGGGGCGGGCGCCACGCAGTCGCCGCCGCTGCCCGACTTCCCCACGGTGAGCCTGCCCGGTGTCGGCGGCCCGCTGGGCGACCTGGAGGACAAGCACTGGTTCCTGCTGTCGGACCTGGCCGGTCTGGCGCGCGGCCTCACCACCAACCTGTCCGCGCTGACGATCATCGCGCTGGCGCTGATCCCGCTGACCTACTACGTGCTCTGGCGGACCTCGTTCGGCCTCCGGATCCGTTCGTGCGGCGAGAACCCGTACGCGGCGGAGTCGCTGGGCGTCCGGGTCTACACCATGAAGTACACGGCGGTGGTGATCTCCGGGGCGCTCGCGGGCCTGGGCGGCGTCTTCCTGGCGATGGTGGGTTCGTCGCAGTACCAGGAGAACCAGACCAACGGCCGGGGCTACATCGGCCTGGCAGCGATGATCTTCGGTAACTGGCGGCCCGGCGGCCTCGCGGCGGGCACCGGCCTGTTCGGCTACACCGACGCCCTCCAGCAGCGCGGCGCCACGGGCGCGGTGCACGCCCTGCTGCTGATGGTCTCGGTCGTCCTGTTCGGATACGCGATGTGGCGGCTGGTGCCGGCACGCCGCGGTGTGACGGCCCAGGTCGACCTGGAGGCAGCCGGACCCCGGCGCCGCCGCCAGATCTACCAGGCCGCCGCCGCGATCGTCGTCGGCGCCATGCTGCTGGCCTGGTATCTGGCGACGGACTCGCTGCCGAAGGAGATCGTCACCTACACGCCGCACCTGACCACGCTCCTGGTGTTGTCGATGGCGTCGCAGCGCCTGCGGATGCCCGCGGCCAACGGCCTGCGGTACCGCCGGGGCGAGGGCCACTGACCGCCCGTGTCCTGCCCGTGTCCCGCCTGGTCACCCGGGCGGGACGCGGCGCGCCCGGGGTGCGGGAGCATGGACCCATGAACGAGATCGACTGGAAGGCGCTGCGTGCGGCCGCCGAGAGCGCGATGCGGCGGGCGTACGCGCCGTACTCCAACTTCCCCGTGGGCGCCGCCGGACTGGCCGCCGACGGGCGCGTGCTCACCGGCTGCAACGTGGAGAACGCCTCGTACGGCGTGGGCCTGTGCGCCGAGTGCAGCCTGGTCAGCGCCCTGCACGGCCCGGACAAGGCCGAGAACGGCGAACGGCCGCGTCTGGTGGCCGTCGCGGTGGTCGACCGGCACGGCGACCCACTGATGCCCTGCGGGCGCTGCCGGCAGCTGCTGTGGGAGCACGGCGGCCCGGCGATGTTGCTGGAGACCACCCGTGGCGTCCTGCCGATGTCGGAGGTGCTGCCGGACGCCTTCGGCCCCGACGACCTGATCAACCGAGCCTGAACGAGAGGAATCCGTGGACGCCATCGATGTCATCCGCGCCAAGCGGGACGGCGGGGAGCTCACCCCCGAGCAGATCGACTGGGCGGTGGACGCCTACACGCGCGGGTCGATCGCCGAGGAGCAGATGTCGGCGCTGGCGATGGCGATCCTGCTGAACGGGATGAACCGCGCCGAGGTCGCCCGCTGGACCGAGGCGATGATCCGTTCCGGCGAGCGCATGGACTGGTCCGTGCTGGATCGTTCCACCACCGACAAGCACTCCACCGGCGGGGTCGGCGACAAGATCACGTTGCCGCTGGCGCCGCTCGTGGCCGCGTGCGGCGCCGCCGTGCCGCAGCTGTCCGGACGCGGGCTCGGCCACACCGGCGGCACGCTCGACAAGCTGGAGTCGATCCCCGGCTGGCGCGCGTCGCTCACGCCCGAGGAGATGCTGGACGTGCTGCGCGGCACTGGCGCGGTCATCTGCGCGGCGGGCAGCGGCCTGGCCCCCGCCGACCGCAAGCTGTACGCGCTGCGCGACGTGACCGGCACCGTCGAGTCGATCCCGCTGATCGCCTCCTCGATCATGTCGAAGAAGATCGCCGAAGGCACCGGCGCGCTGGTGCTGGACGTCAAGGTCGGCTCCGGCGCGTTCATGAAGACCGTCGAGAACGCCCGCGAGCTGGCCGAGACCATGGTCGGCATCGGCACCGACCACGGCCTGCGCACGGTCGCCCTCCTGACCGCCATGGACCGGCCCCTCGGCCGGGCGGTGGGCAACGCCGTCGAGGTCGCCGAGTCGGTCGAGGTGCTGGCCGGAGGCGGGCCCGGCGACGTGGTGGAGCTGACCGTCACCCTGGCCAGGGAGATGCTCGCGGCGGCCGGGCTGGACGGCGGCAAGGACCCGGCCGACGCGCTGCGGGACGGCTCCGCGATGGACGTCTGGCGCAGGATGATCACCGCCCAGGGCGGAGACCCCGACGCCCCGCTGCCGGTCGCGGCCGAGACGCACGAGATCACGGCCCCGGCGACCGGCGTTCTCACCCGCCTGGACGCCTACGGGGTGGGCGTGGCGGCCTGGCGCCTCGGCGCGGGACGCGCCCGCAAGGAGGACCCCGTCTCGTTCGGCGCGGGCGTCATCTGCCACGCCAAGCCCGGTGACCAGGTCACCGCCGGGCAGCCGCTCCTCACCCTCCACGCCGACGACGCGAGCCGCTTCGAACGGGCCCTGGAGTCCTTGGACGGTGCCTACGAAGTGGCCGAGGCGGGCACGGCCGAGGCGGGCGCTCAGGACCTGCTGCCGTTGATCATCGACCGTGTCGCCTGACGCCCTGACTTGGCACTAGTTGACGGCGATCAGCGGTCCTGACTGGGGGTAGGTTCAGGAGATGGAAGAACGTCCCACTCTCGAAGCCATCCGGCGCGCACCCAAGGTGCTCCTGCACGACCACCTCGACGGCGGGGTGCGCCCCGAGACCATCGTGGACCTCGCCCGCGACGGCGGGTACGCGGATCTGCCCACCACCGATCCCGGCAGGCTGCGGACGTGGTTCGCCGAGGCGTCCAACTCGGGCTCGCTGGAGCGCTACCTGGAGACGTTCTCGCACACCGTCGGGGTCATGCAGTCGGTGGAGGCGCTCACGCGGGTCGCCTACGAGTGCGCCGAGGACCTCGCCAAGGACGGCGTCGTCTACGCCGAGGTCCGGTACGCGCCGGAGCTGCACACCAGTACCGGGCTCTCGCTCGAACAGGTCGTGGAGGCCGTCCTCGCGGGCTTCGCGGCGGGCGGCCGTGACCATGGCATCCGGGTCGGGACGCTGGTGACCGCGATGCGGCACCAGGCGCGCAGCATGGAGATCGCCGAGCTGGCGGTGCGGTACCGCGACGAGGGCGTGGTCGGCTTCGACATCGCGGGCGCGGAGGCCGGATACCCGCCCACCCGCCACCTGGACGCGTTCGAGTACCTCCAGCGCGAGAACGCGCACTTCACCATCCACGCGGGCGAGGGCTTCGGGCTCCCGTCGATCTGGCAGGCGATCCAGTGGTGCGGCGCCGACCGGCTCGGCCACGGCGTGCGGATCATCGACGACATCACGGTGGACGGCGGGGCGCCCGAGCTGGGACGGCTCGCGGCGTACGTGCGGGACAAGCGCATCCCGCTGGAGATGTGCCCGACGTCCAACATCCAGACCGGCGCGGCCAAGTCGATCGCCGAGCACCCGATCGGCCTGCTCCGCCAGCTCAGCTTCCGGGTCACGGTCAACACCGACAACCGGCTGATGAGCGGCACCACGCTGTCGGAGGAGTTCGCCAAGCTGGTCGACGCGTTCGGCTACGGCTGGGACGACCTGCGCTGGTTCACGGTGAACGCGATGAAGTCGGCGTTCGTCGGCTTCGACGAGCGGCTGGAGCTGATCAACCGGGTGATCAAGCCCGGTTACGAGCGGCTCAAGCAGCGTTGACCAGCGTTGAGCAGCGTTGAGCAGCGTTGAGCAGCGCTGACGAGGGGTGACCGGGGCTGACCTGGGGGACCCGGTTTCCCTGGCATGATCGAAGCCATGACGACCGGGTCCCCGCAGCTGAGATTCCGTTCCACCGCCGCACGGGTGGGCGCGTGGGCATGGGTGGCGTTCGCCGCCCTCAACCTCGTCGACATCGTGTGGCGCGGCCGGACCCTGACCGCCCTGGTCATGGCCATGGTGCTGATCTTCGGTTGCGGCGTCGCGTACGTCCTCGGGCTGCGGCCCGCCATCGTCGGCGACGAGAGCGGTCTCACCTTCCGCAATCCCCTGCGCGACGTACGCGTCCCGTGGGGCGCCGTACGCAAGATCGAGGGCACCGACTCGGTGAAGGTCCACTACGTCGGCGCCGGGGGCACCGAGCTCGTGTCACGCGCCTGGACGCTGCAGAGCTCGCCGCGTGCCCAGGCCAGGGCACAGGCCCGCGCCGAACGCGACGCCCGCAAGCTCCCGGCGGGCGCCGCCGAGGCGCTGCGGACCCGCACCCCGACTGCCTACGCGGCCCAGCAGCTGACCGAGATGGCCGACCGCCACCGTCCCAAGGCCGGCCGGTCGGGCAACCCCGGCAAGGCCGCCCAGCAGGCGGACGGCAAGCCCACCGGTGCGGTGACCTGGTCCGTCCCGGCCGTGGCCGCGCTGGCCGTCCCGGCCGCCGCCGTGATCGTCGCCCTCCTGGCCGCCATGATCACCTAGCCTTCGACTGCGTCGGCCCCGGGGAGGCTCTCAGCTGAGGCGCAGCGTGGCGGCGAGATCTGTGCGGAGCGCCTCCAGCTCGTCGGCGGCCAGCGCGCGGACAGCGGCGAGATCATCGCCGTCGCCGACCGGGAGCACGACCTGGAGATAGCACTTGAGCTTGGGCTCGGTGCCGGACGGGCGTACGACCACGCGGGCCCGGCCTCCGGAGGCCGCCGCCGAGAGCGCGTACCGCAGGCCGTCGGTGGGCGGCAGGCCGTCCGCGCCCTCGGCCAGGTCGTCGACGCGTTCGACCGTACGGCCGCCGAGGCGGGCGGGCGGCTCGGCCCGCAGGCGCGCCATGGCATCGGTGATCAGCGACAGGTCGGCGACGCGGACGGACAGCTGGCCGGTGGCGTGCAGGCCGTGGCGGCGGGCCTGATCGTCCAGCAGGTCCTCGATCGTGCGGCCGTCGCGCTTGGCCGCCGCCGCGAGCGCGGCGACCGTGAGGGCCGCCCCGATGCCGTCCTTGTCGCGGACGATCACCCCGTCGTCGCCGCCGACGCTGTAGCCGAGCGCCTCCTCGTAGCCGTAGACCAGCCGGTCACCGGGCGCCCCCGCCTTCATGATCCATTTGAAGCCGGTGAGCGACTCGGCGAAGCGGACCCGGTGCTCGCGGGCGATCGCGCCGAGCAGGGACGAGGACACGATCGTGGTGACGACCAGCCGGTCGTCGCCCTTGGTGTGCCGGAGGGTCTGCTCGGCCAGCAGCCCGCCCACCTCGTCGCCGGTCAGCATCCGCCAGCCGTCCCGGGCCGGAATCGCGACGGCGCAGCGGTCGGCGTCCGGGTCGTTGGCGATGACGAGGTCCACGTCCGAGGCGGAGGCCAGCCCGAGCGCCAGGTCCATCGCGCCGGGCTCCTCGGGATTGGGGAACGCGACGGTCGGGAAGTCCGGGTCCGGCTCGGCCTGCTGGGCGACGACGGCAGGCGCCGGGAATCCGGCCCAGCCGAACGCGCGGAGAAGCGTCTCGCCGCCCACGCCGTGCATCGGCGTGTACGCCACGTTCACGTCACGGGCGTCACCGAGCGGGAGATGGGAGAGCGCGCGCAGATAGGCCTCGACGATCTCGTCGCCGAGCCGCTCGTAGTCGTCACCGAGGGGCAGCTCGTCCACCCGGCCCACCGCGTCGATGGCCGCCGAGATCTCGGCGTCCACAGGCGGGACGATCTGTGCGCCGTCGTTCCAGTAGACCTTGTAGCCGTTGTCGCGAGGCGGGTTGTGGCTGGCCGTCACCATGATCCCGGCCGCCGCTCCCAGATGCCGTACGGCATAGGCGAGTACGGGCGTGGGCAGCGTACGGGGAAGCACCCACGCGCGCAGTCCCGCTCCGGCCATCACCGCCGCGGTGTCGAGCGCGAACCGTTCCGAGTTGTGACGCGCGTCATACCCGATCACGACTCCGGGGCGCTCGCCCGGCTCGCCGGCGGCCGCGGCCCGCACGTCCTCGGTGGCGGTCAGGCGGGCGGCGAGACCGGCGGCGGCGCGCATCACCGTGACGCGGTTCATGCGGTTGGGGCCTGCGCCCAGCTCACCGCGAAGGCCGGCGGTGCCGAACTCCAGCCTGGCCCCGAACCGGTCGGCCAGGGCCGCCGTGTCGTCCGCGTCGAGGATCTCCTGCAGTTCGGCGCGCGTCTCGGGGTCGGGGTCCTGGGCCAGCCATGCGCGCGCGGCGTCGCGGTGGTCGCTCATAGCTTCGTGATCACCGTGCGCAGGAGCGTGCCCATCCGGACGGCGGCCGCCTGGCCCGCGGCGAGGACCTCCTCGTGGTCGAGGGGCTGGTCGGACAGCCCCGCCGCGATGTTGGTCACCAGGGAGATGCCGAGCACCTCGGCGCCGCCCTCCCGGGCCGCGATGGTCTCCAGGACCGTGGACATGCCGATCATGTCGGCGCCCAGCGTCCGGAGCATGCGGATCTCGGCCGGGGTCTCGTACGTGGGCCCCCGGAACGCCGCGTACACGCCCTCGGCCAGCGTCGGGTCGACCTCCCTGGCCAGCGTGCGGAGCCGGGACGAGTAGGCCTCGGTCAGATCCAGGAACGTGGCACCGGTCAGCGGGTTCGCGCCGGTCAGGTTGAGGTGGTCGGCGATCAGAATCGGGTCGCCCACCTGCTGGTTCTCGGGCCGGAGGCCACCGGCGGCGTTGGTGAGGACGACGGTCCGCACTCCGGCGGCCAGCGCCGTCCGGATGCCGTGCACGACGGGCTCGACGTCGCGGCCCTCGTACAGGTGCGTACGGCCGAGGAAGACCAGGGCGCGGCGTCCTCCGGCCTCCACGGCGCGGATCCGGCCCGCGTGGCCCTCCACGGCGGGCGGAGCGAAGCCCGGCAGGTCGGTCACGGCCAGCTCGGCGATCGGCTCGCCGAGCACGTCGGCGGCCGGGACCCAGCCGGAGCCCATCACCAGGGCGACGTCGAAGGAGTCGATCGAGGTACGGGCGCGCAGCTCGTCGGCCGCGCCCCGTGCCAGTGCAAAAGCGTCGTTGCTCACTCAGCCGACACTACCGCCGGGCCTGACGGCGGCCGCGCGCGGGCGGCGACCAGTCGCCCGGCGAGCGGTGGTCAGTCGCCCAGTGGGCGGTGGTCAGCCGCCCGGCGGGCGGTGGTCAGTCGCCCAGTGACTTGCAGGGGCGGGTCCGAAGATCCTTGACGTAGTCGTCGGGAGCCCCGGCGGCCTCGGCGGCGTCGGCCAGGATGCCGAGATAGCGCGCCGACGGGAGCCCGCCCTCGTAGTCGTCGAGAACGTAGATCCAGCAGAGCACGTCGCCGTCCAGCGTCTCCACCCGGACCCTGATCTTGCGGTAGACGCCGAGGGCCGCACCCTCCCAGGAGTCGAGCTCCTTCTCGTCCCAGGCCGGAACGTCGTAGATCACCACGAAGACCTGCTCGCCGTCGTCCTCGACGACGGTCGCCAGGGCCCCCTCGAAGCCGACGTCCTGGCCGCCGAAGGTGAGCCGCCACCCCGACAGCCAGCCGGTGCCGCGCATGGGCGAGTGCGGAGCCCGGGAAGCCATCTGGTCCGGGTCCAGGTTGGAGGCGTACGCCGCGTACAGTGCCACGGTCGCCTAGCGTACGCGCATTTCCCGCGACCGCAGGTGGTTGCCCACGCGGTCGAGTCACTACCTCGCGTAGAGAACAATAGAAGCCGTGACCCGCATCGTGATTATCGGAGGAGGCCCGGGCGGCTACGAGGCCGCCCTCGTCGCGGCGCAGCTCGGCGCCGACGTGACCGTGGTGGAACGCGACGGTCCCGGCGGGGCGTGCGTGCTCACCGACTGTGTGCCCTCCAAGACGCTCATCGCCACCTCGACCCGGATGGCCGTCATGTCGGAGTCCGCGGGTCTCGGGCTTCGCTTCAGCGGCGGCCCCGACGGCATCGTCGGCGGCCTTGAGGCCGACATGTGCACCGTCAACAAGCGCGTCAAGGACCTGGCGCGGGCGCAGTCCTTCGACGTCGCCGAGCGGCTGGCCTACGAAGAGGTCAAGATCGTCCGAGGCGAGGCCCGCCTCGCCGAACCCCATGTCGTCGCGGTCGGCGACCGTCACCTGCGCGCCGACATCATCCTGGTCGCGACCGGCGCCACGCCCCGCGTGCTCCCGGGCGCCGAGCCCGACGGCGAGCGCATCCTCAACTGGCGGCAGCTGTACGACCTGCAGGAGCTCCCCGAGCACCTGATCGTGGTGGGTTCCGGCGTCACCGGCGCCGAGCTCGCCGGGGCCTACCTGTCCCTCGGCTCCAGGGTGACGCTGGTCTCGTCGCGCGACCGCATCCTGCCCTCCGAGGACGCCGACGCCGCGGCCGTGCTGCAGGAGGTCTTCCTGCGCCGCGGGATGAAGGTCATGTCCCGGTCGCGCGCCGGCGCCGTGGAGCGTTCCGGCGACGGCGTGATCGTCACGCTGGAGGACGGCACCAAGATCGAGGGCTCGCACTGCCTCATGACGGTCGGCATGGTGCCCAACACCCGCGGCATCGGCCTGGAGAAGGCCGGTGTCCGCCTCAGCGCGCACGGCTTCGTGGAGGTCGACAAGGTCTCCCGTACCAGCGTCCCCCACATCTACGCGTCCGGCGACTGCACCGGCGTGCTCATGCTGGCGTCCGTCGCGGGCATGCAGGGCCGCATCGCGATGTGGCACGCCCTCGGAGAGGCCGTCCAGCCCCTCAAGCTGGGCTGGGTCTCCTCCAACATCTTCACCGACCCCGAGGTCGCCTCGGTCGGCGTGTCCCAGAAGATGGTCGACGCCGGCGAGGTGAACGCCCGGACGGTCATGCTGCCGCTCTTCAGCAACGCACGCGCCAAGATGCAGGGCTTCGAGGACGGCTTCGTGAAGCTCTTCTGCCGCCCGTCCACGGGCATCGTCCTCGGCGGCGTGATCGTGGCCCCCCGCGCGAGCGAGCTGATCCTCGGCTTGTCCATCGCCGTCCAGCAGCACCTCACGGTCGACCAGGTGGCGCACACGTTCGCCGTCTACCCCTCCATGTCGGGCAGCATCACCGAGGCCGCCCGCCGCCTCATGACCGAGCACGCCTACTGATCGAGCACGCCTACTGATCGAGCCGCCTACTGATCGAGCCCGTGCTGCCGCAGCCGTGACCTGCGCAGCTCGTCGGCACTGATCACCACGGTGAACGTGCTGGCCACAAGCGCCAGCATCCCCACCATGACCCGGATCCACCACTGCGCGGGCAACGACCCGAGCCCGACGCACACCGGCACCATGATCGCCAGATGCCGGAGCACCATCCGCCCCCGCCACCCCGCGTCGGTCAGGTCATGCCGCACCCAGTCCCGGTTCTCCGCGGGCAGCCGAAACCCCAGCGCGTAACGAACACGCCGCCAACCCCCCGGATCCCCATCCAACCGGGCCACCCCAGAGTCATTCCCCCAAAATCCCCACACGACCATGTGCGAGGATGAGCGGTCATGATCGAAATCGGCCCGTTGCGGCCTCAGGACCGCGCCGGTTGGGAAGTCCTGGCGCGCGGCTACAAGGCGTTCTACCGCACCGCGGTGCCCGACGAGGGCTATGAAGAGACCTGGCGGCGGCTGCTGGGCGGCGCGGAGTTGCACGGCATCGGTGCATGGTCGGACGGGCGGCTGGTCGGCATCGCGCACTACCTGTTCCACGTGACCTTCTGGTCGGCGGATTCCTGCTACCTGCAAGACCTGTTCGTCGACGAGACGGCGCGCGGTCAGGGCGCCGCGCGGCTCCTGATCGAGCAGGTGGCCGACGAAGCCCGGAAGCGGGACGCCGCCCGCCTGTACTGGACGACCAAGCAGGACAACGCCCCCGCACGCGCGCTGTACGACAAGGTGGCGCGCTTTCACGGATTCATCCGCTACGACTACCCGCTCGGCGAGTAACAGGCATTCACGCACAGAGCGGCAGGCTAGAAGCCGCCGAAGTCGCCTCCGCCTCCGCCGCCTCCGAAGTCGCCGGAGCCGAAGTCCCAGCCGCCGCCGATGTCACCACCGTCGCCGCCGAAGCCGCCCATGTCACCGGCTCCCATGTCGCCATAGCCGCCGTACATGCCGCCAAAGCCGCCCATCATCGAGCCGAGCATGGTGCCGATCATCATGCCGCTGAGCAGATCCAGACCGCCGTACGAGGCGTAGTAGCCGCCCGCGTAGGGGCCGTAGGCAGGGCCAGCGTCCCAGTAGGGACGGCGGCCGTCGCCGTAGGGGACCATGCGGATGTCTGGGTTGCCCCCACTGAGGACGGCCTGTGCGTCGGCCTCGCAGGCAGGCACGGAACGGGGCGCGCCGCCGGGCGGAGCCCACATGACGTCCTGCGTGGACGGGCCGTGGTTGGGATTGAAGAAGCAAGGGGCACGCTTCTCCGGCACCGGCTTACCGGCCATCCGGGCGCGCGTCGCGGTCATGTAGTAGCGGCCGTCTTCCAGGGCCGTGGTGACCGCCTGCATGTCCTGTGGGTGCGTAGCCCGGCTCGTCGCGGTCTTGGCCGCGTCGTAGGAGTTCATGGCCCGCTCGTAGTCCGAACGGATCTCGGGGTCGAGTTTCTGGTCCATGACGTTGAGGTCCAGCCTGGCGATGTCCTCGCCGAGCAGCGTCACGTCCTCCTCGACACCTCGCTTGAGCTCGGCCATCTGCTGCTCTTCGCGCCTGCGGCGCTTGTTGCGTACGACGAGGAACGCGGCGAACGCGGCCGCCAGGAGCAGGATGACCACGGCCAGCGTGACGAACGCGCCGATCATGCTGGAGCGGGCCTGGTCCTCGGCCTTCTCCTCGGCGAGCGACCCGAACTGCGTGAGCCGGGACTTGACCCCGCCGCCGGAGGTCTGGGCGATCAGCTGGTTGATCTCGGAGCTGGAGAGCTCCTTGGAGATGCCGACCATCTCCCGGCCGTTGGCGTCGATGGCCACATAAGTCTTGCCCTTGCCGACCCGGTTGGCGACGGATTTGAGCATCTGTCCCAGGTCCTGCCGGGAGTGGCCGGGCTTGACCACGACGGCGCGGACGTCGGCGGCCCCCTCGTTGGCGAACGCGCCGTTGATGTCGGCCTTGTCGGCGTCCGACAGTGACGCGCCGGAGGTGGTGGTCACATAGACGCGCGAATCGGTCAGGCCTTTGGCGATCAGTGAGACGTCGTCGGCCCGGGCCGGAGCCGCGAAGCCGAAGAGCAGCAGCATGACGGCGGCGATCATCGCCGGCACCGCGAAACGGCGTGCCGGGCGCCTCGTCCGAAGCTCGGGACTCATGATGACAGTCAGCCTCCTCACCTGGTAAGACGAGTTCACGGCACGCTCCGTTCCGGTTCCGCGTCGCAGGCCCCGTCGCCGCAGGTCAGGGGCGTGACCCAGGCCATACCCCCAGAGAACACCGACATACCCGGTCAACGACGAGCGCCCCCGCCGGAGTGGCGGGGGCGCTCGTCGTTCGGCGTGACGCGATGCTCAGGAGTCCTTGATCTCGCAGATGACGGCGCCGCTGGAAACGGTCTGGCCGACCTCCGCCGCCAGGCCGGTGATCGTCCCGGCCTTGTGGGCGGTGAGGGGCTGTTCCATCTTCATGGCCTCCAGGACCACGATCGTGTCCCCGGCAGCCACCGTGGCGCCCTCTTCGGCGACGAGCTTCACGATCGTGCCCTGCATGGGGCTGACCAGGGAGTCGCCGGAGGCCTGGGCGCCGCCGCCCTTCCTGCCGCCGCGCCGCTTGGCCGGAGCTTCCGCCCTGCCGGTGGCGGCCGGCGCCGAGGCGCCCAAGCCGGCGGGGAGCACGACCTCGATGCGCTTGCCGCCGACCTCCACGGTCACCCGTTCACGTTCACCCGCCTCGGGCTCGTCGGTCGCCACACCCGCGTCGTAGGGCGGGATCTGGTTGTCGAACTCGGTCTCGATCCACCGGGTGTGGACGGTGAACGGCTCGTCCTGGCCGGCGGGTGCGAAGGCGGGATCGTCGAGGACGGTCTGGTGGAAGGGCAGCACGGTGGGCATGCCCTCGATGGCGAATTCGGCCAGGGCGCGGCGGGAGCGTTCGATGGCCTGCTGCCGGGTGGCGCCGGTGACGATGAGCTTGGCGATCAGCGAGTCGAACGCCTGCGGCACCGTCTGCCCCTGGACGTAGCCCGAGTCCAGCCGCACACCCGGCCCCGACGGCGGCTCCCACCGGGTCAGCGTCCCCACGGCGGGCAGGAAGTTGCGGCCGGCGTCCTCGGCGTTCAGCCGGAACTCGATCGAGTGGCCGCGCAGCACCGGGTCGCCGTAGCCGAGGGGCTGGCCGTCGGCGACGCGGAACATCTCGCGGACCAGGTCGATGCCGGTGACCTCTTCGGTGACCGGGTGCTCGACCTGCAGCCGGGTGTTGACCTCCAGGAACGAGATCGTGCCGTCCTGCCCGACCAGGAACTCGCACGTGCCCGCCCCCACGTACCCCGCCTCGCGCAGGATCGCCTTCGACGAGGTGTACAGCAGCTCGACCTGCTCGTCGCTCAGGAACGGGGCGGGCGCCTCCTCGACGAGCTTCTGGTGGCGGCGTTGCAGCGAGCAGTCGCGGGTGGACACCACCACGACGTTGCCGTGCATGTCGGCCAGGCACTGGGTCTCCACATGCCGCGGCCGGTCCAGATAGCGCTCCACAAAGCACTCACCGCGCCCGAACGCGCCGACCGCCTCGCGTACCGCCGACTCGTACAGGTCGGGGATCTCCTCCAGGGTGCGGGCCACCTTCAGCCCGCGGCCCCCACCGCCGTAGGCGGCCTTGATCGCGATCGGCAGGCCATGCTCACGGGCGAACGCCACCACCTCGGCCGCGTCCGAGACCGGGTCCTTGGTACCCGCGACCAGCGGCGCACCGACCTTCTGCGCGATGTGCCGCGCCTGCACCTTGTCGCCCAGCGCGGTGATCGCCGCCGGGGGCGGGCCGATCCAGGTCAGCCCCGCCGCCTGGACCGCCGCCGCGAAGTCGGCGTTCTCGGCCAGGAAGCCGTATCCCGGGTGCACCGCGTCCGCGCCCGCCTCGGCGGCGATCTTCAGCAGCTTGTCGATGTCCAGGTAGCTGTCGGCGGCCGTCGACCCGCCCAACGCGAACGCCGCGTCGGCGACCCGAACGTGCAACGCGTCCAGATCCGGCTCGGCGTACACCGCGACACTGGCCAAACCCGCGTCGCGACAGGCACGGGCAATACGAACCGCGATCTCACCACGGTTAGCGATCAGGACCTTACGCACGTGGGTCTCCTCCCTGAACCTCGCACGCAGTCTAGATAATCACTCTCCGACAAATTCGTAAGCCCCTCCTTATTGCGGTTTTGCCCTTGCCGCACAAGGGATCCAGGAGGCCGCGCCCCCCGTCTGACCGATGCCCCCGGGCACGATCAGCTCGGTGGCGGAGAGGAGCGGGACGTGGCGGACGCGAAGAACACACCGCGAGCACGAGGGGCGCGGCGCTTCCAGGCGCCGAGCCGCCGGAACGCGATCATCCTGGCGGTGGTGCTGGTCCTGGTCGGCGGGCCGCTGCTGAACGGCCTGCTGAGCGGGTACGAGCGGACGGGCGGCGGCGAGATCGCCATCGTCCGCAACGGAGGTTTCTTCGACAACAACAGGATCCGGCAGGTCCTCGACCCCGGATCGAGCCGTACCTGGATCGGCCTGTACTCGAAGGTCCACAAGTACCCGGCGCAGCAGCGGTTCTACACCATCACCTCGAAGGCCTCGCAGCAGGAGCGCGAGGGCGTGGACGTCGTCACGGTGCCCAGCTCCGACGGCGTCAACATGGGCATCGAGGGCACGCTCTACTTCACCCTCAACCTGGACCACCAGACGCTGAAGTCGTTCGACGACAAGTTCGGGACCCGGAAGTTCCGGGGCGTGGACGGCGACTCCTACTTCGCGTGGGAGGGCGACAAGGGCTGGTCGGCGTTCCTCAACCAGATCGTGCGCCCCGTGATCGACAACGATCTGCGCAGCCAGATCAACAGCTTCCGCTGCGCCGAGCTGGTGTCGTCCTGCGCGCTCGTCCAGAACACCGCGGCCGCCGACCCGCTCAAGCCGCCGGCCGGCGGAGGGCAGGCGCAGAGCAACAACGCCAACATCGCCAAGGTGCAGCATGCGATCAACACCAGTCTCGCCGCCGACCTGGAGAGCACGCTCGGCGGCAAGTTCGTCACGAACCTCCACTTCAACCTGGTGCGCGTGACGCTGCCGGAGAAGGTCCAGGACGCCGTCGACCGCGCGCAGGCCGCGTTCGCCCAGGTGAGCGAGGCGCAGGCCCGGGTCGCCACCGCGAAGGCCGAGGCGGCCGCGAACAAGGCACGCCAGGACGGCTACAACAAGTGCCCGACCTGCGCGAGGATCGAGGAACTGCGGGCGTTGCCGCAGGGCATCACGGTCTACGCGCCCGGCAACCCGAACGGTGCCCTGCTGCCAAGGAGGTGACCCGTGCGATTCCTCATCCTGCTCGTGGCCCTGGCGCTGCTCGCCGCGGTGATCGTTCTGCTGCTGTACGGGCTGCGCGGCACCGCCGAGTCAAAACCGGCGGCCGTACGGTGGGAGGCGCACACGGAGGCCGTCGGCGGTGTCACCACGGTCGTCGTACGCCGGCTCGCCGACAACACGCGGACCGAGTCGGGCCGTCAGGTCATCGCCTCCATCCCGGACGACGATCCGGAGTGGGAGACGCGCTACCACGAGGCCATGGCGCAGGCCCGCTCCCGAGTGGCCGCCTTGGAGAGCCAAACGGACTGACATGACCCGCGCGTGCCGGGTGACGGGAACGCAGGAACCCGACACGCGCGGGAGCCAAGAACAGAAAAGCGTGGGGCCCCATCAGCCTGGGTCACCCACGCGGCCTGTGGGGTCGCCTACCAGCTGGACTTGCGGACGCCTGGGAGTTCGCCTCGGTGGGCCAGCTCGCGGAAGCGGATCCGGCTGAGGCCGAACTTGCGCAGGTGGCCACGGGGGCGGCCGTCCACGGCGTCACGGTTGCGGATCCGGGTGGGGCTGGCGTCGCGGGGCTGGCGGCTCAGCTCGCGCACGGCCGCGGCGCGGATCTCGGGATCGACACCGGGGCTGCGGACGAGCCGTTTGAGCTCGGCGCGGCGGGCGGCATGGCGTTCCACCACGGCGCGCCGCCGTTCGTTGGCCGCGATCTTGCTCTTCTTGGCCATCAGACCTTCTCTCCGCGGGCCCTGATCCGGGCCACCGCCCGGTCGATGCCGATCTTGTCGATGGTCTTGATGGCCTTGGTGCTCAACGTGAGCGTCACGTACCGCCGCTCGCTCGGGACCCAGTAGCGCTTGCGCTGTACGTTCACGTCGAACCGGCGCGGGGTCCGGCGGTGCGAGTGCGACACCCGCCTGCCGAACCCCGGTCCGCGGCCGGTCAGCTGACAACGTCGCGACATCAGCCGCGGCCCCGGGCGTAGCGCCGGTTGAACTTCTCCACCGCGCCGGTGGAGTCCAGCACGCGGCTCTTGCCCGTGTAGAACGGGTGGCTCGCGGAGGAGACGTCCACATCGACGACGGGGTAGGTGTTGCCGTCCTCCCACTCGACCGTGCGGTCGGAGGCCGCCGTCGAACGCGTTAGGAAGGCGAAGCCGGCGCCGCGGTCGCGGAACACGACGGGCCGGTAGTCGGGGTGGATGTTCTTCTTCATCGTTCCTCCCGGTAGTTCACGTGCCTGCGCACGATCGGGTCGTACTTGCGGAGCGTCAGGCGGTCGGGGTCGTTCCGGCGGTTCTTGGTGGTCACGTACGTGTGACCGGTGCCCGCGGTCGACCTGAGCTTGATCACGGGCCGTAGCTCGTTCCGGGCCATGCATCCCTCCTGTCGGCGGCACTTCCGTGACTGTGCAAACATAATGATAACCGTTTTCATTCCTGGGAGGGCAAGCAGGATGTCGAGCATTCCGGTGGTCGTTGTCGCGGGTCTGCACGCCGAGGTGCGGGCCGAGGCCGTACGTGGGCTCCTGGCGGCCACGCCACACTCCGTCGCCGTTCACCACGACCTGCGCGGCATCGGCCATGGACAGGTCGAACGCGTCGTACTGGACGCATGGGGAGTGCGAGAACGAGTCGACGTGCTGCTCGCGCACGGCTGCGTCTCATGCACCATCCGCGAGGACGTGCTGCCCGTGATCGAGCACCTTGCCGGCGAGTCACGCCTGCTCGTCATCGAGACCTGGGGTTCGGTCGAACCACGTGCCGTCGCCGAACAAGTCGCCAAGGTGCCGGGCGTTCACCTCGCGGGCGTGCTCACGGCAGTGGACCCGACAGGCCTGCTGAACGACCTGGGCTGCGGCGAACGCCTGCGCGCCCGGGCACTGACGGCGTCCGAGGAGGACGAACGGTACGTCGCGGAGGTCCTCGTACGCCAGATCGAATACGCGTCGACCCTCGTCCTCGGCGCCGGTGAGCCGGAGGACGTCGTCCTGGCGCGTACCGTCCTCGAACACCTGGGCGCCGGCACTCCCGTCACGCCACTCGACGGGCTCACGGCCCCGCGCGGCCCGCTCGACGCCGAGACCCTCGCGGCCCGCGTCGATCCGGAGAGCCTGCGCCTGCCGGTCGACCAGGACTCCGACGGCGTAGCCACGATGATCTGGCGGCGCCCGCGCCCGCTCCACCCCGTGCGGCTGTACGAGGCGATCGACGATCTCGCGGCCTGCGCCGTTCGCAGCCGTGGACGCCTCTGGATCGCCAACCGTTCAGACCTGCTCTTGGGCTGGGACTGCGTCTCCGGTCTGCTGGCCATCGAAGACCGCGGCCAGTGGCTCGCCGCCCGCTCTGACCTCGCCTGGTCCAAGGTCACGCCCGCCCGCCGGGCCGCCGCGTCCCTGGACTGGCGCCCGCAGACCGGCGACCGCACCCAGCTGCTCGCCTTCACCGGCCCAGAACTGGACCGCCCCGCCCTGACACACCTCCTCGATCGCTGCCTCCTGACCGAAGCAGAGATGCGCGCGGGCTCCGAAGCCTGGTCCGCCTACGCCGACCCGTTCGCCCCCGTCCTCGACTAACCCCGTCCAGACCCAATCAACGCCTCGTCCCGGGTCGCAGGGATGTTGTGAACGCTCTTGGAACCCCGTCGTCCCTTCTCAGCGTTCGATCGGGCCATGGTCGTCCTGCACCATCGGTAGCGGCCTGATCGAGGTTTGTTCTAGACGACCGCTCGCACCGCCCAGGACCCCGCATCCTCAGCGTCCTGGACGGTCCGTTCTGGCGTACCCGGGCGGTGGGGTAGGGACGTTTGGGAGGATTGGAGGCGGCTGCCCTGTCGCCTCGCTCGCGATGTTCTGGACGGTCGGGTCGTGGCTGTCCACGGCTATCGGGCTGGCGGTTCTGGGCGGTATGGGACGCGATGATTCTGGGTGGATTCGCCTCTCCCGCCCGGGGTTCCGCCGGTGTATCTTCGCGATTGATCACCAGAGGAGACCGATGGCCCGCGGGACACGTTCCGGCCTGGCGATGGCCGTCGTCATCGCCGCATGCGTGGTGTTGCCGTCGTCGGCCCCGGCCGTGAACCGGCCGACCGTGGACTATGAGACCAAGCGGCAGCTCACCATGGCCGCGCGGTCACTGCTGGAGCGCCGTTCGGAGGCACTGGTCCAGCAGCCCCGGAGCCGCGTACGGCAGAGCCCGTCCGAGGTACTCGGCGTCCGGATCTCGCCTGTGGTGGTACGCAACCAGGAGCGTGCCCTACGGGAACTGGCAAATCGCAACCGTGCCCCCGTCGAAGGCGGCCCCGCGTACACCGACGCGCGCACGCGCCTGAACGCCGACCGTGCCGTACGGACGGGCGACCGAATCACGCTGGAGGCCACGGAGCACACCGAGGTCCGCTACGAGAACGGTCGGCTCACGCAGTCGGTGCGACGCCGGTTCGAGTTCACGACACAGGGCGAGCAGATCACCTTGGTGGCCGAACGAGTGCTGGACCCGTCCGTCCACCCCGTCAACGACCCCGACCACCACTGACACCTCGCTGCCAGCGCAACGAGGACGGCTGACAAGCCGCGTTGCGAGGCCGTCCAGCCAAGAACGCCCGGTCTCTGTGCGGGCCGCTTGCCGGAGGCTTCGCCATGTAGTCCACGTACCGACGGGACCTCGGTGTAGGGCGAGACCACGATCCGGCACATCAGCAGGAGTCCTGAGCTCTCTGCGAAGGCGTTCAGGTGTTCTTGCGTGCGACTCCGCCCGCGCAGGCCACCTCGGGCGGCTCGGCCAGCGCCTCCGGACGCCATCTCGAAACCGGAACGATGCCAGGTTCCACTACGTCAAGTCCGTCGAAGTAGCGCGCAATCAACTCCTGGCTGCGGGCGATGTAGGGAACTACGCCGCTCCTGGCGTTGTAGCGCCTGAGGGCCTCCACGTACGCGGGGTCTGTGTCGGTGCCGTCATAGAGCGCCAGATAGCTACCCGGCGGCAGTTGCGCCATCAGCCGTTCCACGATCGAACGAGCCTCGTCGTAGTCGCTGACTAGGCCCAGGATGCCCATCAGCATGAGCGCGACGGGCTGGTCGAGGTCCAGCATCCGGCTCGCCGAGGCAAGGATCTGGTCCGGCTCACGCGCGTCCGCCTGCACGTAGCCGGTCATCCCCTCGGGAGTGCTCGTGAGGAGTGCCTGGGCGTACGCGAGCACCAGCGGATCGTTGTCCACGTACACGATCCGGCAGTCCGGAGCCACCTGCTGGGCAACCTCATGCGTGTTGTCGAGCGCGGGGAGCCCGGTGCCGACGTCCAGGAACTGCCGGATCCCCGCCTCGCCCGCGAGCCACCGCACCGCGCGGGCGAGCATCTGGCGGGAGTGCCGGCTCAGGTCGACCATGCCGGGGAAGAGGCCGCACAACATGTCACCGGCCAGCCGGTCGACGGGGTAGTAGTCCTTCCCCCCCAACAGGTAATTCCAGACGCGAGCCGAGTGCGGCACGGTGCTGTCGATTTCGAGAGGGGTGCTCATCGCCGGTTCTCGCTCTCAGGACGTACTTCCCCAAGATCTTTGCACTTCCGCCCGTCCGCCACCCCCTCTTTGGCCGCCCTCGGCCGGAAAACGATCCCCCGCCTGACCTGCCCCTCTGACCACCGACCGACGATCCGTACCGAGCAGACAGCGAGGGTCCGGCACCGGTCGGCGGAACGAATTGTGCACCCAAACAATGGCAAGGTGTCATTCCCGGATGCCGGGGAACATTTAATCCCTCACTAGCGATGAGAAACCCGACCTGAATGGCACGTACATTGACGTTCGGTAATAATGCACGTCAATCAACTGCGCTGTGTGACGGCGGTCGCGACGGCGAGCGAGCCGTGGTGGCCGCTTCCGGCCACCTCCGCTTCGCCGGAAAACGACCGAATCGGCAGGTGTGAGCCGTCGGACGGGTGGATTACTGTGATCCGTGGGGCGTAGGCTGGCAGCCATTCTTCCGGTAGTGCGGCGAAAGGGATCGGTGCAATGAGCGGTGACAAGCGCGGCGCCAGCATCGGGGCACTGGAAGACCTGTCCCGCATGTTCAGCAAGCACTCCAAGAACCTCGACGCTCTGATCAAGGACCTCAACGGTCGCACGGTCAGCAGCACCGAGATCTGGTGGGGGCCGGGCGCCGACCGGTTCCGCAGTGCTTGGATGGAGGCCAAGACGGCCTTCGACAAGATGGCCGTCGCCCTTGAGCAGGGCAGCCAGGACATCAAGCGCTCCCAGCAGAACATCGAGGCGGCCACGCGCTGACGCCGCCTCCGCGAGACCGCGGGTCCCGGCCCATCCCCCCGAGGTCGGGGCCCGCGCTTTTCTTCTGGGTAACGGTCTGGTTCCGTTGCGTCACCAGCACCGTAAGGCCGGGTTCCCGGATGGCAGTCTCTTCCGAGAGATCGGAGGCGGACGTGGACGAGGCCGAGCGCTTCAGACTGCTACTCCTGCTGGGACGCATCCAGCAACTGTCCAACGACCACTGGCACGCGTTCACGCGGCCACGCCAGGCCATGGGCGACCACGCCTGGGTGGGAGGCGTCGCCGCCAAGTCCTTCGAACGGCGGCTCGAACGCAGCGACGCCGAACTCCACGCCCAGATCCGCAAGGCGCTGGACCTCGTTCAGCAAAAGATCGGCCGCCCCCTGGCCGGCTGAGAGGTGGACGGTGGCGGACAACTGGCTCGGGCCCGACACTTGTGGCGTGAAGCTCGCCCAGTTCGAGCGGCTGACGCAGGACATGACCAAGGCGGGACCACAGCTCGCGGAGCTCGCCGACCAGCTCTGGCAGGCACTGAACGGCGCCGGCGTCAGCACCGCCCCCGCCCAGGAGATCAAACGAATCGCCGCCTGGGCGCAGGAGGCCGCGGCCGATCTGCGCCGCCGCAACACACTCGCCCACGATCTCGACCGCCGGCAGCTGACGTTCAGCGTCTGCCGCCCTGACGGCAACTTCATCACCCTCCCCGACCGCTACACCGACCAGGTCGCCTACGGCGAAGGCCGCCGCCTGGCGCCCTTCCTGGAGCGCGCCGCCAAAGGCGACCGCAAGGCCCTCGAAGCCTTGAGCCGCTACGACCCGAACGACATCACGCCGGCCCTGGCCAAAGCCCTCGTCGAGACCCTGGGTGCCGTAAACCTCCTTAAGCTCCCCGCCGCATTCACCATCAACGGCAACCGCAACGTCCTGGCCCTGCTAGGACGCAGCCTTGCCCTCGCCACAAACCCCGACCGCCGCGCCTACGTAGGCGACGCCTTCCTGACCCAGCTCATGGAAGCGGGCCGCACGACCTTCCCACCGGGCAGCAGACCGCCGTACGGATACGTGGGCTACCAGTCCCTGTCGACCCTCCTCGCCGCCGCAGGCGACACCCGCTTCTCGCCACGCTTCATCAACTTCGTCGGCGGCGGCATGACCGACTACGACCGGACCGTCCGCAAGTACCTCCCGCTGCCCGACCTACACGGCAGATACACCTCAGAAAAGACCGACTTCCTGATCCCCCTCCTCAACGCCGCCACCGCATCAGGCCGTGAGGGCGCCCAAGCCCTCCTCGACTACCGCCCCATGGGCCCGCACACCCTGGACGCCCCGGCGAGCATGAGGCTCTCCAACCTCGAATACCTGCTCCGCGACCGTCGAGAGCTCTGGGGCCAAACCGACCAAGGCGCCGCCCTCGGCAAGGCCCTCCAAACCGCCGCCTCAGGCCAAGACAAAGACTCCGAACGCCTGGCCTTCACAGCAGGTAAACACCTGTCCACCGACGCCAGGAAGTTCTACGTCGTCAACAACGGTCAGCTCAAGGCGCTGGATCAGAGCCGAATGGAGTACGCCTTTGACCTCGACGTCAAGGGTGTGATCGCTCCGGTCCAAGGGATCGATGACCTCGCCGGTCTGCGCCCGCACATGGCCGCGGTCCTCGCCGCCCACATTACTAAGATGAACGACATCTACCAGTCCTTCCGGTTCGGCGCTCAAACCGGCAGCACTCCTATGTCCGACTTGGACCTGGATTACCTCCTCCTGGACGTGGTTCGCGATGCCGACTCGTTCGACTCTCTCCTGAGAGCGCAGATCGCCCACGCCAGGGTTTCGATCGACACCTCGATCGCCCGGCGGTCCCGTCATCTCGAGAGCGTGATTGTCGCTCAGGGCTGGATGTTCGGGCACCTCATGGAGGCTCACGCTCAGGCTCTGCGCGGAGAAGAGACCCGGTTGGCGGCGGACTTTCAGCGCATAAAGACCTACGTGGACATGGCGCTTGGAATCGGAGGTCAGAAAGCACTGGCCGGCGCGTCACAGCGCTTCCCAGTCGCCGGCGAGGCCGCCGGACTCCTGGTAAACCAAGTCCAGGCAGCTCTCTCCTCCCAAATCACCAAGTACTTGGCAGGGAAACCGAGCGGCACCATCTTCGCGCCCAAGACCAACACAGAAGCCATCGAGAAGCTCCTCAGTCAAATGATCGCGGCATCAGTGGCCACGCATGGCCGCTACGATCCGGCGGACCTCAAGGGCAAACCCTTCGCGACCTCCGGACCAACCCCCAGAATCCGTCCTCTTGAATCTCTGACCACTGAGGAGCTCGAGGAGTTCCTACGCTGGGCGAGTACTCACTCCGATGTCGCCGATCTTCGAGATCGATTCTTGGGTTCGATGCAGAACGGAATGACTGAGACTGCTGGGCACTATCGCGATGCCGAAGGGCGCAACGTTGCGCCGAGTTTCCAGAGGTGACCACGATGCGCGCAGGCGGCATGTTGGTAGGGGCTTGCGTGGCGTTCGCAACAGTGGCCTGCAGCAACTCGTCGCCCCCCAAGATAAATGCGTCGCCACCCGACCTTCGACCTGTATCGGATGAACCACCGTATCTTTGTGACTTGGTCCCCGAACTGGCGTTCCGTCGAGTCACGGGCCTGATGCACCTGACTTCTCGATGGTCGGGTCCGCAGACTGACAATGGGCTGTGTCTGACCCGTGCTCCTGGACGTGAGGCGCCACTCGGCTTGGACTGGTCGTACAACGACGGCGAGAAGGTGCTTCGACGGCAGCAGCAGAATGCGGAAGATAAGTCACCGCACCGGCTTCCTGGGGACCTTGGGAGCGGGCTGGCAGTGGTCCGGCCTACCGCAGGTGCAGATCCACGTCCGAACTTCGTGATCGCGCTGTTCAAATGCGGTGACGAGAGGCCTTGGATCAGCATTGATTTTGCGCCTGTGGTGCGTGGGCGGGATGCGGTGCGGGACATGGTGGATTTCATGCGGATCGCGCAGAAGCGGTTTGGACAGATCCATAAGTGCACGCCGAAGCCGCTGCGGTGACAACGGGTCTGCGGCGGTTATCTGACGAAGTTGTGTCAGATAGAGCTCGGATTTCTGGCTTTTGGCTTGTATGGGTCGTAGCGTTCGGTGGGTGGTTGTTGTTCGGGAGTTGAATGTGTTTCCCATCAAGAGTGCGGGTGGGACGGCGGTGTCCGAGGTCGAGGTGCTGGCTACCGGGTTGAGGTATGACCGTGAGTTCATGGTCATACGGCCGGGTGGGCGACATCTGTCGCAGCGGGAGGTTCCTGGGCTTGCTCGGCTGCGGCCTTCGTTCGATGGGGTCAAGCTGACCGTTCAGGCGGGTGACTCGACGCTGGTGTACGAGCCGGAGCGTGGGCCGGTACGTGAGGTGACCGTGCACGGGCAGGAGTGCCTGGGTGTGGACCAGGGCGATGAGGTGGCCGGTTGGTTGGGTGAGGTGCTTCGCGAGGACGTTCGGCTGGTGCGGTTCGCCGGCGTGCGGACGGCCAAGCGTGGCGGCTCGATGACGTATGGGGACGGCGAGCCCGTCTCGGTGTTGTCCGTGGAGTCTCTCGATGATCTGAACGGGCGGCTGGCGGAGCCGGTGCCGATGCGGAGGTTCCGGCCCAACATCGTGGTGGAGGGCTTGGGGGCGTACGGGGAGGACGCGGTTTCCAGGATCTCGGTGGGTGAGGTGGAGATCGAGTTGATCCGGCCTTGCGCGCGGTGCGTCATTGTCAACACCGATCAGGACACGGGGCGGCGGACGCGGGAGCCGCTGAGGACGCTCGCGAAGTACCGCACCCGCGGTTTTGAGGGCGGGCGGGCGATCATGTTCGGGCGGCTCGGCGTGCCGCGGAGGCTCGGAACTCTGAGGGTGGGGGCGGTGTGTTCGTGATGCGGGATTTCGCCCCCGGAAGGTGCTGATCATCGTGGGGCATTGGGCGGCGTGGCTCTGTTGTAGGCGGCTTGCAGGGCTTGGATGTCGATCTTCTTCATGGTGAACATGGCCTTCATCACGCGTTCGGAGCGGGCTGGGTCCTTGTCGGCCAGGAGGTCGGTGAGGATTCTGGGGATGATCTGCCAGGACAGGCCGAAGCGGTCCTTCAGCCAGCCGCATGGGCCTTCCTGGCCGCCGTCGGCTGTGAGCTTCTCCCAGAGTTCGTCGACCTCTTGCTGGGAGGTGCAGTCGACGTAGAGGGAGACCGATTCGTTGAACGTGAACTCGGGGCCGCCGTTCAGCGCTATGAACTCCTGGCCCGCGAGCTCGAACCTCATCACCATCACCGAACCCTTGGGGCCCGGGCCGGCGTCCCCGAAGCGCTGGACGTCGGTGATCCGTGAGTCCTTGAAGACCGAGGTGTAGAGGGCGACCGCCTCTTCGGCCTGGTCGTCGAACCACAGGTACGTCGTGATCTTCTGCATGGCGATCTCCCTTGGGTCTGTGCTGGGTTAGACCACGCGCGGACCCGGAAGTCATCGCCTCACCCCCTTTTCGGCGCGACTCACCCCTCGCTTGGGGATGGGACGGCTCGGCGGCCTTGCTGGTCTCGGCGACAGGAAGGGGACAACGCCATGGATGAAATCCGGGAGCTCAAGGACCGGGTGGAGATCGTCGACGCGCTCTACCGGTTCGGGCTGGGCCAGGATCTGAAGGATCGGGAGCTGTTCGCCTCGGCCTTCGCCGAGGACGCCGAGCTCGATTTTCGTCCCGCGGCTCGGAAAGCCGGGATCGCGAGTGAGCTCATGACAGGCAGGGACACGATCGTGGACACGATCCTCGGGTTGTTCCGGGGGCGTGTCGACACCACGCACACGGTCACCAATCCCCGCGTACGGATCGACGGCGACACCGCGGAGCTCACCGCGCTCGTGGAGGCGCAGCACGTGCTTCAGGACGGGTCGCAGCATGCTCTGTTGAAGAACATCTACGCGGTCGAGCTCGTCCGCGACGGCGAGCGATGGCTCATCGGGCGGCTGCGCATCGACAACGTGTGGCACACCGGTTCACCCAAGGTCATTTTCGAGCCATAAACTCCGCTCACATGAGCTCCCTCGCCAACGGCCAGCGTTCTCTCTTCGACACGTCCATCCGCTATCCGCTGACTCCGCCACTCGTCCGCGGATGCCCGGAGACGAGCACCGAGGAGATCGCCTACCCGGTCGAGGTCGACTATGACTACGCCCGGGTGCCGCGTGAGCTGTTCGCGCGGCACCCGGGGGACCTCGACCAGTGGGCGCCGATCCTGCCGCCGCTGGCGGCACCCGGCCTGGGCGAGGGCGGTACGCCGCTGATCCAGCTTGAGGACGGTGTCTTCATCAAGGACGAGTCCCGCAACCCGACGTGGAGCCACAAGGACCGCATCAACCGGTGCACGGTCAGCGCCGCGGCGGCGATCGGCGCTCCCGGCGTGGTCGTGGCCTCGTCGGGTAACCACGGCGCGTCGGCCGCCGCGTTCGCGGCTAGGGCGGGCCTGCCCTGCATCGTTCTGGCCACGGCGGACACGCCTCCGGCGGTCGGCTCGTTCGTCAGCGCGTACGGCGCACATGTGCTGCCCGTGGCCAAGGAGGAACGCAGGCCCCTGATGCGTCGCATCGTAGACGAGCTGGGTTTTCACCCGCTCAGCAACCTGACCGAGACACACACCGGGCACGCGTACGGCCCCGAGGGCTACAAGACGATCGCGTACGAGGTCTTCAGCGAGATCGGCATCCCCTCGGCGGTTTACGTGCCGACTGGATACGGCGAGCTGTTGTTCGGTGTGTGGAAGGGCTTCACCGAGCTGCGGCTGCTCGGCCTGACAGATCGCGCCCCTCGGATGTACGCGTGTGAGCCCGCCGCCGGAGCTCCGCTCGCCCGTGCCGTCGCCCAGGGGCTTCCCGCCGTCCACCTGAAGGCGGGACCGACCGACGCGTACGCCATCGACTGCGACTTCAACGGCTACCGCGGCGTGATCACCGTCAGGGACAGCGGTGGCGCGGCGTTGAGCCTCACCGACGACGAGATGCGGGCCGCGCAGCGCGAACTGTCCCGGACGGGCCTCTGGTACGAACTCTCCTCCGCCAGCAGCCTGGCCGGGCTCCGGCAGAGGGGTGAACGTGAAGGGCCGGTCGTCTGCATCGCCACGTCCAGTGGTTTCAAGGACACCGGCGTCGGCGAACGGCCGCTCGACCCCATCGATCCCGCCTGGGATTCCGTTTTGCGCCGTCTGAAGTCCGCCGGTCTGCCGGGCGTCTAAAGGGCCGCCTCGCTTCGGCGAGGAGGCCCTAGGTCATTCGAAGAACCCGATGACGCGCCTAATGCGGCCGTCCGCGAACTCCACATAGTCGTAGCCGGTGGCCACCGCGGAGTCCGCTCCTACCGGCCCGAGCCGCCACCTGAACAACGCCTTGTCGTGATGAACGTTGACCAGGTTGTCCACGGCGAAGGCCAGGTCGCCGAACTGCGCCTGAGCCTTGCCGATCGCGGCCGACAGTTCGCCCCGACCGTTGAGGCCCGCGTGGTCGGGGTCGCTGTAAACCGCGTCCTCGGTCAGCGCGGCCTCCAGCAACTCGGCGCGGCGTGCGTCGTCGCGTTCGTTCCAGGTGTCGATGTACTTCTGGATGAGTTCCGGAACGTTCATGGTGTGACTCCTTCGAGAGGGCCCGAGCGTGCCCTGGTAGAGGGCGACGGGTCGGGTCGTTCCACGTTCAGATCCTATACGGCGTTGGTTTAGTACACGGCGTTCAATGTAGCTACGCCGCACAGTAGTGCAACGCTGTAGACTGTCAAGGGTGAGGGAGCCGATCAGCCGGCGGGCCCGGCTGCGCGCCGAGACCAGCGCCGAGATCAAGACCATCGCGCTGAAGCTGATGGCCGCCGGCGGGCCGGACGCCATCTCGCTGCGCGCCATCGCCCGCGAGATGGGGATGACGGCCGGTGCGATCTACAGCTACTACGCCACCCGTGACGACCTGATCACCACATTGATCGGCGATGTCTACGGCGAGCTGGTCGACGCCGTGGAGGCCGCGCGCGACGCCGTGCCCGAGAGCGACCCGGGCGGACGGGTGCTGGCCTGGGCCGAGGCCGTCCGTACCTGGGCGCTCGCCAACCCCGAGGGCTTCCGGTTGATCTACGGAGACCCGGTGCCGGGGTACCAGGCGCCCGAGGGCGGCCCGGCACGCGAGGCCGCGCACCGCGCCTGCACCGGTCTCACCGGTCTGGTCGCCGCCGCCTGGCCGCAGGCCGAATCCCGGCAGTCCGGCACGTACGAGTGGTCGGACTTCGAGCCCGGGCTCGTCGAAGCGACGCGGGAGCGGTTCCCCGACCTCCCGGCCGCCGCGGTCGCGCTCGCCCTGCGCGTCTGGGGGCGCATGCACGGCCTGATCGCCCTGGAGATCTACGGTCACCTGCGCCCGCTCGCGCACCCGACCGCCTCGATCTTCCGCGACGAGATGCTCGACCTGACGAGGTCGCTCGGCCTCGCCCCGCCCCGATGAGCACGCCCGTCGTCCAGACCAAGCTGCGCCCGCCACGGCCCCTCCGTCCGCTGATCGCACGCCCCGGTCTCGAAGCCCGCCTCCAGGCCGCGGCGGACGAGGCGTTCGTCATCCTGGTGCTGGGTCCGAGCGGTACCGGCAAGACCTCGCTCCTGACCCGCTGGACGCAGACCGCTCCGGCCGCCTGGCTGACGGTGGACGCCCGTGACAACGACCCCGCCCGCTTCTGGATCCACGTGGCCGCGGCCATCACCGGCGAGTCAGGTGCCGGAGCAGACGAGTCAGGTGCCGGGGCAGACGAGGCCGCGCCCGGAAGTGACGCGTTCGCGGCGGCGCTCGCTGAACGCGTGGCCGCCTCCGGCGAACGGCCGGTACTGGTCCTGGACGAGTACGAGCAGATCGTCGAGCCGTCCGTTCACCAGCAGCTGGACCTGTTCGTCAGGACGGCCGGCGACGCGCTCACCACGGTGATCGCCGGCCGGGCACGGCCGCCGTTGCGGTTCGACCAGCTCTCGCTGGCGGGGCGGCTGGCCACGTTCGGCTGGTTCGACCTGCGGATGAACGAGGAGGAGGCGCGCCGGCTGCTGCTCGGAACGTTCGGCGTGGACGCCGGGGACGACCAGGTCGCGGCCCTCGTCGAGAGCACGGACGGGTGGGCGGGCGGCCTGGCGCTGGCCGCGGGCGGGCTGCGCCGGGGAACGCCCGATCGTGCCGCCGATGCCGACCATCTCCTGGACCACGTCTGGGCAGGGCTGGCGCCGGACCTGCGTGAGTTCGTCCTGGACACGGCGGTGCTGGAACGGTTCTCGATCGGGCTCGCGGACGCCGTCCACGGCAACGCGGCGGACCTCGTCGACCGGCTGCGCGGTGACGGGGTCTTCCTCCTGGCCGAGGAGGACGGAGCCTGGTTCCGCTATCAGCGGCCGTTCAGGTGGGCGGTCGCCCGCCGCCTGTCCGCCCACGATCCGGAACGGGAACGGGAGGCGCACCGGTCGGCGGCCTTCTGGTACGCCGAGCACGACGACCGGGACAGCGCCATCGACCATGCCCTCCGCGCGGGTGACCACGGCCTCGCCGTGGACCTGATCGGGCGGGCGTTCGACGACGCGCGCGGCTGGCACACGATGGAGAGGTGGCTTCAGGCGCTCCCGGACGAGGCGATCGACGCGGCGGCCGGAGACTTCGTCGACCGGGCGCTGGAGGTGTGGTGCGGTCTCGGGCGGCGGGACGAGCGCGACCGCTGGAGCCGGATCGCGCGCCGCGAGTCCCCGCCCGGCAGGCCCGCGGACGTCTGGCGGCTCTGCCTGCCACGGGAACGCGGCGACCTCGCGTCGGCGCTGCGGCATGGACGGGAGGCCGTCCGGCGGTGGCCTGCGCCGATGACGGCCACCCAGGCGCGGATCAGTCTCGGACGCGGTCTGCTGCTGGCCGGTCGTACGCGCGAATGCCAGGAGCTGCTGAACGACGTCGAAGAGCTCTGGCCGAAGGGGACTCCGCCCCGGCTCGCCATGGCCGTCGAGGCCCTCCGCGGGCTCGCCGCGTACCGCGAGGACGATCACGCCGAGGCCCGGGTCAGGCTGGGGCTCGCGGGCGCCGCGTATGCCGAGGCGCCCGGCCGTCCGCGTCCGCAGGCCGTCCCCGAGTACGTCATCCTCAAGGCTCTGCTGACCGGCGATCCCGAGCCGCTCCGGGCTCTGATCGACCGCCTCGGACCCGACCACAGCATGGCCGCGTTCGCCTCGCTCATGCTCGCCCGCTGCTACCTCGGGCAGGGCGAGCCCGAGCGGGCGGCCGAGCACGTCGCGGCGGCCAGAGAACGGATCGCCTCGTTCGCGAGCGCGTTGGGGCTGGTCGACCTGCTCGCCGAGACGGCAGCCGAGATCGCGGGCGAGCCCCGGGCCGTCGCCGCCGATCTCCTCAGCGACCGTGAGCTGGCGGTGCTCCAGTATCTGCGCAGCGACCTCACGCTCAAGGAGATCGCGGCTCACCTCTACGTGTCGGTCAACACGATCAAGACCCACGCCCGGCACGTGTACCGCAAGCTCGGCGTGGCGGGCCGCCATGCCCTCCTCGACCGCGACCGCGATCACGTCCGCGACCGTGGCCGTGATCGTGTTCGCTGAGAGCTGAATCCGCCTGCGAAGGTTTCGCCGGACACCCCGCGCGGGAGGCGGCGGACCGGCCGGTTACGATCGCAGAATCTTCGCAACGGAGGACAAGGTGAACCAGAACGACCAGCTGGCGGAGCTCTTCGAGGCCCACCGAACCCATCTGAAGTCGGTGGCCTACCGGATGCTCGGCTCGCTGGCGGAGGCCGAGGACGCGGTGCAGGAGGCCTGGTTCCGCCTCAGCCGTTCCGACACCGCCGAGATCGGCAACCTGGGCGGCTGGCTGACGACGGTCGTCTCGCGGCTCTGCCTCGACCAGCTGCGCTCCCGTTCGTCCCGCCGGGAGGACCCGCTCGACGTGTACGTGCCGGACCCGGTCGTGACAGGTGCCATCGACCCCGAGCAGGAAGTGCTCATGGGCGACTCGGTCGGCCTGGCCCTCATGGTCGTGCTGGAGACGCTGGCCCCGGCCGAGCGGCTGGCGTTCGTGCTGCACGACATGTTCGCGGTGCCGTTCGAGGAGATCGCGCCGATCGTCGAACGGTCCCCGGGTGCGACCCGGCAGCTGGCCAGCCGCGCCCGGCGCCGCGTCCAGGGCGCCCCCGCCCCGGACGCCGACGTGGCCCGCCAGCGTGAGGTCGTGGACGCCTTCCTCGCGGCGGCCCGCGGCGGCGACTTCGAGGCGCTGGTGGCCGTCCTCGACCCGGACGTCGTGCTGCGCGCCGACATCGGTGCCGCCGGCAAGCCGGTCTTCGGCGCGGCGGCCGTGGCCGAGCAGGCGCTCATGTTCCGGAGCGGGGCGCGGCAGTCCCAGCCGGTCCTGGTCAACGGCGTGCCCGGGATCGTCCGGGTCCAGGGCGGCCGGGTCGTCGCCGTCCAGTCCTTCACGATCACGGATGACCGGATCGTCGAGATCCACATCCTGGCCGACCTCGACCGGCTGGACGGGCTCGACATCCGCGTGCCCACCCCCTGACCTTCACCCGCACCCTGCGTCATTCGGGCCGGTCGCCGCCCACGGGCGGGGGAAGGGCCACCTGGATCTGGGTGGTGGCACCGGCGGCGACGAAGAGACCGCGGCCGGTCGGGCCGCCCAAGGTGGCGTTGCGGGGCAGGCGGAGGCCGAAGAGGTCGCCGTCCTCGGGGCTGTCGACCGACAGCAGCAGCCCGGAACGGGACCGGCGGGCGTCGGAGAGAAAGCCGCGGTAGCCGCGTCCCAGATCCTCGGTCGTGCCGCCGATGACGACCGCGTGCTCGCCGTCGCGGGCGGTGCGCAGGACGGTGCGCAGGGCATCGTCCAGCTCGGTCTCGTCCAGCAGTTCGGCGTCGTCGACCACGACGACGTAGCGGTGCTCGTCGCCGATGGCCGAGGTCAGGTCGTCTTCCTCGGAGTCGGCCGACAGCAGGCCGAGGACGCCGGGACGGCCGTCGAGCAGGCGCAGGGGCGAGCGGCGCGGGGTGATGATGACGACCGGGACGAGGCCGCCCGCGACCGACGGGTCCAGGAGCGACTGGACGATGGTGCGCAGCGTGGTGGAGCGGCCCGAACGCGGCGGCCCGGCCACCACGAACCCCGGCCCCTCGTTCAGCAGGTCGATGCCTACCGGGGCGAGGGTGTCACCGCCGACACCGACCAGCGCCCACAGCGCGGAGGGCGCCAGGTACTCCTGGTCGAGCGCCATCGCCTCCCGGTACGTGACACGGACCGGGAGTTCGTCGACGTGGATCGGCCGCTGCCTGCGTGGCAGCCGCCCGTAGCGCGAGACGCACACCCGGGCGATGTCCTGCAGCGCGGCCACCTGGGCGGTACCGGACGGGTCGTCCCCGAGCAGGCCGATCTGCGACTCGCGAGGCGCCACGCCGGGCCCGGCCACCTCCAGGGCACGGCCGGGCGGCATCTCGGCGGGCACCTGCTTCTCCTGTAGGCCCGCGTAGCCGTAGTCATTGGGATCGGCCATGCGCAGGATGAGGCGGCGGTCGAACACCGTGGAGACCTGGCCGCTCAGCCCCGAGCGGTCGCCGGTGAAGACGGCGCGCAGGCCGACCGCCGCGCCCTCCCGCAGCAGCCGCAGCACGGCGTCCACCAGGCGGCCGTAGTCGTAGTGCTCGAACGCGCCGACGAACCCCTCCCAGCGGTCGAGCATCAGCACCATCCACGGGAGCCGGTCCGGCGCGGCGACGGCGGCGCGCTGTTCGGCGAGCGAGGCGAAGCCCGCCTCGGCGAGGAGCTGCTGGCGCCGCGCGACCTCGGCGGCGAGCGCGGTGATGAGCCGTTCGACCCGGTCGAGCTGGTCGCGGCCGACGACCGCCCCGCAGTGGGGCAGCGACACCAGCGGCAGCAGCGCGTTGGCGCCGCAGTCGATCGCGTAGAGGTGCGCGTCGTACGGGGAGCACGCCCCGGCGAGGGACCCGGCGATCGTGCGCAGCGCGGTCGAACGCCCCGACTGCGACGCCCCGGCGAGGTAGAGGTGGCCGCCGGCGGCGAGGTCCAGGACGAGCGGCTCGCGGGACTGGATCGCGGGCAGGTCGGTGATGCCGAACGCGATCGGCGGGACGTCCACGACCGAGCCTCCCGCGGCGGTGCGCGGCGCCAGCCTGACCTTGTCGGGCAGCGGCGTCAGCCACGGCGACGGCTGCCGCTCGATGTCCTCGCGGCGGGCCGCCTCGGCGATCGCCTGGACGAGGACGGCCAGGTCGGTGACCATGCCCGCGTCGTCGAGAGGTTCGCGCGGCGCGGGCAGCGGCCGGCCGAGGCCCTGCCACGGCACGGGCAGCACGGTGGCGGGCGCGGCGACGGCGGGTCCGCTGCCGGGGCGGCGGCCGCCGATCCGCGCGGACTGCACCGCGTGCAAGGAAGACGCGCCGGAACGGATGTAGCAGCGGCCGGGGGTGACCTTGGAGATCTGTGCCGCCTCGGCGGAGTCGAGCACGTCGGTCGACTCGTCCGGGTCGGTGACGCGCAGCGCGATCCGCAGGTTGGTGTTGGCGCGGATGTCGGCGGTGACGACGCCCGCCGGGCGCTGCGTGGCGAGGATGAGGTGCACGCCGAGCGAACGGCCACGGCGGCCGATGTCGACCAGGCCGGTGACGAAGTCGGGCAGCTCGGTGACCATCGCCGCGAACTCGTCGATGACGATGACGAGGCGCGGCATCGGGGCCAGATCGCTGCGCGTGAACGAGTGGCCCTGGTCCGGATGGGCCTTCATGGCGCGCAGGTCGTTGTAGTCCTCGATGTCCTTGGCACCCACGTTCAGCAGGATCTCCTCGCGGCGCCGCAACTCGGCGGACAACGATTCGAGGGCGCGTTCGGTCGCATGGCCGTCGAGGTCGGTGACCATTCCGACGGTGTGCGGCAGCCGGGCGCAGTCCTTGAACGCGGCGCCGCCCTTGTAGTCGATGAGCACGAACGTCATCTCGTCCGGCCGGTTGGTGAGGGCCAGCGAGGCGATCAGCGTCTGGAGGAGCTCGGACTTGCCGGCGCCGGTCGTGCCGGCGATCAGGCCGTGCGGACCGTCCGTGCGCAGGTCCACCTCGTACACGCCGTCGGTGCCGACGCCGATCGGGACGCGGGTGGACCGCCCGCCGGTGACGCTCCACGCCCGCACCACGTGGTCGGCCGTCGGGTCGGGCAGGTTGAGCAGGTCCAGGAGCCGGGCCTGCGCCGGGATCGTCTCCTCGGCGTCCTCACGCGACACGTCCCGGACGGGGGCGAGGGCCCGCGCGACCCGGTCGCTCCACGCGGCGGACACCTGGTCGGCGAGGACGGGTCCGATGGCGTCGAGGCCCTGGCCGCGCAGCCGCAGCGTTTCGGGGCTCTCCGGGTCCCAGGCGGCGACGGCGGTGCACTCCTCGGGCAGCAGCCGTTCCTCGTCGTCGATGCAGATCGCGTTCAGGCCGTACTCGGCGCCGCGTTGCAGCAACATCGGCATGCCGGGCACACGCCGCAGCTGCCGTGCGCCGTCGAGCACGATGAGGATGTTGTACGGGACCAGCTCGGCGGGTTTCCCCTGTCCGAACAGACCTGACGCCGACGCCGCCTGCGCGGTCCTGCGCCGTTCGGTGACCCGGATCGCCAGCTCGGTGACGCGGTGCGCGACCGACTCGGGGTCGGTGCCCACGAGCGCCAGGCATTCCTCGCCTTCGCGCGGCGCCGCGTGCGGCAGCCAGCGGACCCAGTTCCACTCCTCCTCGGCCTGCTCGTCGGCGCACATCACGACGATCGCCAGGTCGCGCGGGCTGTGCAGGGCGGCGGCCTGGGCGACCAGCCAGCGTGCGAGCGCGCGCGAGGCCGGGCGCGACTCGCGGGCGGCGGTGCCGGTGATGCCGATGACGCCCAGCTCGGGCAGGGGCAGGGTGACCGGCACGAGCCGTGCGACCGGCACCCGCAGGTCGGCGGCCTCCGGTCCCGCCGACTCCAGCCCGGCGAGCTCGATCCGCGCGGGCAGGTCGGCGACGCCGAGCCGCAGGTGGAGCACGTCGGGGTCGGTGGCGCGCCGCTCCCAGAGCCTGCGCCGGGGACCGGTCGCGGTCAGCAGCACCTCGGCGGGATCGGGGTGCACGGCGCGGCGTTCCGCCTGGTCCTCGTGCCGCAGCCGGTCGAGCTCGCCACCGAACTCGGCGGTTTTGCGGTGGTACTCCTTCAGCGCCTTCTTGTACGACTTGCGGCCGTGGACGCGGTCGCCGATCCATTCGCCGACCGTCATCACCGGCCAGGCCAGCGCGAACAGCGCCCACCACCACTGGCCCAGCCCGAACGCCATCACCAGCCCGAACGCCGAGAACAGCAGCGCGCCGAAGAGCCTCAGCCGTTCCTTGGGATTGCGTTCGGGCCGCTTGGGCACCTCCAGGCGCCGCGTGCGGTGCGCGGGGTGCAGGCGCGGCGGGCGGTTGAACGCGAGGCCGCCCTCGGGCAGCGGCTCCAGATGGGTGTCCGGTGCCGAGCTCTGCGCGAGCGTCAGGATGCTGCCACCGATCGCGAGCATGCCCCCGATCGGCCAGGTGGCCTTGGCGGCGAGCGGCTCCCCGTCCAGCAGCACGCCCCGGGCGAGCGTCTGGGCGGAGGGCTCGACGTGGACGGCGTGCGGCTCGACCGTGATGCGCAGCGACCTGGCGGGAACGAGCGGATCGTCGACCGCGATGTCCACGTCCTCGTCCGGCGTGCCCGAACCCAGCGTGGAGGCGCCCAGGCCGAGCCGGTGCACCGAACCCGCCGCCGGGCCGCTCACCACGCGTACCTCGACCAGGCCCGTGGGCTCTGCCAGCACGGTCGCGGCGGCCGTCCGCTGCTCCACGGCGATGACCGCGCCGTCCCGCAGTTCCTTGACGGCGGGGGCCTGCGGGTCGAGCATGCGCCCGTTCATCCACAACGTCCGCCGCTCGGCCTTCCGGGTGTCGACCCGGGTGCCCGGCCCGCCGCCTCGGGCGCGCACCGGCGCTCCGCCTTGGGGGCGCACCGACTCCTTCGAGAAGCGGGGCGTGTGCGCGGCCGGGACGTCGCCGGCCGGCACCGCCGCCGGTGCCGCCGGTGCCGCTGGCGCCGCCGCGTCCAGGGCGGCGAAGAGCGACTGGGCGACGTTGTCCACGGTCGCGCCGGAGTCGACATTGATCACGACATCCCGGGGTCCCTGGCCGGTCAGCGCCGTGAACGAGATCCGCATTCAAGCCCCTCCAGAGTGCGCCGCCCCCGTACGAGGGCGGCGCTGCCGCTCGGGCCAGCTTAATTCGGGCCAGCTTATTTACAGGTGCCCGCCGAGCGGCTCGGGACGACACGAGGCCGTCCTTAAGCCGCGCCGATGACGGCCTTAAGCGCCTCGTCCAGCGGAGTCGGCGTGACGCCGAAGGTGTCCTGGAACGCCGACGAGTCGAGAATGTACGGCGCGTCGAACTGGTACCGGGTCTCCCGCAGCTCGCGCATCATCGGGTTGACCAGCCCGATCGCGTTGAAGATGGGCCTGGGCATCGTGCCGATGCGCGGTGCGGGGGCGCCCGCCAGCTCGCACAGCCGCTCGCCGAACTCCCTGGCGGTGAAGGCCGGAGCCGTCGGGATGTGCCAGACGCGGCCGAGGGCGCGTTCGTCCGTGCCCGCGACGGCCAGCGCCCGCGCGACGTCCGGCAGGTACGTCCAGCTGTGCGGGATGGCCGGGTCGCTGAGGAACGTGACCCGCTTGCCCGCTAGCAACGGCCGTACGAACCGGACCGAGCCGATGTAGGAGTTGTCCGTGCTGCCGGGGCCGTAGAAGTCGGAGGCCCGCAGCTCGGTCACCCGCGCCCGGCCGGCCTGGTGCGAGGCCAGCATGTCGTCCCACATCTTCGCCCTGATCCGGCCCTTGTGGCCGGGGGCGTCCTGCGGCAGGTCCTCGGTCATCGGGCCGTTCTCCGGTCCGTACACGTACAGGTTGCCCAGCGTCACCAGCGCCGCGCCGGTCTGCTCGGCGGTGGCCAGCAGGGAGGCGGCGACGGGCGGCCAGATCTTGCCCCACTCGTGGTAACGCGGGTTCATGCAGTTGTAGAGGCTGTCCGCGCCCTGGGCGAGCTCGATCAGCCGGTCG
This sequence comes from Actinomadura fulvescens, assembly GCF_039533225.1. Taxonomy (NCBI): domain Bacteria; kingdom Bacillati; phylum Actinomycetota; class Actinomycetes; order Streptosporangiales; family Thermomonosporaceae; genus Actinomadura; species Actinomadura fulvescens. The sequence goes on along the minus strand of NZ_BAAATD010000011.1, from coordinate 301,581 downwards.
CGGTCGGCGGCGTTCGCCGCGACCTTGCGGACGCCCTCCGGGCCGGAGCCCGAACGGGTGACCACGGTGACGTCGTGGCCCTGCGCCGTGAGCAGCTCCGCGAGCTGCCCGCCCACCTGGCCGGCGCCGACGATCACATGCTTGCCCATGAGAACCAGTCCTTCGATCAGAGGTGAGCCGAGTTCGTCGCTCCGCTTCGAGAGCAATGCTCTCTCAAGAGAGCAGCATTCGTCAAGAGCAGCGCTCTCGAAACAGTCCGGTGCTTTGCTAGCCTCGGCTCATGAGCGCGAGCCGTACCGCCCGGGAACGCGTCCGGGCAGAGCTGATCCACGAGATCACCGAGACCGCCCGCAGGCACCTGGCCACCGACGGCGCGACCGGGCTGTCGCTGCGCGCCGTGGCGCGCGAGCTGGGCATGGTCTCCTCGGCGATCTACCGGTACTTCCCCAGCCGGGACGACCTGCTGACGGCGCTGATCACCGATGGCTACAACGCGGTCGGCGAGGTCGTCGAGCGGGCCGACGCGGAGTGCCGTCCAGGCGATCACGGGGCACGATGGCTCGCCGTCTGCCGCGCCATCCGGGAGTGGGCGGTGGCGCACCCGCACGAGTACGCGCTGATCTACGGCTCTCCGGTGCCCGGCTACGAGGCGCCCCAGGACACCGTGCCCGCCGCGCTGCGGGACACGATCGTCTTCGCGCGGATCGTCACCGAGGCGCACGAGGCGGGCGAGCTCGACCCGCCGGCCGGTCTGCCGCCGGCGCCGGCCTCGATCGAGGCGGACCTCGCGCGGGGCCGGGCGGCGGTGACGATGAACGTGCCGGACGACGTCGCGGCGCGGGCGCTGATGGCCTGGGCGGGACTCTACGGAACGGTGAGCTTCGAGCTCTTCGGGCAGTTCGAGACCGTGGTCGAGAATCGGATCGGCTACTTCGACCACACGGTGACGACGCTTGGACGTCTCATCGGCTTCAGGTTCTGACCTTTTGGTATTAACAAACTGGCCATTGCGGTAGCTGTCAGTGATTCAAGTGACCGGGCGTAAGAACGGAAGTGATTGACGAATCGCCAGGTCATCTCCGGATTTCGCGTTACGTTGCGGCTTCACCTCACCGAATCCATTGACGCGGCGTCGCGCCCCCCGCGAGCATGGATCGCCCCGATGATGTGGGATCTCGCGGGACGCGGGAGTCCATGGGGGACGGGAAGGAGCACGTGGCGAGGGCGATGAAGGGCAATCAATCGGCCGTCGCGGGTGGAGTCTCCGCAGGTACCGGTGCGAACGCGGGCACGGGCCGGGCGGGTCTCGGGCAGTCCGGGCTGGGCACCTCCGGCGGGCAGCGGCTTCCGGTCGCGCCGCGCGAGCGCAAACCGGCGCTCGCCGCGCTCGCCGTCCTCCTGATCCTCGGCGGCGCGCTCGCCAGCGCGTATCTCGTGATGGCCAGCGGCCAGCGGGTGTCGGCCATCCGCATCGTCCAGCCGGTCGCGGCGGGCCAGCGCATCCCGCCGAGCGCCCTCCAGGAGGTGCAGGTCGGCGACACCGGCGTGGAGTACTTCATCCGGTGGTCCGAGCGCGCGAAGGTGACGCGCACCTACGCCGCCGTACCGCTGGTCAAGGGCGCACTGCTCACCAACGGCATGGTCAGCGAGGCCCCGGAGGCCGAGCGCGGCCGGGTCATCGTGGGCCTCGCCCTCAAGCCCGGCCAGCTCCCGGCGGGCGTGAGGGAACTGGACGGCGGCGCCCGGGTGAGCCTGTACGCGGTGGGCACCGGCACGGGTTCGAGCGGCCCGCGCCCGGGCACCGTGCTCTCGACGAACGCGATCGTGGTCAGCATCGGCGGTTCCGGCAAGAGCGACCGGCTGCGCGGCGACCAGACGCCGGTGAACGTCGCCGTTCCGCCCGGTGAGGCGGCGGCGATCGCACAGGCGGCCTCGGCCGGAGCGGTGGCGCTCGCCCTGCTCCCGCCGGGCACGGAGCTCACGCCCCAGCGGCCCGCCAGCCCCAACCCGGACAAGGAACAGACCCCGGGCAACGGCAACACCCAGAATCCCGGCCCCGGCAACGGCACGGGCGATGGCTCGGGCAACGGCACGGGCAACGGCACGGGCGATGGCACCGGCAACGGCACTGGACCAGGCGGGAACTGACCGTGGCACTCATCGCGCTCGCGGCCGACAAAGGGGCGCCGGGCGTCACGACCGCCGCCGTCGCCCTCGGTGCCGTATGGCCGCGCCCGGTGCTCGTCGCCGAATGTGACCAGGCCGGCGGAGACCTCGTCTACCGGCTGCCCGCGGCGGCCTCCGGCGGCGACGAGCGCGGCGGCATGCTCAACCCCTCGCGCGGGTTGCTCAGCCTCGCCGCCACCGCCCGGCGCGGACTGCGCTCCGAACAGATCGCCGAGCATTGCCAGCGGCTCGTCGGCGGCCTGGACGTGCTCGTCGGCATCACCGGCGCCGAACAGGCGCAGGGCATGACCTGGCTGTGGGGACCGCTGGGCCGCGCGTTCGCCGGGCTCGACCCGGTCGACGTGCTGGCCGACTGCGGCCGGCTCGGCGCGGGCACGCCGCTGCTCGACCTCATGCGCGAGGCCGATCTGGTCCTGCTGTTCACGCGGGCGACGCTGGAGCAGGTCGCCCACCTCCGCGAACGCGTCGCGGCGCTCTCGGCCGAGCTGCGCGGCGGGCCGCCGATCGGCGTCATCGTGCTGGCCGACCCGCGCGACTTCCGCGCGCAGCTCGCCGAGGTCGACCGTGTCATCACCAGCGCCCAGGGCCGCCACGCCGCCGACGCCCCCGCGGGGCCGCCCCTGCCGACGGTCACCGTGCTGGGCGGGCTGGCGCTCGACCCCAAGGGCGCGGAGCTGCTGGCGGGCAGCTGGGGCGGACGGCTCGACCGTTCGCTGCTCATCCGGTCCGCCCGCGAGGTCGCCGGCGACCTGGTCGGCCGTCTCGCCACGCTCCACGGCGGGCCGGCCGGCAGGCACGCCGCCCACAACGGGACACCGCAGATCCCTCCGGCGCCGCAGGTGCCGGTCGGACGCGTCGACGAGGGGAGCCGCTAGGTGGACCACGGCCTCGTCAAGCGCCTGCGCCAGGAGGTCGGTGACCGGCTGGCCCAGCAGCGCCGGCTGGACGCCGCCAGCGGGCTGCCGCCGATGTCCGGTGAGGACGAACGGCAGTTCGCCCGCGCGCTCATCGGCCAGGTGCTGGAGGAGTTCGCGCGCGGCGAGCTGACCGCGGGCCGCCGTCCGCCGAACGCCGAAGAGGAGGAGGCGCTCGCCGCGGGCGTGCACGCCGCCCTGTTCGGGGTCGGCCGGCTCCAGCCGCTGCTGGAGGACCCCGAGATCGAGAACATCGACATCAACGGCTGCGACCGGGTCTTCATCGGCTACGCCGACGGACGCGAGGTCATGGGCGAGCCGGTGGCCGAGACCGACGAGGAGCTCGTCGAGCTCATCCAGATACTGGCCGCCTACAGCGGGCTGTCGTCGCGGCCGTTCGACACCGCCAACCCGCAGCTCGACCTGCGGCTGCCGGACGGGTCGCGGTTGTCCGCGGTGATGGACGTGGCCGTCCGGCCCGCCCTGTCGATCCGCCGTGCCCGCCTCGGCAAGGTGTTCCTGAGCGACCTGGTCGGCAACGGGACGTTCAGCCCGGAGCTCGGCGCGTTCTTCAAGGCCGCCGTGCTCGCCCGCAAGAACATCATGATCGCCGGAGCGACCAACGCCGGCAAGACCACGCTGCTGCGCGCCGTCGCCAACGAGATCCCGCCGCACGAGCGCCTCATCACCGTCGAGCGCGCCCTGGAGCTCGGCCTCGACGCCTTCCCCGAGCTGCACCCCAACTGTGTCGCGTTCGAGCAGCGGCTGCCCAACTCCGAGGGCCAGGGCTCGATCACGATGGCCGAGCTGGTCCGCCGTTCGCTGCGCATGAACCCCTCGCGCGTCATCGTCGGCGAGGTGCTCGGCGACGAGATCGTCACGATGCTCAACGCGATGACGCAGGGCAACGACGGCTCCCTGTCCACGATCCACGCCAACTCCTCGATGGAGGTCTTCAACCGCATCGCCACCTACGCGATCCAGTCGGTGGAACGGCTGCCGGTCGAGGCCACCCACATGCTCATCGCGGGCGCCATCGACTTCGTGGTCTTCATCGAGAAGCGCAACGACTACGCCACCGGCGGCCGCCTGCGCCGCTACGTGGCGAGCGTCCGCGAGGTCACCGGCGTCGACAACCGGGTGCTCTCCTCGGAGATCTTCGCGCTCGGCCCGGAGGGGTACGCGCTGCCCGCCGCGCCGATCGCGTGCGCCGACGAGCTGGCCGAGTACGGCTACGACACCTCCCTCGGAGGTGTGTGGTGAACCCCGGGGGCGGCTGATGTACGCGCCGGACGTGCTCCTCGCCATCGTCGCCGGAGGCCTGGTCGGCGGCGGGATCCTGCTGCTGGTCGTCGCGATCCGCGGGTTGCCGAGGCGCCCCGGGCCGGTCCGCGGCCGCAGCCGCGAGGACCTGGTCAAGACCCTGACGACCCGTACCGCCGTGGCGGTCATCGTCGGCCTGCTGGTCCTGGTCCTCACCCGCTGGCCGATCGCCGCGATCGGCACCGGCGTCCTCGTGCTCGCCTGGAACGGCCTGGCGGGCGGCGCGGCCGAGGAGCGCAAGGCCATGGTCCGCCTCGAAGGCCTCGCCGCCTGGACCGAGTCGCTCCGCGACACCATCGCGGGCGCCGTCGGCCTTGAGCAGGCCATCCCCGCCTCGCTCCGCGCCGCCGCGCCCGCCCTCCAGCAACCCCTCCGCACGCTCGTCGACCGCCTGCACACCCGCGTGCCGATGCCCGAGGCGCTGCGGCGGTTCGCCGACGACCTCGACGACCCCTCGGCCGACCTCGTCATCGCGGCGCTCATCCTCAACGCCAAACTGCGCGGCCCCGGCCTGCGCGACATGCTCGGCGCGCTGTCGTCCTCGGCCCGCGCCGAGCTGGACATGCGCCGCCGCGTCGAGGCCGACCGGCGCTCCACCCGGCGCAGCGTCCGCATCGTCGTCGGCGTCTCGGTCGGCACCGCGCTGCTGCTGGCGATCTTCAACCACTCGTACGTGGAGCCGTACGACGACTTCCTCGGGCAGCTCGTCCTGTGCCTGGTCATCGCGCTCTACGCCGCCGGGTTCCTGTGGCTGCGCAGGCTCTCCAAGCACGAGCTGCCGGGCCGCTTCCTCACCAGCGAGACGCGGCCCGGCGTGCCCGGCGAGATGCCGCGGACCGTCGCGGGCTGGCAGGGCGACCGCGCGGCGGAGTCGTCCACGTTGCGCGGGCGGCACACCATGGACGCGGGCGGAGGCGGTGCCCAGTGAACGGGGCGATGCTGGCCGGTGCCCTCGCCGGTCTCGGGCTCTACCTGCTCGTGCGTGCCGTCTTCCCGGCCCGGCCCGGCCTGGCCGCACGCCTCGCCGCCTACGACGCCGCGCGCCGCCGCGACCAGGAGGACGCCCGTGCCCGCCGCATGTCGCCCACCCTCGAACGGGTCGGCGGCCTGCGCGCGAAGGTCGGCCGCGAGCTGGTACGGCTGTGCGAGGCGCGCGGCTGGCAGCTCCGCTCGATCCGCGCCGACCTCGCCATCACCGACAAGTCGCTCGAAGGCTTCCTCGCCACGAAGTTCATGCTGCCCGCCGCCGCGCTGCTCTTCATCCCGGTCGTCGTGGCCTACTTCGCGCTGCTCGGCCTGGGGGCGTCGATCCAGGTGCCGGTGTGGCTCTGCGCCATCTTCGCCATCGTGTTCTTCTTCATGCCCGACATGCAGCTGCGCCAGGAGGCCACCGCCCGCCGCCAGGACTTCCGGCACGTCGTCGGCGCGTTCCTCGACCTGGTCTCGATGAACCTCGCCGGCGGACGCGGCGTCCCCGAGGCCCTCATGACCGCCTCCGCGATCGGCGAGGGCTGGGCGATGCTCCGCATCCGCGACGCGCTGGCCAACGCGCGCATCACCGGCCAGACCCCCTGGCAGGCCCTCGGCGGCCTCGGCGACGAGCTCGACATCGCCGAGCTGCGCGACCTCGCCGGCGCCCTCGCCCTCGTCGCCGACGACGGCGCCCAGGTCCGCAAGTCCCTCGCCGCCCGCGCCGCCTCCATGCGCAGCAGGGAGCTGTCGGAGCTGGAGGGCAAGGCCGGAGAACGGTCCCAGTCGATGCTCGTCGCGCAGCTCTTCCTCTGCGCCGGATTCCTCGTCTTCCTGGTCTACCCGGCCGTAATGCGGGTGATGGCCTCATGAGAAACCCCGTTCCGCAAAGGAGAAACAGTGAATCCCCTGAACGACCCGACCATCGCCTATCTGCGTGCCCTGCTGGGCGCCAGGGTGGAGAAGGCGCGCGCCGAAACGGACCGGGGCGCCTCCGCGATCGAATGGGCGATCATCACCGCCCTCCTCGCCGGCATCGCGATCGCGATCGGCGCCATCATCTTCCAGACGATCGAGAAGAAGGCCAGGAGCATCAACACCGGCTGAGCGCGAGCGGGGACCGGGGCGCGTCCGCGATGGAGTGGGCGCTGCTCACTCCGGTCCTCATCCTCGTCCTGCTGATCGTGGTCCAGTTCGCGATGGTCTTTCACGCACGCCATGTCGCCCTCGCCGCCGCACAGGCAGGCGCGCGTGTCGCGCGCACGCAGCCGGTGGGGGCGGACTGGGAGGGCTCGGCGGTCGCCAAGGCCGCCGGTGATGTCGACAAGATCGGATCGCAGCTGCTCAGCGGCCGCCAGGTGACGCCGCTGGAGGGGGCGGACGAACGAGGCATCGAGGTCAGCGGCTATGCCGTACGGGTCATCCCGTTCATGACCTTCCGCGTGTCGCAACGATCGCAAGGTCCGATCGAGTGTTTCCGCCCGGATGTCGAGGGCAGCGTCGCCTGTCAGGGTGCGGGCGGATGAACGGCCAGGACCGGAACCGGGACCGCGGCTCGATGTCGCTGGAGATGGTCCTGGTGACGCCGCTGTTCGTCGCGTTCCTCCTGCTGCTCGCCGGAGCGGGGCGGATGGTCGACGCGAAGAGCCAGGTGGACGGCGCCGCACGGGACGCCGTCCGGGCGGCCTCGGTGGCGCGGAGCGCGGGCGCCGCCGAGAATCTGGCGCAGGAGACCGCCGCGCTCAACCTCCGCGGCAACAAGTGGTGCTCTGGAGGGCCGAACGTCACCGTCGACACGGGTGACTGGGGGCCCGGAGGCAAGGTCTCGGTCACCGTGGTCTGCGACGTCGACCTCGGCGACCTCGCGTTCATCGGCTTTCCCGGCACGAAGAGACTGAGCGGCACGTCCGTCGCGCCCATCGACACCTACACCTATCGAGGCACGGGCAACGGCGGTGACCCACGATGACCGACGACCGCGGCACGGTCTCGCTGTACGTGGTGTTGTTCACGCCCACCGTTCTGCTCCTCGCGGGCCTGCTCGTCGACGGCGGCCTGGCGATCCACGCCCGGCAGCGCGCCGCCGACATGGCCGAGCAGGCCGCCCGCGCCGGGGCCAACCAGATCAACGAGGCGAAGCTGCGGGAGACGGGCAAGCCGGTGATCGATCCCGGCCGGGCCGAGGTCGCGGCGTGCGCGCTGCTGAGCGACTACGACGACAACATCACCGGACGTTCGTGCGGCGCCACCGAGGAGGAGGTGGAGGTGACCGTCGAGCTCACGGTCAACCCCCAGTTCCTCAGCATCGTGCCAGGCTTCGGCGCGTTCACCATGAGCTCGACCGCGTCCGCTCAGCCGATCACAGGCGATGAGCCGTGACGGCCGGTGCTACCTGACGACCTTGAACGTTCTCCTGGGCTGAGCCAGTTGCTTGCGGAAGAACCCGCCGACGATCCCTGTGTCGGTCCGCTTGTTCTCGGTGTAGAAGAAGAGCAGATCGGACGAACGAAGGGTGCCGCGTACCAGCCGGTGTCCGCGGAAATGCCCCCGGACCTTGTTGGCGTAGGCCAGGTTGGTGAAGAAGTACTGGCCCACATAGGTGCCCTTCGGCATGGGGTACTTGCCGGTGCGGCGCACCGTGGCGGCCTGTCCGCTGGTCACCCATTTCCAGACCGTGATCTGACGCGGAACGGAGCGCTTCCTCGCCGGCTTGAGGTTGAACACACTGGTCAGCCTGTAACGAGCGTCGCCCTTGTCGTATTGGAACCAGACGAATCCGTTGGTGCAGTTGCCGCTGTTCAAGCTCCCGTAGACGTTCCTTGCGGGAACGATGGGCGACGCCGGGCTCTTGTGCGGGCTGCCCGGCACATTGACCCAGGTCCACGCCGTGGCCTTCCGGTAATTGGGCGCCAGGCACTCAAGTTCGAAGCGATACCGTCCTCTGCTGCGCTTGGTCAATGGCGGAACGCCAAGGACGCCGACCAGCCGCATCTTCTTGTTGCGGGGAATGTAGAAGGTCGGTGTCCGGTCAGTCCCGGCCCAGCCCTGCGGAACGGATTTCTTGAGCAGACCCCGGTAACCGAGAACGGATACCTCAGGAGTCGCGAAGGCCACCATGGGCAGTGCCTCGCAGCAGCCTGGAGCACTCTGTGAGGTCAGGGTGTCGGCTGTCACCGGCGTGGGTGAGAGAAGGGCGGTCGTCATGAGGCAGGTGCACCCCAAAATGATCGCCTTGCTTCGTCGCGGAGATCGAGCAATCGCGTTCGCCATCACGTCTCTTCCGTAAGTCGTCGGGAACGTGCGAGCGCGGGGTCTTGGTGGTGCTCGACAGGGAGATTTCCAGGTGTGCGGATCCGGTGTCAAGGATGAGGCCGATGGTGCGTAACGTGCTCGGTTGATGACGCGAGATAGTTACCGGTTCGGCATTGCGCGTTGGAGCTGGCTGTCTACGATGACATTGGCGACGTCTGCGCAGGCACGGACCGGTGAGCAGTACCGGACGGGCGAGCAAGGGGTGCGATGCTGACACGACAGCCCGGCAGTTCGGGCACCGGGCGGGGGCCCAGGCCACCGGTGCGGGTCCGGGGACGTCGCGGTTTCGGGGACATCGCCGCCGGGGTCGGCGCGATCACGGCGTTGCTCGCGCTCGTCGGCGGTGTGCCGTGGGCGTTGCTGACGTTCTTCGAGCCGCCGGTTCCGGGCCGGGTGCCGACGGCGTCCGACCTGACCCAGCAGATCGGGCCGGGCTCGCTCGTCACCGTGCTGGTCGCGCTGGTCTGGCTGGCGTGGCTGCAGCTCGCGCTGTGCGTGCTCGTCGAGGTGTACGCGGGCATCCGGGGCGTGGGCGTGCCCGCTCGGGTACCGCTGGCAGGCGGCACGCAGTCGCTCGTTCACCGGCTCGTGGTCGCGGCGCTGCTGCTCTTCACGGCGACATCGGCGATCATGCCCGCGTTCAGTGGCCGGGAGCTGCACGCGCAACGGCCCGTACAGACGCAGGCAGAGGCGCAGGAGTTCCGCCCGATGACGGCGACCGAAGTCGCGCCGCCCGCCGCCCCCGAACAGGCCGCCGAGCCGGTCGTGCAGCCGATGGCCAAGTCGCCGACGACCAAGATCTACCGGGTGCAGCCGCCGGAGGGGCGGCATCACGAGAGCCTGTGGGAGATCGCCGACAAGTGCCTGGGGGAGGGCCGCCGCTACAAGGAGATCTTCGCGCTCAACAAGGGCCGGGTGCAGCCGGACGGGTCGAAGCTCAACATCGCCAGCCTCATCCGCCCCGGCTGGATCCTGGAGATGCCCGCTGACGCGACGGGCGCCCAGGTCATTCCCGTGAAGGACCTCGACGACTACTTCCGGACGGGCCACGCGGGCCCGCCCGAACCCGCGCCCCAGCAGCCCGCGCCCGAGCGTCCGGCGCCTGCGCAGCCCGCTCCCGCGCAGCCTCCGGCGCAGCCGCCCGCCGCGACGCAGCCGCCCGCCACCGAGGCCCCCGCGACTCCGCCGCCGGCGACCCGGGCGCCCGAGCCGCCCGCCTCCCAGGCACCGGCACCGGAGAGGCCCGCCCCGCACGTCCCGGCGCCTCGTCCCACTGAAGAGCTCGGCGGCGGCGCGGGCACCGGCGGCGCCACCGTGCCCGGGCAGCACCAGGAAGACCAGGCGCCGCTCCCGTTCGACCTCGAATGGCCGCATGGGCTGGCGGCGGCCTCGCTCCTCGCCGCCGGGCTGCTCAGCGCGCTCGGCAGGCGGCGCCGCACGCAGCTGTGGCACCGCGCGTTCGGGCAGATGATCGCACGACCGGAGGGCCGGGCCGCGAAGGCCGAGCAGGCCCTGCGCGTCGGCGCCGACCCCGCGGCCGTCGAGCTGCTCGACCTCGGCCTGCGGCAGCTGTCCAGGGCGATGGCCGCCGAGGGAGGCGGTCAGGGCCGCGCCATGCCGACGGTGTACGGGGTGCATCTGGGCAAGGAGAGCCTCGACCTGTGGATCGCCCCGGCCGACCGCAACCCGCCCGCGCCGTGGGAGGCCTACGACGACGGGCAGGTGTGGCGGCTGCGCGGTGACGCCACGACCGGCCTGCGGGCCGCCGAGCTAGGCGACGTCCTCGCCCCGTACCCCGGCCTCGTCTCGATCGGCACCAACGAGAACGGCCGCATCCTGGTCGACCTGGAGGCCGCGCACGGGCTGATCGCCCTGCAGGGACCCGTGGAGACCCGCCGTGCCGTGCTCGCCGCCCTCGCGCTGGAGCTGGCGACCAACCGCTGGTCGGACCACATGCGCATCACCCTCGTCGGCTTCGGCGCCGAGCTGGGCGAGGGGCTCGCCGACATCGCGCCCGACCGCGTCCGGACCGTCGCGTCCCTCGACCAGGCCCTGCCCGAGCTCGAAGGCCGCAGCGAGGAGGTGCGGCAGGCGCTAGCCGCCTCCGGTGTCGACTCGGTGCTCACGGGCCGGTGCCGCGGGGTGTTCGGCGAGGCGTGGATGCCGCACTACCTGATCATGGCGGACCAGCCCACCGAACGGGAGGCCGACCGCCTGGTGGCGCTCGCCCGTACCGGTACCCGGATGGCCGCCGGCTACATCGTCCCCGGCGAGGTGCAGGGCGCGACCTGGACCTGGGAGGTCGATGCCGACGCGCGGCTCCAGGCCGGGGTCCTCGGCTTCCAGGTGGACGCGCAGCTGATCCCCGAGGAGCACTACCGGGGCGTGTTCGAGCTCTTCCGCACCGCCAGGCGCCTCGACTCGGTGCCGCTGGCCGACCCGTCCGACATCGCGGGCGCCGAACCGCCCGGCACCCGCCAGTCCTCGGTCGACATCCGCCTCCTCGGCCCGATCGAGGTCGACGCCCCGGGCCCGATGGACGAGAGCCGCCGTGCCCTGTGCACCGAGGTCCTGGTCTACCTGGCGACCCATCCCGGGGGCGTGCATCCCACGGTCCTCAGCGGCGCGATCTGGCCTCGCGGCGTGACCACCGGCGTCCGTGACGCCTGCGTCGCCCGCGTCTCCGACTGGCTGGGCCGCGACGCGCGCGGCCGCCCCAACCTCTACTACGACGACCGGGGCCGCATCCGCCTCGGCTCCGAGGTCCGGGTCGACTGGGCGGTCTTCCGCTGGCTGGTCTGGCGTTCCGCGGCCGAGCCGTCCTCGGAGACCGCCTACATGTCCTACGCCCTCGACCTGGTCCGCGGCCCGGTACTCGCCGACCGGCCCCGGGGCCGCTACGGCTGGCTGGCGTCCGACGATCTGGAGTACGAGGCGAGCGCCCGCGTCATCGACGTCGCCCATCGCCTGGTCGTCCTCCGCCTCGAAGAGGGCGACGCCCGGGGCGCCGTCGGCGCGGCCCGTGCGGGACTCCGCCTGGCTCCCGAGGACGAGGGCCTCTGGCGCGATCTGCTCCGTGCCACCCATGCCACCGGCGACGAGGCCCAGGTCCAGGTGGTCGTCGACGAGTTGCGCTACCGCGTGGCCCGCGACCCTCTCCTCGACCAGCTTCAGCCGGAGACCGAGGCCCTGATGGAGGAGCTCCTCCCGCAGTGGCACCAGGTCTCCGCCCGCTGACCCGACGTCCGTGCGAGGCGGGCGAGCTTGCGAGCCGTCATCCTGGATGTGTAATGTCCAGGTTATGCGGATGAACGAGGGCGTCGAGTGGGCGCTCCACAGTTGCCTCAACCTGACCTGGGTGGACGACGGGCAGGCTGTGACGGCGGCCAAGCTGGCGGCGTTCTACCAGCTGCCTGCGGCCTACCTCAACAAGCAGCTGCAGGCGCTCGCGCGCGCCGGCATCCTCACGTCCACGTCCGGGCCGCGCGGCGGGTTCCGGCTCGCGCGCAAGCCCGAGGACATCACGGTGATGGACGTGGTGACCGCGATCGAAGGCCCGGAGGAGGCGTTCCGCTGCGAGGAGATCCTGCGGCAGGGTCCGGGAGGGCGCGAGGACGCCGACTACCGGGCGACGTGCGTGATCTCCCAGTCCATGCGCCGTGCGGAGCTCGCCTGGCGTGCGGAGCTGGCGGGGCAGACGATCGCCGACCTCAAGGCGACGGTGGAGGGCAGGTTCCCGCACGTGCCCGGCGACACCCGTAACTGGTTCGCCAACCTGCGGACCTGAGCCTTCCGGCCATGCGACCGGGGACTGCCGACGAGTGATTTCTAGACATTGTCCCGGTGTGGCACGGAGGCCCGCCCCACCCCCGGGGACGGGCCTCCGCACGTTCTGGAGAGGTCAGCGGTAGATGCTCGTGCCTCCCAGCGAATGGCGGCCCGGCTGCGGATAGACGATCATGCCCTGCGGCACGCCGCCGACCCTCGCGGTGTGGACGAGCCGTCCCGTACGCGTGGACATCGCGTACACCACGCCCGTTCGCGGCTCGCACAGCCACAACGCGGTGCCGTCGGAGGAGATCCCGCCCGGCTCCGGCGAACCGCCTCCCGGCAACCGCCAGTGGGCGGCGACCCGCCGGGCGGCGAGGTCGATGGCGGACAACGTCCCGGTGCCGAGGACGAATAGCCGTCGCGCGTCGCGGCTGAACGTGAGCCCGTACGCGCCCGGCCGGGTCGGCATGAACCTCCGCACCGTGAACGCCAGAGCGTCGATCACCCAGACCCCGCCCTTGGCGGAGTCCGCCACGTAGAAGGAACGGCCGTCCGGCGCGAGCCGTACCGAACCGGGAGCCGAACCACGCGGCAGCTCCAGCGTGCCGGTGACCTCGCGGAGCGCGGGGTCGACGCGGACCAGGCGCCCGGACGGGGTGCAGCTGGCCACCATGAACGTGCCCGTGACCGAGAAGTCGGCGTGCTCGGCGCCGTCGCAGGGCAACCGCATCCGGCCGCGCGACCGCATGGTGAGGGGATCGCGCAGCTCGATCCGCCCCGGCCGTCCCGTCAGCACGAGCGCCTCGCCGCCGTCAGGGGTGAAGTAGAGGCGGACGCCCTGGCCGCCGACCTTGACCGGACGGCCACGACGGCCGCTTCGCGGGCTCATCGGCACGAGCGTGCCGTCGTGGCCGTCGATGACCCACAGGCGGCGCAGGTCCCAGGACGCCACGATCCGGCGCGGCGTGCCGCCGACGGGCAGGCGTCCGATGACCTTGAGGCTGCGCAGGTCGACGACGTCGATCGTGCCGGTGCGCCCGTTCGGCACGAAGAGCCGTGCCGGCAACCGCCGGACGGCCGGTTCGAGCCGGCCGGGGGCGGTGGCCGCGTAGACGCCGGCCGCGGGCGCACCCTCCCCGGCCGGTGACCTGAACCTCGTCCTGCGCGTCGCGTCGGGCGCGGGCGACGGGCTCCGGATGTACGGAGCGGGCCCGCCCAGCCCGATCACCGGGGCGTCGGGCGAGCCGGCGCCCGGCGGATAGAACGGCGCCGGCGACTCGCAGGCGGCGGCGACCGGCGCCACGACGACCGCCATGCCGACCATGGTCACGGTGGCCGTGCGGTGCCGGGCGCGGCGTCCGGTGTCGTGTCCGGCCATGGCGGTTCCCCCACTCACGGCCGGGACTGTATCGGTTCCGCGACGCGGCGTGTCGAACTCGTCACAAAAAGTTCTGAGGCGGGGTGCACGGTGTGGCGTAGCGGGATCAGTCGGACTTGCCGATCCCGATGCCGAACTCGCGGTAGACGCGCTCCCAGAAGCCGTCCCGCAGCCAGGTCCGGGCCTCCTGGTAGGGCCGCAGCGAGCTGCCCAGCTCCTTCTCCGCCTCGATCAGCAGTTCCTTGTCGATGACGGGCGGCAGGATCGGGCCGGGGAGCAGGTCCCGGATGTTGTCCCGGCCCCGCTCGAAGATCCACTTCTGGGCGACATGCTCGCCGATCTCCAGCATGTGGTCGCGGTCGGGCCCGAGCTTGCCGTCGGTCGTGGACGTCGTGGCGGCCGGGATCACATGGTGGCCGGCGTGGGGCACCGCGTTCTTCAGGGCCGCGGCGGGCACGGGCTTGACCGCCGGGGCGCGGCCCGCGAACACCTGGGACGGCGACGGCACCGGAGCCGTGCGGGCGCCTTCCTGCGCGACGGCGGCGGCGTCGCGTACGGCGGCCGCCGCGGCGGAGGTGGGAACGGGCAGGACCTTGGCCTTGGTGAAGTACGGGCGCAGGAAGTCGGCCGGCAGGACCTCGACGGTGTCGGACTCCCAGACCAGCCACTCGGCCTGGTTGGAGCCGTGCGTCGGCTCCACTCCCCACAGGTGCACGCGCACGCCGTAGCGCTGCGCGGCCTCCACCGCGGGGAGCATGTCCTCGTCGCCGGCCAGCAGCACCGCATCGGTGATCGCACGATGCCGCGCCAGGGCCTCAAGGTCGGCGCGCAACTGCGCGTCCACGCCCTTCTGCTGGCCCTGCGCGTTGAGATTGCCCAGCCGGAGCTTCACCAGCGGCAGATTGGCGATCACTCGCTGGTCGACCGTCGGCTGCCGCTTGGGCGCCGCGTCGAACCAGTAGACCCGCAGCAGTTCGCCCACCAACTGATCGTCGGCATGGGTGGTCAACGCCTTGATCAGCTTTTCCGCGGCCACCCGGTATTCGCGTCTGGAGCTACAGCTCAGCAGCAGCGCACCGGAGGCCGCGTAGAGGTACCCCGCATCGACGAAGACGGCGTATCGAGCGGGCTGTGGGACGAACTCCGAGGTGGCCATGGCCTTTCACCTTATTCGTGCAGAGGCCTTCCGAGGGCGCGAACCACGGTTACATGTCCTTGGATGATTTCCGCTCGCCGTCACGGCACACCTGCGCGGGACGACCCGTCAGCGTGCGAAGGCGCTGCCCGTTCGCCGCGTCCGGTCAGCGCGGGAAGGCGCGCCCGTCACGTCCGGTCAGCGCGGGAAGGCGCTCGCCCGCCACGCGCCCGCGCCGCGTTGCCGGAGCCCCTCGGCCGCCGGTCCGCGCAGCCGCCGGGAATGGTCGGCCCAGCGCGAGGGCCGGGCGGCGGCGTGCTCCTCGGCCCGGGCCCGCGCGGCGGCGGCGGTCCGCGCCCGGGCGGTGAGCACGGCCACGAGCGCCGCGATCTCCTCGGCAGTCGGCTCGCCCCGGACGACCCGCAGGAACGGGGCGCGCGTCGAGTCCTCTCCGGCGGTGCTCACAGTGGTATGTTCCCATGCTTTTTGGGCGGCAGGCTCTTGCGCTTGTCGCGCAGCGCGCGCAGGGCCTTGATGACCTGGCCGCGCGTCTCGGACGGCTTGATCACCGCGTCGACGTAACCGCGCTCGGCCGCGACGTAGGGATTGGCCAGCCTGTCCTCGTACTCGGTGATCAGCTCGGCGCGGCGCGCGTCGGCGTCGTCGGCCGCGGCCAGCTCGCGCCGGTAGAGGATGTTGACCGCGCCCTGCGCGCCCATGACGGCGATCTGCGCGGTCGGCCAGGCCAGGTTGATGTCGGCGCCGAGGTGCTTGGAGCCCATGACGTCGTACGCGCCGCCGTACGCCTTGCGCGTGATCACCGTGACGAGCGGCACGGTCGCCTCGGCGTAGGCGTACAGGAGCTTGGCGCCGCGCCGGATGATCCCGTTCCACTCCTGGTCGGTGCCGGGCAGGAAGCCGGGCACGTCCACGAACGTCAGCACCGGGATGTTGAACGCGTCGCAGGTGCGCACGAAGCGCGCCGCCTTCTCGGAGGCGTCGATGTCCAGCGTGCCGGCGAACTGCATCGGCTGGTTGGCGACCACGCCGACCGAGCGGCCCTCCACCCGGCCGAAGCCGACGATGATGTTGGGCGCGAACTGCTCCTGAACCTCCAGGAACTCGCCGTCGTCGAGCACGTGCTCGATGGCGGTGTGCATGTCGTACGGCTGGTTGGGCGAGTCGGGGATGAGGAGGTCGAGCCCGTCGCCGGCCTCGCCGTCGTCCGCCGCCGTGTCGAACACCGGCGCGTCGCCGAGGTTGTTGGACGGCAGGTACGACAGGAGCGCCTTGACGTACTCGATCGCGTCGTCCTCGTCGGAGCCCTGGTAGTGCGCCACCCCCGACTTGGAGTTGTGCGAGTGCGCGCCGCCCAGCTCCTCCATCGTCACCTCTTCGCCGGTGACCGTCTTGATCACGTCCGGCCCGGTGATGAACATGTGCGAGGTCTGGTCGACCATGACGATGAAGTCGGTGATCGCGGGGGAGTACACCGCGCCGCCCGCGCACGGTCCCATGACGAGGGAGATCTGCGGGATCACGCCGGACGCGTGCACGTTGCGCTTGAAGATCTCCGCGTAGAGGCCGAGGGCCACCACGCCCTCCTGGATCCGCGCGCCACCGGAGTCGTTGATCCCGATCACCGGGCAGCCGGTCTTGAGGGCGTGGTCCATGACCTTGCAGATCTTCTCGCCGAAGACCTCGCCGAGCGACCCGCCCGAGACCGTGAAGTCCTGGCTGAAGATCGCCACCGGCCGGCCGTCGACGGTGCCGTAGCCGGTCACCACGCCGTCGCCGTAGGGGCGGTTCTTCTCCATGCCGAAGTTGGTCGAGCGGTGCCGGGCCAGCTCGTCGAATTCGACGAACGAGCCTGGGTCGAGCAGCGCGTCGATCCGTTCCCGGGCGGTCATCTTGCCCTTGGCGTGCTGCTTCTCCACCGCGCGCGCGGAGCCCGCGTGCACGGCCTCGTACCGGCGCCGTTCCAGATCCGCGATCTTTCCGGCCGTGGTGTGGATGTCGATGTCCACGGCGGGTTCAGGGGCTTCCATCGCCATGGGGGTCAGGGTAACCGCACGCTGACCGGGGCCTCGCTACCGGGTCGTACGGACGCGGTGTCGGGTGCCGGTTCCGTGCCTCACTAGGCTGGTTTCCGTGGCTACGAACACGCGCGACACCCTCCGGCAGGACATGCCCGAACCGCTCCGCCGCGATGTCCGGCTGCTGGGCGCCATGCTCGGCGACAGCCTGGTCGAGTACGGCGGCAGGGAACTGCTCGACGACGTCGAACGGCTGCGCCACGCCGTGATCGCGGCCCGCCGCGGCGAGACCGGCATCGAGGACGTGGCGGCGCTGGTCGACGGCTGGTCGCTGGAACGTGCCGAACAGGTCGCGCGGGCGTTCACCGTGTACTTCCACCTCACCAACCTGGCCGAGGAGCACCACCGCGTCCGCACGCTGCGCGAACGCGACACCCGCGACGCCGAGCCGGTGCGCAGCTCGGTGGAGGCAGCCGTCGAGGAGATCCGCGCGGCGGGCGGCGACCGGCTCGCGGAGGTGATCGAGGGGCTGGAGTTCCGGCCGGTCTTCACCGCGCACCCGACCGAGGCACGCCGCCGCGCCGTCGTGACCGCGATCCAGCGCATCAGTGACCTGCTGACCCGGCTGAACGCCGAGCCCGGCGCGGGCGAGAGCGACGAGCTGGAACGGCGGCTGCGCGAGGAGATCGACCTCCTCTGGCGCACGGCGCTGCGCCGCCACGCCCAGATGGACCCGCTCGACGAGGTCCGTACCGCGATGGCCGCGTTCGACGAGACGATCTTCCGGGTGGTGCCGCGGATCTACCGGTCGCTGGACGCCGCACTGGACCCGGAAAGGGCCGGGGCGCGCCCGCCTCGCGTCCGCCCCTATCTCCGCTTCGGCAGCTGGATCGGCGGTGACCGCGACGGCAATCCGTATGTGACCGCCCAGGTCACGCGTGAGGCCGTCATGATCCAGGCGGACCACGTGCTGCTCGGCCTGGAGCACGCCTGTACCCGCATCGGCCGCGAGCTGACCGTCCACGAGGGCACCACGCCGCCCTCGGCCGCGCTCCGCAACGCGCTCGCGGCGGCGCGGACCGGCCAGCCGGGACGCATCCGCGAGATCGCCAAGCGTTCCCCGGAGGAGCCGCACCGCCAGTTCCTGCTGTACGCGGCGGACCGGATCGCGGCGACGCGCGAGCGCGACGCCGACCTGGCCTACGGCTCGCCCGACGACCTGCTCGCCGACCTGCGCCTCGTTCAGGACTCGCTGGTCGAGGCCGGGGCCGACCGCCAGGCGTACGGCAAGCTTCAGGACCTGATCTGGCAGGTCGAGACGTTCGGGTTCCACCTGGCCGAGCTGGAGATCCGCCAGCATAGCGAGCTGCACGAGAAGGCCCTCGCCGAGCTGCGCGGTGGCGGTGAGCGCAGCGAGATGACCGAGGAGATCCTCGACACCCTGCGCGTGGTGGCCTGGATCCAGCGGCGCTTCGGGGTCCGGGCGTGCAGCCGCTACGTCGTCTCGTTCACCCGTTCCGAGCAGGACATCGCCAACGTCCACGAGCTGGCCGCCTCGCTCGGCGCCGACCACGCGCCCGTGCTCGACGTGATCCCGCTGTTCGAGACCGGCGAGGACCTGGAGCGCGCGCCCGCCGTGCTCGAAGGCATGCTGGCGATCCCCGCCGTCCAGCGGCGGCTGGCCGGCACCGGACGGCGCATGGAGGTCATGCTCGGCTACTCCGACTCGGCCAAGCAGCTCGGTCCGACCAGCGCCACCCTGCGGCTCTACGACACCCAGGAGGCGCTGACCGCGTGGGCGGCCCGCAACGACGTCAAGCTGACCATGTTCCACGGCCGCGGCGGCTCACTCGGCCGCGGCGGAGGCCCCGCCAACCGCGCGATCCTGGCGCAGGCGCCGGGCTCGGTCGCGGGCCGGTTCAAGGTCACCGAACAGGGTGAGGTCATCTTCGCCCGGTACGGCCACCCGCAGATCGCCCGCCGCCATGTCGAACAGGTCACCAACGCCATCCTGATGGCGTCCACCGACGCCGTGCAGGACCGTGCCCGCGAGGCCGCGGCTCGGTTCCGGCCGCTCGCCGACAAGATCAGCGACGCGGCCCGCGCCGCGTTCCGCGAGCTGATCGAGACCGAGGGGTTCGCGGAGTGGTTCGCCCGCGTCAGCCCCCTGGAGGAGATCGCGGAGCTGCGCATCGGCTCCCGCCCGTCCCGGCGCAAGGCCGCCCGCGGCCTGGAGGACCTGCGGGCCATCCCGTGGGTGTTCGCCTGGACGCAGACGCGCGTCAACCTGCCCGGCTGGTACGGCCTGGGCAGCGGGCTCGCGGCCGTCTCGGGCGACGGCGCCGACCTGGGCGAGCTCCAGGAGGCGTACGACGCGTGGCCGCTGTTCGCCACCCTGCTCGACAACGCCGAGATGAGCCTGGCCAAGTCCGACCGCGCCATCGCCGAACGCTATCTCGCGCTCGGCGGGCGGCCCGAGATGGCCGAGGCCGTCCTCGCCGAATACGACCGCACACGATCCCTCGTCCTCGCGGTCACCGGCCATCAGCGCCTGCTGGAGAACCGCAAGGTCCTGTCGCGGGCGGTCGAGCTGCGCAACCCGTACGTGGACGCGCTCTCGCACCTGCAGCTGCGCGCCCTGTCCGCGCTCCGCGACGGCGTCACCGACGAGGCCGAACGCGGCCACCTGGAGGAGCTCCTGCTGCTGTCGGTGAACGGCGTGGCGGCAGGCCTCCAGAACACCGGCTGAGGTCAGGGCCAGTCGGGCGTGCGCTTCTCGTTGAACGCGGCGATGCCCTCACGGCGGTCGGGCGAGAACGCGACCGTGCGCCAGGCGTTCTCCTCCACGTCCAGCGCCGAGGGCAGGTCCTTGCCCGCGCCGAGGCGCATGGCCCGCTTGGCCGCCCGTACCGCGGTCGGGGAGTTGCGCGCGATCAACGCGGCCAGCGTCCGTGCCGCGTCGCCCGCCGTCCCGGCCGGAACCCGCCGGTCGACCAGCCCGTACGCCTGCGCCTCCTCGATGCCCAGCCGGCGGCCGGTCAGCACCAGATCGGCCGCCCGGCCGGGCCCGAGCCGCCGCAGCGCGAGCTGCGTTCCGCCGCCGCCCGGCACCAGACCCACGCCGACCTCCGGCAACCCGAACACCGCGGTCTCGTCGGCCACGATCAGGTCGCACGACAGCGCGAACTCGCACCCGCCACCGAGCGCGTAGCCGTGCACCGCGGCGACGACCGGCTGCGGCAGGTCCAGCACCGCGCCGAACGCGGCCCGGAAGACCGGGCGCTGCGCCATGATCTCCTCGTCGGTCATGGCGTTGCGTTCCTTGAGGTCGGCACCGACGCAGAAGGCCTTCTCACCCGCCGCGCTCAGCACCACCGCCCGCACCGAACGTTCGGCGGCGACCTCGGCGCACACGGCGGCGAGGCGCCGCGCCATCGCCGTCGACAGCGCGTTCAGCGCCTCCGGCCGGTCCAGCACGATCTCAGCGACGTGTTCGTTCAGTTCGTCGCGCCGTAGCGTCACTCCATCCACGTCCGCCACTCTAGGGCGCGTTTCATAGGCCCCTGTCCTACTGCGCGACGCCCAGGCACGCGCCTCGCCGCGTTGTCGCCCCACCCCACCAAAACGCTCCGCAGAGCTCCGCGTTTCGGCGGGGACCCCGGACAAGCGGTCGACAGCCAAACCCGGGCTGACTCCCTCCTCCGCCTTGCGATGCACGCACCTGGACGCCGCTCGCTACGGACGCGACCTATGAAACACACCCTCGGCGCCAGTGATCGCGGGCGGGGTGGGGGATTGCCATCGGACGGCAGTGGGGTTGGATGGGACGGGTGAGCGAGTCCGCATATGGTGATCTTGGTCGGCCGCCGCTGCACGAGACGGCGCTGCGACGCGCGCTCGTCCGGGACGGCGGGCTCTGGCGGGACGTCCGCGTGGTCGCCGAGACCGGCTCCACCAACGCCGACCTCGCGGTGGCGGCGCGCGAGGGCGCCCCGGAGGGCACGGTGCTGGCCACCGAGCTCCAGACGGCGGGCCGCGGCCGCCAGGGCCGCCGCTGGGCGGCGCCCGCCCGTTCCGGCCTGATGTTCTCGATCTTGTTGCGGCCCGCGGTGCCGGTCGACCGCCTGGGCTGGATCCCGCTGCTGACCGGCGTGTCGGCGGCCTCGGCCGTACAGCGGATGACCGCCCGCGTGGAGGCCGGGGAGTTCGGCGAGGCACACGGCGACGTCGCCGTGGACGTACGGCTCAAATGGCCCAACGACCTGCTCGTCGGCGAACGCAAGCTCGCCGGGATCCTGGCCGAGCGGGTGGACGACGCAGTGATCGTGGGCGTCGGCCTCAACGTGAGCCTGCGCGAGGACGAGCTCCCCGTGCCCACCGCCACCTCCCTGGCGATCGAGGGCGCCCCCCTCGCCGACCGGGCGACCCTGCTGCGCGCGATCCTGCGGCGGTTCGAGGGCTGGTACCGCGAATGGACGGAGCTGGACGGTGATCCCGAGAAGAGCGGGCTGCGTACGGCCTACAAGGAACTCTGCGTCACCCTGGGCCGGACGGTCCGCGTGGACCTGCCCGGTGCCGAGACGCTGAGCGGCGTGGCCGGCGACGTGGACCACGCGGGCCGCCTGGTCGTCGGCGACCGCGCGGTGAGCGCCGGGGATGTGGTGCATGTCCGCTGAGGTCTGATCGCCTCGGCGGTGCCGAGTCTGCCACGATATGTCGCGGGGGAGGAGGTGCGGGAGATGGCTGAGATGCCGGACCCGAAGGAGATCGAGGAGCTTCTGCTCGGCGGCGAGCTGCGCTACACCCGGGTCGACGCCGTCCGCCTGTCGGGTGTGACGAAGGAGTTCTCCGGCCGCCTCTGGCGGGCCTTCGGCTACCCCTCCATGCCGGACGAGGCCATCGCCTACACCGAGGGCGACGTCGCCGCGCTGACCCGCATCAAGCGCCTCATGGACGACGGGGTGCTGGACGAGGAGGGCGTGATCCGGCTGGTCCGGGCGTTCGGCCAGACCATGACCCGGCTCGCCGAATGGCAGGTCAACCTCCTCAGCAGCATGATGGGCAACGAGGAACCCCCCACCAACGAGGCGGTCAAGATGATCGTCGAGATCGCCGAGAAGCACATCGACGACTTCGAACCGCTCGTCGTGCACGCCTGGCGCCGCCAGCTGGCCGCCGCGGGCACCCGCGCCATGGCGGCGGTCGCCACCCAGGACGGCGCCTCCCGCCTGCAGACCACGGTCGGCTTCGCGGACATGGTCTCGTTCACCCAGATGAGCCGCGAACTGGAAGAACTGGAGCTCGCCCGCGTCGTCGAACGCTTCGAGGAGACCGCCGCCGACATCGTCGCCGCGAGCGGCGGCCGCCTGGTCAAGACCCTCGGGGACGAGGTGCTCTTCAGCGCCGACTCCCCCCGCCTAGGCGGCGAGATCGCCCTCACCATCGCCGAGGCGATCAAGGACGAGACCGAGGTCCCCGACGTCCGCGTGGGCGTGGCCTACGGCCCCGTCCTCCCGCTGATGGGCGACGTCTTCGGCACCACGGTCAACCTCGCCGCCCGCCTCACCTCGCTGGCCCGCCCCGGCTCGGTCGTGATCGACGACGCCCTCGCCACCGAACTGGCCGACGACCCCGCCTTCGAGATCACCCGCATAGTCCGCCGCCCCGTCCGCGGCCTGGGCATCATCCAGCCTTTTGTTCTTCGCCGGTCCCGGCCTTGACCGCCTCGCCTGGCGGCTCATGGGCCAAACCGTGCCCGGGGCGAACGCGGCATCGCTTCGCGATCTTCGCGTGAAACTTCGCCTGCGGCTCGTTCCAGCTCAGCCAACGCGTTCGCGCGCGGGGTTGCGGTTGTCGGGCGGGAGACGAGAGAGACAAGCCCCCCACCCGTACGCCGGGCTGGGCTTGTTGGGGAAGGCCGATGTCGCTCCCCACGCGGGCCTGGGATGTCAAACGCCCAGGTAGGCGCGGGGAAGTGGAATCTCGTTTCGTGGACCACGTCCGGCAGAGAAAAGCGCCCCGGGCGAGAGCGCCGGGGCGCGGGAGGCCGCTAGGCCGCTAGGGCCCGAAAGCGATGGACTCAGACGGGCCAGAGGACACGTTGAGGCGGGCGTTGACCTGCGGCGGCGGTTACTGGAGGGTTTCGCGGAGGCGGGTGCCTTTGGCTTTGGCTTGGGCGTACAGGTCTTGCTGGAAGGCCTTCATCTTCGTCTGGAGGGCTTCGTCGGAGGCGGCCAGGATGCGGACGGCCAGGAGGCCCGCGTTGCGGGCGGCTCCGACGGCGACGGTCGCCACCGGGACTCCGGCGGGCATCTGGACGATCGACAGCAGCGAATCCATGCCGTCCAGGTACTTCAGCGGCACGGGAACGCCGATGACGGGCAGCGGGGTCACCGAGGCCAGCATGCCGGGCAGGTGGGCGGCGCCGCCCGCCCCGGCGATGATCACGCGCAAACCCCGGTCGGCCGCGTCCGTGCCGTACCGCATCATGTCGTGCGGCATGCGGTGCGCGGAGACGACGTCGGCCTCGTAGGGCACGCCGAACTCGTCCAGCGCCTCGGCGGCGGCCTTCATGACCGGCCAGTCGGAGTCGCTGCCCATCACCACACCGACCAGTGTCATCTCGGCCCCCAGCGAAGGTAGTCGGCGGCGTGGCGGGCCCGGGCACGGACGTCGGCGAGATCATCACCGAGCGCGGTGACATGGCCGATCTTGCGGCCGGGGCGCGCCTCCTTGCCGTAGAGGTTGACCTTGACGCCCGGATCGTGCGCCATGACGTGGATGTAGCGGGAGTAGACGTCCGGGTCGTCGCCGCCCAGCACGTTCGCCATCACGACGTACGGCGCCGTCGGCCTGGTGTCGCCGAGCGGCAGGTCCAGGACGGCCCGCAGGTGCTGCTCGAACTGGGAGGTGCGCGAACCCTCGATCGTCCAGTGGCCGGAGTTGTGCGGACGCATGGCCAGTTCGTTCACCAGGAGGCCACGGTCGGTCTCGAACAGCTCGACCGCCAGCAGGCCGGTCACGTCCAGTCTCTCGGCGATCTCCAGGGCGAGCCGCTGGGCCTGCGCGGCGAGCTCGTCGTCCAGGCCGGGCGCGGGGGCGATCACCTCGACGCAGATCCCGTTCTCCTGGACGGTCTCGACGACGGGGTACGCGGCGCCCTGGCCGTGCGGTGAACGGGCGACCAGGGCCGCCAGCTCGCGGCGGAACGGGACGTGCTCCTCGACCATCAGGCTCAGACCGCGTGCGAGGAGGTCTTGCACGAGATCGTCGTCCGGTCCGTCGAGCACCCAGACGCCCTTGCCGTCGTAGCCGCCCCGGGTGGCCTTCAGCACCACCGGCCAGCCGGTCTCGCGGGCGAACGCCTCGATGTCCGCCACGTCCCCGTACCGCGGGCAGGGCGCCCCGAGTGCGCTCAGCCGGTCGCGCATGATCAGCTTGTCCTGGGCGTGCAGGAGGGCGCCGGCCCCGGGCCGGCAGGGGATTCCGGCGGCCTCCAGGGCCTGGATGTGGTCCCCGGGCACGTGTTCGTGGTCGAACGTGACGACGTCACATCCCTTGGCGAACGCGGCGAGGTCGTCCAGAGAACGATCATCGCCGATCCGGGTGTCGGCGCAGACCCTCGCGGCCGACTCGCCGGGCGAACCGGCGAGCACCCGCAGGTTGACGCCGAGCCCGATCGCCGCCTGCTGGGTCATCCGGGCCAGCTGCCCGCCCCCGGCCATCCCCACGACGGGGCCCTGAGCTGGATCTCTCACGATGGAAAGGTTATCGGCCGCCAAAGAGTGAACGAACGTGGCGTCTCAAGCGTCGGACTGGGTGTGGCCGTCTGAACTCTGGGCAGGGAATCGCCCAGGTAGTGTGAAACGTTCATGTTCTGGCGTCCCGGGGGCACCATACGTCTATTCTCGTTGTGCCTTCGCAGCCACCGTGCAATAGCCGCAGCCCGGAAGGACTCCCCTTCGTGAGCCTCGTCGCCAACCTCTATCGCCGTTTCGCGCACATTGTGCACGAGCTCATGAAGTTCGGCAGCGTCGGCGCGGTCGCGTTCGTCATCACGATCGGGCTCAGCAACGTCCTGCACGCAGACTCCGGCCTCGGCATGGGCCCGCTGTCGTCGAACGCCATCGCCACGGTGGTCGCCACCACGTTCGCCTACGTGGCCAACCGCTTCTGGACCTTCCGGCACCGTGACCGCACCGGCCTCGGCCGCGAGTACGTGCTGTTCTTCGCGCTGAACGGCGTCGGACTGGTGATCACCCAGCTGTTCATCGGCTTCACCCACTACGTCCTGGACCAGACCGGCGCGATCGCCTACAACGCCGCGCTGATCATCGGGACCGGCGTGGCCACGCTGTTCCGCTTCTGGTCGTACAAGAAGTGGGTGTTCCTGCCCGTCACCTCGCCGCAGGTCGACCCTGCCTCCGGGCTCCCCGAGGCGGCCCCGGCGCCCGGTCACCAGCCGGTCAACGGGCACTCGCTGTCGCCGCTCGGCCGCCCGATCGACGCCCACCGGTCCGAGGGCGTCGCGGAGTACACCCAGAGCCACTGACGCTCAGGTGGGGCCGACGACCACCCGCTGCTCGGCCAGCTGGGCCTCGGCGGGCTGGCGCAGGAAGACGCCGAAGACTGCGGGCCTCGGCGACATCAGCTCCAGCCTGCCGCCGTCCACGATCGCGAGCGAACGGGCCAGATAGAGCCCGAGGCCCGTGCCCCGGCCGCTGCTGACGCTGCGTTCGAAGATCCGGTGCTCCAGCTCGGGCGGGATGCCCGGGCCCTCGTCGCCGACCTCCACCATGACCGAGCCGACGCCCGGCTTGGTGTTGATCGTGACGGTGCCGCCGCCGTGGACCAGCGAGTTGTCCAGGAGGGTGGCGATGATCTGGGAGAGCCCCTCGGGGTTGGTCATGCCGATCAGGCTCCGGTCGCCGGTGACGCGCAGCTCCCGGCCGTCGCGGCGGAAGATCGGCTGCCACTCCTCGACCTGCTGGGCGATGATGTCGTCGATGGGCAGGGCCGCGGCGGCGCCGGTGCGGTCGTGCCGGGCCCGGGCCAGGAGCTGTTCCACGACGGCGACGAGGCGTTCGGTCTGGGCGACGGCCGCGGCGCCCTCCTCGCGGACCACGTCGGGATACTCGGCCGCCTCGATCATCTCTTCCAGCCGCATGGACAGCGCGGTCAGCGGCGTGCGCAGCTGGTGGCTGGCGTCGGAGGCGAACTCGCGGCTGGCGGCCAGCAGGTCGGCGATCCGGACCGCGCTGCGGTCGAGCACCTCGGCCACCCGGTCGACCTCGGGAATCCCGTACCGCCGCCGTCGTGGCCGGGCGTTGCCCGAGCCGAGCCGGTCGGCGGTCTCGGCCAGATCGGTGAGCGGAACGGTCAGCTTGCGGGCCTGGAACATGGCCAGACCGACCGTCACGGCCATGCCGAGCGCGGCGAGGCCGCCGATGAGCAGCAGCTGCCGCAGCGCCTCGTCCTGCACCTCCGACGCCTCCTGGGAGACCTGGACGTGCACGCCCGACTGGGTCCGCGAGTCGGTCAGCAGGCCCGCGCCGTCCGGTGGCCGGGCGCCCGCGGTGATCACCTTGTTGCCCGGCATGGTGATCACGATGTAGCGGCCGTGGTACTCCTGCGCGATCTTCTCGCTGGTGATGTTCTGCCCGGACTCCAGGCTGAACAGCACGCCGCCGACGATCGAGGACGCCTCACGTTCCAGCGACTGCTGGGCCTCCTCGTAGATCAGCTTGTGCGTCGCGTACGCGAGAGGTATGCCGAGCAGGAGGATCGCGACGACCGCCACCGCGAGCGTCGAGAAGAGCAGCCGACGCCTCATCTGGCTCCTTAACGGGGTGAAGCCATGACCGTGCAGCCCTGCACCCGCGCCGCGTACGGCGGCGGCCCGGTGCAGGACTGCGTGATCAGGACGGGAAGCTAGTCGCCTCGCTCGAAACGGAACCCGACACCCCGCACGGTGGTGATGTAGCGCGGGCTGCCGGCGTCGTCGCCGAGCTTGCGGCGCAGCCAGGAAATGTGCATGTCGAGGGTCTTGGTCGAGCCCCACCAGTTGGTGTCCCACACCTCACGCATGATCTGTTCGCGGGTCACCACCTTCCCGGCGTCCCGGACCAGCACCCGCAGCAGGTCGAACTCCTTGGTGGTC
Organism: Actinomadura fulvescens; assembly: GCF_039533225.1. Lineage (NCBI taxonomy): Bacteria > Bacillati > Actinomycetota > Actinomycetes > Streptosporangiales > Thermomonosporaceae > Actinomadura > Actinomadura fulvescens. The sequence goes on along the minus strand of NZ_BAAATD010000011.1, from coordinate 274,397 downwards.
AGCTGGAGCTCCTGGTCGCCCATCCAGGCCCGGCGCGACTCGGCGTCGATCCGCACCCCCTGGACGATCGGGGTCTCGGTGCTGCCGCGGCGCAGCAGGGCCCGGACCCGGGCGAGCAGTTCGGCCAGCCGGAACGGCTTGGTGACGTAGTCGTCGGCGCCGGCGTCCAGACCGACGACCGTGTCGACCTCGTCGGCACGGGCGGTCAGGATGAGGATGGGCACTCCGTGGCCCTCCGAACGGACCCGGCGTGCCACCTCGAGCCCGTCGAGCTCGGGCAGTCCAAGATCGAGGACGATCAGGTCCACGCCACCGCCGAGCGCACGCTCCAGGGCCTGCGGCCCGTCCGGGCTCACTTCGACGGTGTAGCCCTCTCGCCGGAGCGCACGGGCGAGAGGCTCGGAGATGGACGTGTCGTCCTCGGCGAGCAGTACTGAGGTCATGGACCGATCGTATGGCCATTCATGAACGTTTCCCGGCTACCGCCACGCTCTTGACCTGCGGTTTGCCACTCGTAGTACATCCATGAACACATACGTTTCGCAACGAAATGGGAAATAATCGCCACTCTTGCCCCACCAGTCCCTCTGGCGCGGCCCTCGTCGCGGTCCCCGGAACGGCCTGGACGACGATCTAGACCGGGGTCTCACTCCCGGAACGGAGATGATCGCGACAGCGGACCGTCTAGGCGACGATCGCGACGGAGGCACCCGGAAGGGTGAGACCCGCTCCGGCGGCGCCCGCTCCGGAGCGGTCGAGGTGCACGCCGGGGTCCGAGGCGAGGACCACGCGCGTGCCGGTGACGGGCGGGCGTGCCGCGCCGGTGCCGAGGTTCGCGGCGACCGTGAGCCGGCCACGGCGGACGACCAGCCAGCGCGCCTCCTCGTCGAAGGCGACGTTCACCTCGTTCAGGCGCGGGTCCGTCAGCTCCGGCGAGGCACGCCGGAGCGCGATCAGCGACCGGTGCCATTCGAGCAGCTCGCGGTGCCGGGGCTTGCCCGGTTCGGCCCAGTCGAGGATCGATCGCCGGTAGGTGTCCACAGCCTGTGGATCGGGAACCTCGCCCGCCCAGCCGTGCCGGCCGAACTCCCGCCGCCGGCCCTCACTGATCGCGCGGCCCAGCTCGGGCTCGACATGGTCGGTGAAGTAGCACCAGGGCGTGCCGGCCGCCCATTCCTCTCCCATGAACAGCATCGGGGTGAACGGCGAGGTCAGGACCAGCGCCGCGCCGACCTTGAGCAGACCGGGCGGCACGGTGGCGCCGATCCGGTCGCCCGTCGCCCGGTTGCCGACCTGGTCGTGGTTCTGGAGGTACGCCAGGAAGCGGTGGCCGGGAATCCTGTGCACGTCCACGGGCCGCCCGTGATGCCGGCCGCGGAACGTCGACCAGGTGCCGTCGTGAACGAACACCCGCGTGAGGGCCTTGGCAAGCGTCTCCATCGACCCGAAGTCGGAGTAGTAGCCCTGGCGCTCGCCGGTCAGCGCGGCGTGCAGGGCGTGGTGGAAGTCGTCGCTCCACTGCGCGTCGAGCCCGTGACCGCCCGCCTCCCGCGCGCTGACCAGCCGCGGGTCGTTGAGGTCGGATTCGGCGATCAGGAACAGCTCCCGGCCGAGGCTCGCGGAGAGCCCGTCCACCGCGATCGCCAGCTCCTCCAGGATGTGAACGGCCTGGCCATCGGCGATGGCGTGCACCGCGTCGAGGCGCAGCCCGTCGATGTGGTGGTCGCGCAGCCACATGAGCGCGTTCTCGACGACGAACGCCCGGACCTCGTCCGCACCCGCACGGTCGAAGTTCACCGCGTCACCCCAGGGCGTGGCGTAGAAGTCGGTGAAGTAGGGGCCGTAACTCCCCAGCCGGTTGCCGCTGGGCCCGAGGTGGTTGTAGACGACGTCCAGCACGACGGCCAGCCCGCGCCCGTGCGCCGCGTCGACGAAGCGTTTCAGCGCGTCGGGGCCGCCGTACGGCTCATGCACCGCCCACAAGTGAACGCCGTCGTAGCCCCACCCCTGCGTCCCCGGGAAAGAGGCCATCGGCATCAGTTCCACGGCGTCCACGCCGAGGGACACCAAGTGGTCGAGCTTGCCGATGGCCGCGTCGAGGGTGCCTTCGGGAGTGAACGTGCCGACGTGCAACTCGTACAGAACGCTGCCCCGCAGCGGCCGGCCCCGCCACCGCTGGTCCGTCCAGGGAAAGCGGTCGTGCTCGTACACTCGGCTCACGCCATGCGCCCCGTAGGGCTGCCAGAGGGAACGAGGGTCCGGCAGCACCTCATCAGCGTCGTCCAAGACGAAGCCGTAGTCCGTACCGTGACCGGCGTCAGCGACCTCGGCCTGCCAACGGCCCGCTCGTCCTCGCACAGGCCGCATCGCATGGCGTACGAGCTCAGTACCGCTGCCCGTCGCCAGCCGAACCCGTTCGGCGCCCGGCGCCCACACCTCGAACGTCATGGTCATCGATCACTCACTCGCGGGGATTCGATCGGGGATCAGCAGGGCCACCGGCAGCGGATCGAGCACCTCGGAGAGGGGCGGCCGCGGCCCCTGGTGCACCACGCCGGTCAGGACGTCGCGCCAGGCCTCGGCGGTGACCTCGACGGCGGTGCCGCCCCAGCCGCCGCGCCGCTCCAGCCCGGCGGGCAGCCGGGTCACCACGGTCACCGCCGCGCCGCGCCGGAACGCCACCGCGTGATCGGCGGCGGGACCGGCCACGGTCACCGGGTCGTACGCGCCGCCGAACCACTCCGGATGGTCGCGCCGCAGCCGCAACGCCCGCGCCGTCACCAGGAGCTTCTCGTCGTCCATGTCGCTCGGCCCGCGGCCGCTGTCGAGCCGCGTGAGCCGCGCACGCCGCCGCCCGTAGTCGACCGGCCGCCGGTTGTCGGGATCGACCAGCGACAGGCCGGTCAGCTCGCAGCCCTGGTAGACGTCCGGAACGCCCGGCATGGTGAGCTGGACGAGCTTCTGGCCGAGGCTGTTGACCCGGGCGTAGGGCGCGAGGCGCCCGACGAGGTCGGTGATGCTCCCGACCAGGTCCGCGTCCGCCAGGACCCGGCGGGCGTACGCGAGGACGGCCTCCTCGTACGTCGGGTCGCCGTCGACCCAGGACGTGCGGGTCTTGGCCTCCCTCATGGCCTTGGTCAGAAAGCCGGCCAGCCGGTCCTCGGTGACCGGCCACGCTCCGACGAGCGTCTGCCACAGCAGGTATTCCAGGTCCGGCTCCAGCGGGACCCCCTCGGGAAACCAGGTGTGCCAGTGCCGTACGGCCTCGGCCCACACCGCGGGCAGCTCGGCCAGCACCGCCAGCCGGGCACGCACGTCCTCCTGCCGCTTGGTGTCGTGCGTGGAGAGCGTCGTCATCGTGCGCGGCCAGTCGCGCGCGATCCTGCCGCAGAACGAGTGGAAGTCGGCCGCGCCCACCGAGAACCGCTCCGGGTCGCCGCCCACCTCGTTCAGCACCGCCATCCGCGACCAGCGGTAGAACGCGGTGTCCTCCACCCCCTTGGCGGCCAGCGGCGCCGACGTCTGCTGGAACCGCACCACGAACTCGTCGCCTTCGTCCTCTCCGTCCGGGCGATCCAGCCCTAGCGCGAGCCGCACGACCCTCTCCAGCAGCCCGTGCAGCTCCTCGGGCAGGTGAGCCCGCGCCGTCTGAGCGGCCTGGTCCAAGATTTCAGCCGCCTGCCCGGGTGCCCCCGCACGCTCCTCGCCGGGAACCACATAGGCGCGGTAGACGGGGACCGCGATCAGCAGCTCGAACAGCACCCGTTCCAAGGCCTCGGGCGACTCTGACGGCAGCGTCCTGCAGAGCACCTTGTGCAGCCGCGCCATCTCCGGACGCAGCCCGTGCTCCGCCACGTACCGCCGCGACGCGTTCTCCACCTCGGTGAACCCCGGCGGCCCGCCGGTGAACGAGACGTAGGCGTCGGTGAGCGGCTTCTCCCCGTCCGGATCGACGAACAGCCCGCCGACCATGCCGAGCGCGTCGTAGCCGGTCGTGCCCGCGCACCGCCAGTCGCCCGGAAGCTCCTCCTCACCCGTGGTGATCTTTTCGACCAGGACCCAGGCCGCGGGCGCCCGCGAGCCCAGCCGCCCCAGGTAGCCGCGCGGGTCGGCGAGCCCGTCCGGGTGGTCGACGCGCAGTCCGTCGACGAGCCCCTCGTCCACCAGCCGCAGCGTCAGGTCATGGGTGCGGTCGAAGACCTCGGGATCTTCCTGCCGCAATCCGATCAGCCCGGAGATGTCGAAGAACCGCCGGTAGTTGGGCTCGCCGTCCCACGGCAGCACGATCCGGCCGCCGCCGGCCTCCCAGTCGATGTCGAACCACCGCGCGTACGGCGAGGACGGGCCGTCCGCCAGCACCGCGGCCAGCGGCCGGTTGAGGTCCACCGGCATCGGCACGGCCATGTGGTTGGGAACGATGTCCACGAGCACCTTCAGGCCGTGCGCACGGTACCGCGCCACCATCGCCCGGAAGCCGTCCTCGCCGCCGAGCTCCGCCGCGAGCCGTTCGTGATCGATCACGTCGTACCCGTGCGTCGATCCGGGCGCCGCCCGCAGCACCGGCGACAGGTAGACGTGCGAGACGCCGAGCGCGACGAGGTACGGGGCGAGCGCCGCCGCCTCGGGGAAGCCGAACCTGCGGCCTGGTTCGTCACCGACCCCGCACAACTGCAGCCGGTACGTGCCGGCGGGGAACTCCGGGGGCTCAGACACGGCGCAACACCTGCACCGAACGCTGCTCGACCAGGACGGACTCACCGGCCTTGACGGCGGCACCCTGGTCCTCGGCGAGCATCGGATCAGCCGTGTCGATCACCTTGGCCCACATCCCCCCGTACCGCCCCGGCGGCAGCGTGAAGCTCAGATCCTCGTGGTGCGCGTTGAACATCAGCAGGAACGAGTCGTCGCGGATGTGCTCGCCGCGACGGCCGGGTTCGATGATCGCGTTGCCGTTCAGGAAGACCTGCATCGACTTGGCGAACGCGGCCGACCAGTCGGCCTCGGACATCTGCCGCCCTCCGGGAGTGAACCAGACCAGATCCTGGAGCTCGGTCTCCGCCCGCATGACGCGCTTGCCCTGGAAGAAGCGGCGGCGCCGGAACACCGGATGCTTGGCGCGCAGCCGCGACAGCCGCCGCACGAAGTCCTGCAGCGGGAAGTGCACGAGCAGGTCGTCCCAGTTGACCCAGGTCAGCTCGTTGTCCTGGCAGTAGGCGTTGTTGTTGCCGCGCTGCGTACGGCCGAGCTCGTCACCGTGCGACAACATCGGGACGCCCTGCGACAGGAACATGGTCGCGAGAAGGTTGCGCTTCTGCCGTTCGCGCAGGGACAGGACCTCAAGATCCTCGACCATGCCCTCGTACCCGCAGTTCCACGAACGGTTGTCGTCGGTGCCGTCCCGGTTGGCCTCGCCGTTGGCGTCGTTGTGTTTGACGTTGTACGAGACGAGGTCGTTGAGCGTGAAGCCGTCGTGGCAGGTGACGAAGTTGATCGAGGCGAACGGCTTGCGGCCGTCCTCGGCGTACAGGTCGCTCGACCCGGCCAGGCGCGACGCGAACTCCGGCATCGTCGCGGGCCGGCCGCGCCAGAAGTCCCGCACCGTGTCGCGGTACTTGCCGTTCCACTCCGACCACAACGGCGGGAAGTTGCCGACCTGGTAGCCGCCCTCGCCCACGTCCCACGGCTCGGCGATCAGCTTGACCTGCGAGACCACCGGGTCCTGCTGAACGAGATCGAAGAACGCCGACAGCCGGTCCACCTCGTGGAACTGCCGGGCCAGCGTGGCCGCGAGGTCGAACCGGAACCCGTCGACGTGCATCTCGGTGACCCAGTACCGCAGCGAATCCATGATCATCTGGAGGACGTGGGGGCTCCGCATGAGCAGGCTGTTACCCGTGCCCGTCGTGTCCATGTAGAACCGCGGATCGTCGTCGACCAGCCGGTAGTACGAGGCGTTGTCGAGCCCCCGGAACGACAGCGTCGGCCCCAGGTGGTTGCCCTCGGCGGTGTGGTTGTAGACGACGTCGAGGATGACCTCGATCCCGGCCTCGTGCAGGGCCTTGACCATGGCCTTGAACTCCAGCACCTGCTCGCCGCGCTGGCCGCCGGCGGAGTAGTCGTTGTGCGGGGCGAAGAAGCCGATCGTGTTGTAGCCCCAGTAGTTGCGCAGGCCCCGTTTGAGCAGGAAGTCGTCGTGCACGAACTGGTGCACCGGCATGAGCTCGACCGCGGTGATCCCGAGATCGCGGAAGTAGTCGATCATCACCGGATGCCCCAGCGCCGCGTACGTCCCCCGCGCCTCCGGCGGGACCTCGGGATGGCGCATCGTGAGGCCCTTCACATGGGCCTCGTAGATCACCGTCTCGTGGTACGGGGTGCGCGGCGGCCGGTCGTCCCCCCAGTCGAAGTACGGACTGACCACCACCGACCGCATGGTGTGCGGCGCCGAGTCGAGATCGTTGCGCGACCAGGGGTTCCCGAAGTCGTAGCCGAAGCAGGACTCGTGCCAGCTCACCTTGCCCTCGATGGCCATCGAGTACGGGTCGAGCAGGAGCTTGCTCGGATTGCAGCGGTGGCCCTCCCGCGGCTCGTACGGCCCGTGCACCCGGTAGCCGTAGCGCTGCCCCGGCATGATCCCCGGCAGGTACCCGTGCCAGACGAAGGCGTCCACCTCCGGCAGCGGGATGCGCGACTCCGTCCCGTCCTCGAACAGGCACAGCTCCACGCGGTCCGCGGCCTCGGCGAAGACGGCGAAGTTGGTGCCCGCGCCGTCGAAATGAGCTCCCAGGGGGTAAGCGTCGCCGGGCCAAACGTCCGCCATGTCGTTCGCCTTCCAGGCCGAGGGGTCCTAGTCGCGAACGGATGCTTCCCCATGAGGGTTGGCTCACACCGAAAGGGAGGCTACTGGCCAGATCGGACATTCCTGGGTACCGTTAGGCTTGCCTAACCTTATTGAGGCTGCCCTAACGAGAAAGGCCCCAGGCTCATGTACGTCTGCATCTGCAACGCCGTCACAGAGGACGACGTACGCGGCTGTATGGCGGACGGCTGCAGGACCGCCAAGGACGTCAAGACGGCCTGCGGCATGAAGCCTGGTTGTGGCTCCTGCACCAAGCGTCTGCACGCGATGGTCAGCGAGTACCGGACCGCCAGCGACCTGGTGGACGCCATGACCGGCGGCCCCCTCCCGCTGGAGGTCGTTCCGGAGCAGCCTCTCGTACCGGAAATGGCCGAGAGAGGGAGCACCGTCACGACCGCCGCCTGAGCCGCGTCCCCCGGGCACCCGCCCCGACCGTGATCGAGAAAACACGCGCCGGGCGGGCCCTAGTGCTGTCCACATCGATCCGGACATGGAAGCATGGGCGATATGGAAGGCGACAAGGACATCATCGCGCTGCTCAACGAGCAGCTCACCGCGGAGCTCACCGCGATCAACCAGTACTTCCTGCATGCCAAGATGCAGGACAACTGGGGCTTCACCCGCCTGGCCAAGCACAGCCGCGAAGAGTCCATCGAGGAGATGAAGCACGCGGAGCGGCTGACCGACCGCATCCTCTTCCTCGACGGGCTCCCGAACTACCAGAAGCTCAACACCCTCAAGATCGGCCAGACCGTCGTCGAGACGCTGAAGGCGGACCTGGAGCTGGAGATGGAGGCGGTCGCCCGCCTGCGCCCCGGCATCGAGCTCATGCGCTCCCGCGGCGACGTCACCTCGGCCCGGATCTTCGAGGACATCCTCGCCAACGAGGAGGAGCACGTCGACTACCTGGAGACCGAGCTGGCCCTGGTCAAGGCGCTAGGCGAGCAGAACTACCTGCTCCGCCTGACCGAAGGCCCCGGCGAAAGCATCTCCGAACCAGTCTGAATTCATTGCTTTCGCGGCCTCTGGTTGTCGCCTGGCGGCTCCAACCCGAACCGCAAAGCGGCTGCCAAGCGAAGCTTGTCCTTTGGAAGGGCGGTTGGGTGGGGGGTGTAGCGGGAGGGCGACATCGCTTCGCGATCTTCGCGGGAAGCTTCGCCTCCGGCTCGCTCCCCACTCAGGTAGCGCGTTCGCTGCGACACTTGATCAAGCCGAGAATGCATGACGGCGGCTGAGACCCTCTCCGCCGTTGGGCCGCTTGTGTTTCAGCCCCTCGCCACCACGGTGGCGAGGGGCTTTCAACGAGGCTTGGCATCGGCCTCAGTGTGCCCCGCAGGCATGACGCCCACCTCAGTGTGCGACGCAAGCGCGCGGCGCTGAGCGGGGAGCGAGCCGCAGGCGAAGCTCCCCGCGAAGATCGCGAAGCGATGTCGTGCTTGCCGCTTTTGCGGTTCGGGGTCCGAGCCGCCAGGCGAGGACCTCGAGGCCGCGAAAGCCTATCTACGCAACGCCCATTCGACTGCGGGGCAGCGGTCCATGACCACGTCCAGGCCTGCTTCCTGGGCGCGTTCGGCGGCGGCTTCGTCGATCACGTCCAGGGGGAGCCAGACGGCCTTGGCTCCGGCGGCGATCGCCTCGTCCACGACCGCGCCCGCGTATTCGGCTCGCCGGTAGACGCCGACGACATCGATGGGGCCCTCCGCGGCGGGGATGTCGGCCAGTGACGCGTAGCCCGGCTCGTTCAGCACGGTCCGTCCGTCCGGATGGACGGGAATGATCCTTTTGCCGCGTTGCTGGAGGAGCCGCGCCTGGGTGTGGACCTCGCGGGCGGGGTTGTCTCCCAGGCCCACGAACGCCCACGTCCTCGTCTCGTTCAGCAGCCGCCGGATCACCGCCGGGTCAGCGTAGTCAGCCATGTCCACGACAACATCACCGTCCGCATCAGGATTCCGGCGGGACGGAACGGACCGTCAGCAGGTCGCCCGGCTGGCAGCCGAGGACCTCGCAGATCCGGGTCAGGGTGGTGAAGCGGATCGCCTTGGCACGCCCGTTCTTGAGGATCGAGAGGTTCACCACGGTGACCCCGACCTGGGCCGAGAGTTCTGCGAGGGTCATCCCGCGCCGCTCCAGCATCGTGTCGAGGTGCACCTCGACGGCGTGCTCGTCCATCACACCGTGCCTTCGAGGTCTTCGTGCATCCGCACGCCGACCTCCAGGATCCGGGCGACGGTCAGCAGGCCGACGCCTGTGACGATCAGCGTCCACGGGATGGCGGCGGTCACGGTGGCGACCAGTTCGGGGCCGTCCTTGAACATCCGCTGGGCCAGCGCCCAGTGCGCCGTGCGTTCGCAGATCACGGCCACGGCGCCACCGCCCCCGACCCACCAGCCGATGAAGCGCAGCCGCCGGGCGTTGACCCGGCTGAACGGGCCGAACCGCATGGCGGCGCGGACGAGCCGCCAGAGCAGCACCAGGGCGCCGGTGTACACCAGGAAGGAGGGGAGCCGGGTGGCCACGTGGAGCGCCTGCAATCCCGGGCCCGCGTCGTCCTGGCAGACGTCCAGCTCGGTCATGGAGAGCCGTACCCCCGGCTTCAGGAAGGGCGGCAGGCTCTCCTGATCGGGGATGTAGGCGCCGGGCCGTCCGGTCACGCAGACCGACGAGTCGCCCAGTCCGAGCAGGCTGCCGCTCCCGAAGGCGGTGGTCAGGCCGAAGACGACCACGATGCCCGCCACCAGGGCCAGCATGAAGCTGATGATCGTCGCGAAGGGCTCGAAGAGGTTGGCGTACCTGGGGGGCTGGTCGGTGGACTTGAGGCGCATGGCTGCCTCCATATCGAAAGTCGATGCTATCGTTATTCGATAACATCGACTTTCGATATGTCAACGGCCGGGTGCGGCCACGGGTCAGGGGACCTGGGGGCGGCCGAGGGCTCGGTAGTTCCAGCCCGCGGCGCGCCAGCGTTCGGGGTCCAGGGCGTTGCGGCCGTCCAGGATGTTCTTCTCGGCCACGACGGCCCCGAGCTCCGCGGGGTCCATGTCGCGGAACTCCGGCCACTCGGTCAGCAGGAGCACCACGTGCGCGCCCTTGGCCGCCTCCAGGGCGGAGCCGCCGAACGTGAGGTCGGGCTGGGCGCCCCGGGCGTTGTCCATCGCCTGCGGGTCGTACACGGTCACCGTGGCGCCCTGCCCGCGGATGGACGCGGCCACGTCGAGGGCGGGCGAGTCGCGGATGTCGTCGGAGTTGGGCTTGAACGCCGCGCCGAGGACGCCGACCGTACGGCCGATGAACGAGCCGCCGAGCTGGTGGCGGGCCAGATCGACCATGCGGATCCGGCGGCGGATGTTGATCTCGTCCACCTCGCGCAGGAACGTCAGGGCCTGGTCGGCGCCGAGCTCACCGGCCCGGGCCATGAACGCGCGGATGTCCTTGGGCAGGCAGCCGCCCCCGAACCCCAGCCCCGCTCCCAGGAACTTGCCGCCGATGCGGTCGTCGTAGGACAGCGCCTCGGAGAGTTTGGTCACGTCGGCGTGCGCGGCCTCGCAGACCTCGGCCATCGCGTTGATGAACGAGATCTTGGTGGCCAGGAAGGCGTTGGCGGAGACCTTCACCAGCTCGGAGGTCGGGTAGTCGGCGACGATGAACGGCGTGCCCGCGGCCAGCATCGGCGCGTACACCGCTCGGAGCACCTTCTCGGCGTGGTCGGCGGCGCCCTGGTCGCCGGGCACGCCGATGACGATCCGGTCCGGGTGCAGGGTGTCCTGGACGGCGAAGCCCTCACGGAGGAACTCCGGGTTCCAGGCGAGCACCGCGTCGCCGGCCGCTGGGGCCCGCCGGGCGATGCGTTCGGCCAGCCGTTCCGCGGTGCCCACGGGCACGGTGGACTTGCCGACGATCAGGCACGGCCGCCGGAGCAGCGGCGCCAGCGCGTTGACGGCCTCGTCCACGTACGTCAGGTCGGCCGCGTACTCGCCGAGCTTCTGGGGCGTGCCCACGCACAGGAAGTGCACGTCACCGAACTCGGCGATCTCGTCGTAGGACGTGGTGAAGCGAAGCCGCCCGTTCTCCAGGTTCCGCCGCAGCACGGGTTCGAGCCCGGGCTCGTAGAACGGGAGATCGCCCGCGGACAGCCGCGCGATCTTGCGTTCGTCGACGTCGAGACCGATGACCTCGAAACCCAGATCCGCCATGCAGGCCGCGTGGGTGGCGCCCAGATATCCGGTTCCGATCACCGTGAGGCGATGGGCCACGGTGTCTCCTCTCGACTTCTTCCTGCTAGACCGGGGGAGTGTACCGGCCGGTAGCATGCGTGTTATGAGTCCCGACTTTCCCACGTACGCCCCGTCCGAGGAGCAGGAGCTCCTCCGCCGGACGGTCCGCGAGCTCGCCGATGCCAAGATTGCCCCGCATGCAGCGGAGGTCGACGAGGATTCCCGCTTCCCCCAGGAGGCCCTGGACGCGCTGGTGCAGAACGAGTTGCACGCGGTGCACGTCCCGGAGGCGTACGGGGGCGCCGGTGCCGACGCCCTGGCCACCGTGATCGTGATCGAGGAGGTGGCCCGCGCCTGCGCCTCCTCCTCGTTGATCCCGGCTGTCAACAAGCTCGGCACGGTGCCGATCCTGTTGTCGGGTTCCGAAGAGCTGAAGAAAAAGTATCTGAATCCCGTTGCCAAGGGCGAGGCGATGTTCTCCTACGCCCTGTCGGAGGCTGAGGCCGGGTCCGACGCCGCGGGCATGAAGACCCGGGCCGTCCGTGACGGAGATCACTGGGTCCTCAACGGCGCCAAGATGTGGATCACTAACGCCGGGGTGTCGGACTACTACACGGTGATGGCCGTCACCGACCCTGCCGCCGGGACTCGCGGCATCTCCGCCTTCGTCGTCGAGAAGTCCGACGAGGGCGTCTCGTTCGGTCCCAAGGAGAAGAAGCTCGGGATCAAGGGCTCACCCACCCGCCAGGTCATCCTGGAGAACGTCCGCATCCCCGCCGACCGCATCATCGGCGCGGAGGGCACCGGCTTCAAGACCGCGCTCGCCACCCTCGACCACACCCGCATCACCATCGCCGCGCAGGCCCTCGGCATCGCCCAGGGCGCGCTCGACTACGCCGTCGGCTACGTCAAGGAGCGCAAGCAGTTCGGCAAGGCGATCGCCGACTTCCAGGGCGTGCAGTTCATGCTCGCCGACATGGCCATGCGCCTCGAAGGCGCCCGCCAGCTCACCTACCACGCCGCCATCAAGTCCGAGCGCGCCATGCACGGCGACAAGGTCCCCGACCTGACCTTCGTCTCGTCCGCCTGCAAGTGCCTCGCCTCCGACGTCGCCATGGACGTCACCACCGACGCCGTCCAGCTCCTCGGCGGCTACGGCTACACCCGCGAGTTCCCCGTCGAACGCATGATGCGCGACGCCAAGATCACCCAGATCTACGAGGGCACCAACCAGATCCAGCGCATGGTCATGGCCCGCCAGCTCCTCAAGTAGCCGCGATCGGCGCCTCCGCCGGCACGGCGCTCCGATTCCCGGTAATTGCAACAAAGGTTGCCGGACGGATCGGATGATCACATCCTGGGCGGCGGAGGTGATCGTTGCGCGGCCGCGTTCGCGATCAATCTTGACCTGGTGGACGAGGAGGTCGAGCGGGCCCTGGCCTCATAGGGACGGCAGGAGGCGGGACGGGGTGATGGGGAGGTCGCGCACGCGGACGCCGGTGGCGTGGTGGACGGCGTTGGCGACGGCCGCGGCGGCGCCGACGATGCCGATCTCGCCGATGCCCTTCGCCCCCATCGGGTTCAGGTGCCGGTCCTCCTCGTCGAGCCAGACCGCCTCCAGCCCGCGGACGTCGGCGCAGACCGGCACGTGGTACTGCGCGAGGTCGTGGTTGAGGAAGCCGCCGAACTCGCGGTCCGTGGTGCTCTCCTCCATGAGCGCCATGCCCAGCCCCATGATCATGCCGCCGAGGAGCTGGGAGCGCGCGGTCACGGGGTTGACGATCCGCCCGGCGGCGAAGACGCCCAGCATGCGGGGCACGCGGATCTCTCCGGTGTCGATGTCGACGCTGACCTCGACGAAGTGGGCGCCGAACGCGTGGCGGGCGTACTTCTCCTCGGCCTTCAGCTCGTCCTCGGTGCCGACGGTGACCTCGACGCCCTCCGGCGGTACGGGCACGTCCAGCTCGGCCAGGAGGGCCTCGCAGGCGCGGTGCACGGCGGTGCCCCAGCTCATGGTGCCCGTCGAACCGCCCGCGAGGGAGGCCCTGGGCAGATCGCTGTCGCCGATCTCGACCGTGACCCGGTCCGGCTCGGCCTTGAGCGCCTCGGCGGCGATCACCGTGAGGGCGGTGCGGGCGCCGGTGCCGATGTCGGCGGCGGCGATGCGGATGGTGAAGCGGCCGTCCGGCTCGGCGCGCGCCGTGGCCTCGTTGGGTTCCCGGTTCACCGGATACGTGGCGGACGCGACGCCCGTGCCGACGAGGGTGCGGCCTTCGCGGCGGGCGCAGGGCATGGGATCGCGATCGGCCCACCCGAAACGTTCGGCGCCTTCGCGCAGGCACGCCACCAGGTTGCGGGAGCTCCACGGCGAGCCGTCCTCCGGGGACGTCTCCGGCTCGTTGCGGACGCGCAGCTCGACGGGGTCGATCCCGGTCGTGACGGCCAGCTCGTCCATCGCCGATTCCAGGGCCCACATGCCCGGGCACTCGCCGGGCGCGCGCATCCACGAGGGCGAGGGCACATCGAGCCTGACGAGCCGGTGGGCGGCCCGGCGGTGCGGCGCCCGGTACATGATCCGCATGGGCTTGGTCGCCCCCTCGTCGAAGTCGCGGATCGTCGACGCCTGCTGGGTCACCTCGTGCACGATCGTGGTCAGCGTGCCGTCGGCGTCGGCGCCGAGCCGCACCCGCTGGATCGTCGGCGTCCGGTAGCCGGTCATCGGGAACATCTGCTGCCGGGTGAACGCCAGCTTCACCGGCCGTCCCACCGCGCGGGCGGCCATCGCGGCCAGGACGACGGTCGGGCGTGGCGTGCCCTTGGAGCCGAAGCCGCCGCCCACGTGCGGCGAGACGACGTGCACCCGGGCCGGGTCGAGGTCGAAGATCTGGGCGAGCGCGTCCCGCACGGTCGTCGAGCCCTGGTTGGAGTCGTGGACGGTGAGCTCGTCACCGTCCCACGCCGCGAGCGTGGCGTGCGGTTCCATCGGGTTGTTGTGCTCGGCGGGGGTCGTGTACGTCGCGTCGACCGAGACGGCGGCCCCGGCGAACGCGGTCTCCGGGTCGCCCTGCTCGATGTCGACGGAGAAGTCGGAGTCGTCAGAGTCGTCAGATGCGTCCTCCAGGAGAACGTGGTGGTCCTCGGCCCGGTAGCCGATCCGCAGCCGGGCCGCGGCGGCACGGGCCGTCTCCAGGCTCTCGGCGACCACGGCCGCGACCAGCTGTCCCCGGTAGGCGACCCTGCGGGACTGGAAGACCTCCAGCTCGGCGTCGTCGACCGACTGCAGCTTCGGCGCGTTCTCGCACGACAGCACCGCCAGGACGCCGGGCAGCGCCAGCACCTCCTCGGCGCCGACGGATTCGATCTCACCGCGCGCGACCGTCGCCGCCACGGCCACCACGTTCGCGGCGTTCTCGACCGGATACTCGACCGCGTAACGGGCGGCGCCGGTCACCTTGGCGCGGGCCTCCACCCGTTCCAGCGACCTCATGACTCATCCCCCTGTTCGGACGCCGTCAGCTCGGACAGCGTGCGTACGATCAGATTGGTCGCGAGCGGCACCTTGAAGCCGTTGTCGCGAAGCGGCCGCGCGGCCTCCAGCTCGGCCTGCGCGGCGCGCAGGTAGCTCGCCTCGGTGGCCGGGGCGCCGCGCAGCAGTTCCTCGGCGCGCCGGGCCCGCCAGGGCCGGTGCGCGACGCCGCCGAGCGCCACCCGGCAGTCGCGGACCGTGCCGTCCGCGATGTCCAGCGCGACGGCGACCGAGACGAGCGCGAACGCGAACGAGGCGCGTTCACGGACCTTGCGGTAACGCGACGCCATACCGAGCGGCGGCGTCTGGATGCCGGTGATGAGATCGCCGAGCTCCAGCGTCGTGTCGCGGGACGGGTCGTCGCCGGGCAGGCGGTAGAGGTCGCTCAGCGGAACGCCGCGCTCGCCCGCACTCCCGAGCACCCGGACGGACGCGTCGAGCGCCGTGAGCGCCACCGCCATGTCGGACGGATGGGTGGCGACGCAGTGCGGGGAGTGGCCCAGGATCGCGAGGTTGTGGTGTTCGCCCTCGCGGGCCGGGCAGCCGCTCCCGGGATCGCGCTTGTTGCAGGGCTTGGTGACGTCCTGGAAGTAGGAGCAGCGTGTGCGCTGGAGCAGGTTGCCGCCGACGGTCGCCTTGTTGCGGATCTGCCCGGACGCGCCGGCCAGCACGGCCTCCGCGAGCACGGGGTAGCGGTCGCGGACGGTCCGGTCGGCGGCCAGGTCGCTGTTGCAGACCGCGGCGCCGATGAACAGCCCGCCGCCGTTCTCCTCGATCCGGTCGTACGGCAGCCGGGTGACGTCGATGAGCTTGGCGGGCCGCTCGACCCCGAGCCGCATCAGATCGACCAGGTTGGTGCCGCCACCCAGGTAGTGCGTGTCGCCGTCGTGCAGGGAGACGGCCTCGTCCGCGCTCTGCGCGCGTGCGTAGGCGAACGGCCTCATCGCCCGCCCCCGTGCCCAGCGGCCTCCCGGACGGCGGCGACGATGTTGGGGTACGCGCCGCAGCGGCAGATGTTGCCGCTCATCCGTTCGCGGATCTCGTCCTCGTCGAGCTCGGGCTGGGCGGCCACGTCCGGCGTGACCACGCTCGGCCAGCCCCGCGCCACCTCGTCGAGGACCGCGGTCGCCGAGCACAGCTGGCCCGGCGTGCAGTAGCCGCACTGGAAGGCGTCCCGTTCGACGAACGCGGCCTGCATCGGGCTGAGCTCGCCGCCGTCGGCGAGACCCTCGACGGTCACGATGTCGGCGCCGTCGTGCGCGACCGCGAGCGCCAGGCAGCCGTTCGCCCGCCGCCCGCCGACCAGGATCGTGCAGGCGCCGCACTGGCCGTGGTCGCAGCCCTTCTTCGTCCCCGTGAGCCCGAGCTCCTCGCGCAGCACGTCCAGCAGGGACGCCCGGGTGTCGACCGCGAGCCGATGCTCGCGCCCGTTGACGATCAAGGTGATCTCGGCGTGCACCGGCGGCTCGGCCGAGGTGTTCGTGCTGTTCATAGGACGCTCCTACCCTGGATCACATGCTCGATTCCGTGGCTGTTCACGTGTTCTCCCAGGTACGGCGGCCCATCACGTAGGTCGCCTTGACGGCGCGTTCGTCGCCGAGCATCGCCAGCGCGAAGAGCCGTTCGACGAGGTCGCCGGCGGTACCGGTGCGGCGTTCGAGCACCGGGGTCGCCGCGAAGTCCAGGACGACGAAGTCCGCCTCGCCACCGGGCTGGAAGCCGCCGATCCGGTCCTCCAGGCACAGCGCCTCCGCGCCGCCCCGCGTGGCCAGATAGAAACCGCGCAGGGCCGGCAGGTGGTCGCCTTGCAACGCCATCACCTTGTACGCCTCGTTCATGGTTTCGAGCATCGAGAAACTGGTTCCGGCGCCGACGTCCGTTCCGAGCCCCACGCGTACACCTGCCCTACGCGTCCGCTCCAACGGGAACAGGCCGCTCCCGAGGAAGAGATTGGACGTGGGGCAGAACGCGACGCCGGCCTGACGGGCCTTCAGCACCTGCCAGTCCTGCCCGCCGCCGGCACTGGTCCGGTAGACGTCGTCCGGCCAGAGGCAGTGCGCCCAGACGCTCCGCGGCCCGACCAGACCGCACTTGTCGTACACGTCCAGATATGAACGCGGCGTGAGAGCGGCGAATCGTTCGAGCACCGTGTCGACCTCGTCCTTGGTCTCCGCGAGGTGGGACTGCGCCCAGACGGGCTGCCCGCGGTCCGCGTACTCCTGGAAGAGGCGGCCGGCCATCCGCAGCAACTCCAGGGTCGAGGTCGGCCCGAAGCGCGGCGTGATCGCATAAAGGCATCGGCCCTTGCCATGCCACGCGTCGATCAGCTCGCGGCAGTCCTGCTCGGCCTGCTGGACGCTCGGGTCGAGGTAGTCGTCGGGAACGGGGCCGCCCTCGGCGTGGCCGCCCGCGTCCATGAGCACCTTTCCGGCCACCATGCGCAGGTCACGCTCGTGCGCGGCGGCGAAGAAGGCGCCGGTGGAGGAGGCGAAGGTCGTGGTGTGCACGCACGCGGTCGTGGTTCCGGCCGCCAGCAGCCGGTCGAGGAAGTCTCCGGCGGCCTGGCGCGCGTACTCCTCGTCGGCGAACCTGCGCTCGGCCGGGTAGACATGACGCTCCAGCCAGTCCCGCAGATCGCCGCCCGGACTCGCGATCGCGTCGATCTGGCCCGAATGGACGTGCGCGTCCACGAACCCCGGCAGGATCAGGTCGTCGCGGTAGTCCTGGACGGCCTCGTCGCGGAGTCGTCCGGGCAGCTCCGCCCACGGCGTCACCCGGTCGACCAGCCCCTCGTCGGTGACGACCAGCGCGCCGTCGTCGAGCAACCGGGCGTTCGCGGGGTCGGCGGCGGGATCTCCGGTGAAGTGCAGGACGATGCCGCGGTAGGCCTTCACCCGTTCAGTCCCGCCGTGCCGTCAGCGGTTCGGCGATCTCCTCCAGGCCCTTGCGTTCCGCCTTGATCCCGAGGATCGCCTCCACCAGCCCGGCCGCGATCATCAGCAGCGCGCCGATGCAGAACGCGAGGGCGGTGTCGCGCGGCACGCCGCTGCCGACCAGCGTCGAGAAGATCAGCGGGCCGCTGATGCCGCCGGCCGCGGTGCCGATCGCGTAGAAGAACGCGATGGCGAGCGCGCGGGTCTCCATCGGAAAGATCTCGCTGACCGTCAGGTACGCGGAGCTGGCGCCGGCCGACGCGAAGAACAGCACCACGCACCAGCACGCGGTCAGGGTCACCGCGGTCAGCACCCCGGCGTCGAACAACCAGGCCGTGCCGAGCAGCAGGACGCCGGAACCGATGTAGCAGCCGCTGATCATGGGCTTGCGGCCGACCGAGTCGAACAGCGGCGCCAGCAGGAGCGGCCCGAGGAAGTTGCCGAACGCGATCACCGCGTAGAAGTAGCCGGTGTGGGTGTCGATGTCGTAGAACGACGTCAGGATGTCGGCGTAGCCGAACGTGATCGCGTTGTAGAGGAACGCCTGCCCGATGAAGAGCGAGAAGCCGAGGATCGCCCGCCGGGGGTAGCGCCGCCAGAGCGTGGAGGCGATCTCGCCGAAGCCCACGCTCGTGCGCTGCTGGATGACCATGCTCTTGCCCGGCTTCGCCAGGGACTCGCCGGTGTCCTTCTCGACCTCGCGTTCCACGCCGCCGACCAGGTCCTCGGCCTGTTTCGTACGGCCGTGGATGATCAGCCAGCGCGGGCTCTCCGGCACGTGCCGCCGGACGACCAGGATCAGCAGCCCCAGCACCACGCCCAGGCCGAACGCCGCGCGCCAGCCGACGCCGACCGGCAGCAGCGTGAGGACCGGCACGGTGAGCAGCGCGCCGCCGGCCGCGCCGAGCCAGTAGCTGCCGTTGATGATGATGTCGATGCGCCCGCGGTGCCTGCTCGGGATCAGCTCGTCCACCGCCGAGTTGATGGCCGCGTACTCGCCGCCGATGCCGAGCCCGGTGATGAACCGGCACAGGAAGAACCACCAGGGCGTCCACGACAGCGAGGTGAGCGCCGTGCCGGCCAGATAGACGGCCAGCGTGATCATGAAGAGCTTCTTGCGGCCGAACCGGTCGGTGAGCCACCCGAAGAACAGCGCGCCGGTACAGGACCCGGCCACGTAGATGGCGGCGCCGAGCCCGGAGACCTGCTGGGCCGTGATGTCGAGGCCGCTGCCGGGCTTGGCCAGCTGCGGGGCCAGGTTGCCGACGATGGTGACCTCAAGGCCGTCCAGGATCCAGACGGTCCCGAGACCGACGACGATCATGAGATGCCAGCGCGACCAGGGCAGCCGGTCCAGCCTCGCCGGGATCTCGGTCCGAACGCGGTCGGTCATCACGTCGGTCATGGCGACTCCCCACGTTCGCTCGACGACATGCACGCCGCTGCGTATCTCGTCGATCCAGAGTCGATCAAACCTCGTCTGACCGGGAGGGGTGTGTCTGCTTAACGACCTTTGACCTGGATGGCCTGGCCTAGCGGAGGCGGTATCTGTCCAGGTATGCGGCGGTTCGACGGGTCTGTGCGCGGGCCTGTTCCTGCCCGTGCTCGCGGTCGTGCTCGCGAGCGAAACGGCGTTCCCGATCGTGACCCGCCGTGCGCTCGCGCCCGGAGCCACGTCCGGGTCCACGGTCGCGCTCGCGGTCACGCCCGCGCTCATGGCCGGACCCACGGTCGCGCCCAGGCCCGCGGACGGGCCCACGGCCGCGCTCGCGCTCAAGACCGCGCTCAAGACCGCGCTCAAGACCGCGCCCGCCCTCGCGTTCACCGGTGTGCTCGCGCGGGTTCTCGTCGCGGTGGGCACCGGCCTCGTCGGCGTTCGCGGGCGTGGGCCTGGAGGCGATCCCGGCGGCCCGGCGCAGCCGCATCCGTGCCTGGCGGAGAGCGTCGGCCTGGCGCGGCGCCAGGTGGCGCTCCGCCGTGTCGCGCCGCCGCCGCCACTGCTCGCGGGCACGCGCGCGGTGCTCGGCGCGCAGCTGGTCGGTCAGGCGGTCGAGTTGCGTGACGACCTCCCCGTAGAGCGGCCACTGGAGATCGTTCACGGGGCGCCTGCGCAGCATCGCGAAGAACTGGTCGCGAAGCCCGCGCGCGGCCGCCACGTGGTGTTCGAGCTCCCGCTCGGCGTCGACGGGCTGGGCGTTGCGGCGCAGGTCGGATCGGGCCAGCCGGCCGTACGCGACGATGCTCGCGGCGACCTCGCCCAGCGTGTCGGCGAGCTGGTCACGGATCTCGGGCTCGTGGATGAGCTGGTCGCCGGTCTCGACCTTCGCGCTGTCGACCAGGGCGCGGGCCAGCCCGCGCAGCGAGAGCGTGAAGTGCTCCATCGTCTCCACGGCGTTGCGCAGCGCCACGCCCGCGTCGATCAGCTGGCGGGCGCGCGGGTTGAGCCGGACGCTCTCCTCGGCGGCGTCGAGCGCCTCGTCCGCCCGGCCGATGTCGTGGAACAGCCCCTGCGACTCCCTGAGCCAGTGGTCGGCGTCGGTCTCCGAGGGCCCGCGCCGCAGGTCGTCGGCCATGCTCGTCACCAGCGTGCACAGCCGGTGGCTGAGATCCTGCACGGCCTCCTCGGCGGGCCGTACCCGGATTGACGGCACCGCCACGGTCGCCACCAGGCCGACGGCGGAGCCGATCAGCGTCTCCACCACCCGCTCGGTCGCGCCCGCGCCGGTCGCCGCGCCCAGCGCGTAGATCAGCATCGCGGAGATCGGGACCTCCAGCATGTGGTCGCCCAGGCGCAGCACATGGCCGAGCACCAGCGCGGCCAGGATGCTCAGCCCGAGGCTCCACCACGAGAAGCCGACGAGCCCGGCGAAGAGCAGCGCGATCACCACGCCCGAGGTCACCGCCGCCACCCGGGTGATGCCGGACTTGATCGTCTCGTACACCGAGTGCTGGACGACGAGCAGCGCGGTCAGCGGCGCCAGCAGCGGCGCGGGGCTCTCGGCGGGAAGGAGCCAGAGCGCCAGCAGGTACGCGGCCATGGCCGTGAGCGTGAGCCGCGCGATCCGGTAGACGGTGGACTGCGTCTCGGTGGCCACCCGCAGGGGCGGCCGTCCGGAACGAGGAAAGATGGTCTGGAACGTTCGCAAGGGCATAGACCTGTGTTAATACGATCCAGGGGCGGACGAATTCCTCTTTCCGGCAAACCTTCAGCAAAACGCCCGAACGTGCCCTACGTGGGTGAACTCCGACACGCCGGTCGGGCCGCCTCCGGCGCGCTACCTGCAGCTTGGCTACCTGCAGAGCTTGGCTACTTGCAGAGCTTGGACGTCGCCGTCCCGGTCTCCAGGGCGGAGTTCGACGGGGCGCCGGGCGTGGCGGGCTTCTTGACCTTGACCTTCTGGGCGCCCTTCCAGTTCGCGCCGACCAGGACCTGCACGCGCGAGCCGAGCGAGTCGACCTGCTTGATCTTGGCGCCGGGAATGGCGGCGGCCAGGGTCGCCGCCGAGTCCTTGCGGCCCGGGCCGTACTGGATCACCGTGCTCGCCAGGCCCCGGCGCGCGACGCCCTGGACGACGGTGACGTTGAAGCCGGCCTTCTCCAGGTCGCCCCCCGCGCGGCGCGCCAGCCCCGGCGTGCCGACGGCGTTGCGCACGAGGACCTGGATGTCGCCGGGCGGCACGGTCGGTGCGTTCCGGTCCTGCGGGGTCGCGCTGGGCGCGGGCTTGGGCGGCTCGACGAGCGGCTGGTCGCGCTTGATCCGGCCGAACAGCTCCCGGGCGCGGTTCTGGTCCCACAGCACGGTCGACTGCGGGCTCGGCGCGTTCCACAACATCGTGTTGTGGCCCGGGTCGGACAGCGGGATCTTGGCGAACGTGACGTGGTCGGTCGACAGGTTCTTCATCTGGTCGGCGAGCTTGGGCAGGTTCTTGGCGAGCTTCTCGTCCACCGTCAGCGACTTGAGCGCCGCGTTGAGGAACTTGGTCGACTTCACCGGGTCGCTCAGCGTCTTGCTGCTGAGGGCCTGCTTCATCATCGCCGACATGAACTGCTGCTGCCGGTCGATGCGGCCGAGGTCGGTGCCCCCGGTCAGGGAGTAGCGCGCACGGGCGAAGCTCAGGGCCTTGAGCCCGTCCAGATGGGACTTGCCCGCGGCCAGCTTGAGGCCGCTCTTGCGGTCGTCGATGGGCTCCTCGGTGCACACGTCGACGCCGCCGAGCGCGTCGACCATGCTCACGAAGCCGTAGAAGTTGACCTCGATGAGGTGGTCGATCGAGACGTTGGTGGCCTGCTTGATCGTGTCGACCATGAGATCACGGCCGCCGAACTGGTAGGCCCAGGTGAGCTTGCCGGCGCGGGCCGGCACCTTGCTGCCCTTCGCGCCCTCCGAACCGTTGGACTTGTGCGCGGGGATCGTCACGTACGAGTCGCGCGGAAGGTTGACGACGGTGACGCGATCATGGTTACGGGAGACGTGCACCAGCAGCATCGTGTCGGAGCGTTCGCCCGGCTCGTTGCCCAGGCGCGCGGCCTTCTGCTGCGCGCGGGTGAGCCCCTCGCGGCGGTCGACGCCGGCGACCAGGATGTTCATGGCGCCCTTCGGGGCGTCCTTGTCCTTGCCGAGCCCGCCGACCTTGACCTTGTCGATGGCGCTGGTGACGTAGTTCTGGAAGCCCCAGGCGCCGCCCGCGGTCAGCAGCACGAACGCCGACATGGTGCCGGTCAGCATCAGGAAGCGGCGCTGCCGCCGGGCGCTCATCGCGGCCCGGGGGCTGAGGCCCGGCCCGGGCCGGCGCGGGCCGCGCGGGGTCTCGACCGCCACGCGGGGCGCGGGCGTGCCGTCGACGGTGACGCCCTCGATGCCGTCCTCGCCGTCCTCGTGATCGCCCTCCGCCGCGCCGTCGCCCGGGCGGGGCCGGAAGTACCGCTCGAACGGATCGGCGTCCTTGCCGGAGTCCCTGCCGGCGTCGTGACCGTCAGCCATGCTGGCCGCCGCCCCCTCCCGAGACCGAATCGGCGTCGTCTGACGCGCGTCGTCACCACCTTAAAGTGGGGAACACCCGTCCGTTCGCTACCTCGGACTCGTGTCCTTGGAGTAACGTGGCGCCGTCTTGACCTCCCTCCCAGGCGGCCACACCCGGCCAGGGTGTCGTGAGCTGCGTCATGACCGGAGCCAGCACGAGAGAGGAAGGGCCCTCCGGCCAGCCCGTAACGGCCCAGAGCACTGTATGAATCCGTCTCCCCAAGCGCACAGCCCAATGAACGGCGTCCAGCAGATGACACAAGACCGGACCTGGCCCGCGGTGTCGGTCGTGATGCCCGTGCTCAACGAAGAACGGCATCTCACCGATGCCGTCCGGCGCATCGTGACCCAGGACTACCCCGGCGAGCTGGAGCTCGTCCTCGCCATCGGACCGTCCCGGGACCGCACGGAGGAGATCGCCGCCAAACTGGCGACCGAGGATCCGCGCATCGTCGTGGTGGCCAATCCGACCGGCCGCACCCCGCAGGGTCTCAACATCGCCATCAAGGCGTCGCAGTACTCGATCATCGTCCGGGTGGACGGCCACTCCCTGCTGCCGGCCGACTACGTGCGGGCCGCGGTGGAGACGATGGAGGAGACCGGCGCGGACAACGTCGGCGGGATCATGGCGGCGGAGGGCGTCACGCCGTTCGAGCAGGCCGTGGCCCGCGCGATGACCTCCAAGCTGGGCGTGGGCAACGCGCGGTTCCACACCGGCGGCGAGGCCGGCGAGGTCGAGACGGTCTACCTCGGCACGTTCAAGCGCAGCGCCCTGGAGCGCGTCGGCGGTTACGACGAGACGTTCGTGCGCGCCCAGGACTGGGAGATGAACCACCGGATCCGGCAGAGCGGCGGAAAGATCTTCTTTACCCCGCGCATGCGTGTCACCTACCGGCCACGCCCCAACCTGCGCGCTCTGGCCAAGCAGTACTTCCACACCGGCCGCTGGCGCCGCGTCGTCGGCCGGGAGCACCAGGGCACGCTCAACCTGCGCTATCTGGCGCCGCCGCTGGCGGTCCTGGCGATGACCGCGGGCACGGTCGCGGGCGCGTTCGGCATCTGGCCGGGCTGGCTCCTGCCCGGCGGCTACGCGGTCGCCATGGTCGCGGGCGCCGCCGTGGAGGGCCGGGGACTGCCGGTTTCGGCCTGGGTCCGGCTGCCGCTGGTGTTCGCCACCATGCACGTCTCGTGGGGGGTCGGTTTCCTGACCAGTCCGCCCGGGCTCGGCCAGCCCACCCCCAACAAACCCTGAACGGATCCTCTCGATAACGGAAGAACCAGACCGAACGGGCGAACCCGGGTAGATAAAGCCACGTCTCAGGATTAGGTCGGCGGATCATGCCGCCGGCCGGACGAGGAGGTGGCCATGTCGAACGGTGCGCGTCACGGGCTGGGGGTCCTGGCCGGGGTGATCGCCACGCCCCTGGTCGGCGCCGGGCTCGCCCTCGGATTCGAACGCCTGGAAGAGCACCGCCGTCACTACGTCCAGTTCGCCTCGACGACGTCCACGGGGCTGGTCGCGGGCGCCGTCCTGGCCCTCACCGCCGTCGTGGTCGCGGTCCTGGTCGCGTCGCGGCTCTCGCCGCTGGCCTCGCTCATCCCCGGCGTGGCTTTCGCCGCGTACGGCGTGGTCTGGCTGCTGAAACCGATCTGGGCGTCGGACAAGGTCGACGTGCTTCCCGACCGCTACACCTCTCCGGTCATGACGATGTCGCTCCTCGGCGTGCCGTTCCTGGTCGGCGTGGTGCTGCTGGCCGGCTCGCTGGTGCCGTCGCGCTGGCGTTCCCGCGCGCACGCCGCCGCGGCGCCTCAGCACCTGGCGGGGCCGCCGCCTGGCATGCCCGGGGCGCCGAGGCCGATGTACGGGCGGGAGCAGCAGCAACAGTACGGTCATGGCCCTGGCGCGGTCCCGCCGCCGTACGGGCAGCCGCAGAGCCCCGGAGCAAGCCCGAGCGCGAGCCGGAGCCCGAGCCCGAGCCCGAGCCCGAGCGCCAGTCCTGGTCCGGGCGGCTATCCCGTACCCGGGTCCTCCCAAGCGCCACCGCCGCCACCGCCTCCCGCGAAGCCGTCTCAGGGCTCCCCATCGTCGTCGGACGACGAGCCCGGGGAATGGACCCGGATGTACGGCGGAGACGACCTCAGGGACGGCGGCGGCTCCCGCTAGGGCTCACCTGGAAGGGCTTTCGACGGCTCCGAGGGCTTCGAGGGCACCGACGACGCCGGGGACGTCGTTGACGACCAGCGCGTCCACGCCCGCGGCCGCATAGGCGTGGACGTCCTGCGGCGGCGGGCACCAGGCGATGAACTCCAGGTCGGCCTTGTGTGCCACGTCCACGATGTGCTCCAGCGGGCGTAGGCGGGTGTCGGGGTGGCCGAAGCCGCACGACTCGGTGTGCACGCCGATGGCCTGGAGGCCGAGGCCCGCCGCGGCGGCGACACCGTGCCACAGCGGGAACCGCAGCCAGGTCAGCAACCCCAGCGGCACGCCCGGCAGTTCGTCCCGCAGGTAAAGAAGCAGGGACGGGTCGAACGAGGTCACCAGCAGCGGGCGACGCTCGGCCTCGCGGCGCAGCACGGGCGCCAGGAGGGCTCCGGTACGCCTGGACGGCGCGTCCACGGCGTCCTCAAGGATCGTCTTGACGTCCACGTCGACCGGCACCCCGGCCGGCAGCGCGTCGAACACCTCCGCCAGCCGCGGCAGGCCGCTGTCCGCCGCCGCCGTGTCGATCAGGAAGGCGCCGCCGGGAAGGGTGGGATCGTGGCGCAGCACGAGCTCGTCGTCCGCCGTGCGGGTCACGTCGATCTCGATCCACGACGCGCCCGCGTCGAGCGCGGCCAGCATCGAGGGGATCGTGTTCTCGGCGACGGTCTCCGGGTCGGGGTTCCCGGCCGCGCCGGCGACCGGTAGCGGCGGCAGGGGCACGTCTCCCGAGCCGGAACCGCGGTGGCCGATGACGGCGGGCGCGTTCTCGAAAATCATCTGTCCTCCGGGGAGCCGGGGGCGTCGTTCGGGTTCGGCGGCCAGGTGCTCGGCGATGACGACGTCGAGCGGGTGGGTGACCTTGAGGTTGCGCTCGCTGCCCGTCACGACCCGGATGGGCACGTCCGGCAGGTAACGGTGGACGATCCCGCAGTCGTCGGTCGCGGCGGGCAGCGGGTCGGCCAGGGCGAGCTCGTAGGCCTTGCGGATCGTGCCGAGCCGGAAGCCCTGCGGGGTCTGGAAACGCGCCAGCGACTCGCGCGGCGGCATGGACAGCACGAGACCGTCCTCGACGGCCACGATCGTGTCCGCGGAGGGCACGCCCACCGCGACCGCCTCGTACGCCACCAGCGCCTCCAGCACGCGGTCGATCACGCCGGGGTCCACGAACGGGCGGGCGGCGTCGTGGAAGAGCACCCGGGTGTCGTCGGACCGGCCGGTCAGCGCGGTCAGCGCCGCCACCGTCGAGGCGGTACGGGTGTCACCGCCCTCCATCAGCCCCGTGACCTTGTGGAACGGCGCGGCGATCGTCGCGGCCGTGCGGACGTGGCCGGCGGCCATGACGACCAGTACCTCGTCCACACCCAGATGGCCATTGAACGCCTCGATCGCGTATGCCAGGATCGGCCGACCACCGACCTCGATGAGCTGCTTGGGCCGCGAGGCGCCCATGCGCTGCCCGGTGCCGCCGGCGAGGATCACCGCGACCGTCCGCATCGCCGTTCCCCTTTCCTCTTCAAATAGTCGTCAAACCGCTACGCTGAGCAACTGCCCCTGAGGCCGTGGCCGACGGCCGTGGGGCGCCGTCCACCCGCAGACCCGACCACCCAGCCCGCCGGAGGCGCCGATGACCGTAGCGGTAATCCTCGCGACCGGACGGATCGCCGGAGGCCATGATCCGTGTCCCACGGCGGCCCTGCCCTACGGGGACGAGACCGGTGACGCCGAACGGCCGACCCTGCTGGCGCGGCTGTGCGCCCGGCTGGCCACGCTCAAAGTACCGGAACACCACATCATCACCCGGCCGGAGCTGGCACCCGCCCTGCGCAAGGACGGCCACGACGTCATCGAGTCCGACGGCACGATCGGCGATCTGCGCGAGATCGCCTGGCTGGCCCGCCGGACCGAGGAGCCGATCGTCGTCCTGACCGGCGACCTGGTCACGGGGGACGAGCCGCTGGCCCGCCTGCTGCTCGACTCCAGGGGACCCGCCACCGCGCTGACCGGGCCGCCGCCGGACGAGGCCACCCCCGTCCGGTCCGAGCGCGGCCGGATCGCCTCGGCGGGCTCCCCGTACCACCGGGTGACCGAGCCGAACGCCGGGTTCCCGGGCGCCCTGCGGGTCGCCCGCAACCGCGTCGGCGCGCTCGCCGACGTCGCCGACGAGCTGGCGTCGCTCCTGGCCGACCCCGAGGCGCTGGAACGCCTGACCCCCGAGCCGGAGCCAGGTGGCCGCGCGGCGGGGCGCGCCCCGGAGACGATCGAGCTGCTCCTCATCGGCCTGGTGCGTACCGGGGTGCCGGTCGCGCGGTGCGGCGACCCGCGGCTGGTCTGCCGCCGCGCCGCGAGCGAGGAGGACGCGGCGGCCGCGAAGGCGGCGCTCGACGCCGTGAACGAGGACAAGATCCGCCTGGCGGCGGCGGTCAAGAGCAACGACGGCTTCTTCACCACGTTCGCGGTCAGCACCTACTCGCGCTACATCGCGCGCTGGGCGGCCCGGCGCGGGCTCACGCCCAACATGGTGACGTCGATCTCCATGGGCATCGCGGTGGTGGCGGCCGTCTGGTTCGCGGCGGGCACCCGCACCGGCATGATCGTCGGCGGGGTGCTCTTCTACTTCTCGTTCGTCTTCGACTGCGTCGACGGCCAGCTCGCCCGCTACACCCGGCAGTTCAGCACGCTCGGGGCGTGGCTCGACGCCGTCTTCGACCGGGCCAAGGAGTACGTCGTGTTCGCCGGTCTGGCGGTCGGATCCACGGCCGCCGCGGTCGGCACCAGCGTGCACGGCGGTGATGTCTGGGGCCTGGCGGTGGCCGCCCTGGCGCTGCAGACGGTCCGTCACATGATCGACTTCTCGTACGGCGCGAGCAACCGCGTACGGGCGGCCCGTCCACTGCCCACGATGCCGCTCACCTCGCCGGACGACGGCGCGACGGCGCAGGCCACCGGCCAGGCCGACCAGCCCGACCAGCCCGACCAGCCCGACCAGAGCCTCGTGCAGCAGCCCGCGGACGAGCCTCAGGGGGCGCAGCCGGCGGGCAGCCTCGCCGCACGGCTGTCCCGCAGCACGTCGCGGGTCCGGGCGCTGCACTGGGCCAAGAAGATCATCGTCCTGCCCATCGGCGAGCGGTTCGCCCTGATCGCGATCACCGCCGCGCTGTTCAACGCCCGGGTGACCTTCGTGGCGCTCCTGCTGTGGGGCGGTGTCGCGGCCCTCTACACGCTGACCGGACGAGTGATGAGGTCGATCGCGCGATGACCGTCATGACCGAGGACTCGATGACCCAGGACCCGGGCACGCCGGGCTCGGGCGCCCAGAACGCCGCCGCGTTCGCCACCCGGCAGCTGCGGGCCTACCGCGACGACGGGCCGATCTGCGTGGGGCTGGGCAAGCTGTCGCGCGGTCTGCTGCCGCCGCTGCCGGGCGCCGTGATCGCGCTGGTGGTCACGGGCGTGCTGCTGGCGACCGGCGTGGGCGACGACAACACCCCCGCGCTGTTCGCCCCGGTGGTGGCGCTGCTGCTGACCGGGCCCGCCTGCAGTCACCTGCACAACGGGCGACTTGACTGGCTTGTCCCGCCGATCATCCGCGCGATCGAGTATGGTTACCTCGCCGTACTGGGGTTCGCACAGGGCGTGTCGGCACCGCTGATCTTCGCGCTGATCGCCGTGCTCGCGTACCACCACTACGACACCGTGTACCGCACCCGCCAGCGGCTCTGGCCACAGGACTGGGTCTTCCGCGCCGGCTTCGGCTGGGAGGGCCGCATGCTCCTTGTGGCCTTCGTGGGCCTCTCCGGGCTTCTCCCGTTCGCGTACGCTGCGTTGGCCGCCTACCTTGGCGTGTTGTTCGGCAGCGAGAGCGTCACGACGTGGACGCGGACCGGACGCGGTAGTGGCGTGATCGTCGACCTGGAGGAAGATTAAGCATGATCGGGATGGTGCTGGCGGCGGGCGCGGGCAGGAGGCTGCGGCCGTACACCGACACGCTGCCCAAGGCGTTGGTGCCGGTCGACGGCGAGACGACCATCCTCGACATCGCGCTGGGCAACCTGGCCGAGGTCGGGCTGACCGACGTCGTGATCGTCGTCGGTTACCGCGCGGGCGCGGTCGAGGAACGCAAGGCCGCCCTTGAGGAGCGGTACGGCGTGTCCCTCACCCTCGTCCACAACGACAAGGCCGAGGAGTGGAACAACGCCTACTCCATGTGGCTGGCGCGCGAGCACTTCTCCAAGGGCGTCCTCATGGTCAACGGTGACACCGTTCATCCGGTGGGCGTGGAGAAGACGCTACTGAGCAACCGCGGTCCGGACATCCTCCTGGCCGTGGACAACGTGAAAACTCTGGCCGACGAGGAGATGAAGGTGACCCTCGACGAGGCCGGCGAGCTCAAGACCATCACCAAGCTGATGGACCCCGCCACCGCGGCGGGCGAGTACATCGGCGCCACGCTCATCGAGCCGGCCGCCGCGCAGCCCCTCGCCGACGCGCTCAAGGCCACCTGGGAACGCGACCCCGACCTCTACTACGAGGACGGCTACCAGGAGCTCGTCAACCGTGGCGGCACGATCTGCGTCGCTCCCATCGGCGCCGTCGACTGGGTGGAGGTCGACAACCACGACGACCTGGAGAAGGCCCGCCGGATCGCCCGGACGTACTGATCCGCTCGCCTTCGCACCGCTCACTGCCCTGACCGGACACCCGACCTCCGGCCCGTCCGGCGCCCCGGCGCCGGATCCGGCGGCGGCGCCCCCGCGTGACCGCCGCGATCGCCGGAAAAGGAAGGCACATGCCCCTGCTGACGCGGATGCTCAACGCACCGCTGTCCATCGACGTCCGCCGCGGCGCCATCGCGGCCCTCGGCGAGCTGCTCGCCGACAAGCGGATAGTCACCGAGGGGCGGGTGGCGATCGCGGTCGGCCCGGGGCAGGGCGACCAGATCACCGAGCACGTGCGGCCGTCGCTGGCGGACTGCGAGGTGTTCCATGTGGACGGCGGCACCGTCGACGCGGCGGTCAGCCTGGGGTCCAAGCTGCGGGCCGGCTCGTACGAGGCGGTCGTGGGCATCGGCGGCGGGCGGACGATCGACGCGACCAAGTACGCGGCGACGTTGTCCGGCATCCCGATGGTCTCGGTGGCCACCAACCTGTCGCACGACGGCATCTGCTCCCCGGTCGCCTCGCTCACCCACGACAAGGGCAAGGGCTCGTTCGGCGTGATCATGCCCCTCGCCATGATCGTCGATCTGGACTACGTGCGGGCGGCGCCCGAACGGCTCGTGCGCGCGGGCATCGGCGACGTGGTGAGCAACTTCTCCGCGGTCGACGACTGGCTGCTGGCCGCCGAGGAGGTCGGTGAGACGGTCGACCGCATGGCGCTCACGGTCGCGCGGACGGCCGCCGAGGCGCTGCTGCACCAGCCCGAGTCCATCGAGTCCGACCGGTTCCTGACCGTGCTGGCCGAGAGCCTGGTGCTGTCGGGCATGGCGATGTCGTTCGCCGGCGACTCGCGGCCGGCCAGCGGCGGCGACCACGAGATCCTGCACGCCATCGACCAGCTCTACCCCGGCACCGCCAACCACGGCGAGCTGGCGGGGCTCGGCGCCGCGTTCTGCTACCACCTGCGCGCCACGCGGCTCGGCGTGGGCGGGGAACGGCTGGCCGAGATCATCACCTGTCTCGACCGGCACGGCCTGCCCAAGGCGCCGGGCGACGTGGGGCTGACCGTCGGCCAGTTCGCCGAAGCCGTGCACTACGCCCCGCAGACCCGGCCGGGCCGCTATACGATCTTGGAGCATCTCGCCCTCGACCAGGGCGAGGTCCGCAAGGCGGTGGAAGAGTTTGTCCAAGTCCACGGAGGCTGAGCGGCCCATGGCCGACACGCGTGCGCCCGGCGACCACGACCCTCGGCCGTCGCGCCGGACCGCCACGATCGCCGACATCCGCCGGTACGGGCAGCCGCCCGGGCTCAAGGAACGGCGCAACGAGGAACACTGGGCCGGCCGCCTCTACATGCGGACCCTCTCCCCGTACTTCGCGTGGATCTTCCTCCGCCTCGGCCTCAGCCCCAACCAGCTCACCTACCTGATGATGCTGAGCGGCATCGTGGCGGGCCTCGTGGTGTCGCTGCCGGTCACCGGCACCGCCACGCTCTGGACCGCGCTCGGCGGGGCCCTGCTGATCCAGATCTACCTGCTGCTCGACTGCGTGGACGGCGAGGTCGCCCGTTACCTGCGGCAGACCTCGGTCGCCGGGGTCTACCTCGACCGCATCGGCCACTACCTGTCGGAGGTGTCGCTGCTGATCGGCCTCGGCTTCGCCGCGCAGGGCGGCTGGGAGAACGGCGGCTGGGTCGAGCTCGGGCTGCTCGCCGCCCTCGGTGCCGCGCTCATCAAGGCCGAGACCGACAACGTCGTGGTGGCCCGGGCCAAGTCGGGCCTGCCCGCCGACCCGGTCGGCGGCGACCGCGCGCTGCGTCCCCGTTCCACCGGCATCGCGCTCGCCCGCCAGGCCGCGTCCATGCTGCGCTTCCACCGCATCATCGGCGCGGTCGAGCTCTCGCTGCTGATCGTCGCCGCCGCCGCGCTCGACACGGTGCTCGGCAACGACACGCCCGCCGCGATCCGGGTGCTCACGGTCGCGGTCGCCGCCGTCGCCGTCCTGCAGACCCTCCTGCATCTGGTCAGCATCCTGGCGTCCCGGAGACTCAAGTGAGATCCCCCGTCAACGAACGGGAGATCACCGCGCGCCGAATGCGATCTTGCACAAAGGTGACATCAAGGTGACAGACTCGTGCATGATCGCGGAGTGGCAGGGAGCATCTCGTTGAAGCTGTCGGTCGTCGTGCTGACGATGGGTAACCGTCCCGAGGAGCTGGCCAGGGCGGTGCGCAGCGCCCTCGAACAGGAGCACGTTGACGTCGAGGTCGTCCTGGTCGGCAACGGTGTCGACCCGGTGCCGGACCCCGCGCTCCCCCCGTTCGACGACGAGCGGGTCAAACCCGTCCAGCTGCCGAGGAACGTCGGCATCCCCGCCGGGCGCAACCGCGGCGTCGAGGCGTCCTGCGGCGACGTGATCCTCTTCCTGGACGACGACGGCTGGTACCGGTCCCCGCGCCTGGGCGCCTACCTGCGTGACCGGTTCGCCGCCGATCCGGACCTCGGCATCATCTCGTTCCGCGTCCGCGACCCCGAGGGCGGCCGCGGCGAGCGCCGGCACGTGCCGCGGCTGCGCGCGGGCGACCCGGAACGCTCCTCCGAGGTCACCACGTTCCTCGGCGGTGCCTGCGCGGTCCGCCGCGCCGCCTGGGACGCCGCGGGCGGCCTTCCCGAGGACTTCTTCTACGCGCACGAAGAGACCGATCTGGCCTGGCAAGCCCTCAACGCCGGCTACCGGATCGTCTA
This sequence comes from Actinomadura fulvescens, assembly GCF_039533225.1. NCBI lineage: Bacteria > Bacillati > Actinomycetota > Actinomycetes > Streptosporangiales > Thermomonosporaceae > Actinomadura > Actinomadura fulvescens. The sequence goes on along the minus strand of NZ_BAAATD010000011.1, from coordinate 242,246 downwards.
CGACGCCTCCGCGGTGATGTTCCACCCGGCCGTGCTGCCCACCCGGCACGACATGTTCTACCGCTACAACGCCCGCAACCGCGTCTGGCTCGCCCGCCGCAACCTGCCGTGGCCCCTGGCGCTGACCTACCTCGCGGTCTGGGTCGCCATGACCGTCCTGCGTGAGCGCAAGCCGAGCGCCCTCAAGCCGTGGTTCACGGGCTTCGCCGAAGGCTGGCGCAAGCCCGCCGGCCCGCGCCGCCCGATCTCCTGGCGCACGGCCTGGCGCATGGCCCGCACCGGCCGACCACCGATCATCTGACCTCAGGTCACGGGGACGATTTCGGCTTTCAGCAGCTGGGCGTTCTCGATGTCGAGGAGGCCGATCGTGCCGTGGGGCTGGCGGCGGCGGTCGGTGGGGGAGCCGGGGTTGAAGACGCGCACCCCGTCGCCGGTCTCGTCCATCGGGATGTGGGAGTGCCCGAAGACCACGAGGTCGGCGTCCGGGAAGGTGCGCCGCATCCGGGCGGTGCGGCCCTTGGCCTGGCCGCTGTCGTGGATCATCGCGACGGTGAGGCCGTCCAGGTCGAGCCGGAGGGTCTCCGGGGCGCCCCACGCCGCCACGTCGGGACCGTCGTTGTTGCCCAGCACCGCGTGGACGGGCGCGTAGGCGGAGAGTTCGTCGAGGACGTCGGCCGTGCAGACGTCACCGGCGTGCAGGATCAGGTCGGCGTCCCGCAGGTGCCCGGCGACCGCGGGCGGGCAGGACTTCCAGTGGCGCGGCGCGTGCGTGTCCGAGATCGCGACGACTCTCATCCGGCCATTCTGCCCAGCTGGGAGCCCTGCTCACCGCATGGTGCGCCAGAGCTGCTCCATGACGACCTCGCGGCTGCGCCAGCCGCCCGCCGTCCGGACCATGCGGTGGTGGTACCAGCCGCCGCCCCGGATGAGGCCGGGGCTGTCGGCCTCGATGGCGTCGCGGCTCGGCGCGAGGGTGTCGGTGAACGAGGCGGTGACCTCGGCCCGGTCGTCGCCGAAGGCGATCAGCGTCGCCCCGATGAGGTGCTGGCGGCCGGGCCAGGCCGGCAGCACCTTCGCCAGCCAGGCCTTCGCCTCCTCCAGCGAGCCGGTGACGCCGCCGGACGAGCTGTAGTCGAGCGTGGCGTCGGCGGTGAAGACGGTGTCCAGCAGGTCCCAGCGGCCGGAGTCGACCGCCAGCGCGTAGCGGGCGAGGACCTCGCCGATCTCGAAGCGGTCGGACAGTTCCGCGGGCGACATGGGCATGCCGCATGATAGCAAGCGCTTGGTCAGCATCCCTGGCGTGCGGCGGGCAGGTCGACGTGCTTGCGGATGGAGCTCAGGCCGAGCCGCTTGGACTGGGCGCTTGTAGCCGTCCATCCAGTCCGGCCGGTTTCGAAACAACAAGATCAAGAATCGTGGTCTGGGCGGGTGACAGACTGCGGGGGTGAGCGAGCGGAACGTGTCCCAGGGGCGGCGGGGACGGCCTGCCCGGTTGTCACGGGACCGGATCGTGGCCGCCGCGCAGGAGATCGTCGAGCGCGAGGGCAGCGGCGCGCTGTCGATGCGGCGGGTCGCCGAGGCGGTGGGCGCCGCGCCGATGAGCATCTACCGGCACGTGCGCGACAAGGACGAACTGCTCGTCCTGGTCATGGACCGGGTCGTGCTCGACCTGCCCCGGCCCGAGCTGCCGGACGATCCGCGCGCACGGCTGCTGGCGGTGCTGACCTGGCAGCACGACGAACTGGCCGCCCGGCCATGGATCGTGGACGTGCTGGTCAAGGGCGACCTGATGGCGCCGTCGATCCTGTGGCTGCTGGAGGAGATCTACTCGGCCTGGCAGGCGTGCGGGCTGACGCTCGCGCAGGCGGCGGAGGCCAACCGGATCGTGTGGGGCTTCCTGGTGGGCGATCTGGTGCAGCGGGCGGAACGGGCACGGCCGGAGGGGAGGGCGCCGCGCCAGGTCTCGGTGCCCGCGGCGGTCGACCCGGCGGCCTATCCGACGCTGGCGGCCCTGCACGGCTACTGGACGGCGCCCGGACGTGGGGACTCGTTCGCGGGTGATCTCGCCGCGCTGGTGGACGCGCTGATCGCACGGGCCGTTTGACATTTTTGCGTACGCGTACGCACGATGGGGTCATGGACACCAACGAGAAGCTCTACCGGCGGTGGTTGTTCGACCTGTGGCAGGGGGACTTCTCCGTCGCGGAGGAGATCTTGGCCCCGGCGGCCGTGGGGCACTGGCCCGCGCTCGACGTGCACGGTCCGCGGGAGTTCGTCGCCCAGGTCCGCCAGTCGCACGAGATGTTCGACGACATCAGCACCTCGCTGGACGTGGGGCCGGTGCTCGGCGACGGGATGATCGCCGCCCAGTGGACCCTGCACGGCTCGTACAAGGGCGGCATCCCGGGCGCCACCGCGCCGCCCGGCACCCGCGTCGCCCTCAAGGGCCAGGACATCTTCCGCGTGGAGAACGGCCTGCTCGCCGAATACTGGGTGGTCTCCGACGCCATGGGCATGATGACGGCCCTCGGCGCCCTCGGCGGATAGCAGGTTCGTTCAAGCGCCGGGCCGTTCTCCGTCCCCATGCTTGACCGATGAGCGTGCTGGCGAAGCCTTTGGAACTGCCCTGCGGCGCTGTGCTGCGCAACCGCCTGGCGAAGGCGGCGTTGAGCGAGCAGCTCGCCACGCGCGCCAACGCGCCCACTGACGACCTGGTGCGGCTGTACGGGCGGTGGGCCGGCTCCGGGGCCTCGCTGCTGATGACCGGCAACGTGGCGGTCGACCGGACGGCGCTGAGCGAGCCGCTCAACGTGTCGGTCGAGGACGAACGGGACCTGCCGGGCCTGCGGACGTGGGCCGCGGCGGCCGGGTCGGGCGGCGCCGAGGTGTGGATGCAGATCAACCACGCCGGACGGCAGTCGCCGAGGTATCTCTCCCGGCGGCCGGTCGCGCCGTCGCCGGTGGCGGTGCGCGGGCTGGGCGGCGCGTTCGCGAGGCCGCGCGAGCTCACGCACGCGGAGATCGAAGGCCTGATCGCGCGGTTCGCCACCACGGCGGGGATCGCGGTGCGGGCCGGCTTCACCGGAGTGCAGATCCACGCGGCGCACGGCTATCTGATCAGCCAGTTCCTCTCTCCGCTGACCAACCGGCGCGACGACGCGTGGGGCGGGGACCCGCGACGGCGCCGCCGGTTCCTCGTCGAGGTCGTACGGGCCGTGCGGTCCACGACGGGCGGGCACGTGCCGGTGTCGGTGAAGCTCAACTCCGCCGACTTCCAGCGGGGCGGACTGACCTGGGAGGAGTCGATGGAGGTGGCCGGGGTCCTCGGCGCCGAGGGCGTGGACCTGCTGGAGATCTCCGGCGGGACGTACGAGTCGCCCGCGCTGCTGACCGGCGACGTGCGGGGAAGCACGCGGGCACGGGAGGCCTACTTCCTGGACTTCGCGGAGCGGGTGCGTGCCCGCACGTCCGTTCCGCTGATGCTGACCGGAGGCTTCCGGACGAAGGCCGCGATGGAGGAGGCGGTCACGAGCGGGGCCGTCGATCTGATCGGCCTGGGCCGTCCGATGGCGCTGGCGCCCGACCTACCCGCACGGCTGCTGGCGGGGGACGGCGTCAGCAGCGGCGTGACGCCTCGCCGGGTGGGGATCCGGCGGCTGGACGGCATGAGCGAGCTCGCCTGGCACACCGAACAGCTCTGGCGCATGGGCCGCGGCCAGGATCCGGATCCCGGTCGCCATCCCGTGCGCAGCATGCTGCGCTACACCGCCGTCAGCGGCCTCGACGCGTTCCGCCGCAGGCGTTAGCGCGCCGCGTCACGCCGGTCCGGGGTGGTGGTGACCGCCAGGATCAGATGGGTGAGCTCGGCGGTGATGGCGTCCAGCGGGATGTCCTGCCCGCGGGCGGACCAGTGGTGGACCAGGTTGTTGACCGCGCCGATGATGGAGATCGCGGTCAGCCGGTAGTCGCGGGCGACGGCCTCGCCGCGCGCGGCGGCGTCGTCCGCCAGGGCGACGATCATGTCGGCCCAGCGTTCCCGCCACTCCAGCCGGAGGGCCTCCAGTTCCGGGCTGACCCCGATGACCTCGACGAAGCTGATCCGGGCCCAGCGCGGGTCGCTGGCCGTGACCCTGACATAGGCGCTCACGATACGTTCGACCCGGGTGGGCAGGTCTTCGGGGGCGGCCTCGGCGACCGCCTCGCTCAGTGCGGCGTGGGCCCGCTCGTTCAGCTCCAGGTGGAGCGCCGCCAGCAGTTCCTCACGGCCGCTGAACTCCTCGTAGAAGTTGCGGGTCGACACGCTCGCGGCCGAGCACAGCCGTTCGATCGACGTCGCGGCGTAACCCTGGGTGCCGAAGAGCTCCAGACCCGCGCCCAGCAGCCGTTCCCGCCGTTCGGCACGGCGCTCTTCGGCCGTGCGGCCCCCATAGCTGCGGCGTGGGGCGGGGTTTCGGCCGCTCATACCTCTCCAGGACACGAAGCGGTCAGCTTTCTGGTCAGCGTAACGGCCGGTCGCCGCTCACCACTACCGTGCCGTCAGCCCGTGGTGAGGATCGAGGTCCACTTCGGGTCGCCGGTGAGCACGGTCAGCCGCTGCGTGGCACGCGAGACCGCGACGTAGAGCACGCGCAGGCCGCGCGGCGACTGGGCCGCCACGGTCTCGGGCGCGACGATCACCGCCGCGTCGAACTCCAGGCCCTTGGCCTCCAGCACGTCGAGCACCTGGACCCGCTCCGGCAGGCCGGCGGCGAGCCGTTCCCGATCGGCGGCGCTCCAGGCGGCGCCGGCGCCGTTCACACTCTGCGCGGAGAAGAGATCCGGCTGCGCGTTCCCCGGGCGGGCCGGGGCCGTGGGCAGCGGAACGATCAGCCCGATCGTGCCCTCGACCTGGTCGAGGAGCTCCTCGACCGCCGCGCGGGCCGCCGTGGCGAGCTCGCGCTCCGGTACGGCGCGGACGATCGGGTCGATGCCGGAGGTGCGCACCGCGCGGGCCGGGCGTGCCTCGGGCAGGGCCAGCGCGAGCACCCGGGTCGCCACCGCGGCGATCTCGGTCGAGTTGCGGTAGTTGGTCGTCAGCTCGTACTCGTAGCGGGCCCGCCGCGCGGTCGAAGGCGGCTTGCGGGAACGTCCCCTGCCCCGCCGCGACCGGGAGGAACGACCCCCGGCCTGGTCAGCGCCGAGCGCGGACTCCATCGCCGTGCGGGCGGCGGCGAGGTCCTCCCAGGCGCTCTGCGCGGGGTCCTCGACGATCGTCCAGCTGGCCTGGCGGCCCCGGCGGCCGAGCATGCGCCACTGCATGGGCGACAGGTCCTGCGCCTCGTCGACGACGATGTGCGCGTATTCGGGGCGTTCGTCGACCACGCCGTCATCGACCCGGCGGGACTGTTCGAGGCGCTCGATCGAGGTGGTGAGCTCGCGCATCTCCGGCTCCCAGTCGTCGTCCGCGACCTCCTCGCCGGTGAGGATGTTGACGCCGTCCACGACGTACGGGTCGTCGTCGGCCGCCTTGGCCCTGCGGCGGGCGGGACGGGGCAGCGAGCCGAGCAGCGCGTCGATCTCGTCGAGGAGCGCGACGTCCTGGTAGCTGAGCGTGCCGGGGTCGGCCCACGAGGCCGCCAGCAGGGCGACGGCGTCGCGGTCGAGGTCGCGTGCGGCAGCGCGGCGCAGCCGGTCCTCGTCGCCGAGGGCGGTCAGCACGTCGAGCGGCCGGCGGATCGGCCACCAGGCGATGAGGAAGTCGGTGAACGCCCGTTGCTCCCGGACGCGCGCGGTGAACTCGGCCTGCTTGCCTTCCGGCTTCTTGGCCGGGCCGGAGCCGTTCCCGCCCTGAGCCGCCGCGCCGCCCGTCGCGCCGTCCGCCGCACCGCCGTCCGCCGCACCGCCGTCCGCCGTGTCCAGGTCGCCGAGGCCGTCGGCGGCGAGCAGGTCGTTCCAGAGCGCGAGGTTCTCCTGGCCGGGCGGCGCGGGCTCCTCGTGGCCGCCGATGTCGGTGTACTGCTGCCACAGGGCCTCCAGCAGCACTTCGGCGGCACGGCCCCGGGCGGCGTTGACGCTGCCCCGGCTGCGCCGGTGCACCTCGTTGCGCAGCTTGTCGAGGCGCTGCCTGTCGAGCCGTACGACCACGCCGCGGTAGACGACGCGCAGCTCGTCGGGCGCGCCCGGCGCCTGGTCGGCGACGGCGCGGCGCAGGACCCGCACCATGGTCTCCGCACCCTTGAGCCGGGCCAGCGCGGGGGAGTCGTGGCCGGTGGCGGTCACGCCGTCCACCAGGTCACCGAGCGAGCGCAGGCTCGCCGAACCCTCGCCGAGCGAGGGCAGGACACGCTCGATGTAGGCGGTGAAGCGGCGGTTGGGGCCGACGATCAGCACGCCGCGGGAACCGAACCGGCGGCGGTGCCGGAACAGCAGGTAGGCGACGCGATGCAGCGCCACCGCCGTCTTGCCGGTGCCGGGGGCGCCGCGGACGAGCACCGTGCCGTCGGCGGGAGCGCGGATCACCTCGTCCTGCTCACGCTGGATGGTGGCCACGATGTCGCGCATCGCGCCCTCGCGCGTGCGGGCGAGGGAGGCGAGGAACGCGCCGTCGCCGACGATCGTGAGGCCGTCGGCGGCCTCGGGATCGAGCAGATCGTCCTCAAGGTCGACGACCGTGTGGCCGCGCGAGTGCAGCACCCGGCGGCGGACGACGCCGCGCGGGTCCTCGGGGGTGGCGCGGTAGAAGTCCTCGGCGGCGGGGGCACGCCAGTCGATCACGAGCGAGTCGTGCTCGGACGTGCGGACCCCGATGCGCCCGACATAGCGGATCTCCCGGCCGGTCAGGTCGAGCCGGCCGAACACCAGGCCGTCGTCGGCGATGTCGAGCGCCTGGGCGCGCAGCGCGGCCTGGTGCACCATGGCGTCCCGGTCGACCAGCGACCCCTTGGTGCCGGCGAGCGACTGGCGGTATCCCTCGCGGAGCATGGCCTGGGCGTCGGCGCGCATCTCGTCGAGCCGTTCGTACGCCTGGTCGACGTACCGCTGCTCGGCGGCGATCTCTTGGTCCTTGACCGTTGTCTTGGCCGAGGCCGACCGGCCGGTGACCGGGGACGACATGCAGGCGGCTCCTCGCGACTGTGCTCCACGGGGGTTTTCTCCCCGTACCCCACGGAGGGGCGAAAGAGACAGCTTATGCGGTAAGGGTGACCTGTCACGCGGTCCGGGCGGCCCCGGAACGCCGCCGGCCGAGCCGGGCGGCCTGCCGCAGCGCGGGCTCGGCGAGGCCGGGGGCGTGCCGCTGGAGGAACACCGCCGTCCGGGCCCGGCCGCCGGGCAGAACGTAGAGGTCACGGGCCGGACGCGCCAGCGAGCGGTCGATCTCGTCGAGGACCCGCCGGGCCGGCATGGCCCGCGTCCGGCCGACCGCCGGGTACCGCGCCACGATCTGGCGGAGCATCGGGGTGTCCACCTGCGCGGGGCACACGCAGCGGATCTTCACCCCGCTGTCGCCGTGCTCCCGGACGAGCCCCTCGGCGTAGGCGTTGACCGCCGCCTTGGCCGCCGCGTACGCCGCGGTCATGGGGGTGGTCAGCCATCCCGCGAGGGAGGAGAAGAGGATCAGCTCCCCCTGGCCGAGAGCCAGCATGCCCGGCAGGGTCGCCCGGACGACATGGACGGTGCCGAGGTAGTTGACCCGCATGATCCGTTCGACCTCGTCCAGGGGCTGCTCCAGGACCGGGCCGAAGGGTCCGATGGCCGCCGCGTGCAGGACCCGGTGCGGCGTGCCCGTCTCGGCCACGACGGCCTCGACGGCTTTAGGGTCCGCGACGTCGCACACCCTCGTGTACATGTTGGGAGAACGTGCCGCCGTGCGGCCGAGGCCCGCCTCGTCCACGTCCACGGCGACGACGTCCCAGCCCGCGGCGGCCAGGCGCTGCGCCGCGAGCGCCCCCATCCCGCCGCCCGCGCCGGTCACCAGGGCCGTCCGCGTCCCCCGAGGGAGGAACGTCCCCCACGCGGTCCGGGCGGCCGTCTCGTCCTCGTTCATGGCCGGACCTCCGCGGCGTCGGCGAACTCCATCGTCAGGTGCGCGACCGTGCTGCTGCTGAGCGCGCGGGCACGGTGGAGACCGAGTCCGCGCAGCTGGTCGGCCACCGGGTGATCGCCCAGCGTGAGGCTCGCTCCGCCCGGCCGGAACCGGACCCCGGAAGGCGACATCGTCCACGGGGTGCGGCGGGTGACCCCGTCCAGGCAGGAGTACGCGTCGACCTTCGGTGTCCCGGCTCCGGACGGCACCGGCAGGCCGGGCCTCACGGCCAGCTCGAGCGCCGTGCGGCCGCCCAGGCGCACGGCGCACCGCTTGATCCTGCTGGTGAGGTCCATGGGGATGTCGGCGATCTCCTTGGGGAATCCCCAGATCGTCCGGCCCGCGTCGAGCGTGAACTCCTGGTTGACCGGCAGCCAGTGGATGAACGCGCCGACGGGCCCGCCGCCCGGTGGACGTACGAGGAAGGCCACCGCGAACTCGTGGTACGGGCCCAGATCACCGTCCGCGTAGCGGATGAAGGCCAGCGAGCAGACGGCACGGCGGCGGCCAGGGAGCGGCGTGGCCACCCGCAGGCCGGAGTAGTCGATGACGGCCTGGGCCGGGGCGGCGGGCACGGCGAACATCGCCGAGGCCACCGCGGCGTCCCGGATGCGGACGGGCATGGTGACCCGCTCACCCTGAATCACATGACTCACACCGCTTAGTAGAACAGGTTCTTATTTTCCTGTCACTACGGGGGTCACCGGGATTCGAGCGCGGCCTTCAGCCGTTCCAGCGTGGCGCGCATGCCGACCCGGTTGACCTGAGCGCGCCGTTCGGCCGGCACGCCCGTGAAGACCTTGCCGAGCAGCGAGACGAACCCCGCCCCGCGGCTGTCGCGGCGCAGGTCCTCCCAGTACTCGGTCAGGCGGGTCGAGCCGTCGCCGATGCCCTCGATCCGGTAACCCCAGAGCGCCACCGGCATCCCGAAGCTCGCCACCCGGAACGCGAAGACCTCCCCGGGCACGGCGGCGCTCACCTCTCCCGTGGTGAACCAGAGCCGCCAGCCGATCCGGTTGAAGCCCACGAACCGCGTGCCCGTCTCGATGGAACGCCCGCGTACCCACACGGCGAACGTCTCCGGGCTCCACTCGCCCATCCGCCGCAGATCCGCGATCGCGCCGTACACCGCCGCGGGCTCCGCCTTGATGGCCACGCTCTCCTCGACCACCCATTCCCTGTCCATGCCGAGATCATCTCAGGGACGGGCGGAACCGGTCAGCGCAGATGGGCGAACCGTTCACGCCATTCGCCGTACCACCGCTCGAACCAGGGGTCGGCCGCGGCGAGCGGCAGGATGTAGGTCACCGTCTCGGCGTAGTAGCGGCGCTGGTAGTCGGGCGGCATCTGGTAGAGGCGCTGCACGTTGCTGACCCGGTCTGCCAGCTTGACCAGCACGGCCTCGCGCGGCGCCTCGCCGAGCCTCCGCAGGTACGCCGCCTTGGCCGCGCGCTTGGCCTGCCGGCCCGCGCCCGCCGCCGGGGGCTTGGTGACCCAGTCGACCAGCTCGGCGACGACCGGCCCGAACTCGGCCTCCACCTCGCTCACGGTGGCGCCGGTGTCCTCGACGACGTCGTGGAGCAGGACGGCGGCGAGCAGGTCGGAGGAGGTCACCTGAGGGCCGCGGACCAGCACTTCGAGGGCTTCGAGCAGGTGCTCGACGTACGGCACGCCCGTGGGCCGCCGCTGGTCGCCGTGCCAGCGCTGAGCCGCCGTCGCCGCCTTCTCCACGGCCGGCAGGTCCACGGGCAGCTCCGCCAGATCCGCCTTGGCCTCGTCCCAGGTCCGCCAGGAGGTGAAGGTCTCCACTCGCGCGCTCCGTTCTGCCCGTTGTGCCAGGTCTCCAGCCTCACACAGGGCGGGCAGGCGGCGCTCACGGCCCGCCTGTTCAGCGGAGCGATCCGCCTGTTCAGTGGAGCGGTCCGCCCTTGTTCAGCGGAGCGGCGCGGTCGTCAGCCGAGCGGTTCGGTGGGGACGGGCTGCGGAACGGGTGACCGTCCGGCCCAGGCTTCCAGCTGCGAGACGAACTCCCCGGCGTGAACGGCCCAGTTGAAGCGCGCGCGGGCCGTCTCGTATCCCCGCTTGCCCATCCCGGTGCGGAGGCTCGCGTCTTTGGAGAGTTCGAGCACGGCGTCCGCGGCGGCCCGCGGGTCGCCGTGCGGGACGACGATCCCGGCGCCGGCGGGCTTCACCACGGCCACCGTCGCGGGGTGCGGCGTGGTGACCACCGGTACGCCGTGGGCCATGTACTCCATGACCTTGGCGGGCACCGGGCGCGCTTCCTCCGCCTCGGGGCGCGGCAGCGAGAGCCCGGCCGTCGCGCCTTCGGCGATGCGCAGGGCCCGGTCGTTCGGGACGAACCCGTACCACCGCAGCACGCCCTCCCGCTGGGCCTCCCGCAGCGCGGGCCTGACCTGCGGGTCGGCGGGGCCGATCAGCTCGACCATCACGCCCGCGGCGGCCAGCAGCCGGGCCAGCGCGATCATTTCGTGGGTGCCGCTCCCGGCCGACAGCCGGCCGACGTAGACCGCCCGGCCGGGGCCAGGGGGCGCGGGCGGCTCCGCCGCGACGCGCGCGGTGTTCGGCACCACCGGGTGCGGCCGGCCGAACCGGGCCTGGTGGCCCTCCTCCGCGAGCAGCAGCCGGTGCCGGCGCTCGCCGCGCGCCTCCAGCCGCCGCGCGAACGGGCGCAGCAGCGGGCGGACGGGCCGGAGCAGGTGCCCGCGTTCGGTCAGCGCCTCCACGGTGTCCTCGTGGACGTCCCAGACCACGGTCCGCCGCCGCACCGCCCTGGGCAGCGAGATCAGCAGCTCCGGGTCGTGCAGCAGCACGACGTCGGCGTACACGGAGTGCTCGGCCAGGGCGCGGTGCGCGGCACGCAGGGCCGCCAGGCGCCGCCGGCCCGTCGACCGCGGCACGTCCACCGGGCTGATCTCGCGCCAGGGCGTCACGTTGCAGGCGCGGAACGGCGCGATGTAGGTGATCTCGTGACCCGCGTCGAGCAGGGCGCGAATCTGGCGGTGCAGTACCCGGGCGTCCTCGGGATGACGTGCGATGGTGCACACGCAGACCCGCATGGGCTCACTCCTGGGGGGAGACACTGTCCTTCCGGGCGATTGTGGGCGCGCCGGGCGAATTCCCGCCGTACGGGAGGGTGACCGCGGATGAACGTCGGCAGGGCGGTGAGCGGGCCCCATGGGCGTTTCTGACCCCTCCTAGACGCAATGTCCCCATGCCGTTGTACGGAGGTTCACCTTCCCGTCGCGAAACCGAACCACAATGCGCAGAGTGTCCGTACTCTCATCGTCGCCGCCCGCGCTCCGGCGGGGACAGCACGCCCCCAAGGCCTGGGTGGAGTCACCGCTGCAGCTGCTGTCGGCGGTGGAGGCCCACCACGCCGGCCTGCTCGGCCACGGGACCGAGGTCGTGCTGCGGTCGGGCGTCGACCCGCTGGTGGCGACGGCGGCCGAGGTCGAACGGCTCGGACCGCACCGGGGGCTCGCGGGCGTGCACGTGGGCACGCGGGTGCCGCTGCCGGCGGGCACGGGGACACTGGTGATCGGCGACGCCTTCTCGGGCACCGTGCAGCGGCGGCTGCTGACGCTCCGGGCGCAGCGGCTGGTGATCGCCGATGACGGCCTGGCCACCATCCACCTGCTCGAACTGCTCGCCGCCCCCGACCCGCGCCCGCTGATCCGGGCGCGTGCCCGGCCCACGATGGCCCGGCAGGCGCTGGGCCTCGCGGCCGCCACCCGGCTGCGCGCCCTCGGCCGGGCGGGCCGCGTGGTCGTCTTCACGGCGCTGCCGGTCCCGGAGGAGCTGCGCACGGCGGTGACCGCGCACGGGATCGAGGTCGTCGCGCACGACTTCCCGTGGTTGCGGAGCCGGCCCGCCGGACCCCCGCCGCAGGAACGGCAGGTCGTCCTGGGCAGCTCCCTGGTGGCGAACGGCCTGGTGCACCGGGAGCGTTACCTGGAGTGGATCGCCGGTCTGGCGGCCGTCGAGCCGATCGCCTACCGTCCGCACCGGCGCGAAGACCCGGCCGACCTGGCCGAGCTGCGGCGCGACCCGCGCGTCTCGGTGGCCGAGCCGGGACCGCCGGTCGAGGTCTGCCTGCGCGGGCTCACCCGCGAGCACCGGGTGATCAGCCTTCCGTCGACCGCGCTGACGTCGCTCCGGCTCGTCCTGCGCGGCAACGGCACTACGATCGAGGGCGTGACCGTTCCCGCCGAATGGTGGACCGAGCGGGCCGACGCCGCGCTGCGCGAGCACCTGAGTCTCTTCCTCGACGGCCCGGGGACCACCCGTTGACCGTGTCCCCGTCGACCGAGCTCCCCTCGGGCGCGCGGCCGTCCACCGTGCGGGTGCTCGCGCTGGCCGACTCCGACTCCTACCTCAAGTGGGCGGCCTGCCTGCTCGACGCGCTGCCGCCCGGCTGGACCGCGCGCACCGCGGTCGTGCGATCCCCGATCACCCCGTCCGCCGACCAGATCCGCGCCGCGCTGAACGGGAGCATGACCGCCGAGGCGGAGGTGCTCCCCGCCCGCAGGTTGCGCCGCGTGCTCGCCGAGTACGAACCCGACGTGGTCCTGCTCGCCTGCACCGGCCCCGTCGTCGAGACGCTGACCGGCATCATCCTGGGTCGCGGCGGACCCCGGCCCGTCCTGGTCTCCGGGCTCCCCGGGATCTCGGTGCCCGCCAGCGAGCGGGCCTGGCTGTTCCGGTCGGCCGCCGACCTGTTCATCGTGCACAGCCATCGCGAGGTCGCCGAGTTCACCGAGATCGCCCGCGGCCTCGGCGTCCGCGGCACGGTCGGCCGCGCCCGGCTGCCGTTCCTCGATCCGGCGCCGCCCAAGGCGCGGCGCGACCGTGTCGTCTTCGCCACGCAGGCCAAGGTGCCCGTCGCGCGCGGCGAACGGCGGCGCGTCCTCCTGGCGCTGGCGGCGCTGGCCGAGCGGCGCCCCGACCTGCGCCCCGTCGTCAAGCTCCGTGCCTGGGCCGACGAGCAGCAGACCCACCGCGAGCTGCACCACTACGAGCTCCTCTGGCGCGAGCTGGTGGCCGAGGGGGCGGCGCGTTCGGGCGCTCTGACCTTCGACACCGGTCCCATGCGCGAGCACCTCTCGCACGCCGCGGGCTTCGTCACGGTCAGCTCCACCGCCGCCCTGGAGGCCATCGCCGCTCAGGTGCCCCTCCTCGTCCTGTCCGACTTCGGGGTGAACGCCGAGATGATCAATCTGGTGTTCGAGGGCAGCGGCTGCCTCGGGACCCTGGCCGACCTTGAGGCCGCCGACTTCCGTACCCCCGACCAGAGCTGGTGCGCCGCCAACTACTTCCACGACCCGGTGGACGACGACTGGACCGCCCATCTCTCCGGCCTGGTCGCGCAGGCACGGACCGGCGCCCTGCCCGTTCCCGTCCGCCTGCCGTATCCCGGTGGCGCCCGTGCCCGCCGCAGGGCCAGGATGCGCCTGGAGGCGCCCGCCGCCATGGAGGTCATCTCCGCCGTGCGCCAGGCCCGTCAGCGCGCCTTGAAGGCCTGACCACGCCCTGATCGGCGGGCGGCTACGGGACGGTTCGCCGCCGCAGCCGGATGCCGCGGCGGCGCCTCTGGTCGAGCGGCGGGTCGGGAGCCGGAGCGGGCTCGGGCACGAGCGGCCGCGGCACCAGGCGCAGCTCGTCCAGGCGCGAACGCGAGAAGTACCGCGCCATCGGGCCGTCGGCGATCTCCTCCAGGAACGCGCGGGCCTCCTCACGCCGCTCCGCGTGGACGGTCGCGCGCATGCAGTAGGCGATCGCGGTGACGAGCGACGCCAGCCGATCGCCGGAAACGGCGGCCGGAGCGCGTAGCTCGCCGTCGCTCGTCAGCTCGGGAAGCGTCGCGTGCAGGATCGCCAGTGGAATCCGGTCGGGATGGTCGTAGCGCGGCAGCTCTTCCAGCCGCCGCGCGACACCGGTGGCGGCCACCGGCAGGTCGTAGAGGCGCGCCGCGGTGAGCAGAGCGCTGGACGAGCCGGTGACGAGGGACGGGGTGGAGCGGGCGAACAGCACTTCGGGCGGGGTAGTGCCGTCGGCCTCGACGTCGTCCAGCCGAAGCACCTCCGGTACGGCGGGCTCGTCGGCCGCGTCGGCGACCTCGGCCACGGTCTTGCGGAAGGAGGAGGCCGGTATCGCCGTGACCGGCGGCGCGTACTCGGCCAGGAACAGCGGCCGGAGGCCCTCGACGAGATCAAGGTGAAGCAGCCCCGCGACGCGGCTGCCCACGCCACCCGGCAGGGCGCCCATGGTGGGGCCGTAGGCGGCGAGCCCCGGCTCGCACACGGTCAGCGGGGCGTCATGGAAGATCGAGGCGAGCGCGCGGGCGGGACCCTCGGTGATCGAGTCGGTCACCAGCTCGACCGGTGCCGCGCCCAGCCCCCAGCTCCGTCGCAGCAGCCGGGCCAGCAGCGGCTGCTCGTCGCGCGGCGGAGCCCAGGCGCCCGGATGCAGGGGCGCGATCTCCGCCGACCAGTCGATCACCTCGTCGAACCGCGAGGCCAGCGTGGCGAAGCCCGGCAGCTCGTCCAGCGCGGGCTCCTGCTCGGGGATCTCGCCCGTGCGGGCCAGCACGAGGATCCGCCGCGGCGCCCCGGTGAGCAGGCCCGCGTCCACGGCGGCGCAGAGGGCGAACAGTCCCGAGGCCGTGCGGGCGGTGAAAAGACCGGTCATGGCTCCAGTCCGATCCCGAGCGTTCGCTCGAAGAGCTCCATGCGTTCGCGTCCCATGGCGGGAAGGACCTCGGTACGCAGGTGGCCGGGCACGCCGAGCATCGCCGTCGCGGCCCGTTCGCGCAGGCGGGCGCGCATCTCGGCGGTGAGGCGCTCCTCCTTCCTGAGATGATGCGCGATCACCGCGAAGTAGTTGCGGACGGCCTTGCGGGCGAGGCGGTCGCCGTCGGGGTCGTCGGCGAGCCCGGCCAGCACGCTGTCGAACGCCTCGAAGAAGTGCAGCTGGCGCTCGTCGCCGATCTGGGTGAGCGAGGCCGGCACGTCGCGCCGGTAGAAGACGCCCGCGAGCGAGACGACCGCGTACGACGCGGCGGCACGGTGCAGCCGCCAGATCCACGGCCGGTCCTCCGCGGTGTGCAGCCGCTCGTCGAAGCCGAGCAGCCCGGCCTCGGCCAGCTCCCGCCGGTAGATGCCGTTGTAGCACTGCGGGTAGTCCACCATCGTGGGCTCGTGCGGCGGCATGATCGACTCGCGCGGGGAGAAGACCGTGTCGCGGCGTCCTTCGGGGGCCCGGAAGAGCGTCCGGCGGCGGCCCGACACCTGGACGTGGTCGGTGCGGACGAAATCGCACCCGAGGGCCTCGATCGCGGCCAGCAACGCGAAGAGATGGCCCGGCGCCATCCAGTCGTCGCCGTCCAGGAACGTGATGTAGCGCCCTGAGGCCACGGCCAGCCCTCGGTTGCGGGCGGCGCTGACGCCGAGCGGACGGTCGTGGCGGATGGACACCAGGCCCGGCAGCCGCGCCCGGTGGTCGTCGATGATCTCGGGGGTGCGGTCGGCGGAGCCGTCGTCGACGACGATGAACTCGATGTCGTCGCGGACGTTCCCGGCCAGCCCGCGCAACATCGCCGGCGCGTACGGCGCGACGTCGCGCGCCGGAACGATGACCGAGACCGCGATGTCGCTCATGACCGGCATCCTTTCGTCGGGCCGGCGTCCATGGACCGGGTCATCAAAGTGAGCTTGCCCCGCTTGAAGCGCCACTCGCCGGATGGGAGGAAGGCCCCCGCGTAGCCGACGAACCGCAGACGGGCTTGCACCCAGGCGGGAGGCGGCGTCTTGCCCGCGAGGTCCCAGAAGACCCAGACACGCTGCTTCAGGCACAGCCGTCGCTTCATGACTTCCAGCTGCGTGTCCGCGCCCACGAGGTTTCCCGCCTGGGCCGGGGTCTGCGCCAGCATCACGTCGTCCAGCCCGCGGTAGGCGTCCGGATATCCCGCCGAACGCCAGCGCATCGCCGGCGTGAGGAAGAGCACCGCGTCCCCACTGTGCGCGTGCCTCTTCAGGACGGCCGCCGGAGTGCGCAGGTCGTCCCACCGTTCGTCCGCTTCCCGGATCTTGAACTGCGGTGGTACGACGAGCACGGCGAACGCCGCCAGGCCCGCGAGCGGCAGGGGACGCCAGAGCCGTGCCGTCCACACCAGGCCCGCCGCCATCAGCAGCGCGAGCGCGGGCAGGCAGACCACCATGTAGCGGTGGCGGTAGAGCGGCGTCGCCACGGAGACCGTCAGCAGGATGACCGGCGGCAACAACAGCCATGGCGCGGCGAGCGCGCTCAACGTCGGCGCCGGCAGGCCCTCAGCCGCGGGAACGTCGCGTTCGCGGCGGACCCAGCCCGCGCGGCGCAGCCCGGCGAGCAGGCCCAGCCCGCTGGCCGCCAGCGACACCCAGATGAGCGATTCGTGCCCGGAGAGGAACTCCACGAGCCTCCAGACGTCCTCGGACGTCGGGTAGGGGATGCTGGCGACCTGGTGCTTCTGGCTCTGCGCCTTGGTGACGAAGGGGTAGAGCACCAGGCCGGTGATCAGGCTTGAGACGCACCAGCCCACGAAGACCCGCATCCTGGTCACGCGCGACAGGAATCCCCCGGCCAGCATCAGCAGGTGCGCGGCGGCCAGGAGCAGCGCGAAGAGGTTGAGCACTCCGACCAGGACCATGGCGACGGCGTGCGCGGCCAGCCAGGTCCACCACCAGCGCGGCGACTGGACGGCGCGGACGAGCACGTAGGTGGCGACCACGCCCATCGCGGTGGCCAGCGCGTACGGCCGTGCCTCCTGCGCGTACCGCGTCACCGTGACGTTGCCCGCGTAGACCAGCCCCGCGACCAGTCCCACCCAGGTCGAGGCGCAGCGCCTGCCCAGGGCGGTGATCCCCGCGGCGGCGACGCAGGCCGCCAGCGCCGACAGCGAGCGGGCGCCGAGCTCGGTGTAGCCGAAGATCTCCAGCCATTGCCGCATCACCAGGTAGTAGCCGGCGTGCACCAGGTCGAGGTGCTCGGTCACGGCGCGGGTGAAGTCCGGCAGGTCGCGGCGCGCCATGCTGAGCGTCGCGGCCTCGTCCAGCCAGAACGAGGGTCCCGAGATGCCGAGGAACGAGATGACGAGCGCCGCCACCGCCGGTATCAGCGGAACCGTGAACCTTCCGGTGAAGCGCCGCCGGACCGAGGTGAAGCGGCGGCGCTCCATGACGGCCGCCGGTTCGGAGGCGGCGGTGGCCGCCCCTGCCGAGCCGCCCGTCATCCGGTTCAGCATCGGCGCCTAGCCCGTGGCTTTCAGCCGTGCCGGCAACTCGCGGGCCTGCTTGACCAGG
The DNA here is from genome assembly GCF_039533225.1 of Actinomadura fulvescens. Lineage (NCBI taxonomy): Bacteria > Bacillati > Actinomycetota > Actinomycetes > Streptosporangiales > Thermomonosporaceae > Actinomadura > Actinomadura fulvescens. Next base: position 224,828 of record NZ_BAAATD010000011.1, on the reverse strand, counting down.
ACCCGTTTCAGCAGCTTGCCGCCCGGCCGTTCCACCAGCCGGTGGATCGCGTACGCGAGCAGGAGCATGCCCGCGATGGTGGCGAGCAGCGTCACCGGCGCGGCCACGTCCAGCTTGCGGTGCAGGACGCGGATCGCGAACCAGCCCAGGTGCTCGTGGATGAGATAGAACGGGTACGTGAGGGCGCCCGCCGTGGTCAGCCAGCGCCAGCCCGCCCAGCGGAACCAGCCCAGCGCGACCGCGGCGACGGAGGCGAACGCGAGCGTGACCACCAGCAGGATCACGTACGGCGACCGCTGCGCGAACGATCCGGTCGCGTCGGGGCTCCACATGTCGCCGGTGACGTAGTACTGGCCGAGCAGCCAGCTGATCACCACGATGCCCCAGAGCAGCAGGTCGCTCCCGTACCGGTGGATCAGGTAGAGCGCGAGCCCGCCGGTGAAGAACGGCGCGTAGGAGTCGACCGTGATCTCGCGCAGGATCTCCAGGTCGGTGCCCCGGGTCAGCACGCCCGCCACCAGCCACAGGCAGCAGAACAGCACCACCCGCCGGTACGTCGCGCCGCGCCAGACCACGAAGAGCGCGAACAGCAGGTAGAAGCGCAGCTCCACCCAGAGCGTCCAGCACACGCCGAGCACCCGGTGGGCGCCCGCGGGCTGCTGCAGCATCGTGAGGTTGACCAGGAACTCGTCCAGCCGTACCGGCTTGGCCACCGCGGGCAGCACGAGCGACGCGGCGGTGACGAGGACGATCGCGACCCAGTACGCCGGGTAGAGGCGGCTCACGCGGGAGCGGAAGAAGTCGCCGAGCGACCGTCCCCAGCAGCTCATGCAGATGACGAACCCGCTGATGACGAAGAAGAACTCGACGCCGAGGTTGCCGTAGACCGCGATCGACGACAGGTCGGGGAACAGCGCGCGGGGCGACTCGCCCCACGACTCCGACACCGTGCCGCCCCGTCCGGTGTAGTGGTAGAAGCAGACCATCAGCGCGGCGATGATGCGCATGCCGTCGAGCGCGCGCAGGCGGTCGCCGCCCTGACGGCTCCGGCCCGGCGTGGTCTCGGCCGGTCTCGGCTCGTCTCGTGCGGGTGGCACGAGCACCGTCGTGCGGGCGGCCGTCGTGTCGGTCATTTCGGCCGCGCCCGCAGTTGCTCGGCGCGGCGCAGCGCGGCGATCGCGAGCTGCCGCCGCCGGCTGCTGCGCGGCAGCACGGAGTTGAGCACGCGCGGATGCGACTGGGCGAGGCCGCCGGGCAGGTCCAGCGTCGTCAGGCGGCGGCGCTTGAAGTAGCGGGTGAGCTCCGCGCCCTGATGGGCGTCGAGATGGGCGATCGCCCGGGCCCGCAGGTCGGGACGGGCGGAGGCGCGCATGCAGTACGTGACGGCGGCGACGAGCGGGACGAGTTCGGCGGCGATCGCGCCGGCGCCGATCCGGGGCTCGTGCAGCGTGCCGTCCTCGGCCAGTCGCGGGATCGTCGTGTCGACGATCGTCACCGGGACGCGGTTGCTGTTCTCATAGGGTTTCAGCCGTTCCAGCAGCAGCCCGGTGCCGACCGCCGCCGCGGGCACGCCGTAGTAACGGGCCGCGGTCACCAGCGCCGTGGAGAAGCACCCGACGACCAGCTCGGGCCGGATCGCGGCGCACCACGCCTCGGCCGGCACCGGCGCGTCGATGATCAGCAGCCGGACGTTCAGCCGCGCGGCCTCGGCGGACAGCCGCTCGGTGGCGCGCACGGGGCTGCCCGGGTGCGGTTTGAACAGGATCGTGCCGTGGCCGCGCGCCGCGGTGCCGCGCAGCATCTCCAGGTGGAGGTCGTCCTCTTCCTCGTCGGTGAGGATGCCGAGTGCCGACAGGTACTGCCCGATGATGATCGGCGCGCCGTCCAGGCCGTCGCCGTACGCGGCGATGGCCGGGGCGACCCCGGCGTGGAACTTGTCGAGGACCGAGCGGAACGGCTCGTCGGGGATGACCTCGGCGGGCACGCCGTACTCGCGCAGCAGCTGCGGTTCGAGGCCGGGCACGAGGTCGAGATGCAGCTGACGGCTGATCTTGGTGCCGATGCCGTGGGGGAGCGCGTTGCGCGTCGGGCCGTAGCTCATCAGCCCGTCGGAGTAGACCGTCACCACCGCGTCGAAGAAGATCGCGGCCAGCGAGCGCGCGGGCGGCACCGCGATCGACTCGGTGACCAGCTCGACCGGCTCGTCGCCGAGCCCCCAGCGGTCACGGAACATCCGTTCCCAGACGGGCAGGTCCTCCATCCGGGGTTCCCAGCCGCTCGGATGCAGCGGGGCGATCTCGGCGTTCCACGAGATGACGTCGTCGAAGCGCGGCGCGAGCGTGTCGAAGCCCGGCACCTGGTCGACCGGCGTGGCGAACTCGGGCATCGCGCTGTTGTTGCTGACCAGCAGCACCCGCCGGCGGTCGCGCGGGCCGAACGCCCCGGCGTCGATCGCGGCCGACAGAGTGATCGCGCTGAACAGCGTCGAGGTCATGAAGAGTTGCGTCACGGCTCAGAGCCCGATTCCCAGCGTCTCGGCGAACAGGGTGAGGCGTTCCCGGCCCAGTCCGGGACGTACCTCGGCGAGGGTCTCCTGCGGGAGGGCCCGCAGCGTGGCCCGTGCCCTGGTCCGCAGGGCCTGTCTGAGGGACGGGGTCAGGCGTTCCCGCTCGTTCAGGTGGTGCGCGATGATCGCGCAGTAGGTCTGCACCGCCTTGCGCCGGAACCGGTCGCGTTCGGGGTCGGTCTCCAGCTGCGCCATCACCTTGTCGAACGCGTCGAAGAAGTGCAGCTGCCGCGCGTCGCCCACCTGGCTGAGCGAGCCCGAGACCTCGCGCCGGTAGAAGACGCCGGTGAGCGAGACGACGGCGTACGAGGCGGCGGTGCGGTGCAGCCGCCAGATCCACGGTCGGTCCTCGGCGGTGAGCAGCTCCTCGTCGAAGGTCAGCAGCCCGTCGTCGGCGAGCTCGCGCCGGTAGATCCCCGACCACGCGTACGGGAAGTCGACCATGGTCTTGCCGTGCGCGGGCATGATGCCGTCGCGCGGGTCGAGCTTCACGCCGCGCCGTCCCTGGGGCGCCCGGTGCAGCTCGCGCCGCCGGCCGAACACCTGGATGTGGTCGGTCTTGATGTAGTCGCAGCCGATCGTGTCGATCGCCTCGACCGCCCGGGCCAGGTAGCCGGGGGCCAGCCAGTCGTCCCCGTCGAGATAGGTGATGAGCCGTCCCGACGAGGCCGCCAGCCCCCGGTTGCGCGCGCCGCTGAGGCCGAGCGACCGCTCGTTCCTGATCACCGTCAGGCCCGGCACCCGCTCGGCCTGGTCGGCGAGGATGCTAGGCGTGGCGTCCCGCGACCCGTCGTCGACCACGATGAACTCGAAGTCGTCCCGGGTGTTGCGGGTCAGGCTGAGCAGCAGGTCACCCAGGTACGGCGCGACGTCGCGCATCGGCACGATGACCGACAGGGTGGTCACTTGGTGGACTCCGTTCGGCGAAACGACACCGCGGGCCCGGCGGCGTCACCGGCCCGCGGGTGGACGGCTTCAGGCGGTGGTGCGGCGCAGGCGCGCCCTCGGCTCCTCCTCGCCGGGGAATACCCGCTTCTGGCCGTCACCGAGCGCCTCACCGATGATCCGGATGTCGCGGACCAGGTGCTCCAGGCCCGTCGGCTCCAGCGAGGCGGCGTGGTCGGAGCCCCACATGGTGCGGTCCAGGGTGATGTGCCGCTCCACCATGACCGCGCCCATGGTCACCGCCGCCAGCGAGATCTGCAGGCCGCGCTCGTGGCCGGAGTAGCCGACCGGGACACCGTAGCGCTCCTGGAGGGTGCCGATCGTCCGGAGGTTGGCCTCCTCGGGCGGCAGCGGGTAGGTCGAGGTGGAGTGCAGGATGACCAGCCCGTCGGTGCCGAGGATGTCCACGGCGGCGTCGATCTCCGCCAGCGTCGACATGCCGGTGGACAGGATGATCGGCTTGCCGGTGGCGGCCAGCGCGCGCAGCAGCTCGTGGTCGGTGACCGAGGCCGAGGCGACCTTGTGCGTGACGACGTCGAGCTTCTCCAGGAACTCCACCGACGGCACGTCCCACGGGGAGGCGAACCAGTCGATGCCGCGGTCGGCGGCGTACTTGGCGATCTGCTGGTACTCGTCGGTGCCGAACTCGACCCGCTCCTTGTACTCCATGTAGGTCATCTCGCCCCACGGAGTCTGGCGGATCTTGCCGCGCTGCTCGACCGGGACGCAGATCTCCGGCGTGCGCTTCTGGAACTTGACCGCCTGGCAGCCGGCGTCGGCCGCGATGTTGATGAGGCGGCGGGCGATGTCGACGTCGCCGTTGTGGTTGATGCCGATCTCACCGATCACGTAGACCGGCTGGCCGGCGCCGACCGTGCGGCCGCCGATCTGGACCGGCTTGGGGACGGTGGCGGTCGCTGCCTTGCTCATATCGTCTTCGTCCTTAGGAGTTGGGTTCGGAGGTGCGGGCCTGGAGCACGCGCTCGCAGAGCTCGCGGACCGCCCCGGCGCCGCCGGGTCGGGTGAGGGTGACGCGGGCCGCTGCCAGCACAAGCGGGTGCGAGCCCGGGACCGCGATCGGCCAGCCGACGAGCGCCAGGCAGCCGAGATCGTTGACGTCGTTGCCGGCGTAGGCCACCCGCGCGGGGTCCAGGCCGTTGTCGGCGATCCACTTGCGCAGGGCGGCGGCCTTGTCGTCCAGGCCGTGCAGCACGGGCACCCGGAGCTTCGCCGCGCGCGCCGCCACCACCGGGTTGACCTCGGTGGACAGGATGAGGAACGGGACGCCGGCGGCGCGCAGCCGCGACACGCCCATGCCGTCGGACCGGCTGACGGTGACGCTCTCGCGGGCGTCCTGGTCGACCGTCGCGCGGTCGTCGGTGTGCACGCCGTCGAAATCGGTGACCACGGCGTCCACGTCGATCGGGCCGGGCCGGTCGACGACCGGCGCGATGAGCCGGACGAGCTCCAGGTCGGCCGGTGTGTCCACCTCGACGGCGTGCGCGAGCGGCACCGGCTGGACCTCGATGTGCCCGAAGAAGCGGTGGCGGTGGATGCGCATCTCCGCGGTCCGCATCACATAGAACGCGCCCGTCTCGCGGTAGTGCGGGGGCCGGTCCTGCCGGCGGGGCCGGTGGCCGGGATCGTGGCCCACCCCGGTGACGCCGCGGTCGGCCACCGACCGCCACTGGAACTCGTGCGTCTCCAGCCCGGAGAACACCGAGTCCGCCGCGCCGTCGAGCACCGTCCGCACGGCCGCGTCGAGGTCCGCCGGGTCGATGAACGGGCTGGTGCACTGGACCATCACCGTGACCTCGGGCGCGCCGCCCCCGTCGCCGGCCAGCTGGTCCAGTGCGTCCAGCAGGGCCGACTCCGAGGACGCGACGTCGCCGCTGAGCTCGTCCGGCCGGTCGACCACCCGGGCTCCGGCGGCCCGCGCGGCGGCGGCGATCTCCGCGTCGTCGGTGCTGACCACGACGAGGTCGATGAGCGCCGCGGCCAGGGCGGCCTGGACCGCGCGGACGACGAGCGGCCGTCCGCCGACCAGGGCGAGGTTCTTGCGGGGGATGCCCTTTGACCCGCCGCGTGCGGGGATGACGCAGACAACGCGCACGTGGCTTCTTCCTTACTGATGGGGTAACGCTTTTGAAAAGGGCAAAAACACGCTAGAGAGGCTGGTGTGCGCAGGGGTGACCCGAATATGAACGGCCGTGGTCGGTCGTTCTAACGCTTGACTCGGACCGGCCGGTGTTGATCTGGTTTTGCCGGATATGTCAGGCCTGTAAAGATCCAATCGATTCTGGGTTCGATCAGCCAGCGGGTGGCGCGGACGACCGGCCTGCCGCACAGCACCGTGGCGATCATGGCGGCGACCACGGCCACGACGGCGGCACTGGCCACCGAGTGCAGTGCCGAGATGTCGTATACGCCGGTCTTGCGCAGCACCTGGATTCCGAAGCCGTGCAGCAGGTACGCGTAGAGGGTCGTCGCGCCGAGCGGCGTGAACCAGGTCCGTCGCGCGGGCACCATCGCCAGGAAGGCGAACGCCAGGGCCGTGCCCGCCAGCAGCAACCCGGTGCGCATGACCGTGCCCTCGACGTTGCTGAGGCCGAGGGCCTCGTGCCCCTTCTCCCAGTAGATCCAGCTGTTGTTCAGTTCTCGGCCGGCCGTCGCGAGGACGATCAGGGCGCCGCACATGGCCGCCGCGCCGACGAGCCGGGCCCGCGCCGTCTTCAGGGGTTCGAAGTGCTCGGGCCGGAGCATGAGCCCAAGGACGTAGAACGGCAGCAGCCCCAGCAGCCGGTGCAGCGTCAGCTCCTTGGGCAGCGCGGTCATGTACGACAGCAGCGAGATGCCCATGGCCACGCCCAGCGGCCAGCGGATCTGCTGCCATACCGGGGTGGACAACCGCCAGAAGAACAACGCCATGAGGAACCACATGACGTACGAGGACCGCAGCAGTGTGATCTCCAGCGGCTTGCCGCCCGACACCGACCAGAAATAGACGGAGTAGAGGATTTCGAAGATCACATAGGGCGCGGCCAGATTGCCGATCAGTTTGCGCGCCTTGCCCCCCGAGAAGGTGAAGCGCCGCGACAGATAGCCGGTGAGCATGATGAAGACCGGCATGTGGAACAGGTAGACCAGCAGGTACGCGGCGCGGACGGCGGGCACGTCCCGCAGGTCCTCCACGGCGTGCCCGGCGACGACCAGGAGGATCGCCAGGAACTTGGCGTTGTCGAAGTAGGGGTCTCTGCCCGCGGAGGCGGCCACGGAACGGCGGGGTCAGGTGCGGCCGTAGGCGTCTTCGAGGCGTTCGATGTCGTCCTCGTCGAACTCGCCGAACGCGATCTCCAGCACGCGCACGGCAGGGCCCGAGGAGCCCATCCGGTGCGTGTCCCCGGCCTTGATCAGCACGCGTTCGCCGACCTCGGGCACGATCCGCTGCCCGGCCACTTCGAACACCGCGCCACGGTCCAGCGCCACCCACAGCTCGTCGCGGTGGCGGTGCCGCTGCAGGCTGAGACGCTGCCCCGGCGCCACGTGGATGATCTTCACGGTGGACCGCTCGTTCAGGGTGAACCGCTCGAAGCGGCCCCAGGGCCGCTCGTCGGTAATGATCGAAAGGTCCGTTGCTTGGTCGGTCATCCCGGAGATGGTGGACGTCCTCGGCTAACTGCGGTCGTACGTGAGGGGACGTCAGGGTTTCCCTGGGTGAACGTCGCCCGCGACGCCGCCTGTAAAGAGGCAGACGAGGCCACCGATCTCGCGCCGCCCTCCGTACCCGGCGGCGGCGATGATCCGCAGTGCCGCGGTGTCGGCGCGGTGGGCGCAGGCCACGGTGACCTGGACGCGGCGCAGCGCTTCGCGGACCGGTCCGGCGGCCGGCTTGCGGCTCCTGGGCGACTGGACGAGGCGGGTGAGCAGCTTCCGGTCGTCGGTGAACGTACGTGACGCACCCAGGATGTGCAGGTGATGGCTGTTGGGACTGACCGCGTTCGCCCCGATCGCGAACATCGGCACCGTCCGCATGTAGCGCTGCGGCATCAGCACCACTGCGCCGCCGTCTCGCTGTCCCTCTGCCTGTCCCTGGTGTGCCTTTGCTTCCCTCACGACCACCCGCGAGGTGCGCAGTTCCTTGGGAACGGCCTTCCAGGAGGGACGACCTTCGACCAGCGTCCCGGCGTCCCGGGCCCAGAGCGGCAGGCCGCCCACCACGAGGGCGGCGCAGACGAGGGCGGCGGGTGCCAGGACGAGCCACCGGCGCGCCGTCGCCGGGCCACGCGCGAGCACCCTGGGCAGGGTGACGGTGGCGAGGAGGCCGACCAGCACGGGCGCGGGCACGACCCACAGCGTGCGCCACATCACCGGTCCGGCGCCCGTCGCGGAGCCCATGAACTCCAGCAGCCCGGTGACCAGCAGCACGGTGGTGACGGCCGCGATCCCACCGGCGATCAGGGCGGGCGCCCCCGGGCGGGCCAGCCACGGGCTCAGCCAGAGCGCGCATCCGCCGATCACGCCGAGCGCCCCGGCGAGCAGGACCACCGCGTAACTGGCGGCGGCGCCGGCGGCGCGGCCCTCGACCATCTCGCCGCCGCTGTGCGTGAGCGTGACCAGCAGCCCCGCGCCCACCGGGTACGCCAGCGCCGCCGCGGCCGCCACCCCGGCACCGACCCGGCGCGTGATGATCAGTGGTCCCGCCACCGCCGCGACCACGAGCGGGACCAGGAGTGCCGCCGTGGACGACAGTCCGGTCGCCGCGACCCCGGCGGTCGCGGCGAGCGCGAGCGCGGCGGGCGAACGCCGCTCGGCCCACCGGGTCAGGTAGACGTACAGCAACGGGATGAGCGCCGACACGAACATCGCCTTGCCCTGCCACATGCGCAGCAGGTGGAACGCCCCGAGCGAGCCCGCGCTCTCGCCCGCCCAGACCAGGTACGCCACGGCGACCACGAAGCAGGCGAGCAGGCGCCGCGGCGCCCATTCCCGGACGAGCCGCCAGAGGGCCCAGACCGCGAGGAAGACGGCCACCGGCAGCGCGACGTACCACAGGAAGGACGCGGCGGGCACGCCCAGCACCCGGGCGAGCGCCCCGACCAGGACCTCGATGGAGGAGACCGGCGGCTCGCCCGCGATCGGCGGGAGCTCGCCTTGCGTGAAGATGACGTCCTGGAGCGGAACCCGGCCGTGGGCGGCCGTCCACACCGAACGGGACACGAAGAACGCGTCGTCTCCATCGGTGTTGACGAGGAACAGCGAAGCGATCGCGAAACCGGCGGCGGTCAGCACGGGCACCGCCGTCATGCCGCGTGCGGGTTCGTCCTCCTCGTCCCCGCCGCGCAGGACGTGTGCGCCGCCCCGGGCGCCGACGAAGACCGCGGCGGTGGCCGCGACGCTCAGCAGCCCGGCCGCCCAGACCACCCACCACGGCACGCCGGACTTGTGGAGCCCCGCCGCCGTTCCCGCGACTACTCCGGTGGCGATGGCGGCGAATGCCCAATAACCCAGCGGCGGCCGGTCAAGGGACGTCTCCGGAGCCCGTTCCGCCGTCCACGACGGGAGCCGCCACGCGTACAGCCCGCCCAGCCCCGCCAGCACCACGAGCCAGCAGACCAGCAGCACCCACGTGGGCGGGTCGAACAGCAGCCCCGCGTGGTAGACGGCCGTCCACACCGCGAAGGCCACGACCGCCAGGTCCGAGAGCCGGTCGAGCAGACGGTCGGTCAAGGCTTCACTCCATCACGGAGCCGCACGGCGAGCAGGCAGGCGGCGACGGCGCACGAGGACACCAGGGCCAGCTCGACCCGGTGCAGGGCGGACACGGGGATCAGGCAGCAGAGCACGAAGACGGCCAGCGCGGCGGCCCAGCCGACCGCGTTGTCGCGGTGCCGTTCGAGGGCGACCACGCCCGACTGGAAGACGAGGGCGATCATGTAGAGCCCGGTGGCGGCGGCCAGCACGACCAGGTCGGCGCGGCCCAGCGCGAACTCCGCGCCGAACGCCAGCCGCAGCACCTGGGGTCCCAGCGCGGCGGTGCCGAGCACGCCCGCGACCGCGACCGCGCCCGTGGCGGTCAGCACCCGGCGCGACTCGTGCCGGAACCGGGCCCGGTCGCCGGTGGCCAGCGCCCGCGCCAGCCCGGGGAGCAGCACGGCCTGGACGGCCTGGAAGAGGAACAGCGGTACCCGGGCGATCACGAACGCCGCGAGGAACTGACCGGCGGCGTCGCCGCCAGGAGCCAGGAGCGCCATCGCGACCATGGCCGCGTTCGCGACGCCCTGGGCGCACACGGTGGCGACCAGCAGCCAGCCCAGGTTGGCGGAGACCTCCGCCCACGGCGCCGGTGGCCCGGGGGTCAGTGCTCCACGCGTGCCCGGAACGGTCAGCAGCACCGACGCGAGCGGGGCCAGAGCCAGCAGCCAGGCGTACGGCCCGACCGAATGCACGCCCACCACGAACAGCACCGCGCACCCGGCGATCCGGACTCCGCCCTCGATTCCGAGCTGCGCCGAATACCAGCCGAACCGGCCCGAGCCGGAGAACGCCCCGCGCGTGACGTACTGCGCCGCCATCGCGGCGACCGCGACCGCCAGCGCGAACAGCAGCGTCCATCTGCCGTCGAACAGCCGGCCGACCAGGGCCTGGGACAGCAGGGCGCCCGCCGCCAGCAGGACGGCGAGGGTCACCATGGCCGCCTGGGCGGTCCGCACGACGACCGGCGCGCCGCCCCGGCCGACCTCGGTGCGTCCAGCGAGGGCGCGGCCGAGCTCCTGCTCGAACGGCAGGAACGCGCCGATCCCGAACGTGTAGACCAGCGTCCACAACGTCGACACCGAGGCGAACTCGCGCGGGCCGACCGCCCGCGCCGACAACACCAGATAGACGGTGGCCGAGACGCCGAGCAGCACGAGCCCGGCCCCGACGGTCATCGTTCCGGAGGCGACCGACGTGCGCGTCCGAGCCGTCATGGGCCGTCGGAGGGTTCGGCCCGCTCGGCCCGCTCGGCCTCTCCGGCTTCCCCGGCCCGCTCGATCTGCTCGATGCGCAGGCGTTGCAGGCCGAGCTCCTCGGCGAGCGTGCGCACCTTGTCCTCCAGCCGGCTCACCTCGGAGCTGAGCTGCACGTTCATGGCGAGCAGCAGCAGGCTGGCGCCGAAGAACAGCAGGTTCGCCGGGACCACGACCCCGGTGAGGTCGGCGGCCCAGAACAGGATCCTGGGGAACGCCGCGAGCAGCACGATGACGACCGCGAGCACGACCCACGTGATCGCGTACTTCTCGCGCAGCCGGCGGCGGCGCAACATCTCGAAGATGACGAAGAGGGCGATCGCGGCACCGATCAGTCCCAGATGGTAGGCCTTCATGCGGCGGGCGAGCCCGGCGTCCAGCGGCGCACCAGCGCCAGCCCGAGCGCGACGACCGCCCGGAACAGGTAGATCGTCGCGCGCAGGGAGGACTGGCTGGCCTGGCCGGCGGCGCGCGGCCGCATCGCGACCGGCACCTGCCGCACCCGGTAGCCGGACCGCACGGCGATGACCATCGACTCGACCGTGTCGCCCAGGTACTCGGCCGGGTAATGCTCGGCGAACAGCTGGATGGCCCGGGGTCCGGCGGCCCGGAACCCGCTCGTGGTGTCGGTGAGCCGCGTCCCGGCCAGCCTGGACAGCACGCCCGCGAGCAGGCTCATCGCCCAGCGGCGCGGCCCGCGTCCGGCCGAGTACTCGCCCTCGCCCGCGAAGCGCGCCCCGATGACCAGGTCGGCGGTGTCGAGCTCGGCGACGAGCCGCGGGATGTACGAGGCGTCGTGCTGGCCGTCGGCGTCGACCTGGACCACCGCCTGGTAGCCCTGGCGCAGCGCGTACCGGTAGCCGGCCCGCATGGCGCCCCCGACGCCGAGGTTGAACGGCAGCCGGACCACGGGCACGCCGAGGGCGGCGGCCTGGGCCGCCGTGCCGTCGGACGAACCGTCGTCGATGACGAGCACGTCGGCGTCGGGGCAGGCGACGGCCAGCTCCTTGAGGACGCCGGCGATGGCGTGCTCCTCGTTCAGCGCCGGTACGACGACGAGCGTCGTCGCGAGCCGTCGGACGCCGGGCTCCCGGCGTTCGGACATCGCAATGATGGCGGCTCCCCCGTCCCTGTGAGCGCCGGAGCCCTACGGTCCCGGCGCGGATCTCGCACTAATGACGCCCTAACCCCTTGTGAAGGTTGCCTGAAATTTCCGCAAGTTTTGATCTTGCGGCGGTAGGCCAATCTCCTCCACACTTGCCGCCCATAGGTCTCACGTCACCGCGGGCGCGCCAGCCCGCCCGTCTCGGGGAGAGCGCCGCGCGTGGGGGTTCGTGGGGGTGCCCGTGGTCCGGGCTTCGTTACGGGTACGGTCTGTGTGCTGGGCGCCGGCCTGGCCTTCGGAGGCTTCTGGTTCGCCGGGACGGAGAGCGGCACGCGGCGGGTGACCGTGCCCGCCCAGCCCGCGGCCGTTCCCGACGGCATCGGCCGGGCGGACCGGTTCCTGCACGTCGTCGCGCACGAGGACGACGATCTGCTGTTCATGAATCCCGACATCCAGGATGTCGTCGCCGCCGGGCATGACACGACGACGGTCTTCGTGACCGCGGGCGAGGGCCGTGCCAAGGCGTACGACCCGTACGAGTACTCGGCCAGCCGCGAGCGCGGGATCCGGCTGGCGTACGCCAACATGGCGGGCGTCAAGGACCGCTGGCGCCGCGACGCCATGACGGCGGGCCCGCTCACCGTCCAGGTCGACACGCTCGTGGAACGGCCGAAGGTGCGGCTGGTCTGGTTCCGGCTGCCGGACGGAGCCGACGCACGTCCCGGCACAGAGGGCAAGCATGCGTTGCGGCGCCTCCAGAAGGACACGACGGGCACGTTCTGCGTGCCGACCGTCGTGCCTCCCGGCTCGCCGTTCGCCCGTTGCGTGACACGCGCCGAGCTGCTGGCCGCCCTGCAGTCGCTCATCAGGACGTTCGACTCGACGGTGGTCCGCTATCAGGACACGCAGCCGGACGGGCACGACCACAAGGACCACGTCGCCGCCGCGCGGCTCACCGCCGAGGCGGTGCGCGGCGCGGGCGATCCGCGCCTGGTCGAGGTCGGCTATGTCGATTACCCGGTCCTGCGGCTCCCGGTGAACCTCGGTCCCGGCCAGCGGGCCCGCAAGAAGCTGGCCTTTGAGGCCTACCGCAGCCACGACCGGCTGATCAGCGACAAGAAGCTCCGCAAGTACTGGGCCTGGACGCAGCGCATGTACCACCGGTGGCCCGGCGGCGGCGTCCAGCTGGCCCGCGGCGCGGACGGCCTGCTGCGCGCGTTCGCGGTCGAGCAGGGCGGACTGTACGTGTGGTCGCAGCGGACGGCCGAGCAGTGGACCGGGCCGATCCGGATCGATCCGGGTTTCCCGCTCACCCCCTCGGTCAGCGTCGGCGTCGTCGGCGACCGCTGGACCGTCGCCGCCCGCCGGAGCGACGACGCCCACGGGATCGTGCTCTTCCAGGCCGGCCGGGCGAACGCGTGGCAGGTGACGCAGCTGGGCACGCCGGGCCGTGAGCGTGACCGCAAGCTCACCGGGTCACCGGCCGTCACGGCGACCGCCGACGGCAGGGTGATGGTGCTGGTCCGCACGGGCACGGGGACGCTCGCGATGCGAAAGCAGGGCAAGCGGCAGCACGAGTTCGGCCGCTGGCGCGACCTGGGCGGCCGCAACCTGCGCGACGGCCTGGCCGTGACGCCCGCCGGCCGGTCGCCCGTCGAGGTGTTCGCCGCCTCCGACGACGACCCGAAAGGCCCGCCCTGGCTCCACCAGGCAGGCCCCGGCGCGGTGGTGCGCTGGCGTGAGGACGGCACGGGCAGGCTGGTCCGTGGCGAGGACATCGGCCACACCTCGCCCGCCGGGCCGCTCAGGCTGGCCGTCGGGCCCGGTGGTGCCACGCAGCTGATGCACCGCGACCCGCATTCCGGCGACTACCTGCTCCAGACCGCCCAGCGGGACGGCACGTTCTCGGCACCGCGGCGCGTGGGCGGGGTCGAGGGGGTCGACGGAGCCGCGCTGGCGGCCACGGGGACGGGGGCCGTGATCTGTGCGCGCGGCAGCGTGCCCACCGGAACCAACTGCGCCGTGACGAACGCCCCGGCGGCCGGGCGGGGCGGCCGGTCCGCACTCGCGACGAGGTGGTCGTTCGGTCCGTGGACGCCCCTCGGCGGCCCGATCGTCGGCGGGCCCGCCGTCGCCGTCGACGCCACCGGCCGGGCCATGGTCGTCACGCTCGGCCACCACGGCCGCCTCCTGGTCAACCGGCAGCAGGCGCCGGGCGCGGCGGCCTTCGGCGGCTGGCGCGAGGTCGCCGAGACCGGCTAGCCGGCCCGGCGATCAGGCGTTGAAGATCCGGTCCACGACCCGGGCCGCCGCCTTGCCGTCGTCGAGCGGGCAGAACCGCTGGACGAACGCGTCGTACTCGCCCGCGAAGTCCTCGCTCACGGTCCCGGCGTCGCGGATCGCCTCGATGAGCGCGTCCGAGGTCTCCAGCAGCGGCCCCGGCGCCTCCTTCTCGAAGTCGAAGTAGAAGCCGCGCAGCCGGTCCCGGTAGTCGGCGAGGTCGTAGGTGAAGAACAACAACGGCCGCCGGGTGTTGGCGAAGTCGAACATCACCGACGAGTAGTCCGTGACCATCATGTCCGAGACCAGGTAGAGCTCGGCGATGTCGGGATACAGCGAGACGTCGAAGACGAAGCCGTTGCCGTCCTCCGGAACGCCGTCCACCACGTTGCTGTGGAGGCGGACCAGCAGCACGTGGTCATGCCCCAGCGCGGCCTGCGCGCGCGCCAGGTCGAGCCGCAGGTCGAACTTGTAACGGCCCCGGCTGTAGTACTGGTCGTCCCGCCAGGTCGGCGCGTACAGCACGACCTTCTTGCCCTCCGGGATGCCGAGCCTGGCGCGCACGGAGGCGGCGATCCGGTCGGCCTCGGGGTGGTGGAGCACGTCGTTGCGCGGATACCCGGCCTCGATGATCTCACCCTTGAACGCGAACGCCCGCCGGAAGATCTCGGTGCTGAACGGGTTGGGCGACAGCAGGTGCGTCCACTCCGGCAGGTTGGGCGTGGCCGGGACGTCGGCCGACTTGGCCTGCGTCTGCGCCTGGAGGGCCTTCTTCATGCCCGGCGCGTAGGCGAAGTGCACCTCCTTGAGGTCCCGGCCGATCTTCTTGAGCGGGGTGCCGTGCCAGGCCTGCAGCACGATCTGGTCGGGGTGGCGCTGGAACCAGTCGCCGAGGCGGTGGTTGGTGATGATGTAGCGCGACGAGGCCATCGCCTCGTGCCACTCCCGCCCGTTCAGCCGGACGGCCTGGAGCGTGCCGGGCAGCTCCACCTGGCCGTCGTTGACGACCCACAGCTGCTCCAGGTCCACGCCGCGCCGCACGAGCTCCTCGTGGATCGCGCGCGGGCTGTCGGAGTACTGGCGGCCGTTGAAGCAGGAGAACAGCACGGTGTCGCGCAGCCCGTCCTTGGCGACGCGCTTGCGCGCCTCCGCGCGCATGGCGGCGGCGCTGCCCTTCTCGTCCTGGCCGAGGTCCGAGGTCACGTGGACGACCAGGCCGGTGCCCTGGTGCTCCAGCGCGTAGCCGCGCCGTGCCACCTCGATCGACTCGGCCGGTCCCGCCGCGACCTCGGGGGTCGTCCGGACGGCCAGCGGACGGCCGCCCGGGGGCCGGAAGAGCACGTCCCAGCGGCCCTGGCGCAGCGGCAGCACACCGGCGACGCTCGGCACCGCCGCGACGGGCACCTCGCAGGTCAGCACGCCGTCCTCGGCCTTCGCCATAGTGAAGGGGTAGTCCTTGCGACGTCCCCGGCTGCGGACCAGGATGTCGCCGCCGTCGTACACCGGATGCGTCCCGGCGAGCACGAGGGTGCCGTCATCGCGCCAGTCCGCCGCGGTGACCAGCAGCCGTGCCGTACGCAGTTGCAGCCGCAGGTAACCCGCGGCGCCGCGTCCAGCGAACACCTCCTGCGCGCCGACGAGCCGTTCGAGGTCGGCGACGCCCTCCGCCAGCACCAGGGGGCGGCCGTCCAGCAGCACCGCCCAGTCGCGGGTGTCGTCGATGGCCTGCGGGTCGGTGCCACCGGAGCCCTGCGGCAGCGGTACGACGGCGGTGAACCGGCCGTCGCCGTGCGTGCTGACGGGCGTCCGGACGAGGTCGTCACCCAGCGCGAGGGACACCTCGGCGGGCGCGGCCCCGGTGGTGACGACGCCTTCCACCTCCAGGGCGTCCTCCGCCCAGCGGAGCGCGGTGGCCTTGGCGGTGACGGTCTCGACCGCGACGCGCAGCGTCCCGTCGACGACCTGCGGAACGACGCGCACGTCGTCGGTGACGTAGTGGTACGGCGGACGGGCGCCGCTGCCGCTCGTACCGCCGCGCAGGCGGGCCGAACGGAGCACACCCGAGTTGAAGACCGTGGCCTCCACGTCCCAGACGCCGTCGGTCCAGGCGCCGCGCCGCCGCAGCTTCCTGGGGTCGAGGGTGAACTCGAACCCGGTCCACGCGCCGGACTTCTTGCCGGGCTTGGGCGTCTGGCGGGCGAGCAGCGGAATCCGGCGGCGCCCCGACCGCAGCGTGACGCCCTTGATCGCGGCCCAGCGGCGGCGCGAGCTCACCGAGTTGATGTACGCCTCGCCGGAGACGACCAGCTTGCCGTCGCGCCACGCCACCGTGTGCACCCGGCCGCGCAGCGCCACCTCGGTGCGGGCGCGGTACAGCTCCTGCGGCACCGCGATCGCCTCGTCCTTCCAGTACGGATGGACGACGTAGCGGTGCAGGCCCTCGCGGACGATCGAGGGGTTGGGCTTGCCGCGCCCGTACCGGACCACCTTGACCAGCTCGGTCCGCTTCTTCTGGGCGGCCAGGTGCCACTTCAGCCGGGTGATCGCCGGTACCTCGGCGAGCGCCTTGGGGTCCAGCCACTCGGCGTGGGCCGCCGCCTGCGCGATGACCTGGTCGCGTTCCTCGTCGGTCGTGTCCGGCAGCCCGTCCAGGAAGGCGCGCAGCTCGCGGTCGAGCACGGCGGCGAGGAACCGGCGCCGCTCCTTGGGCTTCCACCGGCCGTCGAGCCGGGTGAGCACGGCCTCCACGGCGGTGAAGCCGTCGGCGGCGTCCTGCGGGACGGCGCTCGGCGCCGGCTGGACGTCGGCGGACCTTCGCATCACGATCCGCGCGACGACGTCCACCGCGTCGGCCAGGAAGTGCGCGGGCACCGCGACCGCGAGATCGTCGTCCCGGTTGACGTCCGGGAACTCCAGGCCGTGCCGCTCCCAGAACGAGGCGCGGAACAGCTTGTTGGTGACGTACCGGTCCTGGAGGAGTTCCTCGTGCCGCCGGATGTGCGTACCGGACAGGCTCTTGGCGAACGCCTCGCGGTGAACCGGCGAGGGGCGCGTGCCCCCTTCGTGCCGGACGCCGACGTTGCCCGCCGCGAAGTCCGACTTACCGGCGGCCAGAGCCGAGTGGAGGACTTCGAGGGCGTTCTCCGGCAGGACGTCGCCGTCCTCCGCGAAGGCCAGGAACTCCCCGGTCGCCGCGCGCACGCCGATGTTGCGCGCCGTGCCGCGCCCCGGAGCGCCCTCCCGGATCAGCCGGAACCGGTCGTCGGGAAGCGTGACGTCCGCGCCGGCCCCGGTGCCGCCGTCCACCACCAGCACTTCCAGCGTGCCGTACGTCTGCGCGGCGAGGGAGGCCAGCGTCTCGGCCAGGTCCGCGCCGGAACGGCGGGCGAGGACGATCACGCTGATGAGGTCGGGCACCAAGGGAGCTCCTTAGCGGGGGCGAAGGGCGAAGGGGCAGGATGGGACGGCGGACGGCTAGCCGCGGGGCGGGTTCGGGACGTCCTCACCGAGAAAGACCCGGCGGACCGCCCGTTCGGATGCCCGGCCGTCCTCCCAAGGGCAGAAACGTTCCCGGAAGGCCGCGCGCGACCGGGCCGCGGCCTCGCCCCACGGCGTGCCGGACCGGAAGCCCTTCAGCAGGTCCTCCTCGGTACGGGCCACGAGACCCGGCGGGAACTCCGTCAGGTCGAAGTTGACGCCCCGGGTGAGCCGGTAGGTCTCCCAGTCGGCGGCGAAGATCACGATCGGCCGGTCCGGCAGCACGGCGTAGTCGAACATGATCGACGAATAGTCGGTCAGCAGCGCGTCGGACGCGATGCACAGGTCCTCGACCGACGGGTGCGCGGAGACGTCGATGACGCGCTCCCGGTCCCAGAGCTCGGCCTCCGGCTTGTAGAAGTAGTGCGCGCGCAGCAGCAGCACGTACTCGTCGCCGAGCTCCTGGGCGAACCGCCGGATGTCGAACGTGGGCGAGAAGTCGCGCCGGTAGTCGCGGTGCGTCGGGGTGTAGAGGACGGCCTTCTTGCCCTCCGGGATGCCGATCTCGGCGCGCAGCCGGTCGCGCTCGTCGGCGGTGGCGCGCACCAGCCGGTCGTTGCGCGGGTAGCCGATCTCCAGCATCTCGTAGTCGCAGGGGAAGCTGCGCTCCCAGACCTCGGTCGTCAGGGGGTTGGCCGACACGTGGTAGTCCCACCGGTCGGCCCGCCTGATCAGCGCCTCGAAGTCCATCGTCCCGCCGCCGGCGGGGTACTGCATCTGGTCGAGGCCCATCTTCTTGAGCGGTGTGCCGTGCTGGGTCATCACGTGGACCTGGCCGCGCCGCTTCACCAGGGCGTTGGGGAAGTTGACGTTGTTGACGAAGTACTTCGCGCGGGCCATCGTGCGCCAGTACGCCTTGGAGCCCTGCACGACGTACCGCACGCCCTTGGGCATGTCCGCGACGTTCTCGGGCTTGACCACCCAGA
The DNA here is from genome assembly GCF_039533225.1 of Actinomadura fulvescens. Taxonomy (NCBI): domain Bacteria; kingdom Bacillati; phylum Actinomycetota; class Actinomycetes; order Streptosporangiales; family Thermomonosporaceae; genus Actinomadura; species Actinomadura fulvescens. The sequence continues at coordinate 206,462 of NZ_BAAATD010000011.1, read as the reverse complement.
CGCCCTTGACGTGCGGCGCGAGCTCCGTGGCCCGTTCGTAGATCGCGGCGGGGTTGCAGGCGTAGCCGCGGTACCAGTACGCCGCGTACACCGCGAGGTGCTCGTCGATCGGACGCCGCAGCTGCGAACGGTAGTAGGCCTGCATGCCGCGGCGCTTGGAGTTGTTGGCGACCGCCTTGGCCTTGCGCTTGACCTTGCCTGCCAGCGCCCGAGCCCGCAGCCTGGCGTGCAGCCGCTCAAAGCCCTTGAAGTCGTTCTTCCCGATCAGCACGTATTTCTTGGCGAGGATCGGGTCGTCGGGCATGACGTGGTCCGCCGGCCGGTAGCGCCGGTAGATCTCCGATATGCCGGCGAAGAACCTGGCCCGGTCCGCCTCGGGCACCCGGTCGTCCGCCTCCATGATCACCAGCAGATGCCAGATCGCCCGGTCGAACATCCGGGCGCGGAACTGGTCGGCCTCGGGCCCCATCCGGTCCATGAACGCGAACACCCGGTCGTACTGGGGGAACGCGTCGAAGTGCTTCTGGCTGCGCGTCTTGGTGATCGCGCCGCGCCGCCGCTGCCGGTAGATGTAACAGACCTGGTCGAGCAGGCTGATCTTCTCGGCGGCCAGCAGCACCGGGTAGGTGACGTTGTAGTCCTCGTAGTAGCCGCGGCTGAACCGCAGGCCGAGCTCCAGCAGGTACTCGCGGCGGATGGCGCGGTTCCAGGCGGTCATCATCAACCGCAGCACGGTCGGCCGCTCCGCGCAGGTGAACACGTCCGGCGGCGGGGGCACCCGGAACAGCTCGTTGATCACGCTGCGCTTGACCTTGCCGTACCAGTACTCGCGCGCGTAGTCGAAGAGCAGCACGTCCGGCCGGGTCCGGGCCAGCCGGTCGACGATCGCGTGCACGGCCCCCTCGGTGGCGTAGTCGTCGCTGTCGAAGAACCAGACGTAGTCGCCGGTCGCCAGGTCCAGGCCGATGTTGCGCGCCTCGCCGAGCCCCACGTTCTCGGTGAGATGGCGTACCCGTACCCGCGGGTCGCGGGCGGCGATCTCGTCCAGGATCTCCCCGCAGCGGTCCGGCGAGGCGTCGTTCACCGCGATGACCTCAAGGCCGGGGAGGTCACAGGCGAGGATTGATTCCAGGCACTGCCGGATATACCCCTGTACGCGGTGTACGGGAACGATGACGCTCAGTGAGGGAACGGTGGCGTTCGCTGACTGCCAGCCGGCGGCGGGGGCGGGGCTCGGGTTGTCTGCCATGGCTCCGGGAACGGGTTCGGGACTGGGGGATGGGGTCGCGCTGCGCGGCAGCCTGCATGGGACTGCCGTAAGGATCGACTGTAACGGCACATATGGGGTGATGGTGGCCATCTACCGGATGGCGGTGCTTTACCTGTTGTTCCCGCCCCGGTGGCGAAACACCGGTCGACAGACGGTGACGAGATGAGAACGATCTCTGGGTTCCGGGCACAACACGTCATCTGTCACACTTCGATGTGAAACCTGAAGAAGACCTGAATGACGTCCGGACGGGGGTGCCGAGACGATGACAGCGCACGCTGAAGTGGCGCAGGTGTGGCCGCGCGACGGCCGCATCAGAATCGTCGGCGAGGTCGTCTCCGCCGAGCCTTGGGCGGAGGCGCCCTGGCGGTTGCGGCTGTCCTCGCGCGAACGCCGGAAGGCGAGACCGGCCATCTGGAGGCGCGCCCTCGGCAAGGTGCGCGGCCTGGCGGGCCGCGATTCCGGTGGCAATCCCGCCGACTTCACGATTCCGATCGCCATGGACGGCGCCCGCTTCGAGGCGGACATTCCGCTTTCCGCGCTCATGTGCCCCGGCCCGTTGCGCTGGGAGCACTGGGATCTGCACCTGGTCGCGTCCGTGAACGGAGAGCGCCGTTCGCTCCGGGTGGGCAAGTACGACGACGATATGCCCGGCAAAAAGCACATCGTCACCTTTCCCATGCAGACGATGACCAAGCCGTTCCGGTTGTCGATCCGGCCCTATTTCACCGACGGCGACAACCTCTCCATCCGGTGTCATCACAATGACAAGAGCGACAAGGGCGCGACATGAAGATCACCTATCTGGTCCTCAACGCCTACGTCCTCGGTGGCACCATCCGCACGGTCTTCAACCAGGCCAACGCCCTGGTCGCGCGCGGCCACGAGGTCGAGATCGGCTCCATGCACCGCCGCAAGGACGACACGGTCTTCCCGCTGGACGACCGGGTCCGGCTGGTCCCGATCGTGGACGTGCGCCCGGAGGTCCCGCGCGGGCCGTACGACCTGGCCGACGAGGACACCTCCTGGCACGGGCACTTCCCGGCGGGCGTCTCCGGTGACGAGGAGTCGCGCCGCCGCGTGAGCGGATTGATCAACTACCTGCGCGAGCCCCGGGAGGGTGTGCTCGTCTCCACCCGTCCGACGATCAACCTGGTGGTGGAGCGGTACGCCGATCCCGCCCTGGTCCGCGTCATCCAGGAGCACTCCCACCTCTCCGCGCACAAGGGGGAGTGGCGGGAGGCCATCGACCGCGCCTACCCGTCGTTCGACGCGCTGGTCACGCTCACCGAGGACGACCACGCCGCCTACACCGAGGCGTTCGGCGACTCCCTCCGGATCGGCCGCATCCCCAACGCCCTGCACTCCCTGGACGTGCCGCGCTCCGACCAGTCACGCAAGATCGTGGTCGCGGCCGGCCGGCTGGACAAGAACAAGGGCTTCCACCTGCTCGTCGAGGCGTTCGAGAAGGTCATCGAACGGCACCCCGACTGGACGCTGCGGATCATCGGTGACGGCCCGGAGGAGAAGAGGCTCCGCGCGATGGTCCTGAAGCGCCACCTCTACAACCACGTCTACGTCATGGGCCCGTCGGACCGGCTCGACCAGGAGCTCGCCAAGGCGTCGATCTTCGCCATGAGCTCGCGGTCCGAGGGCTTCGGCATGGTGCTGCTGGAGGCCCTCAACTGCGGCCTGTCCGTCGTCAGCTTCGACTGCCCGGTGGGCCCGCGCGAGATCCTGACCAACGAGGTCGACGGCCTGCTCGTGCCGACCGGTGACGTGACCGCGCTGGCCGAGGGGATCGCCCGCCTGATCGAGGACGAGCCGCTGCGCCAGAAGCTGCGCACGGCGGGCCTGGAGACCGCGGCGGGCTATGGCCCCGAGCCGATCGTCGACCAGTGGGAGCGGCTCTTCACCGACCTGCTCGCCGTCAAGGCCCGTGCGTCCGGTGTTGCTGAATAGCGGATAAAGCCTAGGCAGTGTCCCTGCGTTGCTAGCGTTAACGGTATGGAACAACGGCCTAAAGTGACCGTCGTCATACCGGTCTACAACTGCCTGGCCTCGTTGGGCCGCGCACTGGACTCGGTCTTCGATCAGTCACTCGGCCCGGGCACGGACGCCGTTGAGATCATCGCGGTGGACGACGGCTCCACCGACGGGAGCGGGGCCGAGCTCGACCGGATGGCCGCGCGGCACCCGCGGATGACGGTCGTTCACCAGGACAACTCGGGTGGGCCGGGGGCACCGCGCAACGTGGGCCTGGACCGGGCGGCAGGGGAGTACGTCTTCTTCCTGGACGCCGACGACTGGCTCGGGCCCGAGGCGCTGGAGCGCATGTGCGGCATGGCCGACGCCAACGGCACCGACGTGGTGTTCGGCAAGTACGTCGGGGTCGGCCGGGGCGTGCCCAAGGCGATCTTCGCGAGGACGGTGCCGTCCACCACGCTGGCCAAGACCCCGGACCTGTACGGCACGCTCGCGGTGATGAAGCTGTTCCGCACGGAACCGCTGCGGAGCAACGGCGTGCGGTTCGCCGAGGGGGTGCTGTCGGGCGAGGACGTGATCTTCTCCGCGCACGCCTTCCTGCACGCGCGCTCGTTCTCGGTGGTCGGCGACTACGACTGCTACTACTGGGTCGACCGCGAGGACGGCACCAGCGTCATGCAGAACGGCGGGGCCCCGGCGGCGGCCTACTTCCCGCGCATGGTCGAGCTGATGGAGGTGGTCGACCGGCACGTCCCGCCCGGGCCCCTGTACGACCGCCTGATCGCCCGGCACATCGAGTGGGACGTGCTGCACCATCGGTTCCACCTGCACTACCTCACGCAGGACGAGGCCGAGCAGCGCGGCGCGGAGGAGGCGGCGGCCGACGTCCTCAAGCGGTGGCTGACGCCCTCGGTGGCGGCGCTGCTGCCGGTGCACACCAAGCTGATCGCGTACTGCGTGCAGCACGGCCGCCGCACCGAGCTCCGCGAGATCATCGAGTTCCAGCACCACGGCGGGCGGGCGGCCCCGGCCGTGGTCGGCGACGGCCTCTACGCCCGCTATCCCTACTTCCAGGACCCGGTGTCGGCGATCCCCGACTCCTGCTACGAGATCAGCGACCGGCTGCTGCGCGTGCAGCGGCGGTTCACCGAGGTGGCCTGGCGGCCCGGCGCGCTGGAGCTCGCGGGCCGGGTGGAGCTGATCGGCGTCGACGAGCCGCAGGAGATCACCATCGTCCTGCGCGCCAAGGGCGGCCCGGACGGCTCCGGAGAGCCGGGGACGCGCCGGATCAGCGCGTCCCGGGTGCCGGAGGAGGGGCCGGGGGCCTTCCGGGCGGCGATCCCCCTGGGCCCCGGCGACGCGCCGGCCGACGGGGTCTGGGAGGTGCACGTCGAGGTCCGGGTGGGCGGGTTCACCGTCACCCGCCGGCTGCTCGCAGCCGAGGACGTCACGCTGCCCGGCCCGCGGCTCGTCGCCTCCGGCTCGGTCGTCACCGCCGTCGTGGACCCCGGCTGGCGCACGCTGGCGCTCCGGGTCGTACCGGACGAGGCGGCCCGGCTGCTGGAGATCGACGAGGTGCGGTGGGACGGGCACGGCCGCCTGCGGGTGAGCGGCGGCATCCCGAGCGCCCTCCCCGAAGGCCACGCCGTACGGGTCTCGGCCGAGGCCGTCCGCCGCGGCGACGGACCCGCCCGGCAGGCCGCCGCCGAGGGCGTGAGCGCGGCGCACCGGCTGGAGGTGGCCGCGGAGTTCGACCTGCGCGGCTGCCCGCCCGGCCGGTGGGACACGTGGCTGGAGATCTCCGTGGACGGCGTGCGCCTGCGCGGCCGCGTGCCTCTGCCGCGTGCCGGACTGCCGGACGCGTCGCCCAGCGGCATCTTCCGCAAAGCCGCCCCGTACGGCACCAACCGCCGCGCCCTCGCCATCAAGGTGGTGGAGCGTCCGATGGCCCGCAAGGTCCGCCGCATCGCGCGTCGCCTGCGCTCCCGCTAGCGACGTTCGTACAGGGTCACGGTCCCGCCCTTGTAGCGGTAGCGGACGACCTTGCGGAAGCCGTCGCGGTCTCGGGTGATCAGGCGGAACTTGGCCTTGTCGACCGGGGCCGCGGACACGAATCTCCGCCAGACGAACCAGACGCGATCGACGGTGGCCAGGCGGCGGGCCAGTTCGGCGGGCCTCACCTCTTTGCCGTCGATCGTGCCGGTCGCGGCGCCGGTCCTGGCCAGGGCGAGGTCGTTCAGGCCGCGGTAGGCGTCCGGATAGGGCGCGGTGACGCGGCGGAACCGCTGGTCGCTGAAGACGATCGCGTCGCCGGGGGCCTGGTGCTCGCGCAGCAGGGCGGCCAGGGAACGGGTGTCGTCGATGCGGGCGTCCGGCTCGCGGACGTCCAGATGCATCGGGACCGCCGCCAGCGCCAGCGCGAGCGCCACCGGGCCGGCGGCCCAGACCGGAAGCCGGCGCAGCGCCAGGCCGATCATCAGCGCCATCGCGGGGACGCAGAAGAGCACGTACCGGAAGACGTAGCTCGGCACGACGAACGAGGCGCCGAGCAGGATCGCGGGGGGCAGCAGGGCCCAGGCGGCGGCCGTCCAGCGCGGGTCGACGGGACCGGCGGGCCGGACCGGCCGGACCAGGGCCAGGCCCAGCAGCACCAGCACGGGGACGATCGACCACGACGACCCCGAGACCATCTTCAGCAGTAGCTCCACGGCGCCCCGGTCGGGCTCGCTGATCCACTCGACCTGGAGCCGTCGCTGTGGAAGGGCCACCAGAACGAGCGGCACGGTGGCGGCCAGAGGGAACGCGACCGAGACGAGCCAGCGACGGATCAGCGGCAACGTGCGTTCACGCGTGGTCGCCACCGTCACCGCGTGGGCGGGCAGCAGCAGGAGGCAGAAGATCTGGAGCCAGCCGAGCAGCGCGATCGAGACGGCGTAGGCCGCGAACCAGCGGCGATCACCTCGTTCCAGCGCACGGACGAGGAGGTAGGTGGCGACGGCGGCCAGTGCCGTCGCGAGCATGTACTGGCGGCACTCCTGCGCGTAGCGGGAGATGGCCGGCGACACCGCCACCAGAAGGCCCGCGACGAGTCCCACGAACCTGTCCGCGACCCGCGCGCCGATCAGCGCGGTCATCGCCGCCGCGACCGCCGCCGCCAGCACGGAGGGCAGCCGGGTCGCGACCTCGCCGGTGCCGAACAGCGTCACCACGGGGTGCATCAGCAGGTAGTACAGACCGTGCACGGCGTCGATGGTGCCGAGCAGGTCGACGATCTCACCGGGCGACCGCCGTGCGACCGTGATCGTCGCCGTCTCGTCGCGCCAGTAGGTCGGCGTGCCGAGCCGCCATCCGGTCACCAGCAGAGCGGTGACCGCCGGCAGAAGTGGAACGAACCAAGACCAGGGCAGGCCCTCCGACCGTGCGCGTCCTCGCAGAACACGGTCGGCCAGACAAGAGCCCGCGGCCACACATCCCCCGATGTCGGCGACAGCATCGAGATCGAGATCTTACCCAGGGAACGCGTAAGCGCGACGGAAAGTGTGAAGCTCACTGTTCGTGTCCGGTGGTCGCCTCCGACGCGGATATGCTGCTCGATGTGGTCGCGCCTCTCGGTGCTGGAGGCCCTTTACATGTTCACGGAGCCGGTTTGAGTGACAGTGCCACCACGGTGGGTGCTGACAGAGGGCGACTGTTCGGGATCGCGCGTGGCGGAGGCCGCTTCCTCCTGGCCCATGGGCTCTTCCTGGTCGTTCTCGGCGGGTCGATCGCCGTTCGCTGGGTCGTGATGCTCGGCTATCCCTCGCCTCTGTGGTTCGGGGATTCGCCCACCTATCTCGACGGCGCCCTGAAGTTCGAACCCGCCCGGCTGCGTCCCAGCGGTTACTCGGTCTTCCTGTGGCTGTTGAAGCCGTTCCACAGTTTCACCGTCGTGCTGAGCGTCCAGCACGCCCTCGGCGTGCTGACGGGCGTCATGGTCTACGCGCTGGTGTGGCGGGGCCTGCGCGCCGGTTGGCCCCGGTGGTGGACGTGGGCGCCGGGCGCCCTCGCGACGCTGGTCACCGTTCCGGTGCTGTACGACGCGTACCAGATCGAGCTCGAACACCTGCTGATGTCGGACGGCCTGTTCACCTTCCTGCTGGTCGCCGGGATCACGGTGGTGATGTGGCGCCGCCGCATGAGCTGGTGGACGGGGGCGCTGGCGGGGCTGCTGCTGGCGTTCTCCGCGCTCGTCCGGTCCATCGGGCTGCCGCTCCTGCTGGTCGTTCTGCTGTGCATGCTGATCCGCCGCGCGGGGTGGCGCGCCATGGCCGCCACCGTGGTGACGGCCGCGATCCCGTTCGTGGTGTACATGTCGTGGTTCCAGGAGGCGCACGGCAAGTTCGCGCTGACGACCACCGACAAGGTGTGGTTGTACGGCCGGACCGTCGACTTCGCGGACTGCTCGATCATCAAGCCCCGGCCCGAGGTGGCCATCTTCTGCCGCGACGGCCTGCCGCGCGACCCCGACGTGGCCCCCGCCTTCCAGGCCCTCTGGGGCTGGAACTCCGGCTTCAAGCAGCTGCCCGGCAAGATGTACAACCCGGACGCCAACAAGCTCGCGGGTGAGTTCGCGATGGCCGCCATCACCAAGCAGCCCGGCGACTACGTGGCCGTCATCTGGCGCGACACGATCCGCTCGTTCGAATGGGACCGCACCTACTACCCCACCCGGGGCACGGTCGAGCAGTACGAGTTCCCCGTGGGCGCCTCGCTGACGAGCTGGCAGGCCATGTACGCCTACCCGTACGGCGGCGAGACCAGCGACGCCAGAGTCGTCGAGCCGCATGGCGCGTGGGTACGGGACTATCAGGATCGTTTCTTCATGCGGGGGCCGTACCTGGGCGCGCTGATGGCCGTCGGCCTGCTCGGTGTCCTCGTTCGCGCGCGCCGTCTGGGCGGCGACGTGCTGCTGCCGTTCGGCGTGTCCCTCGCGCTGCTGGTGGTCCCGGCGGCGACGGCGGACTTCGACTACCGCTACATTCTCCCGGCCATCCCCTTCGCCGCCCTGGCGGCCGGGCTGACGCTCGCCCGCCGTCCCCGTACGGCCGTGGCACCGGTCGTCCCCAAGCCCGTTTCGCTCATCAAGCCCGTCTCCCTCATCAAGCGCAAGGACGCGCCGGTCGTTCCGCCGCAGGCCGACGGCGAGGCCGACGACGAGGGCATGGACGACGACGCGGACGACGAGCCGAGCCGACAGAACGCCGAGACCTAGAAACGCCGTCTCAGGCGCTGTCGGCGGCCGTCAGGCTGGGCTGGTGCTCGTGGGGAAAGCCTGCGCGCAGGTCGGCGACCTTCCGCTCCAGCGTGCCGAGGGTACGGCTGTAGTCGCGGCTGGAGAGCCAGAACTTGTAGATGATGAACAGCTCGAAGGCCAGCATGCCCACACCGGCCAGCGCCGCCACCGGGATGATCGCGCCGGAGATCACCGCGGCGGCGACCGGCGCGACGATGAAGACGCCCATCTGGAACTCGATGCCGCTGATCAGGTGCGGGCGGATGCGGGTGCGGGTCAGCACGTTGCGGATGCGTGCGTACCAGGGGAACTGCTGGTTGAAGCCCTGCTGGAGCAGCGCGGCCGGGGTCGGCTGGTCGCCGACGACCTGGTCTTCCATGTCGGCCTCGGGGTCCGGGCTCAGCAGCCGCTCGATCGGGTCGATGACCGGGGTGTCCTCGCCGTTGGCGCGCTTGTGGGCGAGTTCGAGGAGCTCCGCCTCCTCCTGGAGGCGCCGGAGCTGGGCGCGCATCTGGGAGCGGACCTTGTAGATCTCCAGCGCGTCCATGTAGCGCAGCATGTCGAGGAAGACCACGCCGACGGCCGCCCAGACGTAGGCGACGTTGCCGGTGGCCGCGTACTGCCCGCCCATGAGGGCGATCGCGCAGACCAGGACGCGGACGCGGTCGAAGATGTAGTCGAGCCAGGCGCCGAAGACCGAGCCCGTGCCCTTCAGCCGGGCGATCTTGCCGTCCATGCAGTCGAGCGTGAACGACAGGTGGTAGAGCAGGGCGCCGAGCAGCAGGTAGGGCCAGGAGGCCAGCGCGAAGCTCGCGCCCGCGCCGAGGCCGAGGACGAGGGCGCCGACGGTGAGCTGGTTGGGGGTGATGTTGGTGCGGTTGGCGGTGAACCGGACCAGCCGTGCGGCGAGCGGGTCGACCAGCAGTACCGTCCACCATGCGTCACGCGCTTTGTACGTCCGCTCACGAACGTCATCGAGCGTGAATTTCGACATGGAGAGCTGTCCTTTCATGACGGATAGACGAGGCTTCCCTACGCCGCACGGGGCGATATCCCAAGATCATCGTCGCTTCGGGTCAGCGCCGTCCCAGGAATCACCGGCTGGGGGTAAAGATGTTACCTCGCTGTGCCGGTGTGACCATCGATAGTGACCATCTCGTCACAGAGTGACACCGAGGAGCCGGTCGACGACGCGGGCGGCGGCGTGACCGTCGTCCATCGCGCAGTACTTCTCGCGGAACGCCCGGTAGGCGGCGGCGTGTTCGGAGGTGACGGTGTCGAGGGACCTGAGGGCGTCCACGACCTCGTCGTTCTCCCGCAGCAGCGGACCGGGGGCCTCCTCCGTCAGGTCGAAGTAGGTACCGCGGAGCTCGTCCTGGTAGAAGTCCAGGTCGGGCGTGAAGAACAGGATCGGCCGGCCGGTGGCGGCATAGTCGAACATCACCGAGGAGTAGTCGGTGATGACCACGTCCGCGACCAGGTAGAGCTCGTTGATGTCGGGGTAGCGGGTGACGTCGATGACCTCGCTGCCGATGCCGACGGTCCGGTCGGCGACCATGTGGTGCTGCCGGACGAGCACGGTGTGGTCGTCGCCGAGCGCGCCGGCGATGAGGCCCGTGTCGAGGACGAGCTCGGCCTGCCGGCCACCGGTGAGCCAGATGTCCTCGCGCCACGTCGGCACGTACAGCACGGTCCGGCGGTCCGCCGGGATGCCCAGCCGTTCGCGCACGGCCCGGGCACGCGCCTCGCGGTCGGCGCCGAAGAGCATGTCGTTGCGCGGGTAGCCGGTCTCCAGCACCTCGCCCTCGTACCGGAACGCCCGCCGGAACATCTCGGTGACGTGCGGCGCGGGGGAGATGAGGTAGTCCCAGAGCGGCACGTCCTCCTGGAACCGGCTGAGCTTGGTGGTGCCGCTGGCGATGCGGCCGTTCTGCACCAGGTCGTAGCCGATGTGCTTGTACGGGGTGCCGTGCCAGGTCTGCAGGTAGGTCTGGCCGGGACGCTTGGCGTACCCCTGCATCTGCAGGACGTTGTTGACGACGAAGCGGGCCGAGCCGACGAGGTCGTAGTATTCGCGGCTGCCGCGCAGCACGACCCTGCCGTCGCCCGGGACGCGGAACTGCCCGTCCGCGGTCGCCCAGACCAGGTCGAAGCCGAGGTCGCGCCGCAGCATCTCCTCGTAGATCGCCTGCGGGTTGCAGGAGTACTGGCGGGCGAAGTAGCTCTCGAACACCACCAGGTCGCGGAACGGCGCGGTGCTCGTGGGCGAGAAGTACTTCTGCTGCATGGCGCGCTGGTTGTACTGGCCGCGTTCCTCGTCCGACAGCGCGGTGCGGATCCACAGGTGCAGCAGGTCGCCGCGCTGCGTCGTCAGCTGGAGTTCGTGCATCCCGACGAAGCGCGGCTCGGGCAGGCGGTCGCGGCCCGCCCGGTCCATGGCCACGCTGACCTCGTCGCCGTTCGGGCCGGGCGCGTAGAGGTCCCAGCGGCCGCTGGGCAGGGGCAGCAGGCCGTGCGCCGTCTGCCGTTCGGCGTTGACGAGCGCCGTGAAGTAGTGGTCTTCCCAACTCAGCGGGAGCTCGTGCGAGTCGTTGCTGCGGCGCCGGCGCATGATGAGCCGGTCCGGGCGGTCGCCCTCCTCGGCGTACGAGCCGGTGAGCCGGACCGTGCTGCCGTCGAGCCAGTCGACGTCGGTCACGACCAGGCGCGGCGTGCGCTCGACCAGGGTCAGGTTGCCGTACTTGGTGGCGATGATGTCGTACTCGTGGCCCGCGACGTGCCCGCGCACGTCCATCAGGTCGGCCGACACCGCCAGCCGGAGCCTGGCGCGTCCCTTCGCGCGCACCGACACGTCCCACTCGATGGAGTCGAGCGAGGCGGTGGCGTCACCGGCGCCGGTCTCGGCCGCGAGCTCGGCGAGGTCGATGGTGGAGGTGAACTGGACGCGTCCACCGGGGCCGTCGCCGGTGCGGGTGACCGGGCGGCGCACCGTGGTCATGCCCTGCCGGAACGCGATCTCCAGATGGCCGTCGGTGACGTACGCGGCGTCCTCGCGCCGGACCCAGCCGGTGAGGTGGACCAGCGGCCCCTCGACGGTGACCTCGGTGACCTGGTTGCGGACCGGCTGCACGCCGATCACCAGGTCGCGGTTGGCGTACTTGGGCTTGACGACGCGGCCGGACTCGACCAGGCGGGCCTTCGGATACCAGCCGTGGCCCTTGGGCCCGGTGAGCGCGCCGCGGCGCTTGACGCCGTGCGTGGTGACCGTGACGTAGACGTGCCGGTTGCCGCCGCCGGTGCCCAGCTTGGCCGGGTCGATCTCGACCACGAACCCCGACCAGTCCAGGCACGCGGTGGCCTGCCCGCTGCCCGCGGTCACGTCCGGCCGGCGGACGCGGGTCACCGCGGGGCGGATGACCTTGGGGATCAGCCGGAAGACCCGTCCGCGGATCTCCACCTCGATCTCCGAGTCGGCCTGCGCGGGCGCGTCCAGCCGCTTGATGTAGGCGTGGCCCTCGATCCGCAGCCGGCCCTGGTGCCAGGTGACCTCGTCGATGCCGGTCTTGAGCTCCAGCTCGTCGCCGAGCTCGTAGAGGTCGTCCGGGAAGCGCGGATCGCCGAGGAACGGGTAGTCGCCGTACCACCGGCCCGGGTGACCCGCCCGCTGGATCGCGCTGTTGCGCATCGGGTCGCTCTTGGCGAACGAGACGATCTCCAGCAGCTCGGGCGACAGCCGCTGCCGGACCGCGTGGAACTTCAGCCGGTCGATGGCGGGCAGGCCGGCGTAGAGCCCCGGGTCGACGGTGTCGAGGAAGTCGTTGACGAGGTCGAAGAACGTCTCGCGGTAGACGTCGTCGCCCTGGTCGAACACGTTGACGTAGATGCGGATGTCGTCGGACAGCGCGAACCCGTCGTAGGCGTCCTTGAGGTCGGGCGCGTGCTCCCTCAGGAAGGCCGCCGCCGCGCGTACCGAGCGCATGCGGTCCTCAAGGTTGCCGGGCTCGGTGCGGCGCTGCGTGATCGACCGCGCGCCGGTCTCGCGGATCCGCCAGTGGTAGACGACCTCGCGCAGGACGTCGACCCTGCTCGCGAGGACGTGCGCGGGGATGGTGGCGGGAGCGTCCTCATACAGGCCGGCGGGGAACGTGAAGCCGTGCGCGTCCCAGAACGACTTGCGGAAGACCTTGTTCCACGCGGTGCGGTCGCGCAGGAGCTCGGGGAACTCCCGGACGTGGGTGGCCTTCCGGTCGATCGGGAAGATCTTTTCGTGCATCGCCGACAGCTGCAGCCCGTTCGCCCCGAACCGGCGCACCCCGCCGCAGGCGATGTCGGACCCGGTCTCCTCCAGAGAGGACACCATCAGGTCGTAGGCGTAGCGGGGAATGATGTCGTCGCTGTCGGCGAAGGCCAGGTATTTGCCCGAAGAGTGCGGAACGCCCGCGTTGCGGGCGGGGCCGAGCCCCTGGTTCTCCTGCTGCACGAGCCGGAACCGGCCGTCCTTGGCGGCGAACTCCTTGGCGATCGCCGCGCTGCCGTCGGTGGAGCCGTCGTCGACCATGACGACCTCGAGGTCGCGAAGCGTCTGCCGGGCCAGCGACTCAAGGCAGGGCTCGAGGTACAGCTCGACGTTGTAGAACGGCACAACGACGCTCAGCAGCGGTGACACGGTTCTCCTCGGTATGCGCCGGCGGGAGGCAGACGCTCATATACGTATAGACGCGTGACCCTGCGGCCGGGACGACGACTATCTTCCGAATCTCGAAGGATATCCAGCCTGTTCGTGACCGGTCGTGCTTTCGATCTTACTGCCCGTCGCGGAGGCGGCGCGGGCCCGGCCGCCGGGCCGCTTGAGCGGGGTGAACGCCCAGGTCATCTTGGGTTCGAGGGCCCAGCTCATGCAGCGCACGACGGGCGGGCTGCACAGGAGCGTGCCGACGACCAGCGCCCCGGCGATGACGACCAGCACGCCGGGGGTGGTCGCCATCCAGTCGAGCTTCCACCAGCCGGCGAAGCTCAGCAGCCGCGTCACGAAGCCGTGCAGCAGGTAGGCGTAGAGCGTCGCGGCGCCCAGTGAGGTGAACCACATCCGGCGCCGCGGCACGATCGCCAGGAACGCGAACAGCAGCACGGTCGCGCAGGCGAACATCGCGAGCCGCATGACGCTGCCGGTCACGTTGTCGACGTTGAAGTGCGAGTGGGGGTCGCGCCAGTAGACCCAGCCCTTGGACATCCGGTCCATGGCCAGGTACGCGGCGGCGAGCCCGGCGCCCAGCACGGCGAACCCGGCGACCCGGGCCTTCGACTTCTTGATCAGCTCGAAGTGCTCGGGCTTGAGCATCAGGCCGAGCACGTAGAACGGCAGCAGCCCGATGACCCGGTGGATGTTGAACGTGCCGCCGAGCTCGCTCATGTACGACAGCAGCGAGAAGCCCATCGCCACCGCCAGCGGCCAGCGGATCTGCTGCCAGACAGGCGTGGAGAGCCGCCACAGGAACAGCGCGCACAGGAACCACGTCAGGTAGTACGGCTTGAGCAGGCTGATCTCCAGCTCGTTGCGCCCGACCAGCCAGTCGTAGGTCGAGTAGGCGAACTCGAACACCACGTACGGCACGCCCACGTTCGTGATCAGCTTGCGCGCCTTGCCGCCGGCGAACGTCCAGTTCCGCGAGAAGTAGCCGGTGATCACGATGAACAGCGGCATGTGGAACATGTAGATGAACAGGTACAGGCCCTTGGCCAGCGGGACGTGCATGAGTCCCGCGATGGCGTGGCCGACCACGACCAGGAGGATCGCCAGGAACTTGGCGTTGTCGAAGAACGGGTCGCGTTCCTTGCGGGCGGGAGCGGGAGCGGCGGTGGCGGCCGGATCGGCGGTGGGGGCCGGCCCGGCGGCCGGAACGGACCCGGCGGCGGGAGCGGGCTCGGCGTTGGCCCCGGCGGCGGGCTGGGGTACGGCAGAGGGCCTGGCGGTGTAGGTCATTGATATCCCGGGGTGGGTCAGCTCCCCTTGCAGATGTCGTCGGTCGCGCGGATCTCCCCCTGCTGCTTGGGGATACCGGCCTTAACACTCTTGAGAGCGGTCCAGTCCTTGCCGACCACGAGGTCGACGACGCCGGGGCTGCCGCCGCTGGTGCGGGCGGCCGGCTTGGGCCCGCCGGGCACCAGCTTGGCGAGGAAGGAGGCCTGCTGGTCGGCACCGGAGCCGTACAGCACCTTGGTCGTCGCCGCGCTGCCGCTGTTGCCGCCGAGACTGGCGTGGAAGCCCTGGGCCTCCAGCGCGGTGATGACCCGCCCGGCCTGGCCCTCGATCCCGCTGGCGTTGTAGACCCGCACCCGCACCTGGCTTGGAGAGATCTTGGACGTGCCCGCCTTGGGCTCGCTCGCCACGGTCTTGTCGTTGCGCACCGCGGTGAAGAAGCTGGTGGCGGTGGGCTGGGTGAGCGCCACCCGGTTGGGGTCGGCCGGGTCGGGGCCGGACGGCACCGTGACGAAGCGCAGCTTGCCGGAGGTCATGCCCTGCATGCCCTGCGCGATCTGCATCATCACCCGGGGCGTCAGGTCCTCGTCGGTGGTCAGCGACTTGGTGGCCGCGTTCATCAGCGAGAGCAGCTTGCTCGGGTTGCTCAGCACGCCGGCGCTGAGCGCCTTGTTGGCGAGCGAGCCCATGAACTTCTGCTGCCGCTTGATGCGGTCGGTGTCGGAGCCGTCGCCCAGGCCGTGCCGCACGCGCACGTAGGCCAGCGCGGTCTCGCCCTTGATGGTGTGCTTGCCCTTGCCCAGCTTGAGCCGGGACTGCCGGTCGTTGACGGCCTTGGGCAGGCACACCTCGACGCCGCCGACGGCATTGGTGATCGCCTTGAAGCCGTTGAAGTCGACCTGCATGAAGTGGTCGATCTTGATGTTGGAGATGCCCTCGATCGTCTTGATGACGCAGGAGGCGCCGCCGTTGGTGAACGCGGAGTTGATCTGCCCCCGGCTCGTCGCGGGCGTCGTGCCGTTCTTGGTCTTGCAGGACGGGATCGGGATCATCAGGTCGCGCGGGAAGCTGATGCCCATGGCCTGGCCGCCGCCGGGCGACAGGTGGAGCAGGATCATGGTGTCCGAGCGCGGCGGCTCGTTCTTCATGCTCCGGCCGTACTTGGCGTTGCCGCCGGCGCGGGTGTCCGACCCGAGGAGCAGGATGTTGAGCGCGTTGTTGAGCTTCTTCGGCCGGTTGGGGCCGACGTTGGCGTTCACGTCCTCGCGCGCGACGTTGCCCATCGTCTTGTAGTAGACGCCGTACGCGGCGAGGCTGCCCGCGACCATGACGGCGGACAGGCCGACCGACACCCATCCGAGGATGCGCCAGCCACGTCGCTCCGGCGCCGGTCCGCTGGGATCGGCGTCGTCGACGTACTCCATGTACATGGGGTTGCTGTTCATCGGCTCCGTGGGTGGGGGCGGGCCCGCGCTCTCAGGGGGTCGGGAAACAGAGACAGAGACTAGGTCAGGTGAGCCGGCGCACGGACCCGGATGCGTCATTCCATCCGGGCACACCGGCCACCACGGTCACATGTTCCAGCCTCACTCGTCGATCTAGGGCGTCTTTGTGGAAGTTTCGTTGGATTATGACGGAAGCACCCGAGGCTAGTGGTGCAAGCAGGCCAGTCAGAAGCCCGTCAAGTGTGGCGAACGACATGTCAACCAAGACCCTGTCGTGCCCGTCCAGGCCCCATTTCGCGGCGGCCGCACGTGCCTCACGCACCAGTTCCGCCCCACTGAATGTGGTCTTTGTCACAGTGCCTGTGGGTGCGTCCGTAGCCGTGATCAGCGTGACCGCGGGCGACTCCGGCGTCACGTCCGGGCCGGGAACGAACCGGTCTCCGTAGGCGCGGACCTCCACCGCGTAGTCGACCACCCCGCCGGGGGAGTCGGTGAGCGGACCGCCCAGCGCGTGCAGCGACAGCCCGATGATCTCTTCGGCCTCCCGGTCGTCGACCACGTCTCCCAGCACCTCCTCGGCGGCCGCCAGGAGGTACGGCCCGGAGCCCCCGGCCGGTTCGCCGGAGCGGACGTCCTCCGGGTCGACCACCTCGACGTGGAGGCCCGCGGACCAGCAGGCCATCAGCCACACCGCGCTCTGCCAGTGCGGCGGCAGCGCCAGCACGGCGCGCCCGCCCGCCTCCGCGGCCAGCCCGTCGACCAGCAGGTTGGCCGTCTTGGCCACCCAGTTGTCGAACGTCCGGGCCGACAGCTCGACGCGTTCGCCGCTCTTGTCGTCGTAGAAGGTCACCAGGGGGCGCGACGGGTCGGCCGTGACGCGCCGCCGGAGCAGGTCCGCGGGGCCGCGTTCGGGACCCCCGTCACGTCCCAGGTCGGATCCGAGATCAGGCATGGGCCAGACAGTACGCCGGGTGCCGCGCCGCCGTTCCGCCCGCCCGCAGGAAGGGCCCGACTCGCCACCCGATCACGGTAGGGCGGTGCTCAGGACCGCTACGCTCCGCATCGACGAACGACGAGACCGGGGTGGCGAGACATAGCCATGGGGGCGCAACAGAGCGGAACGACGAGCGCGGGCCGCCTGCTCGCCAGGATCAGCGTGGCCCCGGCCCTGCTGGTCGTAGCGTGGCTGATGGTGTCGTTGCCGTTGCTGCTGGCCGGCATGTTCCGGCCTGGCCCGGCGATCGCGATGTTCGTGCCGGTCGCCGCCGTCGTCGTCTGGCTGGGCCTGCGCGACCGCCCGGCGGACCAGGACAAGGCGGGCTCGGGCTCGGGCTCGCCGGAACGAGCGGACCCGGCGGACCGGGGCGTGCCGGTGCCCTGGTGGGTGACCGGCGCGGTGCTGGCGATCGCGCTGGCCTTCCTGGTCCTGCAGATGATCATGTGCTCGGAGCAGGTCATCGTCCGGCGTGACCCGGCCTCGTACGTGCAGTTCGCCACCTGGCTGAACGACCACGGCTCCCTGCCGATCCCGCAGACGCACTGGGCGTTCGGCGGCGGCGACCCGGCGCTGGAGTACCAGAGCCCGGCCTTCTACCAGCGCGGCGACGTGATCTGGCCCCAGTTCATGGCCGGGCTGCCGATGATCCTGGCGCTCGGCGGCTGGATCGGCGGCACCCCCGCCCTGCTGGCCATGGCGCCCCTGCTCGGCGCGTGCGCCGTGCTGGCCTTCGCGGGGCTCACCGCCCGGCTGGTGGGTCCGCGATGGGCCCCGGCCGGTGCCCTCTTCCTCGCGCTGACGCTGCCCATGCTGTGGATCTCCCGCTCCACGTTCAGCGAACTGCCCGCGCTGATCCTGCTGCTCGGCGGCCTGTGCCTGATGTACGACGTGCGCGCCGAAGCCACCCGGGGCCTGCCGCGGTCGGCACGGGTCAAGGCCTTCCTGGCCGGGCTGTCACTGGGGCTGATCGTGCTGGTGCGGATCGACGGGCTGCGCGACGTGCTGCCGGTGGTGGTGATCGCCGGGCTCCTGATCGCGCGCCGCCGCCGGACCGGCGTGCCGCTGATCCTCGGCCTGGCCATCGGCGTCGGCGCGGGCCTGATCGAGGGCTTCACGCTGTCGCGCCCCTACCTGGACTACCTGCACGCCTCGGTCGATCCGCTCCTGCTCGGCACCGCCGTCCTGGTCGCGCTGACCGCCGTCATGGTCGTCGCGCTGCGCGCGCCGCGCAGCGGGGAGCGGCTCCGGCGGCTCGGCGCGCGGATCTCGGCCGGCCGGCTGCCGGACGCGGCCGCGGTGCTGACCGTGCTGGTGATGATCGCGCTGGCCGTCCGGCCGCACGTGCAGACGGTGCGGCGGGTGCCGACCAACGACGACGACAGGCTCAACGCCCAGTTCATCGAGGCGACGCAGAAGCTCGCCGGACTGCCGCTCGACGGCACCCGGCAGTACTCCGAGCTCTCCCTCTACTGGGTGACCTGGTACCTCGGCATCCCGGCGGTCCTGCTCGCCACGTTCGGCGCCGCCCTGCTGGCGCGCCGCCTGCTGCGGCGCCGCTCCCCGGAGTGGCTGCTGCCGTACGCGGTGATCGTCTTCACCACGCTGCAGGTGCTGTGGAGGCCGGGCATCACCCCCGACCACCCGTGGGCGACCCGGCGCCTGATCGGCGTGGTGATCCCCGGCCTGCTGCTCTTCGCGGTCTGGGGACTGGCCTGGACGTTCCGGCGGGTACGGAGGGTCGGGTACGGGCGGCACGTCACCAACGCCGCGGCGATCACCGGGGTGCTCATGCTGGCGGTGCCCATCGCGATCGCGTCCGGGAAGTTCATGTTCACCAGGGTCGACCAGGGCGAGGTCGCGGCGGTGCGCGGGATGTGCGAGAAGTTCGGCCCGGGCCGTTCGATCGTGGTGGTCGAGCGCGTCACCGCCGACCGTTTCCTGCAGGTGATCCGCAGCATGTGCGGCCTGCCCGCCGCGCGCACCGTGGAGCGGGCGCGGCCCGCCGACGTCTGGCGGGTGGTCGGCCGGATCCAGGCAGCCGGCCGGCGGCCGGTGATCCTCGGCGCCGAGGCCGGGCAGGTGGCGCTCTACGGCACGCCCACCAAGATCGTGGAGTTGCGGACGCGCCAGGACGAGCGCACGCTCGTGGACGCGCCGGACGGCTCCTGGACGTTCAACGTCAACGTCTGGATGTCCGAACCCTCCCGGTAGGGGGCTGGAAACGTCCTCTGGGGCCGCTCCCCGGCAGGACACGGCCTCGCGAGGTGCTCAGGGCGAGTATTCTCGCCGTGCGTGAGTACCCAGCCCACCGACAGTGCCGTGCACGTCACGATCGTGCTGCCGTGTTACAACGAGCAGGATCACGTCATCGACGAGGTCGAGCGCATCTGCAAGGCGATGGACGGCAGCGGCAAGAGCTACGAGCTGCTGGCCGTCGACGACTGCTCGACCGACGCGACGCTGGCCCGGCTGGAGGAGGCCGCGCCGCGCTTCCCCAACATGCGGATCATCCCGTTCCACCACAACAGCGGCTCCGGCACGGTGCGGCGCATCGGCACCCAGCAGGCGCGCGGCGAGATCGTCGTGTGGACCGACGCCGACATGACCTACCCCAACGAGCGCATCCCCGAGCTGGTCGAGATCCTCGACACCGACCCCTCGGTCGACCAGGTGGTCGGCGCGCGCAAAAGCGAGGAGGGCACGCACAAGCTCCTGCGGGTGCCCGCCAAGTGGTTCATCCGCAAGGTCGCCGAGCGGCTCACCAACACCAGGATCCCCGACCTCAACTCGGGGCTGCGTGCGTTCCGCCGCCAGGTGTCGCTGCCCTACCTGCGGCTGCTGCCGCCAGGGTTCTCCTGCGTCACGACGATCACCATCGCGTTCCTGTCGAACCAGCACGACGTGCGGTACGTGCCGATCGACTACTTCAAGCGGGCGGGCAAGTCCAAGTTCCACTTCACCAAGGACGCCTACCGATACATCCTGCAGGTGCTGCGGATGGTCATGTACTTCAACCCGCTCAAGGTGCTGATGCCGCCGGCGCTGTGGCTGCTGGTGATCGGGCTGGTCAAGGGCGTGTTCGACATGGTCGTGCACTTCGGCTACTTCGCCAACAACACCGTGATGATCTTCATCACCGGCATGCTCATCGCCTCGCTGGCGTTGCTGGCCGACCTCATCGTCCGTTCGCGCAACGACACCTAGGCGGCGGCCTCCCATGCGGATCGCGATCATCGGCCCGGCGTTCCCCTACAAGGGCGGCGGCGCGCACCACACCACCGAGCTGGCGCACCGGCTCGCCGCGGCGGGCCACGACGTCGCCATCGAGTCGTGGCGCGCCCAGTACCCCGCGTGCCTCTATCCGGGACAGCAGACGATCTCCGAGCCGGAGGGCGAACCGTTCCCCGGCACCCGGCACGAGCTCGACTGGCGCCGCCCGGACGGCTGGTGGCGCACCGGCCGGTCGCTGCGCGCGTACGACCTGGTGGTGCTGGCCGTCCTCAGCCCCGTGCAGGTCCCGTCGTATCTGGGGATTCTCGCGGGCCTCCGGCGTAGGACGCCGGTGGTGGCCCTGTGCCACAACGTGCTGCCGCACGAGCGCAAGGCGTACGACCGGCCGTTGATGAAAGCGCTGCTGCGCCGCGTGGACGGCGTTCTCGTGCATTCGGAGCAGCAGGCCGAGCTGGCGCGGGGGCTGACGGGCCACCCTGTACGGGTCGCCGAGATGCCCGCTCACCTGCCGACCCCTGCGAGCGGCGGCGCCGAACGCGCGGCAGGGGTGCGCAACCGGCTGTTGTTCTTCGGGATCGTCCGGCCTTACAAGGGCTTGGACGTGCTGCTGCGGGCGCTGGCGGCCGGTCCTGAGGACGTGTCGCTCACCGTGGCGGGGGAGTTCTGGGGCGGCCTCGACGAGACCGAACGGCTGATCTCCGAGCTCAAGCTGACGGGACGGGTCGAGCTGCGGCCGGGATACGTTCCGGCGGCCGACGTGCCGGGCCTGTTCGAGGCGGCGGACGCCCTCGTGCTGCCCTACCGCGCCGCCACGGCCTCACAGAACGTGTGGATGGCCTACGAACACGGGGTGCCGGTCATCGCCACCCGCGTCGGCGGATTCGCCGACCAGATCCGCGACGGCGTCGACGGCCTCGTGTGCGAGCCGGACGACGTGGGCTCGCTGGCCGACGCCCTCAAGCGCTTCTACGCGACGGGCGAGCCAGAGAGGCTCCGGGAGGGCGTCCGCCCGGTCGACCACGAGCCTCTCTGGACCGCCTACCTCGGCACGCTCACAGGTGCTCGTCGATCAGCTTGAGCAGCGCCCGCTTGGGCTTGGCGCCGACGATCTGCTGGACGACCTCGCCGTTCTTGTAGAGGTTCAGCGTGGGCAGGCCCATCACGCCCTGCGAGGCCATGGCGCCCGGGTTGGCGTCGGTGTCGAGCTTGGCGATCGTGAGCCTGCCGGCGTACTCCTCGGCGATCTCCTCCAGCACGGGCGCGATCATCTTGCACGGACCGCACCATTCCGCCCAGAAGTCCACCAGGACCGGGGTCTCACTCTTCAGCACCTGCTCTTCGAACGTGGCGTCGGTGATGGTAATCGGCGCGGTCACGGTCACTCCTTATTCGGCTGCGTACCCGTGACAAGTGTGCCGGGTGCCGGTTCATTCCCGTCGCCCGGGACACGCCGTGCCGTCGCCTTGGGCGGCCGGCCGCCGATGAGCACGGCGAGCCCGGCGTTCACCAGGTCGGCCAGCGTCAGCAGCACGCGCGACGCGAGCGCGACCACGATCGGCGCGCCCGCGGGCAGCGCCGGCGTCAGTACCAGCACCATGGCCGCCTCGCGGGCGCCGATCCCGCCGGGCGCGATGAACACCAGGAACCCGGCGACGAAGGCCAGCGCGTAGGCGCCCACGGCCAGGAACGGCAGGCCGCGCCCGTCACCGCCCACCGCCGCGCACAGCGACCACAGGTGCACGCCGAAGAACATCCAGCCCAGCACCGCCCAGAACGCCCCGAGCAACGTCTCGGGCAGGCTCACCGCATGTTCGAGCGGTGGCCGCCGGACGAGCCTGAGCAGCGTGTTCAGCCCCCAGGTGACGATCTTCGGGTGCAGGCCGGCCAGGACCACCGGGGTCAGCAGGAACAGCCACCAGTACCGGTCGCGGGCGGCCGCCGAGGTCAGCGGCAGCGTGCTCGCGGCGATCGCCAGCCCGGTCGCCTGCGAGGCGGCCATGGCGAGCAGCGTGGAGCCGAAGCTGCGCGCCCGCGGCACGTCGTACTCGCGGGCGAGCTCCATCTGCGTGACGAGCGCCCAGACCTTGCCCGGGACGTACTTGCCGAGCTGCGAGATCGACGAGATCCGGTACATGGCCTTGACCGGGAGCGGTGAGCCGAGACCGGCGAGGAAGACCCGCCAGCTCAGCGTCCACGCGAAGAGCCCGGCGAGTCCCGCCGCGAACGCGCCGAGCAGCGTGACGGCCGACATCTGCTCGAACGCGCGCACCGTGGCGTCCCACTGGTCGATCAGGCTGTACGCGCAGAAGCCCAGCGCGAGCAGCACGAGCAGCACCCGCCCGATCCGCATCGCCACGGCCTTGGAAATCACCTGCCAAGGGTAGGCCAGCCCACCGCGCGACCGGCGTCATCGCGGGCACACCGGCCGGGTCCACCGGCAGGGCCGCTCTAGAGTGGTCGGCGATGAAACTTTCGGATGTGGTCGCGTTCATGGGGCACCAGGTGCACGTCTGCCGGTACCGCGAGGCAGGGACGCTGCTGGCCTGGATGGGACGGAACCTCGACGGCAAGCGGGTCCTCGACGTCGCGGGCGGCGACGGCTACTGGGCCGGGCAGGCGCGCAAACGCGGGGCGCACGCCGTGTCGATCGACCTCGCGCGCAAGAAGATGCTGTACGGCCGGACGCTCGCGCACCCGCCCGCGCTGATCGAGTGCGACGCGCTGCGGCTGCCGTTCGGCGAGGGCTCGTTCGACGCGATCCTCTCGGTCTGCGCGATCGAGCACTTCGACGACGGCGGCCGGTCCCTCGACGAGATGGCACGCGTGCTGAGGCCGGGCGGCGAGATCTTCATGTCGGCGGACGTGCTGAGCCGCGCCGACGCGTGGCCCAAGCTGCGCGACGCGCACAAGGCCAAGTACCACGTCCAGCACACCTACACGCACGAGACGCTGGGCAAGCTGATGGACGAGCGCGGCCTCGACCTGGTCCGCCACTCCTACCAGTTCCGGACCCCGGCGGCCGAGCGGCTCTACCTGTCGCTGTCGACGTACGGCGGCAGGGTCGGCTTCAACGCCGCCGCCCCGCTCGCGCCGCTGGTCGCCCTCACCGACCGCCGGGCGCCCAACGAACGCGGCAGCATCGTCCTGATCCACGCCCGCAAGCGCGCCTGAACGTCCCGGCGGTTTTCCCCGGATCTCACAAGCGATGTTGAGCCGTGTTGGAGCGCCGGTCTGACTTCCGCTGGGGCACGATCGGCGTAGGCTCTGAAGAGGCGGGGGTGATCCCTGCCACGCCGCGAGAACGGGACATCAAAGGGGGCAACGTGGCGCCTCGGATCCTCGTCGATGCCACGGCCGTACCCGCCGACCGCGGCGGGCTCGGCCGTTACTGTGACGGGCTGCTCGTCGCGCTGGACCGGCTCGGCGCCGACCTGGCGATCGCCTGCCAGCGCGCGGACGAGCAGCGCTACGGCAAGCTGGTGCCCAACGCACGGATCGTGGCGGGCCCGGCCGCCCTGGCGCACCGCGACTCCCGGCTGGCGTGGGAGCAGACCGGACTGCCGTACGTGGCGCAGCAGGTCGCCGCCGACGTCATCCACCTGCCCGCCTACATCCTGCCGACCCGGGCCGGGCGCCCGACCGTCGTCACCATCCACGACGTGACGGTGTTCGCCGAGCCGGAGATCCACGACCCGGTGCGGTCGACCTACATCAAGTCCGCGACCCGTACCGCCGCGCGGCGCGCCACCCGCATGATCGCCCCGTCCCGGGCCACCCGCGACGAGCTGGTGCGGCTGCTGGGCGCCGACCCCGCGCACATCGACGTGGCCTACCACGGCGTCGACCACGACGTGTTCCGCCGGCCCGACGAGGTCGAGATCAAGAAGGTGTCGGACCGGCTCGGCCTGCACGGCCGCTCCTACATCGCCTATCTCGGGGCTTTGGAACCGCGAAAGAACGTCCCCAACCTGATCCGCGGCTGGGTCCGAGCGGTGTCGGACCACCCCGATCCGCCCGCGCTGGTGCTGGCCGGCAGCGGCGGCTGGGACGACGAGGTCGACGCGGCGCTCGCGACGGTCCCGCTCCAGCTGAAGGTCGTCCGTCCCGGTTACCTGGCCTGGCCCATGCTGCCCGGTTTCTTCGGCGGGGCGCTGGCCGTGGCGCTGCCCAGCCGGGGGGAGGGCTTCGGACTGCCCGTGCTGGAGGCGATGGCCTGCGGCGCGCCGGTCCTGACCACGCGGCGCGGCCCGCTGCCCGAGGTCGGCGGCGAGGCCGTGGCCTACACCGAGCCGGACGCCTGGGACATCTGCCGCGCGCTCTCCGCCCTGATCGAGGATCCGGCCGGCCGCCGGACGCTCGCCGACGCCGCCTACGAACGGTCGCAGCAGTTCAGCTGGGAGGCGTCGGCGAAGGCGCACATGGCCTCGTTCGAACGAGCCGTCGCGTCACCCCGGTAGCCGCCCGACCAGTAGGCTCGGGCCTCGGACCATGCGAAGGAGGCTTGTGGAAGCGATTCTTCTGGTCGGGGGCCAGGGAACCCGGCTGCGACCTTTGACGATCTCCACCCCCAAACCGCTGCTTCCCACGGCCGGGGTGGCCTTCCTCGCCCACCAGCTCGCCCGCGCGCGGGCGGCCGGAGTCGACCGCATCGTGTTCGCGACCTCGTACCGCGCGGAGATGTTCGAGGCCGCGTTCGGCACCGGCGCGCACGGCGTCGACCTCGCCTACGTCAGCGAGGAGGAGCCGCTCGGCACCGGCGGCGCCATCCGCAACGCGGCCCGCGCGCTGACCTGCGGTCCCGACGAGCCTGTGCTGATCCTCAACGGCGACATCCTGTCAGGCCACGACGTGTCCGCCCAGGTCGAGCTGCACGAGAAGGCCGCCGCCGCCGCGACGCTCCACCTGACCAGGGTCGACGACCCCTCCCGCTTCGGTTGCGTGCCGACCGATCCGGACGGCCGCGTCACCGCGTTCCTGGAGAAGACCCCGCACCCGGTGACCGACCAGATCAACGCGGGCTGCTACGTCTTCCGCCGCTCGGCGATCGACACCATCCCCGAGGACGAGGTCGTCTCCGTCGAGCGCGAGACCTTCCCCTCCCTCATCTCCTCCGGCGCCATGGTCATGGGCTACGTCGAGACGGCCTACTGGCTCGACGTCGGCACCCCGCAGGCGTTCGTCCAGGGCTCCTGCGACCTGGTCCTCGGCCGGATCGCCTCGGCCGCGATGCCGGGCGACCCCGGCGAGAGCCTCGCGCTCGACGGCGCGATCGTGTCTCCCGGCGCCGTCGTCCGCGGCGGCACCACCATCGGCCGCGGCGCCGAGATCGAGGCGGGCGCCACCGTGATCGGCAGCGTCCTGCAGGACGGCGCGTTCGTCGCCGAAGGCGCGACCGTCCGCGACTCGGTCGTCGGCCGCGGCGCCCGCGTCGGCCCCGGCGCGGTCCTCGACGGCGTCATCCTCGGCGACGGCGCCCTGGTCGGCCCCGGCAACGAACTGCGCGACGGCCTGCGCCTATGGCCCGGCATCGCCCTCCCCCCCACCGCCGTCCGCTTCAGCACCGATGCCTGACGTCAGATGGGTACCGGTTCGACGGCTCTGGATCGGAGGAGAGAGGCTCCCCACGCGATAGCGGGGAGCCTCTCTCATTCAGCTTCCGACGAGTGGCAGCGAGAGGCCTCGGCCGAAGTGGCCTACGCCGTCGGTTTTGCGGGCGGCCTCGATGCGTTCAGGGGAGGGGCGGCCGTATTCGGTCGTGCGTTGGACGGCGGGCCGTCCTGCGGCGGCGGCGATGGCCTCCAGCGAGCTGATGGTCTTGAACGAGCCGTTCTCCGAGCCCGCCATCCGGCTGATGGTCTCCTCCATCAGCGTTCCGCCGAGGTCGTTGACGCCGCCTTGCAGGACCCGGGTCGCCACCTCGTCGCCCAGCTTCACCCATGAGGTCTGGATGTTGTGGATGGCGCCGTGCAGCAGGATCCGGGCCAGCGCGTGGACGGCGAGGTTCTCCCGTACCGTCGGCCCCGGTCGTGCCAGACCGGCCAGGTAGATGGGCGAGTTGTGGTGCACGAACGGGAGAAGCACGAACTCGGTGAACCCGCCCGTCCGCTCCTGCAGTGAACGCAGCAGCTTGAGGTGCGCGACCCAGTGCGAGGGCGTGTCGACGTGCCCGTACATCATCGTCGAGGTGGTCGGGAGGCCGACCTCGTGCGCGGTGGTGACGACCTCGATCCACTGCTCGGTCGGCAGCTTGCCCTTGGTGAGCACCCACCGGACCTCGTCGTCGAGGATCTCCGCGGCCGTGCCGGGCAGCGAGTCGACACCGGCGGCCTTGGCCTCCTGTAGCCACTCCCGTACCGACAGGTCGGTGCGGGAGGCGCCGTTGACCACTTCCATCGGGCTGTAGGAGTGGAGGTGGATCTCCGGAGCCCGCTTCTTGACCTCGCGTGCGAGGTCGAAGTAGGCGGTGCCGGGCAGGTCGGGGTGGATGCCGCCCTGCATGCAGATCTCGGTGGCGCCCGCGGCCCACGCCTGGTCGACCCGGTCGCCGACCTGCTCCAGCGACAGCGTGTAGGCGTCCGCGTCGGTCCGGCGCTGGGCGAACGCGCAGAACCGGCAGCCCGTGTAACAGACGTTCGTGAAGTTGATGTTGCGCGTCACCACATAGGTGACGTCGTCGCCGACCGCGTCCTTCCGCAGCCCATCGGCCAGCCTGGTCAGCGCCTCCAGTTCGGGACCGTCCGCGTGAAGGAGGGCCAGCGCCTCATCGTCGCTGAGCCCGGCCGGATCGGCCTCCGCACGCGCCAGCGCCGCCTTGATGTCGGCGTCGAAACGCTGCGGCGCCGACATGCGGTCCTTGAGCGCGTCCCAGTCGCCGTAGACCTCGTCGAAGTCGTCCCGCCGGTCACTCGTCCGCCCGGTCGTGTCGATCTCGACGTGGAGCTCGGTGCGCCCGAACGCCTCGAAACCCCCGTCCGGCTCCTGCCAGGGCCGCCCTTCCGGAATCTTCTCCTCATCGGCGAGCCCGGTGGAGGCCTCGGCCAGCGCCGCGACATGCCCCATCATCCGAGGGTCGAGCCAGGGCTCGCCGCGCTTCACGTACTCGGGATAGACCGGCAGCCGTTCCCTCAGCGTGAAGCCCAGCTCCGCCGTCCTGGCCGTCAGCTCGTCGATCTGCGGCCACGGCTTTTCGGGGTTCACGTGGTCGATGGTGACCGGCGAGACCCCGCCCCAGTCGTCGATCCCCGCCCGGAGCATCAACGCGAACTCGCCGCCCACCAGGTTGGGCGGCGCCTGAATGCGCGCCTTGGATCCGAGCACCAGCCGCGCCACCGCGATGGTGGCCGCGAGCTCCTCCGGCCCGGCGTCCGGCGTGGCCCGCATCTTGGTGTCGGGCTTGGCGCGGAAGTTCTGGACGATGACCTCCTGGATCGCCCCGTACTCCCGCATCGTCTTCCTGATGGCGAAAATCGACTCGGCCCGCTCCTGGAGCGTCTCGCCGATCCCGATCAGGATGCCCGTGGTGAACGGCGTGTTGGTCCGCCCGGCGTCCTCCAGCACGCGCAGCCTGACCGCGGGGTCCTTGTCGGGCGACCCGAAGTGCGGCCCGCCCCGCTCACTGAACAACCGCGTCGCCGTCGTCTCCAGCATCATCCCCATGGACGCCGAGACCGGCTTGAGCCGCTGGAAGTCGCGCCAGCTCATCACCCCGGGATTCAGGTGCGGCAGCAATCCCGTCTCTTCCAGCACCCGGATCGCCATCGCCCGCACGTACGAGATCGTGTCGTCGTAGCCGTGCGCGTCGAGCCATTCCCGCGCCGGCTTCCACCGGTCCTCGGGCTTGTCGCCGAGCGTGAACAGCGCCTCCTTGCACCCCAGCGCCGCGCCCTGCCGCGCGATCTCCACGACCTCGTCCGGGCTCAGGTAGGGAGCGTCCAGCTTGTGCGGCACCGTGGCGAACGTGCAGTAACCACATCGATCCCGGCACAGCCGGGTCAACGGGATGAACACGCCCCGGCTGTAGGTGATGATGCCGGGCCGTCCCGCGGCCTCCAGCCCGGAGTCGCGCACGCGCGCCGCGTACGTCAGCAGATCGTCGAGCCGCGCGCCCCGCGCGTGCAGCAGAGTGGTGGCCTCGGAAACATCGAGCGTCTTGCCGTCCCGCGCACGAGCCAACGCCCGGCGAAGCGCGGAGTCCGTCACACCAGCGTCCATGCCCGCACTCTATGCCAAACGTCATATTGTGCGTCCAGGCGCCCCTGCCCGTCGGCTACAGCCCGCGCACGCTCTCCCGTATTCCCTTGCTACCCGTGATCCGCTTGCCGCCCCTGACCGCGGATGAGGCTGGGGCGGGCTTCGACCAGGGTGTCGGCGGAGTGG
Organism: Actinomadura fulvescens; assembly: GCF_039533225.1. NCBI lineage: Bacteria > Bacillati > Actinomycetota > Actinomycetes > Streptosporangiales > Thermomonosporaceae > Actinomadura > Actinomadura fulvescens. Next base: position 177,908 of record NZ_BAAATD010000011.1, on the reverse strand, counting down.
CGGAGGGCCTCCATCACGGCGCGGACGGAGGGGCGCAGCCCGGTGCCCGCCCGGGTCCACATCACCATGCGGCGCAGGACGTCGGCCTCCGCGATCTCGCGTACGACGATGCCGGGCTCGCGTTCGGCGAGGGCCAGGTCGGGAACGAACGCGACGGCGCCGTGAGTGATCATCGCGAAGATGAGCAGGATGTCGTTGGAGCGGTGGCGGATGTCCGGACGGAAGCCCGCCACGTCCACGCAGGTGCGCTCCAGCAGGTCGGAGTGATTGGTGCCGACGTGGCCCGTCGCCCAGGCGGCGGTGGAGAGGTCGGCAAGGCGGACCGGGGCGCCGGACACGGCGAGGGGATGTTTCTCGGGGAGGGCGATCCGCATGTGCTCGGTGATGAGCGCCTCGGCGGTCAGCTCCGAACGGATGGGCCGGGGGAGGTGCGAGTACTCGTCGGTCAGGACGATGTCGATGTCCTGGAGGATGAGGGACTGCAGGACCCGGCTGAGCTCCTCGTCCAGGACGTCCACGCACAGGTCGGGGTAGTCGGCCTTGAGCGCCGGCAGCGCGGGGGCCAGGACGTGGAGGAGGGCCGTTTGGAAGCCGACGACCTTGACGGTGCCCGCTACGCGGCCGCCGGCGGCGACGGTGGCCTCTTCGGCGCGCTGGGCCTGGGCGAGCAGTGACTCGGCGTGCTGGGCGAGGATCTCGCCGGCGGCGGTGAGGCGAAGGCGGCGGCCCACCTTTTCGACCAGGGGGACGCGCACGTCCTTCTGCAGCTGGGCGAGTTGCTGGGAGACGGCCGAGGGGCTGTAGCCGAGGGCGTCGGCGACGGCTCCTACGGTCCCGCGTTGTTTGAGCTCGCGAAGTATCCGCAACCTGGCCAGATCCAACATAGTGAAGAGATTCTTACACATTCCATGCAGAAATGGTCGCTGGACCTGAAGGTTCCGGCAGGTCAGACTGGAGGCACACCGCGCGGGAACGTCCCCCGAGCCCCGGCCAGGGCTCATCCATCACGACCCAAAGGACAGTCCCATGCTCGCTTTCGTGATCTTCTTCGCCGCACTCGCCGTGCTGGGCCCGCTCTTCGGCTCCGACTCCCGTGACGGGCTCGACTGGGCCCGCGACAACTTCTGGATGCGGCGCAGGCAGGCTAGAAGTGGCGGTAGTCACGCACGGCCAGGCGCGGCCCGCGTCTCGGGGGCCCGGCACCGGACGATCCCAGCAGCCGGGTGACCCGGTACCGATGCCCCGCGTACGGCTCCAGTAGTTCGAGCATCCCGTCGTCGTCGACCTTACGGCCGGTGAAAGCCCAGCCCACGATCCCGGGCAGGTGGTAGTCGCCGACCGAGACGGCGTCGGGATCTCCGAGCGCCCGCTGCCTGATCTCCGCGGCCGTCCAGACCCCGATGCCCGGGAGCGAACGCAGCTTGCGTTCGGTGGGATCGGCCTCCAGGCGGGCCGCCACCCGGGCGGCGCCGATGATCGTACGTGCCCGTACCGCCTCCGCACCTGAGCGGTGCCACTCCCACGACGGGATGCGCGCCCACACCTCAGGCGGCGGGGGCACTCGCATGTCCGGGGCGCCGGGAGCGGGCGCGCCGAACCGCCGCAGCAGATAGCGCCAGGCCCGGAAGGCCTCCAGGCCCAGGACCTTCTGCTCCAGCACGGCGGGCACGAGCGCCTCGAAGACCCGGTTCGTACGGCTGATCCGCAGGCCGGGGCTCCGCCCGATCAGGTCGCGGAGCAGCGGGTGGTCGGGCACGAAGTCCTCGGGGGTGTCCCGGGCGCCGAGGAGATCGGGGAGCCCGTCGAGGAGCCAGGCGGCTCCCGGTCCCCAGGCGGCCGCGTGGATGACGGCGCCGGAGTCGCGCAGGGCGAGCGTTCCGGGGCCGTCCGGAGTGAACGAGGCGCGCCGGATCGTGCCGTCGCGATCGATCTGGAACGCGGGATCGCCGTGGCCCCGGCGGTGCGGCGCCAGCGCCCGCCGCACGTCCACCGGCCAGGGCGGCCGCCACTCTCGTTCCAACATCGCATCGCAAGTGTGCCACCGCCGGGGGAGCGGACACGCCCGGAAACGGCGGAGCCGCCTCGCCGCCGGGGATCGCCCGGCCGCGAGGCGGCTCCTCAGCCCCTGCCCGGCCGTTCTCTGGGGCCTCGCGCTTTCTTCGGGGTCAGGCGAAGACGCGGATGGCGTACGCGGCGAGGTCCTTCTCCGCGGACTTGGTGAACTTGCGGACGTGCACACTGGTCGTGGTGCGCGGCCACTTGGCTTCGACGATCTTGCCCTTGCCGAGGTAGAGCGCGACGTGGGTGGTCTTCCAGCCGTTCGTGCCGCCGCCCCAGAAGATCAGGTCGCCGCGGCGCAGGTTCTTGTAGGAGACCTTCTTGCCCTTCGTGAACTGGAATCCGGTCGCCGGGCCGATGTCCTTGCCGGCGCCCTTCCAGAACGCGTAGGCCGTGAAGCCCGAGCAGTCGTATCCGTAGCGGAGGTAGTCGTCCGCGCTCTCGCGGTAGTGGCCCTTGGGGTTGCCGCAGCTCGGGCCGCCCAAGCCGCCGCCGCCCCAGGCGTACGGGATCTTCTTGCCGGTCTGGGAGAGGGCCGCCCTGACGACACGTTCGACCTTCTGCTTGGAGGTGCCCTTGGTGGAGCCCTTCACCTTGCGCGCCGCGGCCTGGCTCTGACGGCCGTGGACCGCACCCGGCTTGGTGCACCGCGGGTCTTCGAAGACGGGCTTGCCGTAGCCGGGACCGGCCGTCGGCTTGTCGTTGTCACACTTCGGGATGCCGGGCACGAACTTGCTGTAGCCGGTCTTGACGTAGTGGTCCGGGATCCACAGGCCGTCCGTGGTCTTGTCCCAGATGTACGACTCGTAGGCCAGCGTGCCCCAGGCCTGGCACTTGATCTGGACCTTGGTGCCCTTGGGGTACTGCTTGTACTGCACGGCCTTGAGGTTCTTGACCTTGCGTCCACCGAGGCCGGCGGTGGTCGGGAACTCGCGCGGGCCGTCGGCGGCGGCGCTGACGTTGCCGGCCGTCGCCGAGCCCCCTCCGGTGCCGAGGGCGACGGCGAGGAGCGCCGCCGCGCCGCAGGCTATGGCTATCGCCGAGGCGATGATGAGTCGTGCTCGCTGCTTCATGGGGGAGCGAACTCCTTTCGGGCGCGCCGGCATGGCCGCCGCGCCCAGCGGGGCGAACGGCGGTGGATCACTCCATCGCCGCTCTCTATGACAAGCCGGTCGGTCGTTGCCGCCGGCATTACTCGTAATCTTTGGGTGGATCTCTTCGGGTGACCCCCGGACGAGGGTCATAACGATCTTGACATGGCTTCTGCGACGGATGAGTGCTTCTGTGGAAAGAACGGCGAATGACTGGTCTGCCGGATGGCTACCGGCGCGCCGTCGCCGGCTGCCCGTCTTCCTCGCGGTCGGCGCCCTGCTCGCCGTGGGCGTGGGCGGTGGCGGAGCCTGGGCGCTCGGCGCGTTCTCGCAGCCGTGCAGCGGCGCTCCGCTGGAGGTGACGATCGCCGCGCAGCCCGAGATCGCTCCGGCGCTGCGGACCGTGGCCGAGCGCTTCAACGTGGAGTCCCGCCGGGTCGGCGGCCGTTGCGTCCGGGCACAGATCACGGCGGTCGCCCCGGCCGACTACGTCCGTACGAACGCGACCAAGAACACGGACGCCCGGCGCGGCGACGCCTGGATCCCCGAGTCGTCGCTGTGGCTCGGCGTCGCGCGCCGTGCCGGGCACCAGGAGGTCCCCGTGGGCGGGCCCTCCTTCGCCACCTCGGCCGTGGTGCTGGCCACCACCCGCCCGGTGGACGCCGAGTTCCGCGACGCCGGCGTGGTGCCCAGCTGGCGGCTCCTCCTCGGCCGGAAGGCGTCGGGGATCTCGCTGGCGCGCCGCACGGCCGATCCCGCGAAGGACATGACCGGCACCGTGGCCATGATCGCTCTCGCGCAGGTCCAGAAGAAGCCGGTGAACGCGCGGGTCGTCGGCGACCTGCGCCGCGGCACGGACGTCACCCCGCTGAACGACCTGGCCGGAATGGAACGGTTCGTCCGCCCGCTGGCGGTGACCTCCGAACAGGCCGTGGTCGCCTACAACGACGCGCACCGGCCCAATCCGGTGGTGGCGCTGCCTCCCCGCGAGGGGACGCTGATGCTCGACCATCCGTTCGCGATCACCACCAGGGACACGCTCCGGCACGACGGCGCGGCGGCCTTCCTGTCGGCGCTCGGCTCCCGGTCGGCCCGCGAGACGCTGCAGCGCTTCGGCTTCCGTACGCCCGAGGGGGCGATGGGAGCGGCGTACGCGCGCGAGCACGGCCTCAGCGAGACCGCGCCGCGCGTCCTGCGCCTGCCCACCCAGAAGGAGATCGACCAGGCGCTCCGCTCCTGGTCCAGCCGCTGACCCGCTCTAACGCACCTCGATGAACGCCTCGGGGCCGCGCGGCGGGCGGTCGCGCGGCGGAGCGGCGGCGTGCCCGACGCCCACCGCGCCCATGGGATCCCACTCGTCCGGCAGGTCCAGTGCCTCCCGTACGACGTCGCGGCAGAACATCGTGCTCGACACCCAGCACGAACCGAGCCCCTCGACGGCCAGGCCGACCAGCAGGTTCTGCACGCCCGCACCGGTCGCGACGACGAACATCTCACGTTCGGCGCCCGCCCGCCGCGCGTCCGGGTAGTCGTGCGAGCCGTCCATCACCAGGCACGGCACGATCAGGTACGGGGCGCGGCGCAGCACGTCGCCGCGCCGCAGCCGTCTGGTGATCGACTCCTCGGAGAAGCCGTCGCGGCGCAGGTCGGCCTCCCACGCGTCGCGCATCGCGTCCAGTAGCTCGATCCGGGCGCCGGCGGACTCCAGCAGGACGAAGCGCCAGGGCGTCGTGTGGTGCGGCGCGGGCGCGGTGATCGCGGCGGCGACCGCGCGGCGGACCGCAGCCGGGTCCACCGGCTCGTCGGTGAACTCCCGGATCGTGCGCCGCGCGTGCAGCACGTCGGACGACCCGTAGCGGAACATGTCCTCCGACGACGGCCGTACCAGCGCGCGCGCACCCGGGCCGTCCTCCTCGGTCACCAGGCCGCCCATGCCGCGGACCACGGCGATCGGCACGCCGTCGAGCTTGCCCTTGACCAGGTCGGCGGCGGCGGCGAGCTCGTCGGCGACCGCCGTGACGGTCGCCTCCAGGCGGTTGCCGTACGCGTCGTCCCGGCCGCGCAGGTCGTCCAGCGGCGCCAGCCCCGCGACCCCGATCGCGGCGTCGGTCAAGCCGATCCGCCACGGGCGGCCGAGCGTGTCGGACACGATGACGGCGACGTTGACGCCGGTGCGTTCGCGCAGCGCGGCGCGGACGCGGCGGGCCGACTCGTCCGGGTCGGCGGGCAGGAGCAGCACGGTGCCGGGCGCGGTGTTGGAGGCGTCCACACCGGCGGCGGCCAGCACGAGTCCCTGCCGGGTCTCGACGATCCGCGTCTCGCCGTGGGCGTGCGTGCGGCGGGCCACCACCCGCACGGTCTCGGCGTCGATCGCCTTCTCCCGGTCGGCGGCGACCAGCACCCGGCCCTCGGCCTTGCTCACGATCTTGGACGTGATGACGAGGATGTCGCCGTCCTCGATCGCCTCGTCCGGGACGAGGGCGGCGATGTCGTCGCCCTCCCGCACTTCCGGAAGCCCCGGGAGCCCGAAGACGCGCACGTTCACGCCAGCTCCCCGGCGAGGTCGAGCGCGGCGCGGGCGAGCGCGGCGGTGGCCTCCGGGTCGCTCATCAGCAGCGGACGGGACCGCACCCGCATGCCCTCGACCCGGACGCCGGAGTCGGCCTCGGCCACCAGCCAGCCGTTCACCAGCTCAGGCCCGTACAGCTCGGCGACGGCCTGGGCGGAGGTCTCCACGCCGATCGCGGTGAGGCACGCGTCGGCCATACCGCGTACCGGCGCGCCACCGATGATCGGCGAGACCCCGACCACGGTCTTGGCCGTGACGGCGGCCCGGACGCCCGGCACGGACAGGATCGTGCCGATGCTCACGACCGGGTTGGACGGCGGGAACAGCACGACGTCGGCGGCCTCGACCGCCTCCAGCACGCCCGGCGCGGGCTTGGCGTCCTCGGCGCCGACGAGCGCGATCGACTCGGCCGGGACCGAGGCGCGCAGCCGCACCCACCACTCCTGGAAGTGGATCGCGCGGCGGCCCTGGCCGCCCTGCTCCGAGTCGTCGATCACGACGTGCGTCTCGACCTGGTCGTCGGTCATCGGGATCAGGCGTACGCCTGGCTGCCAGCGGTCGCACAGCGCCTCGGTGACGGCCGACAGCGGGTAGCCGGCCGCGAGCATCTGGGTGCGCACGATGTGGGTCGCGAAGTCGCGGTCGCCGAGCCCGAACCAGCTCGGCCCGACCCCGTACGCCAGCAGCTCCTCCTTGACGGTGAAGCTCTCGCCGGTCCGGCCCCAGCCCTGCTCCTCGTTGATGCCGCCGCCGAGCGTGTACATCACGGTGTCCAGATCGGGACAGACCCGCAGCCCGAACAGCGTGATGTCGTCTCCGGTGTTCCCGATCACTGTGATCTCGGCCTCGGGGGCGGCCGCCCGCAGTCCGCGCAGGAAGCGGGCCCCGCCGATGCCGCCCGCCAGCGCCACGATCCTCATGCGGGCCAGCCTAGGGCGCGCGGGCCCCCGGCTCCGACGCCGGTCGGCGTTCTTGTGCCGCTCCTAGGCACCCGCGCGCTCTCCTTGGCCGTTTCGTGGGCCGGGCGAGACGCGGACGAGACGCGCCATGGGTAAACAGACGTAGGGACGATCATTGCCCGGCGGACGCCGGGCGGCCCGATGTGCAAAGCTTTGGGTCGGAAACCGATTTCCTCTGTCTGGAGAGATGGTCGTGAACAAGGAAGCCGTCCAGCGTCTGCGTGAACCGGCCGCCTGGGTATTGGTCGCCTCTGCCGGGCTGCAACTGCTCGCCGGCATCATCGACCTGCTGTCCGGCGACGGCTTCAAGTACAGCGCGCTGTCCGAGATCTCCAACGGGACCTTCACCCACGTCGCCGTCGTCGGCCTCCTGGTGCTCGCCGTGTTCCTGGTCACCTGGCAGGACCCGCCGACCCCGCAGGCGCGCATGATCGTGCTGGGCGCCCTCGGCGTGCTCGGCGGCATCGCGCTCTTCACCGTGATCTCCTGGCTGGCGGGCATGCTCGCCGGCGGTGACAGCGAGCTCGGGTTCAAGGTCAGCGCTTCGACCAAGCTCGCCGCGTTCCTCGTCGGCGTGGCCAAGCTGGCGGTGATCGGCATCGGCGGCTGGTTCGTCTTCACGGTCTTCCAGAGCCTGCAGCCCGCGCGTCCCAAGGCGGCGGCTCCCGGGCAGGTGCCCGGCGCCTACCCCGACTACGGCTACCAGCAGGGCCAGCAGCAGTACGGCCAGCAGCAGGGCTACGAGCAGCAGCAGTACGGCCAGCAGGCCGCCTACGACCCGCAGGCGCAGCAGGGCTATGGCCAGCAGCAGTACGGCCAGCAGGGGTACGGCCAGCCTCAGCCGGGTTACGGCGAGCAGCAGCAGGGCTACGGCGACCAGCAGCAGTACGGGCAGCAGCAGTACGGGCAGCAGCAGGCGGGCTACGACCCGCAGGCGCAGCAGCAGGGCGGTTACGACCAAGGCCAGCAGCAGTACGGCCAGCCCGGTTACCAGCAGCAGCCCCCGGCCGAAGAAGAGGGCGCCGGGGAGTGGACCCGGGCCTACGGTGGCTCCTCCGAGGGCGAGGGCGGCCAGTCCGGCGGATACGGTCAGCCCGGATACGGGCAACAGCCGCAGCAGGGCGAGCAACGGCCCGAAGAGGGCGGCGACTGGTACCGCGACAACCGTCCGCCGCAGTGAATTTCTGACGGCCGTAACTGATCACTGGTCAATCTCGATCGCGTCGATACCCAAATAGCCGCCTATGTCCCCCCGGAAACTTGTTCCGCTTGACGGAGCGGCCATCACACGCGTGTAATTTCGTGCGTGTAGTTCTATGCCTTCTCGGGGGATGGAGCTGAGGGAAGGCATTGACCAGGGGGCTCCACGGGCTAGGAGGTGCGCTGTGAGCGAGGTAGTGATCCCGCTGGCGCACGGCACAGACGGTGAAGAGTTGGGCTGGCAGGAGCGCGCGCTGTGCGCGCAGACGGACCCGGAGGCATTTTTTCCGGAGAAGGGCGGCTCCACTCGCGAGGCCAAGAAGGTGTGCCGGGCATGCGAGGTGCGGGCAGAGTGCTTGGAGTACGCGCTTCAGCACGATGAACGTTTCGGTATTTGGGGAGGACTGTCCGAGCGCGAACGCCGTAAGTTGAAGCGCCAGGCCGTCTGAGATGGCAGGCACTGGCCCCCGCGACGGGGAGCCAGGGCCTGTCCGGAAGCCCCTTCGGCCAAGGGACCGGGGTGAGCCCCCGCCCCTCGGCCGAAGGGACCTCCCCGATCTGTTCTAGGGGGCCCTCCCCGATCTAGGGGGATAACCGGGCGGGTCTCCCGGGGCACGCGTACAGTGGTCAGCCGTGCCGGCCCATGGCCGGCACGGCTGCTGCCCGTCGACCCCGCGAGCGCCCCTTGTCGACCCCACCCCCTCGTCCAGCCGACCGCCACGTCGTCACGGCCGTCCTCGTTGCGCACGAGGGTGCCCGCTGGCTGCCGGAGACCCTCAAGGCGCTGCTGACCCAGACACGACCGGTGCAGCGCCTCGTCGCGGTGGACACCGGCAGCCGTGACCGCGGCCCCGCCGTGCTGGCGGAGGTCGTCGGCGCCGGCAACGTGCTCACGCTGCCCGCGGCGACCGGATACGGCTCGGCGGTGGCCGCCGCGCTGCGCCACCCCGCGGCCTCGATCCCGGTCCCCGACGACTCGCCGGGAGAGCCCCGCACCGAGTGGATCTGGCTGCTCCACGACGACTCGGCGCCCGCGCACGACGCGCTCGCGCTGCTGCTGCGGGTGGCCGACACCGATCCCAACGCGACCGTCCTCGGCGCCAAGCTCCGTGACTGGACCGATCGCCGCGTGCTGCTCGAACTGGGCGTCACCATCGACGGCGCAGGACGCCGCGAGACCGGCCTCGACCGCAGCGAGTTCGACCAGGGGCAGCACGACGGCATCAAGGACGTCCTGTCGGTCGGCAGCGCCGGGATGCTGGTGCGCCGCGACGTGTGGGAACGGCTGGGCGGCTTCGACACCGAGTACGGGCTGTTCCGCGACGACCTCGACTTCTGCTGGCGGGCCCACGCCGCCGGGCATCGCGTGGTCGCGGTCAGCGACGCCGTGGTCTTCCACGCCGAGGCGTCCCGGCGGGGCCTGCGCGAGATCGGCCTGTCGGTCGAGTCGCCGCGGCGACTCGACCGGCGCAACGCTCTCTACACGCTGCTGGCCAACCTGCCCGCGTTCCCGATGGCGAGGGCACTGGCGCGCAACCTGTGGTCGACGTTCGCCCGGGTGCTGTTCCTGCTCCTGGTCAAGCAGCAGCAGGCGGCCAAGGACGAGCTGGCCGCGCTCGGCGACGTGCTGCGCGGCCCGCGCCGGTTGATGCGCGCACGCGCGGCGCGGTCCGACGGCCGCCGGCACGTCTACCACTCCATCAAGCGCTACCAGGCCCGCTGGGTGGCGCTGCGCCGCACCATCGAGGCGGTGGCCGACCACCTCGCCGCCAAGAACGCCGCAGGCCGCCGCCACGACGACGAGGACGCCTTCGTCCCCGACAGGCCGGGCGTGGTCCGGCGGCTGCTCGCGCATCCGGGCCTCGTGCTCGTCCTCGGCCTCACCGCCGTCTCGGTCGCCGCCGAGCGGTCGCTTCTCACCGCCGCCGGACGGCTGGGCGGCGGCGCGCTGGTGCCCGCCTGGGGAGGCGCGGACGAGCTGTGGGGCCAGTACGTCTCGGGATGGCATCCGGTGGGCCTCGGCTCGGACGAGGGCAGCCCGCCGTACGTGGGCGTGCTCGCGCTGCTCTCCACGTTCACGTTCGGCAAGCCCTGGATCGTCGTGTCGGTGCTGCTGCTCGGCAGCGTTCCGATGGCCGGGCTCGCGGCCTACTTCGCCGCCCGGCTGGTCATCTCCGACGACCGGGTGTCCGGCCGCCGCGTCCACCACCCCCGCCGGCGCATCCCCGCGCCCTACGTCCGGGCCTGGTTCGCGGCCGTCTACGCGCTGCTGCCCGCCGCCACCGGTGCCATCGCTGGCGGCCGGCTCGGTACCGCCGTGGTGATCGTGCTGCTCCCGCTGATCGCCGTCCAGGTGGCGCGGATGTACGGCCTGCCGCGCAAGACGGCGCCCGCCGACCCGGTGGCGCGCCACAAGCGGGCCAGGCGCGCGGCCTGGGGCGTCGCGCTGCTGCTCACGGTGGCGATGGCGTTCGTGCCGCTGACCTGGCTGCTCGCGCTCATCGCGGGCGCTCTGACCTGGATGCTCTTCGCCGGGCGCACGCGTGGCCGTGGCCGGGTCCGTAGCCGCCGCAACCTGGTCATCGCGCTGGCGACGCCGCCGTTGCTGCTCCTGCCGTGGACGGTGGGGCTGCTGCTGCATCCGTCCCGGTTCCTGCTCGAAGCGGGACTGCACACGGCGGCCACGCCCGCCGCCACCGCCCGCGACCTGCTCGCGCTCAACCCCGGCGGCCCGGGCACCCCGGCGCGCTGGACGATGTACGGGCTGCTCCTCATCGCGGTCTGCGCCCTTCCGCTGCGCAGCCGCCGGACCGCCGTACTGGCGGGCTGGCTGCTGGCCATCTTCGGCGGCCTCACCGCGATCCTGGTCAGCATGGCGACGGTGCCCAAGGGCGCCGACGAGGCACCCGCCTGGCCGGGCGTGGCGCTCGTCTTCGCCGCCGCGGGCGTGCTGCTGGCCGCGACCGCCGCGGTGCAGCGCGGCGTGGAGGTCCTCGCCGGCCGGCACCTCACCTACCAGGCGGGCGGGGCGCTGGTCGTGCTCGCCGCCCTCAGCGTGCCCGCGCTCGCGGCCGGGGTCTGGATCGTCCAGGGTGCGGGCGGCCCGATCGGCAAGGTCGACCCCGACGTCATCCCCGCGTTCGTGAACGCGCCGACCGCGCCGCGCACGCTGGTCATGCACCGCGAAGGCTCCGGCCGGGTCGTCTACACCGTGGTGCGCGGACGCGAGCCGATGCTCGGCGAGGCCGAGACGCCGGTGAACGAGACGGCCCGGCGCAGGATGGACGGCCTCGTCGCCGGGATCGCGGGCGGCCGCACCGACGACGCCCGGGCGCTGACCAGGATGGGCGTCCAGTACGTTCTCGTGCCCCGGCCCGAACGCGACGCACTCACCGCGGTCCTCGACGCCAACCCCGAGCTCAGCCGGCTCAGCCGCACGCGCGACTTCGGTGCCTGGCGGCTTCCCTCGGCGGCGGGCCGGCTGATGGTGCTGGACGACGACACCGTGACGCCGCTGGCCGTCGGGCAGGTCCCGGCGGCCTCCGCGACCGTGACCGTTCCGGCCGGGACCGGGCCGCGGACGTTGCTGCTCGCCGAGCCCGCCGACGGCGGCTGGCGCGCCGAGTTCAACGGCGCCGAGGTCAAGTCCACGACCGTGGACGGCTGGGCCCAGGGGTACGAGCTGCCCGCGGGCGGCGGCGAGTTCGAGCTGTCGCGCGGCATGCTGCTGCGGCACCTGTGGGTCGCGGTCCAGGGCATCGCCGTCCTCGTGGTCGCCGTGCTGGCGCTGCCGGGCGTTCAGCTCGAAGGCCAGCTCGCGCCCGGCGGCCACGGGCGGCACGGCCGGGCGCGGGGCCGCCGTGCACGGGCCGCCGCGGGGTCGCTGGCCCGCCGGTCGGAGGGCCTTCGCCGTCGTGTCCGGCCCCAGCCCGAGCCCGAAGCCGAGGCCGAGCCCGAAAACGAGCCCGCGGCCGGGTTCGAGCCGGCCGAGGGCGTGACGGTCCCGGCGCCGGCCGTTCCCCCGCCGCCGGAAGGCGCGGGTCCGATCGAGGCCGTGGACGTTCCGGAGACCGGGCCGTCCGAGGAGCGATCGTAGATGGACAAGATCCTGCGCTTGCTGGGCTTCCGCTACGCCACCGCGGCACTCGTTCTGGTGGCCGTGCTCGCGCTGTACGGTGCCGCGACGCTGTCCCGGCCCGCCGAACGCACGCGTGCCGCGGCCAAGAGCGCCGAGGCGCCGGTGACGTGGGCGTCGCTCGTCTGCCCCTGGGGCGGCGAGGACGGGCGGATGAGCGTGCTCACGCCGCCCAAGGGCTCGCCGGGAGCCGGGTCCGGCGGCGGCCGGGTGGACGTCGTCCAGACGACGGACGGCAAGCCCGTCGCCTCGGTGCCCAACGCCGGAACGTCCTGGGCCAAGGACGTACGCCGCGCCGAAAACGACTCCTACACCGTCCGGGGCGGCGGCGCGCTCGCCGCCGGGCTGGAGGCCGAACGGACCGTTCACTGGGGCGGCGGTCCCGATCGCGGGCTGGCCGGCACCAGGTGCGCCCGCCCGGGTACCGACGCGTGGTTCCTCGGCCCCGGTCCGGTCGCCGCCGAGCGCATCGAGCTCTACCTCACCAACGTGGACGCCCAGCCCGCCTCGGTCGACGTCACCGCGCTGTCGGGCGAGGGCCCGCTCGACACCGTGGACGGCCACGGCACCCCGGTCGAGCCGTACCGCACCAAGATCGTCCGTATCGGCGGATCGGCCGAGGGGCTCGGGGACATCGTGACCACGGCGCGCGACCTGGCGTTGCGCGTGCGCGCCACGACCGGCAGGGTCGCCGCCTCCGTCCGGGTGCGGATCGGCGAGAAGAAGGGCATCGAGTGGATGCCGCAGGCGCCGGCGCCCGCCACGTCGCTCGTGGTCCCCGGGGTGCCGGGCGGCGGCGGGCGGCGGCAGTTGCTGGTCGGCGTGCCCGGCGAGCAGGACGCCAGGATCCGGATCCAGGTGATCACGACCAGCGGCGCGTTCGCGCCCCAGGGGCAGGACGTGCTGGACGCCCCCGCCGAGACGGTGACCCCGCTCGATCTCGACCGTGCCCTGTCGGGCAAGCCCGCCGCGGTCCGGCTCGTGTCCGACCGGCCGATCGTGGCGGGCCTGTCCGCGCAGCGCGGCGCCGACGTCGCGTTCGGCACCGCCACGCTCCCGCTCGGCCCGCACGGCGGGCTGGTCACCGACAACCGTTTCGCGGCGTACCTGCAGCTCACCGCGCCCGCCGGTGCGGCCACCGTCCGGGTCACCGCCGTGGACGCGCAGGGCCAGGGCACGCCACAGGACGTGCGGATCGGGGCGGGCAGGACGGTCGAGATCAAGCTCGCCGGGCCGCGCCCGGGCGGCGCCGGTTACGGGGCGCTGATCGTTCCGCGACCCGGCTCCGGCCCGGTGCACGCCGCGCGGACCCTCTCCACGGGCAAGGGCGACACCGGGCTCCTCACGATCCTGCCCATCGGCCCGGCCGCCACCACCGTCACCCTGCCGCCGGTCGGCGACTCCCAGACCGCGCTCATTCCCTGAACGGCCGGTAAAGATGCTCCGGGGCCATTTATTTTGATGCCTGGGCACTATTTTCCGGATGACGTCGAGCCGACGACGAACCGCCATTGAAACGCCATTATCAGGATTGTCATTCTGTTCCCGGCTCCCGTTGACGTGATGTCGGCGGGTCCTGTCGCACAGAAAGGCGAAAGACCTGATGAAGACGAAGCGTCTCCTCGCACTGTCCGTCGTCGGCGTCGCGGCCAGTGCCGGGCTCGCGGTGACCGGCCCCGTCGCCGCGGCGGCCGACACCGGTTCCAAGGACACCGCCTCGGCGGCGGGCTGGTCCGGCAAGAAGAAGTTCGACACCGGCTACCACCCGCAGTGCCGCGGCTGGTACAAGGCCCTCAAGCCCTACAAGACCGGCAAGTACATCAAGACCGGCCGGCAGATCCACTGCAACAAGGGCGGCTGGGGCCGCAAGATCGAGTTCAAGGTCGAGCTGCAGCAGTACCGCGGCCTCGGCGTCTGGCGGAGCAAGGCCAAGAAGAACCACAAGGACGGCAACGCCTCGCACGCGCTGACCAAGAAGCTGGTCGCGTCGTGGAAGTGCTCCGGCGGCAGCCAGCTGTACCGCACCAAGGCGCAGGTGCACGCCTGGTCCGTCCTGCGCGGCAGCCAGACCCGCTCCCTATACGGCAAGTCCGACCAGAAGCGCATCCGCTGCTGACGCCGTCCTGGCCCTCGGACAGAAGACCTGCTCCGCGCCGGCCTCCGTCCGGGCGTTCGCGTTCGCCGCGAACGCCCGGCGGAGGTCTCCGGCGCCGCGCGAACGGAGGAGACCGTGACCATTCGCCGTCGTGCCCGCGTCACCGCGCTGACCGCGTTCGTCCTGCTGGGAACGGCGGGCGCCGGGGTATGGGCGCACGCCGCGGGCGGTGACCCGGCCGACAAGGACGCCGCCGCCGCCAAGGCCAGGTACATCGCCACGGTGGACGCGCTCTGCGTCGCCGCCGAGACCGCGTTGGAAGGGCAGCGGGTGGACACCTTCGCCGACGAGGTCGCCGAGCTCGCGGCGGCCGCGCGTTCCATGTCGGGCACCGCCGCGCGCATCGAGGCCGTCCCGCCACCGCCCGCGGACGCCGCGCGGCTGCGGCGGGAGTTCGTCGAGCCCGCCAAGCGGATGGCCGCGCGCCTCACCGAGGACGCGGGCCGGGCCGATCGGGCCTTCCGCGCGGGCGACCGCACCACGGCACGGAAGATCATCGACGGCTCGCTGACCGCGAACCCGCTGGAGGAGAACATGCGTGCGTTCGCCGAACGGTACGGGTTCAGGGCCTGCGCGGGTCAGGGCGCGGAGGACGGCGACCCGGAGATGTGACGAGCCGCGCTCACTCCGGGACGAGCCGGAGGCCGAAACCGCGCACGGACTCGACCCGTACGGTCGCCTGCGCCTCTTCGAGCTTGCGGCGCAGCCGCCGCACGGCGCAGTGCACGACGGTCGGCTCGACGCCGGTCCGGGTGCCCCACACCCGCTCGGTGATCTCCGCGAACGAGCTGGCCCGGCCCGGCGGCCGGGCCAGATGGCTCATGATCTCGACCTCCCGCCGGCTGAGTCCCAGCTGCCGGCCCCGCCAGCGGACCCGCCGCTCGCCGAGATGGATCTCCAGATCGCCCACCTGGACGAGGCCGGGATCCTCCGGCGGTGCCTCTGCGAGCCACTGCGCAGCGGCGCCGAGCTCGCGCACGACCACGACCGTCGCGCCATGGCTCAGCAACCGGTTGATCGATGCGCGGTGCTCGTCATCGAGGTTCTCCGCGACCACGATCACATAGTCGGCCTTCGGAAATGCTTTGGTCCTGTCGGGCGAACGGAAAGGCACGGCGGTCCTCCTGGTCCGGGGCACGGATCAGATTCTGGTCGGCGTCACGGGGCCGCCGGAAGGCGCCGGCGGCCCCATTTCGCTAGTGCCGTGGCACTATCAATGCGCCCTCGAATCAACTGGCCCTCAAATCAATGGGCACTGGACAAAAGCGCGTCGTACATCAGCCGGAGGGGTCCGGGGCCGGTGCGATTGCGCCACGTCGTCCCGTAGTCGTCGGTGTAACGGGACTTCCAGCCGTTGCCGGTGCCCTTGTTCTTCACGGTGCCGTGCTCCAGGCCCTGGCCGGAGGCGTAGATCGACTTGTGCCTCGCGCGCATCCCGGTCGCCGAGCCGCTGGTGACCAGGTCGTCGTCGCTCGCGCCGATGAGGGTCCAGTCGGTGCCCCCGTTCGCCTGCGGGTTCTGCCCGGCCCACTTGATGAAGCCGCTGCCGGGACGCAGGTCGCCGCATTGCTTCCAGCGGCGGAGCACCGCGCACGTGGTGGCCCAGTTGGTGCCGGTGTGCGGGGTGCTGAACGTGACGACGTCCTTGATCTGGAGCCGGTCGGGCCAGTCGGCGTTCCGGCCGTACCGCCGTACGCCCTCGATGGCGGCGCGGACGACCATGCCGCCCATCGAATGGGCGACCACGTCGACGGGCTCGCCCCGCTTGGTGTAGTGGTCGTGGATGTCCCAGGCGAGCCTGCGGCCGAGTTCCTGGACGCGGGTGTTGAGGTTCCCGTTGAACTTGCGGGTGCACCGGGCGTCCTTGGCGTAGAAGCCCCAGGTGACCAGGCCGCCGGTCCAGCCGCGCTGCTTGAGGGCGGCCTTCGCCGCCTTCCAGGCGCTCTCGCAGTCGACCCGCGCGTCTCCCGCACGCGAGTGGTTCCAGTCGATTCCGTGGACGAAGTAGACGGCTCCGGACGGCGCGGCGTGGGCGGCGTGGGCGGCGTGGGCGGCGTGGGCGGCGTCGACCGGGATGCTCAGGGTGCCGGCGGCGGCCAGCACGGCGATCGCCGACGCGGCCTTGCGCGGTGAGGGGGGCATGCGCGGGCCCTTCATGACACGACATGGCCATGACCCGGATGATCATGACGATGCCGTGATCATGACGGCTCGCCGTCGCGCCACGCCAGGGCCCTGGGCACCATCCCGAAGGCCCCGCAGGTCACCACGGAATTCGCGCACCTTGTGAGCATGCGCAGGGCGCCGCGACCCTGCCGCAGGGCGCACAAACGCCCGCAGCGCGTCACGAGGGTTCGCGGGCGCTACGGGCGCTACGGGCGCTACGGGCGGTCGGGTTCGGGGTCAGTCGTCGGGGGTGTCGTAGCTCGGGTCCACGGACTCGGGGGAGAGGCCGAGCAGGTCGGCGACCTCCTCGACGAGGAGGTCGCGGATGAGCCTGCCGAGCTCGCGGTCGCCGTTGGCGCGGGCCTCGATCGGCCGCCGGAAGACCGCGATCCGGACGGGACGGCCGTTGTCGCCGGGCACGGTCTGCCCGAGCGGGACGGGGCCGTCGAACCAGGGTTCGAGGTCGGGGACGTCGTCGACGGCGAACTCGACCTGGGCGAGCTCGCGCCCCCAGCGCTGCTCCAGCCGGCGCACCTCGTCGCGGACGAGGTCGTCGAAGCGCTCCGCGCGGGTGCGGGAGACCGGCGCCTGCGGGGGTGTCAGAGGGCCACGGAGGCCGCGGCCGTACCGGTCGCGGCGACGCACGCCTGCCACACGGGATCGCACGTGGACCAGACTACCCGCCCGGCTCCCTGGTTCCTCCTTCCCTGGCCATTGACAACGGGTCAGCGCCCACGCCCTCTGACTGGTGATCTAGGGGGAGTTGGGCGCTTTCGTCAGAAATTGAGCGCATTCGTCTGATCTTGTTCGGGAAGCTATGCCACAGTGGGCGGCGCGAGGACGACATTGCTCTACGGCGCCGTCCGGGGAGACTGACATGGATGGATCATCCCCATGGTCCCCGCCGGGGGCCGGCCCGATGGTCCAGCCCCGGCGTAACCACGATCGCCTCACCGTCGCGGCGGCCATCGCGCTGGCCGCCGGTCTGCTGCTCGGCGCCGGCGGCTGGGCGCTGACACGCGGCGGGCCCGGCTGCGACGGGCGGACGCAGTGGCTCGCCGTCACGGTGGATCCCGTCATCGCCCCCGCCGCCACCACCGTGGCCGAGCGCTACAACGCCGACCAGCGGGCCAAGGCGCGGTGCGCGATGGTCCGGGTCGCGGCCGGAGACTCCGATCGCACCTCGGCGTCGTTCGCCGGCGGCCGGACTCCGCCGGACGCCTGGCTTCCCGACTCGTCGTTGTGGGTCGACCTCGCACGGTCCAAGGCGAAGCGGGCGGCTCCCGGCAAGGACGTGGTCTCGGTCGCGTCCTCGCCGCTGGTCTTCGCGCTGCCGGCCCGGCCCGACGGCTCCGCCGAGCCCGGCCTGGAGAAGCTGACCTGGCAGGAACTCACGGCGGGCGTCCGGTCCCGCAAGGGCGGCGGCGACGCGACCCCCGGCAACGGCAACGGCAGGGCAGGCGTCGGCAACGTCGGTCCGGCTGGAACGTTGCGTCTGCGGATGCTGGACCCGGACAGGACGGGCACCGGGATGGCGACCCTGCTGGCGCTGGAGAAGACGTCCGGCGGGCTCGACGGCTTCGCCAGGAAGCTCCGTACGACCAAGCTCCTGCCCGCGGCGGGGGCCGGACGACGGTTGCGTGCCGAGAACAAGACCGACGGGCACGTACATGTGGCCGTCCTGCCCGAGCAGCTGGTGTGGTCGCAGAACCGCGGTGCGGCCGCCGCCACCGGCGGCATGCGCGCCGTCTACCCGGACGACCGCACGCCCTACCTCGACTTTCCCTTCGCGGTCGTCACGACCAACCCGGACAAGAGGCGCATCGCCCTGGAGTTCCGAGCCGCCCTGCGTTCCGCCCGGACGATCGGCGACCTCCAGCGGGTGGGGCTGCGCGGACCCGTCGGCACCGCCCAGGCGCCCGGCGGGATGGCGGTGGCCGGGCCGGGCGCGGCGGAACGCATCCGCAGGGTCTGGGAGGCCTTCGCGCGGGTCACCAACATCCTGGTCGTGGTGGACCAGCCGAAGATCGTCCGTCGGCCCCCGGCGGGCGGGCGGGCCGAACCGGCCGCCGAGCCGCTGACCAAGATGATGAACGCGCTGGGCGCGGGGTTCGCGGCGATGGCCGACCGCAGCGCGTTCGGGTTGTGGACGGTGTCGACCGGCCGGGGGCGCCCGTACGTCCCGCTGGCCCCCGTCCGCGAGCTCGGCGACGTCGACACCGGCGGTGTGGCCCACCGGTTGCGGCTGCAGGGGGCGTTGCGGAAGGTCCGGCCGAGAACGGACGGCAGGGCTCGCCTGTACGAGGCGATCCGGGCGGCGCAGCGGGAGGTGACGCGCACCTACGTGCCCGACAGGCTCAACGTCGTGCTGGTGCTCACCTCGGGGGCGGACAAGGGCGGCGGACCCGCCGACCCCGCGGCGTTGCGGCAGGTCAGGCGGTCCTACGACCGGAAGCGCCCGGTGAACGTGATCGTGCTGGACTTCGACGGCACGATCGCGCCGGAGCTGCGCACCGCGACGCGGGCCACCGCGGGCTGCGCCTTCAAGATCGACAACTTCCGCCGGCTCATCGGGCTCTTCCGGCGGTCGGACGGCATGCGCATCGCCGACGGCGACCCGGTGTGCCCATGAACGCCGGTGCGCCCGTGAACGGCTCGACCACCTGGGTGCGGCTGGGGGTCGCGTTCCGGTCGGTGCTCTCGCTGCGGCTGCTCGGGCTCGCCATGGCGCTGGCACTGATGCCCGCCGCCCGGCTGGACGCGGGCCTCGTCCTCACCGCGGCGACGATCGCCGTGCTGTCGACCGCCGCCGTCCTCGCCTGGCGGCCGGTCCTGACCTGGCTCGTGCGCTGGCCGGTGCTGTGCTGCGCGGACGCCGTGCCGGCCGCCGCCGTCCTCGTCCAGGGCGGGGTCTTCGGCGCGTTCTTCCTGTTCACGGTGTCGACCTCGGCGATCGCCGGCGTCCTGTACTCCTGGCGCCCCGTGCTGGTGGTCTGCGTGACCCAGATCGCCCTCAGCTACGCGGCCGTGGCACTGGGGGAGCCGGTCACGGGACGTCCGGACACGGCGATCCTGCTGTCGGGCTTCTACCCGGTCGCGGCCTGCGCCGGGGTGTGCCTGCGGCGGCTGCTCGACCAGTACGCCGACGCCGAGGCGGCGCTGCGCAACGCCAGGACCGCCGCCGCGGCGGCCGAGGAACGCACCCGGCTGGCCCGTGAGATGCACGACTCGCTGGCCAAGACCCTGCACGGCATCACGATGTCGGCCACCGCGCTGCCGACCTGGATCCGCCGTTCGCCCGACAGGGCCGAGCACACCGCGCGCGACATCGTCGCCGCCCTCCAGGTCGCCACGCGCGAGGCCCGCGGGCTCATCGCCGACCTGCGGGACGAGGCCTGCACGCTGCCGCTGGACGTGGCGGTGCGGCGGATCACCGCCGAATGGAGCGCGCACCACCGGATCCCGGTCCGCTTCGACGTCGTCCCCGGAACGCCCGGCGACCACGACGTGCCGCTGATGGTCCGGTACGAGGTCATCTCGATCATGAGGGAGGCCCTCGCCAACGTCGCCAGGCACGCCGGCGCGCGCCGGGTCGACGTCCGCCTCGCCCGCGCGGCGGAGGGCGTCGAGCTGGCCGTACGGGACGACGGCAGGGGGTTCGCCGTGCCGTCGGGGGAGGGGTTGCGCCTGTACACGCGTGACGGCCACTACGGGCTCGTCGGAATGGAAGAACGCGCACGTCAGGTGGGCGGCAGGCTCACCGTCGACTCCCGCCCGGGGGCCGGGACGACCATCGTGGTCACCGTTCCCTCGCTGCCGTCTCCGGCCGCGGCGGCGCCCCCGCCGGAAAGACGGGCCTCATGACCTCCCAGGAGCCGCGCCCGGTCCGGGTGCTCGTGGTGGACGACAATCCCGTGGTCCGGACGGGCCTGACGACCCTGCTGGAGTCGGGCGGCGTCCAGGTCGTCGGGGAGGCCTCCGACGGCGCCCAGGCGATCGAGCTGGCCCGGCGCGTGCGCCCCGACCTCGTCCTGCTGGACGTGCGGATGCCCGTGATGGACGGGGTGGCCGCGGCCGGGCCGCTGAGCGGGCTGGCCAAGGTGCTCATGCTCTCGTACGACTCGGACGCCGAGGTGATCGGCGCCGCGATCCGCAACGGCGCGTCGGGCTACCTCGTCCACGGCGCGTTCGGCGCGGACGAGCTCGTCCAGGCCATCGTGGACACGGTCTCGGATCGCAGCAGCCCCCTGTCCCCGCAGGCCAGCCGTGCCGTCGTGGCGGCGCTGCGCGACGGGAGCGGCGACGGGCCGCCGGGGCGGCCCCGGCCCGCCGACCGGCGGGCCGAGCTCGGGCTCTCCCGGCGCGAGGCCGAGGTGATGGACCTCATCGCCCGCGGCCGTTCCAACGGCGAGATCGCCGCGCTGCTGGTCGTCTCCGAGTACACCGTCAAGAACCACGTCAACCGCATCTTCGCCAAGCTGGGCGTCCGTTCCCGTGGCGCCGCCATCGCCCGCTGGCTCGGCACCGCCGACACGCCGCCGCGATCACCGCACGGAATGTAGCCGCTACGTCAGAAATAGCCCGGTAACGGCGACACGTGTACGCGGGTGGTGGCGGAGGCGGCGGGAGGGGGGTACGGTCGGCCATCGTGAGCCCCGTCCGCATCTGCTCCCGCACCGCCTGCAAGGCGCCCGCAGTTTTCACGCTCACGTACGTCTACCGCGACTCGACCGCGGTACTGGGGCCGCTCGCCACGTACGCCGAGCCGCATTGCTATGACCTGTGCGCGGAGCACTCCGAACGGCTCACCGCCCCCATGGGGTGGGAACTCGTCCGGCTGCCCGTCGGCGCCGAGACCGAGCCCAGCGACGACGATCTGGAAGCCCTCGCGGACGCCGTACGGGAGGCCGCCAAGCCCGCGACCGGCGGCCGTCAGGAACCCGTCGGCCAGGGCACCGAGGTCGGCCGCCGCGGCCACCTGCGGGTCCTGCGCTCCGACTCCGCGGGGACCCCCACCCCTCAGGACTGACCACGCGCGTTCGCCCAGGCGTGACCGGCTGTGGGGACGGTCACCGGTAGGCTCGGAACTCGCACGAGGAGTGCCGCACGCGGCAGAGCCTTTTCGGATAGGGAGCAGGAGTGGGCGACCTCGCCAAGATCTTCAAGGCGTACGACATCCGCGGCATCGTGCCGGAGGAACTGGACGCCGAGACCGCCGAGGCGGTCGGCGCCGCGTTCGTACGCGTGACCGGCGCAAGCGCCGTCGTCACCGCCCACGACATGCGGGAGTCCTCGGTTCCGCTGGCCGAGGCCTTCGCGCGCGGCGCGACCGGCCAGGGCGCGGACGTCGTCGAGGCGGGGCTCGGCTCCACCGACATGCTCTACTACGCCAGCGGCAGCCTCGACCTGCCCGGCGCCATGTTCACCGCCAGCCACAACCCGGCCAAGTACAACGGCCTCAAGCTGTGCCGCGCGGGCGCCAAGCCGATCGGCCGCGACACCGGGCTCGGCGAGATCCGCGAGCTGGTCGAGAAGGGCGTGCCCGCCTACGACGGCAAGCCGGGCACGGTCACGGAGCGCGACCTGCTCAAGGGCTACGCCGACCACCTCAAGACGCTGGTCGACCTGTCGGGCATCCGCCCGCTCAAGGTCGTGGTGGACGCGGGCAACGGCATGGGCGGCCACACGGTGCCGTCGGTGTTCGAGGGCCTGCCGATCGACCTGGTGCCGCTCTACTTCGAGCTGGACGGCACGTTCCCCAACCACGAGGCCAACCCGATCGAGCCGGCCAACCTGCGCGACCTGCAGGCCAAGGTCCGCGAGACCGGCGCCGACATCGGCCTGGCCTTCGACGGCGACGCCGACCGGTGCTTCGTCGTGGACGAACGGGGCGAGATCGTCTCGCCGTCCGCGATCACCGCCCTGGTGGCCACCCGCGAGCTGGCCAAGCACCCCGGCTCCAAGATCGTGCACAACCTGATCACGTCCAGGTCCGTGCCGGAGGTCGTCACCGAGCACGGCGGCACCCCGGTGCGCACGCGGGTGGGCCACTCGTTCATCAAGCAGACGATGGCCGAGACCGGCGCGGTGTTCGGTGGCGAGCACTCGGCGCACTTCTACTTCCGCGACTTCTGGTTCGCCGACTCGGGGATGCTGGCCGCGATGCACGTGCTGGCCGCCCTCGGCGGGCAGGAGCAGCCGCTGTCCGAACTGCTCACCGAGTACGACCGGTACGCGGCGTCCGGCGAGATCAACAGTGAGGTGGCCGACCAGGCCGCCACCACCGAGCAGGTCCGGGAGGCGTTCGCGGGCCGGCCGGGCGTGACGATCGACGAGCTCGACGGGCTCACCGTCGGCGCCGCCGACTGGTGGTTCAACCTGCGGCCCTCCAACACCGAGCCGCTGCTCCGGCTGAACGCCGAGGCCGACGACGAGCAGACCATGGCCGCCGTCCGCGACGAGGTCCTGGCGATCGTGAGGGGGAAGTGACCGTGCGGCTCGACTCCTGGTTGCTGGAGATCCTGGCCTGCCCCAACTGCGGCGGCGGGCTGCGGGAGGACGAGCGGGCGAGCGAGCTGGTCTGCACCGGCTCCTGCGGCTACGCCTATCCCGTACGCGACGACATCCCGGTGCTCCTCGTCGACGAGGCCCGCACCCCCGCCCCGTGAACGGGGTGGACGGTGACTGACGCGGCCGACCCGGCCGCACTGGACGACCCCGCGGCCATCGAGGCGGCCGATCCGGGCGGGATGCTCCGCCAGGTCGCGTCGTCGGCGGCGCAGATCCGCGAGGCCGCGCGCGCGGCCGTCGA
The DNA here is from genome assembly GCF_039533225.1 of Actinomadura fulvescens. Classification (NCBI taxonomy): domain Bacteria; kingdom Bacillati; phylum Actinomycetota; class Actinomycetes; order Streptosporangiales; family Thermomonosporaceae; genus Actinomadura; species Actinomadura fulvescens. The sequence continues at coordinate 154,764 of NZ_BAAATD010000011.1, read as the reverse complement.
AGCGGGCATCGACCGCCTCGCCGAGGACGGCCGCCCGCGGGCGATCGTCGTCACCGGCATGGGCGGTTCGGGCATCTCCGGCGACGTCCTGGCCGCGGTCTGCGGTCTGGGCTGCGCGGCTCCCATCGTGACCGTCCGCGGCTACCGGCTGCCCGGCTGGGTCGGCGCCGCCGACCTGGTGATCGCGGTGTCGTGTTCGGGCGGGACGGAGGAGACGCTCTCCGTCGCCGTCGAGGCCGCCCGCCGGGGGGCCCGGCTGCTCTTCGTGGGCTGCGCCGACTCCCCGCTCTCGGAGATGGCCGCGCAGAGCCGTGCGCTGTTCGTCCCGGTGCGTTCGGTGGGCCAGCCGCGCGCGACGCTGTGGGGGCTGACCGTGCCGCTGCTGCTCGCGGCCCGCACGCTCGGGCTGGCCGACGTTCCGGACGAGGTGCTGGAGTCCACGGCCACGCTCCTGGAGGACGTCTCCCATCGCTGCCGTCCCGGGAGCGAGTCGTTCGTCAACCCGGCCAAGCGCGTCGCGCTGGAGCTGGCCGGTGACATCCCGATGGTCTGGGGCACGTCGCCGCTCGCCGGCACCGCCGCCTACCGCTTCTGCTGCCAGCTCAACGAGAACGCCAAATACCCCGGCGTGCACGGTGAGCTGCCCGAGGCCGACCACAACCAGGTGATGGCGTTCGACGGCTTCTTCGGGCGTTCGGGGAGCTCCGGCGGCTCCGCGGATCCGGCCGACTTCTTCCGCGACCGCGCCGACGACGTCGACAACGGGCTCCATCTGGTCGTGCTGCGCGACCTCGACGAGCACCCGCAGGTGCTCAAGCGGCGCGAGGTCTCGATCGGCCTGGCCCGCGACCGCGGCGTCGCGGTGACCGAGATCGCCGCGGAGGGGGAGCATCCGCTGGAAAGGATCGCTACGCTGATCGCGCTCGGGGACTATGTGACGGTTTACTTGGCCATCGCGCTGGGCGTGGACCCCACGCCCGTGCCGGCCATCCAAGAGCTCAAGGCGAGGATTGCGTAGATGAGTGCAGAAGGCGGGACGAAGGCGATCGTCGCCGCGCTGGTCGCCAACCTGGGGATCGCGACCGCCAAGTTCGTGGCGTTCGCGTTCACCAGTTCGTCGTCGATGCTGGCGGAGGGCATCCACTCGGTCGCCGACTCCGGCAACCAGGGCCTGCTGCTCCTCGGCGGCAAGCGCGCGAAGCGGGCGCGCACGCCCCAGCACCCCTTCGGATACGGCCGGGAACGGTACTTCTACGCGTTCGTCGTCGCCGTCGTGCTGTTCACGATCGGCGCGGTGTTCTCGCTGTACGAGGGCTACCACAAGATCGATCACGCGCTGCACAACAAGGACGAGAAGATGAGCTCCCCGGGCTGGGCGTTCGGCGTGCTGATCATCGCGATCATCATGGAGTCCTTCTCGTTCCGCACCGCCATCAAGGAGTCCAACGCGGTCCGCGGTGAGCGCGGGTGGTGGCAGTTCATCCGCCGGTCCAAGGCTCCCGAGCTGCCGGTCATCCTCCTGGAGGACCTGGGCGCTCTCGTCGGCCTGATCCTCGCGCTGCTCGGCGTGACCATGGCCGTCCTGACCGGGAACCTCGTCTGGGACGGCGTCGGCACGATCGCCATCGGCGTGCTGCTGGCGACCATCGCGATCATCCTGGCCATCGAGACCAAGAGCCTGCTCATCGGTGAGGGCGCGGACCCCGAGGCCGAGGAGCGGATCGTCGAGGCGCTCGAGTCGGTCGAGGAGGTCGACCGCGTCATCCACATCCGGACGCAGTACGTCGGCCCGGAGGAGATGCTGATCGCGGCCAAGATCGCCGTGCAGCACGACGACACGGCTGCCGAGGTCGCCCGCGGCATCGACGCCGCCGAAGCCAAGATCAGGGCCCAGTTCCCCGAGGCCCGCCTGATCTACCTTGAGCCCGCCCTCGACGACGCCCAGCCCAAGAGGCCCACGTCCACCCCGGAGACCCCCACACCCTCCTCGTGACGACACACAAAGGCTCCCGGGCGAGACTTCTCGCCCGGGAGCCGTTTGTTTGATTCGTGTTCTTTTGATGAACGGCTTTGGTGGGGTAGGGGAAGGCGTTTCCCTCGCCGGCCGGCCGTTTCGCGCCGATCGACCCCAGCCCAGGTAGGACCGGCCGTGTCTCGGAGAGACACGCCCACGGACGACCAGCGAGGGCGCCTTCCCATGCTCCCCGTCCGGACCCCTGAAGCCGGACGGTTCTTGGTGTGACCCACGGCAGCTCCGCCGAACCCCCTATGTCGGTGGGGCTGCCGCGTCGGTCACAGTTAAGACATTACTTTCGGCCGGATCGTCCTTACGTCCCCCAAAAGGAGGGAAACGGTGTCGTCCTCTAGGGGGACTCGGGGCTCGCGCATAACACCGCACGGTGAGGTGAGCATCAGGGTAAAAGGGACAGTATGGATGAGTGACCAGCGACAACCACTCCGGCAACGCCCCGCGCCGTACGCGTGGCCACCCACCGCCTACCGGCGATCCGGCCGCGCGGGGGGAGCAGTCCACGCCGATGGCCGCCGAGTTCGGGCCGGCGCTCGCCCACCATGCCTGGCGCCTGTCCGGGCGGATCGTCGCCGGTCTCGGGCAGCTGCTCCTGTGGATCATCACGGGGCTCGGCCGGTTGCTGAGCCCGGTCGGCAGAAGCCTCGGCGCGAAGCTGTACGGTCCGGGCCGCCGCCAGCACGGCGCTCCCGCCATGGCGCCGGACGGCACCGCGGTGCTGCCGGGACCCACGACACGCACCGCGCCGCTGCCGCGGTGGATCAACGCCTGGGCAGAGTTCACCGCGTCCTGGTACTTCGCGCCGCTCACCGGGCTGGCGTTGACGATCGCCGCTCTCGCCGAGCTCGCGCCGCGTACCGGATCGCCGTTGAGCGTGGCCGGCGGGTTCGCGGTGGCGGCCACGCTGCCGCTGGTGTGGCGGCAGGAGTATCTGCGGCCCGTCGCGGCGGTGGCGCTCGCGGCGTTCGCGGCGAGCCTGCTGACCGGGCAGGGGCTGCTGATCACCACCACCTTCGCGGCCCTCTACACGCTGTACGCGCTGGGACGGCGGCTGCCGCGCCAGTCCGCCGGGGCGCTCGCGGTCGGCAGCCTGGCCACGGTCGCGGTGGTCTACTTCGCGACCACCACGCTGGACGAGATCCCCTGGCCGGCGCCCGTGGTCGCGGTACTGGCCGCGATCGGGCTCGGCGACGCCCGCCGCGCGGTGGAGAGCGCCGGGCGTACGGAGGCGGCGGCGGCGGAACGCAACAACGAGACCCTTACACGCCTGACCGCCGTCCAGCGGGAGCAGGCGGTCATGCGGGAACGGGCCCGCATCGCCCGTGAGCTGCACGACGTGGTCGCCCACTCGGTGTCGATGATCGCCGTACAGGCCGAGACCGCCCCGTACACCATGGACGACCTGTCCCCGGAGGCCCGCGAGGGCTACACCGAGATCGCCAAGACCGCCCGGGAGGCGCTGGTCGAGATGCGGCGGCTGCTCAGCGTGCTGCGCGCCGACGCCAAGCCGGAGCCCGAGTCGCAGACGGCGCCGCAGCCCCGGCTGGACCGGCTGCCGGACCTGATCGACCAGCATCGCGGCGCGGGCGGCCGGGTGGATCTGGAGGTCCACGGCGACCCCCGCACGCTGTCGACCACGGTCGAGCTGTCGGCGTACCGGATCGTGCAGGAGGCGCTCACCAACGCGCGGCGGCACGCGCCCGGCGCCGAGGTGCACGTGGATCTGACCTACCTGCCCGACCGGCTGGCCGTCCGGGTACGGGACGACGGCGGTTCGGCGCCGACCATGATCTTGAACCGCGATCCGGCCGCCACGCGGAGAGATGACGTGGAACCCGGCGGCGCGCCGGAGCGTCAGACCGGGCAGACTCGTCTCCAAGCCGCGCCTCCCGCGGACTCCGGCGGCGGACACGGGCTGGTCGGGATGCGGGAACGTGCGACCATGCTGGGCGGACGTTTCTCCGCGGGGCCGGCCACGGCGGGCGGTTACCTGGTGGAGGCCGAGCTCCCGCTGTCGAGGGAAGGGAACCCGACCCGTGATCCCGGTTCTGAGGCACCCGGCCATCGCTGAGCTCCGCCTGGAGCCGACACGATGATCAAGGTGATCATCGTCGATGACCAGACGATCGTGCGCGCGGGCTTCGCCGCCCTGCTGGACGCCCAGCCCGACATCTCCGTCATCGGCGAGGCCGGTGACGGCCGCGAGGCGGTGCGGCTGGCCGAGGCCGGCCGGCCGGACGTCGTGGTCATGGACATCCGGATGCCGGGCATGGACGGCATCGAGGCCACCAGGCGCATCCTGGCGCAGCCCGGTGCCGACGGCGTCCGCGTGCTGGTGCTGACCACGTTCGACGTGGACGAGTACGTCTACGAGGCCCTGTCGGTGGGCGCCAGCGGCTTCCTCCTCAAGGACGCCACCGCCGACGAGCTGGTCTCGGCCGTACGCGTCGTCGCCCGCGGCGACTCGCTGCTGGCCCCGCAGGTCACCGGGCGCCTGATCCGCGAGTTCACGACGCAGCGCCGCAACCGTCCCCAGGCCCCCGCGGAGCTCGCCACGCTGACCGCCCGCGAGACCGAGGTGCTGGTGCTGATCGCCGGAGGCCTCTCGAACGGCGAGATCGCCGCCCGCCTGGTGGTCAGCGAGCACACCGTCAAGACGCACGTCGCCCGGGTCTTCACCAAGCTGGGCCTGCGCGACCGCGCCCAGGCCGTCATGCTGGCGTACGAGTCGGGCCTGGTGGTCCCGGGGGCCAGCAGCACCTGACGGCACCTGACGGCATCTGGTGCGCCGGGGTCGCGCCGAGCCGGCGGTGGTGCGAGACCGGTGATGCGAGACCGGTGATTTCGCCGATGCGCGGATGATGCGGGGTCTCGACAATTGCGGACGTCGATATCCGTAGAAGCCAGCCGTAAACGGGTCAAACCGGGCTGGTTCCCCCCACTCAGGAGTGCATCGACGTGCGACCCCCCACCCCATCCCGCCCGACGCGTACCCGCAAGCGGTTCGGCCTCGGCCTGGCGGCGCTGGCCCTCACGGGCACGGCCACCGCCGCCGTCACCGTGGTGACCGCGGCGGACACCCCCGCCTCCAGCGTCGCGCTGAGCGCCGCCGCGGCGGCCGAGAACCCCTACGAGCGCGGCCCGGACCCGACCCCGCAGAGCATCACGGCATCGCGCGGTTCGTTCGCCACGTCCCAGACCAGCGTCTCCTCGATCAGCGTCTCCGGCTTCGGCGGCGGGACGATCTACTACCCGACCAGCACCGCCGAGGGCACGTTCGGTGCCGTCGCCATCGCGCCGGGCTTCACCGCCGACCAGAGCACCATGGCCTGGTACGGGCCGCGGCTGGCCTCGCAGGGCTTCGTCATCTTCACCATCGACACCCTCTCCCGGTTCGACCAGCCCGCCAGCCGTGGCCGCCAGCTCGCGGCCGCGCTGGAGTACCTGACCCAGCGCAGCTCCGTCCGTAGCCGCATCGACATGAGCAGGCTCGCGGCCATGGGCCACTCGATGGGCGGCGGCGGCACGCTGGAGCTCGCGAACGACATGCCCGCGCTCAAGGCCGCCATCCCGCTCACCCCCTGGAACACGACCAAGAACTGGTCGTCCGTCCGGGTCCCCACGATGATCATCGGAGCGCAGAACGACACGGTCGCCCCGGTCTCGTCGCACTCCGAGCCGTTCTACCGGTCGCTGACCTCCGCGCGGGAACGGGCCTACATCGAGCTGAGGGGCGCCTCCCACCTCGCTCCCAACACCAGCAACACCACGATCGCGAAATACAGCCTGTCGTGGCTGAAGCGGTTCGTTGACGACGACACCCGCTACGACAAGTTCCTCTGCCCGATCCCGAGCGACTCCACCGTCTCGGAGTTCCAGGAGACCTGCCCGCTCACCTGACGTCCTTCCTGATGATCACCGCTCCGGCGGCGGCCGCGTCTCGCGGCCGTCGCCGGACAGGCGTCTGGCCTTCGACGCCAGGGCGAGTTCCACCAGATCGCGTGGCCGCCCGCGCAGGCGCCCGGTGAGCCGTTCGATGCGGCGCAAGCGGCTGAGCACGGTGTTGGGATGGCAGTAGAGCGCCTTCGCCGCCTGAGCCGCCGAACCGTCGGCGTCGAGCCACGCGATCAGCGTGTCCAGCAGTTCGTCGCGGTGCGCGGGCGTCAGCGTGTCGAGCGCGCCGAGGACCGTTTCGTCCAGCCGTGCCGCGAGCCGGGGCTGGGCGGCCAGCAGCGACTCCGGCAGCCGCCGTTCGAGCACGGCGACCTCGGCGCCGTCCGCCCGGCAGGTGCGCAGGGCCGTCTCGGCGAGGCGGCGGGCGGCTCCCACGTCGGCGAGGGATTCGACGACCGTGCTCACGCCCGCGTGTTCCAGGACGTGCGGACGCAGCGCCTCGGCCAGCTCGTCGAGATCCGCCGAGCCGAGTGAGACCAAGGCGACCTGCCCCTGGGCGCGCATCCGCCAGAGGAAGCGCATCCCGTTCCGCTCATCGGGCCGGGACGGTCCCGCGGCGTCCGGCAGCGGCCGGCTCAGCACGACGACCGCGTACCTGCCCTGCGCCGCGAGCCCGAGCAGCGACACCGCGTCGGCGAGCACACCGCCGTTGGTGCCCCGCCCGTCGAGCAGGGCGTCGATCGCCGCCCGCACCTTCTCCTCGCCGCGGCGGAGCAGCTCCTGCTCGGTCCGGTGGTAGGCCGAGATGATCGCGCCGGACTGCTGGTCGATGGCCTCCCACGTACGGCTGGTCTCGCGCAGGAGGACGGGCAGGTACGCCGGGTCCTCCTGGTCGGCCACCTCGACGACCGCCTCCCAGAACACCCGCCCGGCCAGCCGGTACGAACGCAGCAGCTGGTCGAGCGGCTGACCCTGCTCGGCCCGCCGCCGGCCGAGCCGTTCGGCCCACCACAGATCGGCCCGCCCGCGGCCGGGGTCCAGGATCGTCGCCAGGCTGTGCCCGAGCCCCGTGACGCACGCCTCCCGGAGATCGTCGTCGCGGCTCCACGGGCGATGCCCGCCCGCGCCGCCGCGGATCTCGGTGGAGAGCCGGTCCGCGAGCTGGGGAAGGCGGTCCGACAGCCGCAGCACGACCGTGCGCATGATCGCGCGGCGGTCGGAGCCGGTCCGGCCGTTCGTCGTCATCGCCCGTCACCTCCACGCGGGACCCGGCTCATGGTGCCATCGCCCGGCGATACAGGGCCACCCTGGCACATTCCGGGCGCGGTCCGGTTGTGCTCGCACACAACCGCGCGGCCCTCTCATTGCGCTGCGTCCCCGAATTGTGACTCCGCTCTGGACCGGCCCCGGCCGCCGTGCTGGTCTGTGGGCCGACACGCGTCCTGCGGCCCGCACGCTCCGCGGCGGGTCCGCGCCACGCCGTGGAAGGAAGGTGCGCCATGGGACCTGGAAGCCCGCTCCCGCTTCGGTTCGCCGGGCCGGACCACGATCGCACGGAGGACAGGACCGCACCGGTCGTCCTGCACGGCCGGGACGGCGAGGTGAACGTGCTCGGCCGCCTGCTCGACCGGGCCCGCGGCGGGGGCGGCGGAGCGCTCACGATCGCCGCCGGACCCGGGCTCGGACGGACGGCACTGCTGGCGGAGGCCGTGCGGAGGGCGGCCCCGGACGTCCGGACGTTCGGCACGCGGGGCGTCCGGCACGAGGCCGCGGTGCCGTTCGCCGGGCTGCTCGGGCTCGTGCAGCCGCTGGTGCGGCTTCCGGATCTCCTGGCGCGGCTGCCGGCCGGCCAGGCGGCGAGCCTGACCGCCGCGCTGGCCGGCGGCGCCGATCCCGCCGACGCGGCCCGCACGCTGCCCGCGGCGGTGCACGCGCTCCTCGTCGAGGCGGCGCGCGGCGGGCCGCTGCTCTGCTGGGTCGACGACGTCCAGTGGCTGGACCGGATCTCGCTGGAGGCGCTCGCGTTCGCGGCCCGCCGGATCTCCGCCGACCCGATCGTGATGCTCTTCGCGCTGCGCGACGATCCGCCGGTCATCGCCGGGCGCCAGCCGCTCGACGACATCCCCCGGCTGCTCGTCGGCCCGCTGGACGACACGGCGAGCCTGCGCGTCCTGGCGGACCGGTCCGGCGGACGCGGTGTCCTCGGCGAAGGACTGGCCGAAGAGCTGGCCGGGCTCGCCGTCGGCTGCCCGCGCGCCCTGGTCGATCTCGCCGGCGCCCTCACGCCCGCGCAGCTGACCGGTGCCGCACCGCCGCCTCGCGAACTCCCGGGGGACAGCGCGCTGCGCGTCTACTACCGGCGGCGGCTCCGCCGGCTGCCTGCGGACGCGCGGCGCCTCACGGTCCTGGTCGCGGCCGGCGAACGGCTCGACCTCGCCACGACCGCCCGCGCCGCGGCCGCGGCGGGCCTGAACCTGGGCGAACTCGAAGCGGCGCGCAACGCGGGGCTGATCCGGATCGAGGGCGACACGGTCGAGACGGCGAGCCCGCTGGTCCGGTCCTGCCTGTACGCCGACGCGCCGCTCGCCGAACGCAGGTCGGCCCATGCCCTGCTGGCCTCGGTCCTGGACCAGGAACGGCATCGTCCCCAACGGAGCCTTCACCGCGCCGCGCTCGCCCAGGAACCCGACGCCCGCCTCGCCGACGAGCTCGCGGAGGCGGCGTCGTACGCCCGGGCACTGGGCGCTTTCGCCGACTCCAGCCGTGTCTGGGAACGCGCGGCACACCTGACGACGGGGCGGAGCAAGGCCGAGCGTCTTCTCGACGCGGCCACCGACGCGTGGACGGCCGGACGCCCCCGGCGAGCCCGCGTCCTGCTCGTCCAAGCCCGTTCCTGCGCGGACACCGCCGAGCTGACAGGCCGAGCCGACCTTCTGCAGGGCGAGATCGAGCTGACGGACGGCGTACCGGCGACCGCCGTGGACCTCCTGCTGCAGGCGGCCGAACGGCTCGACGATGACCGGGCGGCACACGCGCTCGTCCGCGCGGGAGAGGCCGCGGACATGGCCGGCGACCATCGTTCGCACGCGCTGGTCACCGAACGGGCGGCACACCTGCGGCCCGGCACCGGCACCGGCGCCGAGTTGGCGCGCGCCTTCCTCGCCGGGATGGACAGCACCTTCCAAGGACACCACCGGGAGGCCGCCGCCCACCTAGGCCGCGTCCTGCTGCTGGCGGAGACCGGCGACGACTGCGACTCGCGCGTCTGGGCGAGCATCGCGGCCCTGGTGCTGGGGCGGCGCCACCGAGCCCGGACCCTGGCGACCCAGGCCGTGACCGGCGCGCGGCGGAACGGGGCGGCCCTGGTTCCCGGCGCGCTGGCGATCCTCGCCCAATGCGAGATCTCGCTGGGGCGCTACCCGGTCGCGATGGCGGTCGCCGCGGAGGGGCTGTCGGCCGCGCGCGCCGCCGGGCAGCGGAACCGCGAGGCCGAGTTCCTCGCGATCCTCGCCCTCCTGGCGGCCTTCCACGGCGATACGGCGACGGCCATGCGGCGCCTGGACGAGATGGGGGACGCTGTGGGCCGCCGTGGTCTGGCCCGGGCGGCGGCCTCCGCGACCTGGGCCCTGGCCTGCCTCGCGCTGGCCGACGACCGCCCCGCCGACGCGGCGGCCCGGCTCCGGCAGCTGACCGGGCCGGGGTCGGCGCACGGCACCATCCGGATCATGGCGATCCCGCACTTCGTCGAAGCCGCCGTCCGCTGCGACTGGGAGCGATCAGCGGAGCGGGCGTTCGCCGCGTACGAGAGATGGGTGACGGATGCGGGCAGCCGGGCCGGGCGCGCGCTCGCGGAACGATGCCGCGCGCTGTTGGCCGGCGACGCCGCGACGGCGAGCGCGCACTTCGAGGAGGCACTGCGGCTGCACCGCGACTGCGACTCAAGGCACGAGTTCGCGCACACCGAACTGCTCTACGGCCACCGCCTCCGCCGGGACCGCCGGCCCCGGGACGCCCGCGAGCACCTGCGCAACGCGCTGGACCTGTTCCAGCAGGAGGGCGCAGAACGCTGGGCGGAGCGTTCCCGGACCGAACTGCGCGCTGCGGGCGAGGCCGTCGACCCGCCTCCCGCGCACAGCGCCGACCTGGAGGCCCTCACCGCGCAACAGTTGAGAATCGCCCGCCTCGTCGCCGACGGCGCCACCAACCGCGAGATCGCGACCCGTCTGGTCATCAGCCCCCGCACCGTCGACCACCACCTCCGCAACGTCTTCACCCGCCTGGGCATCCGCTCCCGGGTCGAACTGGCCCGCCTGGTCAGATGAGCCGCGAAGCCACGATCAGAAGGTGATGGCGACCTTGCCCCGGGCGTGGCCGCGCTCGACGTAGCGCAGCGCCTCGGGAAGCTCGGCGAACGGCCAGGTCCGGTCGATGACGGGCGTGACCTGGCCCTTCTCCATGAGCTCCGCCAGGAACCGCAGGTCCGCGGAGTTGGGCTTCCAGCGGACGGCGCCGATGCGCTGGCTGACGAAGGGAGAGGCCAGCGCTCCACGGAGCATCTGCGCCGCCGGGCCGAGGAACCCGCCACGCGGCGAGGCGATGCCGCCCACGATCACCAGCGTTCCATGGGAGGTCAGGGGACGCCGCAGCCGCGCCAGCGGCCGGTCGCCCACGATGTCCAGGAGCAGGTCGTACCGTCCCTTCCGTTCGGTGAAGTCCTCGCGGGTGTAGTCCACGGCGTCGTCCGCGCCCAGGGAACGGACCAGTTCGAGGTTGCGGGTGCTGCACACGCCGGTGACTTCGGCTTGGAGGGCCTTGGCGAGCTGGACGGCGAACGTGCCGATGCCGCCGGAGGCCCCGTTGACGAGCACCCGCTGCCCGGCGGCGAGCCCGCCCACGTCGCGCAGGCCCTGCAGCGCGGTGTGCGCGGCCATCGACACCGACGCCGCCTGCTCGAAGGTGAGGTCGGCGGGCTTGAGGGCCAGCCTGTCGTGCGGGACGGCGACGGCCTCGGCGAACGAGCCCAGCCGGACCTCCCCGAAGACCTCGTCGCCGGGACGCAGTCCGGTCACCTCGTCGCCCACCCGTTCGACGACACCGGCGAGGTCGGCGCCGGGGACCAGGCCCGGTCTCGGACGCCGCAGGCCGATGCTGAGCCGGACGAGCTTCGGGTCGGCCCGCACGTGGCGCCAGTCGTAGGGGTTGACGGACGCCGCCCGTACCCGCACCAGCACCTCGTCCCGGGCGATGCGGGGCTCGTCGACGTCCCTGAGACCCAGCACGTCGGGCGGACCATAACGATCCCAGCTCCAGGCTTTCATGGCGTCTCCCTCTACAAAACGGCCGTCATACGCCGTAAGGTCGTCATACGTTGTAAGGCTATCGTACGGCGTAAGGGAGTCAAGGGCCGCGCAAGGCCGGGGACGCTCAGTCCCGTTCGGAATGCCTTTCGGAAAAGATCACGAACCGGCGGCGCGGCGCCGTTCCAGCCCGTCGAGGATCAGGTCGAGCGCGAACTCGAACTCGAACTGGTCGTCGCAGAAGCCCAGGGTGCCGTCCGGATCGTCGTGGACGGCGTCCGCCAGCATCCCGGCGAGGTTGGGGAACCGGCCGCCCAGCTGCTCGATCATCGCGGCGGCCTCGGCGCCCGCGGTCTGGACGCCGTCGGGCCGGAACAGCTCCTGGGTGAACCCGAGAGCGCGGCTGCCGAGGACGTGCAGCGCGCGGTGGGCCAGCTCGAAGGAGAACCCGCCCGCCCGGAGAATGGCGACGACGTGGTCGACGTAAGCGATGAAGACCGGGCTCGTGGTGGTGCGCGTTTCGAGTACCTGCGGAGCCCAGCGGTGCCGCAGGAGCACCTCCCGGGCGGCGAGGATCCGCGCACGCAACGCCGCCTGCCAGTCCTCGCCGGGCGACGGGGCCTTGACCTCCTCCACCGCCGCCATGATCTCGCCCAGGACCACCTCGACGAGGCCGTCGAAGACGGCCTCCTTGTTGGCGACGTGGTGGTAGAGCGACATCGCCTCGACCCCGACCTCCTGCGCGAGCCGCCGCATGGTCAGCGCGTCGAGGCCGTCGCGGTCGGCGAGCCGCACGGCCGCACGCAGCACCCGCCGCCGGGTCAGCGGGATACGAGGCTGCTCGGCCGGCTCGTCGGCGTCGGTCCGTGGGGTCATGGATCTTCCTCCCGGCGCACTCTATCCGTACACGGTAAGTCTCAACGGCGGCGGAGCAGGCGGAGGGCCTTCTCCTTCTCGAAGTCGAGAGCCCGCGTGGGCGGGGCGGAGAGGCGGCCGATCCGTTCACCGAGCTCTCGTACGCGCGCCTGGACCTCGGGTTCGGCCAGTACGCGCAGACCGAATGCCAGCTCGGCCGGTCCTACGTCGTAACGTTTCTCCAACGCGAGCGCCAGCGCGACCGCGCGCAGCTCGGTGTCACCGAAGCGCCGGTGGCCGCTCTGCTCGCGCGTGGGCGGCAACAGCCCGAGAGCCTCGCGGTACCGGAGCATTCGAGGCGAGGTTCCGAGCCGCCGGGCGGCCTCCGTGATACGCATGAGGGTGATTCTGACAAATTAGTGTCAGAAAGTCGCCCCCGGACGTGCCTTGGGCTCCCGGGCATGCCTAGACTCGCGAACGGACCCACAGTCATGGGCGCGGTGGGCGCCGATCCAGGGACGCAAGGAGCAACGAAAGCATGGACTACAAGGTCGCCGATCTGTCGCTCGCCGATTTCGGGCGCCGGGAGATCCGGCTCGCCGAGCACGAGATGCCCGGTCTGATGGCGGTACGCAAGGAGTACGCCGAGGCCAAGCCGTTGCGCGGGGCCAAGATCATGGGCTCGCTGCACATGACGATCCAGACCGCCGTGCTGATCGAGACGCTGGTGGAGCTGGGCGCCGACGTCCGCTGGGTGTCGTGCAACATCTTCTCCACGCAGGACCACGCCGCGGCCGCGGTCGTCGTGGGCCGCGACGGCACCGTCGACGACCCGAAGGGCGTGCCGGTGTTCGCCTGGAAGGGCGAGACGCTGGAGGAGTACTGGTGGTGCACCGACCAGGCGCTGTCCTGGCCCGACGGCACCCCGCCGAACATGATCCTCGACGACGGCGGCGACGCCACGATGCTGGTCCACAAGGGCACCGAGTACGAGAAGGCGGGCGCCGTCCCGTCCGCCAACGAGGGTGACCCCGAGGAGTGGGGCATCGTCCTCGACACGCTGCGCCGCACGATCGGCGAGCGTCCGGGCCGCTGGACCGAGACGGCCGCCGCGATCAAGGGCGTGACCGAGGAGACCACGACCGGCGTGCACCGGCTGTACGAGATGCACAAGGCCGGCACGCTGGCGTTCCCGGCGATCAACGTCAACGACTCGGTCACCAAGTCCAAGTTCGACAACAAGTACGGCTGCCGGCACTCGGTGATCGACGGCCTCAACCGCGCCACCGACGTGCTGATCGGCGGCAAGGTCGCGCTCGTGGCCGGCTACGGCGACGTGGGCAAGGGCGTCGCCGAGGCGCTCAAGGGCCAGGGCGCCCGCGTGATCGTCACCGAGATCGACCCGATCTGCGCCCTGCAGGCCGCGATGGACGGCTTCCAGGTCACCACGCTGGAGGACGTCGTCGACCTGGTCGACATCTTCGTGACCACGACCGGCAACTTCAACATCATCACGGCCGACCACATGGCCAGGATGAAGCACCAGGCGATCGTGTCCAACATCGGGCACTTCGACAACGAGATCGACATGGCCGGGCTCGGCCGCGTCCCGGGCATCGTCAAGACCGAGATCAAGCCGCAGGTGCACGAGTGGCGCTTCCCGGACGGCCACACGGTCCTCGTGCTCGCCGAGGGCCGCCTGATGAACCTGGGCTGCGCCACCGGCCACCCGTCGTTCGTCATGTCCAACTCGTTCACCAACCAGGTGATCGCGCAGATCGAGCTGTTCACCAAGACCGAGGAGTACCCGGTCGGCGTCTACGTGCTGCCCAAGCACCTGGACGAGAAGGTCGCCCGCCTGCACCTGGACGCGCTCGGCGTGAAGCTGACCACGCTCACCAAGCAGCAGGCCGAATACATCGGCGTCGACGTAGAGGGCCCCTACAAGCCCGACCACTACAGGTACTGATTGCGTCGCCCTTGGCGTCGGGCGCTGGAGCGCCCTCCTTCAACGGGCGTCGCGGCGATCGCTCAGTTTTTATTGCGTTGCCCTCGGCGTCGGGCGCTGGAGCGCCCTTCTTCAACGGGCGTCGCGGCGATCGCTGCATCGCGCCCGACTCGCCTGGCGGCTCGCTCCGCGATCAGTTCCTCGCAGGCTCGGAACTGCCTTCGGACGCGATCGCAACGCTGGTCTGTGGTTGATGCAGGGCAAGTGAAAAGCAGCCGGGGCGGACTTGTGTCCGCCCCGGCGGCTCCTTCTCAGGGGGGTTGATGAGCGACATTGCGGACGCTTCGCTGGCGTACCAGGGCGTCAAGCGGATCGAGTGGGCCGACCGGGCGATGCCTGTGCTGCGGCAGATCCGGGACCGGTTCGCCGCCGAACGGCCGCTGGACGGGTTCCGGATCGCGGCGTGCATGCACGTGACGACCGAGACCGCGAACCTCATCCGTACGCTGCAGGCGGGCGGCGCCAGCGTCGCGCTGGCGGCCTCCAATCCGCTGTCCACGCAGGACGACACCGCGGCCGCGCTCGTCCAGGAGTACGGCGCCGAGGTGTTCGCCCGCTCGGGCATCGACCGTGAGGGTTACTACCGGCATATCCATCAGGCTCTGGAGACGGGGCCGGATTTGGTGCTCGACGACGGCTGCGACCTCGTCAACACGCTGCACATCGACCGGACTGATCTGCTCGACACGGTCAAGGGCGGTTGTGAGGAGACGACGACCGGGGTCATCCGGCTGCACCAGATGGCGCGCGAGGGCGTGCTGCGGTTCCCGATGGTGGCGGTGAACGACACCGACACCAAGCACATGTTCGACAACCGGTACGGCACCGGCCAGTCGACGCTGGACGGCATCATCCGGGCCACCAACACCCTGCTCGCCGGCAAGACGATCGTCATCGCGGGCTTCGGCTACTGCGGGCGGGGCCTGGCCGAGCGCGCGCGTGGTCTGGGAGCCCGCGTCGTCGTCACCGAGATCGACCCCGTGAAGGCACTGGACGCCGCGCTGCAGGGCTTCGCCGTGGAGCCGATGGCCGAGGCCGCCGAGCACGGCGACGTCTTCATCACCGTGACCGGCAACCGCGACGTGATCGCCGCCGAGCATCTCGCGGTGATGAAGGACGGCGCGATCCTGGCCAACTCCGGCCACTTCGACATCGAGATCGATGTGCGGGCTCTCGGTGAGCTGGCCGTCGAGGTTCATCGCGGCGTACGGCCCCAGGCCGACGAGTACGTCCTCGCCGACGGCCGGCGGCTGGTGCTGCTGGCCGAGGGCCGCCTGGTCAACCTCGCCGCCGCCGAGGGCCATCCGGCGGCCGTCATGGACATGTCGTTCGCCGACCAGGCCCTCACCTGCGCCTGGCTGGCCAAGGAGCACGAGGGGCTCGCGGCCGCCCTGCACGACGTGCCGAAGGAGATCGACACCGAGGTGGCGCGGCTCAAGCTGGCCTCCATGTCGATCGGCATCGACACCCTGACCCCGGAGCAGGAGGACTACCTCCTCTCCTGGCGCATCGGCTCCTGACCGCCGTTGGGGTAACGTCCTCCGAGTGCCGCGTGGAACCTACCTTCACCTCGAAGAAGAGCTTGAGGAGCGCTTTCAGTGCGCCCCGGGCGCGGGCGGGTGGCGGTATGTGGGGGAGCGCTCCGACGGGCTGCGGCTCGACCTGGTCGTGGACGGACGGTGGCGGCAGATCCGGGTGGAGCTGGTCACCCCCGACTGGTGGATCCGGGGCGGCGTGACCGGTCACGAGCTCGCCTGGGTCCGGGCGGCCTCGGGCGCGGACACCGCGACCGAGCACGGCGAACGCGCCGCGGCGTTCATCGGGGAGTCGCCCGGGTTTCTCGTCGCGGTGGGCCGGACGCTGCGGCTGGGCAAGGGCGAGCAGGCCGATGTGCGGCTCGTTCGGCTGAGTGGGCCGGCGCTGTCGGCGCTGACCGGCAGCTGGCGCTGGCGGCTGGCGGAGATCGAGACGCACGAGACCGAGACCGCTCCGCTGCCGGTCGAGCGGTACGAGGTGACCGATCTGGCGACCGGCGAGGTGGCCATGGTCCATCTGGCCGGAGACGTGGTCGTGGCGGCGCCGGGAATCGAGCTGACCGAGCTCGGATCGCCGCCCAATCTCACCTGATCACATATTTTCAATGGAGGCCGGTGAAATTTCAGTCCGATTTTGATTGGGACTGAACGGCGGCCACCAAAACCAGCCTTGACCTGCCCGGACGGCGAACTTGGCCTTCTATTGGGGCACGGCGGCCACCATTGTAAAAGAACGCCGTACCGGTCATCGTGACGGCACCCGCGAGCGCTCGTTCCTGTGGAAACCCCGCACATGCGAATGGCAGGTGTCCCGTCACATGGTGATCCCCCGAAGATTCGCTTCCATCGCCGCGGTCCTCGCGGCGTTCCTCATCGTCCTGGCCGGTCAGTCCGGTGCCGGAGCGGCGCCGCCGGCTCCCGACTCGCCGTCCAGGCAGTACCTGGTGACAGGTGCGACCACGGCCCAGCAGCGAACCCAGCTCGCCCGCACCGGCGCCGCGATCGACAACGTCCGCGCCGACGGCTCGGTCGAGGTCAGCGCCATCCCGGCCGAGGTCGGCGCCATCAAGCGGCTCGGGCTCAAGGTCAGCCTGCTCCCCGCTCCCGGCCCGGCTCCGCGCGCCGCCACCTCGTACCACACCTACGCCGAGACGCTGGCCGAGATCGACCAGGTCGTCGCCAACTACCCGCAGATCGCGCGCAAGTTCGTCGCGGGCAAGTCGTACCAGGGCAGGGACATCGTCGGCGTCAAGATCAGTGACAACGTCAATGCCGACGAGGCCGAGCCCGAGGTGCTGTACATCGCCAACATCCACGCGCGGGAGCGGCTCACCAACGAGCAGGCGCTCTACCTGATCGGCATCCTGACCAAGGAGTACAACGCCACCAGCCGCATCACCAACATCGTGAACACCCGGGAGATCTGGATCATCCCGATCTCCAACCCCGACGGCCAGGTCTACGACATGACCAGCGACACCTCGCCGGGCCGCATGTGGCGCAAGAACCGGCGGGGAAGCGGCATCGACCTCAACCGCAACTTCGCCTACCGGTGGGGCTGCTGCGGCGGCTCGTCGGGCAACACCGCCAGCGAGACCTACCGCGGCCCGTCGGCCGAGTCCGAGCCGGAAACCAAGGCCCTGGCCAACTTCACCCGCAGCCGGGTCGTGGGCGGCGTCCAGCAGCTGAAGATCTTCCTGGACATCCACTCCTACGGTGAGCTGGTGCTGTGGCCGTTCGGCTACACCTACGCCGACACCGTGCCCGGCGCGCTGTCGGCGGACGAGGAGGCGACCCACCGCACCATCGGACGCCAGATGGCGAGCTCCAACCGCTACACACCCCAGCAGTCCAGCGACCTCTACATCACCGATGGCACGACCGACGACTGGTTCTGGGGCAACCAGCGCATCTTCTCCTACACGTTCGAGATGTACGGCAGCAGCTTCTACCCGTCGCCGTCCATCATCGAGCGTGAGACCTCCCGCAACCGCGAGGCCCTGCTCACGCTGACCGAGTACGCCGACTGCCCGTACCGGGCCATCGGCAAGCAGCAGCAGTACTGCGGCACGCCCTAACCGATTCGGAACCCCCGCCGGCCGATCCCACCGGAGCCGCTAAGCCCCGGTGGGAACGGTCGGCGTGAGCCGTTACGGATGCTCCTGTGGAGGCCTAGGAGGCCCTTGCGGCGGAGGCCCCATGGGCGGGCCTTGCCGCGGATAGGGCGGCTGCTGACCCTGAGGCTGAGAGCCGTACGGGTAGGGGTGTGGCGGTGGATGACGCGGAGGTCCGGGCGGCGGCCGGTATCCAGGCGGTGGCTGGGTCAGGACTTCCTGGTACGGGCCGGAGCCGTAGTTGGTGGGAGGCAGGAACGCGGGACGGCCTGGCACGGGGCCACTGAACGGCGGCGGTGCGGGCGGACCCATAGGCGCAGCGGGCACGGGAGCCGGGCCCGCCATGGCCATCGCGGGGGCGGGAATGGCCTGACCAGGCCAGCCGGTCGGGTGTTGCCCGGCGATCCGCATCCGGCGGGCCCTGCGCTGCGCGAGCCGCCACTCGTCGCGGCGCCGCCGTTCGGCCAGGATGGCCGACAGCAGGATCTCGGGGCGTACGCCGGGCGGCGGGGGCGGGCTGACCAGGGCGGTGACCTGGTCGGTGATCCGCTGGCCCAGCGCGTCGCGCACCTCGGGCAGCAGGTCCCAGAAGCGGGCGAGGTACTGCCGGGCCGTCATCGCCAGCTCGTCCGGCAACTGCGAGAGCTCCAGCGTCTGAGCCCACCCGGCCAGCTGCGGCGGCATCACGGCGATCGGACCGTAGATCGACGTGCTGGACACCCGTTCCTGGATGACGACCGTGCCCGCGAAGAGGTCGCCCAGGCGCTTGCCGCGCTTGCTGAACAGCGACGCGAGCAACGCGGGAGCACCCGCCAGCGCCCAGAACTCCACGTACCCCGCCAGCGCTCGGACCAGCGCCTGCCGGAACCGGATCGGCCCGCCGTCGTCGGAGACGACCCGCAGCCCCAGCGCGAGCTTGCCGATCGTCCGGCCCCGGGTCATCGTCTCGAAGGCGCAGGGATAGCCCACCTGCACCACGACGGTGATCAGGATGACGAGCCCGGCGGTCCAGGCGTCGTCGGCGACCAGCGCCGTCATCTGCGCCAGCCCCAGCGCGAAGTTGAGGACCACGAGCTGGAGCATGAGGTCCAGCAGCAGCGCGCAGGCCCGGCTGGCGAGCCGCGCGACCTTGATCTCGACCGCGACGGCCTCACCGGTGACGAGCTCGGCCATGTACTCCTCCTGCGTCGGGCGCCGGGGAGGTCCATTTTGCCCGGTCGATGACCGGACACGTTACTCTCCCCAGGTGGACGTCGATGCCTATGTGGCCGCCCATAACGACGAATGGCAGCGTCTGGAGCGGTTGGTCAACAACAGCCGCAAGCTGACCGGTGCCGAGGTCGACGAGCTGGTCGAGCTCTACCAGCGCACCGCGACGCACCTGTCGGTGGTCCGGTCGGGCTCGCCCGATCCGCTGCTCGTGGGGCGCCTGACGTCCCTGGTGGCGCGTGGACGCGCGGCGGTGGCGGGCGCGCAGGCACCGATGTGGCGGGACGTCTCCCGGTTCTTCAGTGCCTCGTTCCCGGCCGCCGCGTACCGGCTGCGCTGGTGGTGGGCCGGCAACGCGCTGCTCGGCAACCTGCTCGCCCTGGCGCTGGCCGTCTGGATCGTCAAGAACCCGGAGGTGCAGGCCGCGATCGGGACGCCGAGCCAGATCCGGGACATCGTCGAGAACGACTTCGCCAACTACTACACCGAGCACTCGGCGGCGTCGTTCGCGTTCAAGGTCTGGATCAACAACGCCTGGGTCTCCGCGGTCGCCCTGATCTTCGGAATCCTGCTGGGCATTCCGACGATCATCGTCCTGGTCGCCAACCAGCTCAATCTCGGGGTGATGGCCGGGCTGATGATCGCCCACGGCAAGGGGGACGTGTTCTTCGGGCTGATCCTGCCGCACGGGCTGCTGGAGCTGACCGCGGTCTACCTGGCCGTCGCCGCCGGGCTGAAGATCGGCTGGACCATCGTCGACCCGGGCCGCCGGCCCCGTGCCCAGGCACTCGCCGAGGAGGGCCGGGCGATGATGAGCATCGCGCTCGGGCTGATCGTCGTCCTGCTGGTCTCCGGGCTGATCGAGGGCTTCGTGACCGGCTGGGTCCACAACACCTGGCTCCGCATCGGCATCGGCGTGGTCGCCGAGGTCACGTTCCTGGCGTACGTCATCGTGCTCGGCCGCCGCGCCGTCCGCGAGGGTGAGACCGGAGAGAGCCCCGAACGTCCCGACACCGTCCCCACCGCAGGCTGACCGAACGGACCAAAGCCCCGCTGCCCCTAAGCGAATCGGTCCCTCGCTTCGCTCGGAGCTGCGCTCATTGGGGCTCCGCCCCAAACCCCAGCGGGGAGCTCCGCCCCCCGCACCCCCCGTGTCACGCTCCGCTGTATCCAGAAGAGCGAGAAGAATCCCAGAGCGCTCCGCCGGATCCAGGCTCTTGCCTGGCGGTTACCCACCGCAACATCGGACACCTCGCAGAAGGTTTCACGCATGGAAAAGGCCGCCTCGTCAGCGGCCTTCCCCCTTCGGTTCTCTTCTAGAGAGCCTTCACAGCCTTGAGGAGAGAGCCCAGCGCCTTACGGCTCATCTCCAGGTATGGCATGTCGGGGGCCTTGCTTTCTCTGAGGCCCACGGTGTCAGTGGCGAGCGATGTCAGCTCAACGCAGGTGCCGCCTCCGCCTCCCTCGCTGTAGGAAGACGAAGAGACAGGAGATCATCAAATGCCCAGCATCGACCGGCCACGCGAGCCATCCGAGAGCGACACCGCCAGACGGACGAGCGATGCGGCGATGACGCGTCTCAACGCGTTGTTCGCCGCCGCCCGCGCGCACAAGATGCCCGTAGAGGTCACCTCGGCGGACGGTGGCCAGAACTACTACATCAGGGGAAAGCCCCACGACAGGTCGTTGTCGGCCTGCAGGTCGGCCAGCGCCTGCCCGAACCGGTCCTGCCGGCTGATGCCAGTGGCCTGGGAGCGCATCATCTTCGCGGCGTGCCGGTCGAAAACCTCTGCCAGTCTGGAAGCGCCGAGCCCACACGAACCAGGTTCCGAACCATCAGCCGGCCGGAGGTGCCGCTGTATGCGTTAGTGGGCTACCTACAAACGATCGACACGAAACCGGCGCCAGCTCGACCAGGCCGGGAGCGCTTTGCGGCAGACTGACTGTGGAAGTACTACACGCTGGTTTCAGCGAGGGGCGTCGTAGACCTGGTCACGGTCTACCGGGACATCTCGATATGCCGCCCATTCGTGAGCGGCTGTCGCCATGGCTTGGAGCCATGTTGCGTCAGGGTTCCGGTCTGCGAACCTGCGGTACATACGCAGATTCGCGGCAGCGAAGGCGTCGATTGCTTGGCGGTCTGCGTTCGTCCAAGCCGCGCATTCAGCCGCCCACGTCTCAGCGGGTCCGGCGTCGTGCCCGGCCGCTATCAACTGCACGACCAGACAAGCGGGATCGATGAACGCCGCACCATGGGTTGGCCACGACCAGTCAACGGCCCATGTGCTGATCTGCCCGATCAAGAGGTTGTCGGGGTTGATGTCGGTGTAGAGCAGGCTCTGACCCTGGAACAGTTCGGCGTCGGCTTCAGTGGCGAAGCGGTTCCATCGCGTCTCATGCCAGCCCTGGGCGATCTCGGGTAGATAGAGTTCGCCGATCCGGTTGAGGATGTCGATGATCGCTGGCAGGTCTGCCGATCCTGGTGTGAAGTCCGAGCGGCGTCCTTCGATGACCTCGAATCCGAGCGCGATCCACTCGGAATCTTCGGCCTGCCACCGCAGCGCCGGAGAGATAGGCACCACGAAGGGGTTGATGAGTCCTTCCCGGATCAGAGAGTCGCGGCGTCCGCCGGGCCGGTTAGGGACGGCCTTGACGAAGAACGCTCCCTTCTCGCAGTCGACCAGGGCTGTGACGGCCGAGTTGTTTCCCCGCGAGGTCGGCTGCATCTCGCTCACGTCGCCCGTGTGCGGATGGATCAGCGCGGTGAACTCCGAGCCGGGAAGGCTGGGACTCATCTAGTCCTTCACGTCCTTGGGTCGCATGAGCTACCTGGAGAGCCAGGACTGCACTCTTCGTTGTCAGGGTCGCAGCCGTCGCCTGAACCGGCGACGCATCGGATGGAGGCGTTGGCCTGGGCCATGGCAGTGCCGCCGACGATATCGGCCAGCGACGTGGTATGGACGTTCCCCACGCTCATCCAGGCGGACATGACACATGGGGAGACGTCCCCGGTCGGGCTGATCGACGCCTTGCCGGTGCCGCACTGACCGCACAGTTCAGCCATGTCCGGAGGCTGCCCCTGGGCGGCTCGGCCGAACTGTCGAGCACGATCGACGCGGATCTTGGTCACTCCCAGGGCCTCCAGCTCTCGTCGAGCCTGGCTCACGCGCTGCGTGTCGCTGACGGCCACGATGCCGACTCGCATCGAGACACCGAGCCCGAGCGCCTTTTCGATGTTGGCCCGTGTCCGCGCATGGCTCGGACGGCCGGTGATCGCGTTGTGCTCGTCGGCGTCGTCGGAATAGTACGACGTGGCGCCTGATACCCGGTCGCGCTGGAACAGGTTCCACCACCCGTCGGAGACGTGGACAAGGTTGCTGAAAACCTCGACGTCCAAGCCCAGGTCCAGGGCGTAGGCGACCAGTTCAGCGGCGTCGGGGAGCATCGTCGGCTCACCGCCGATGAGCTGGATCTTGCGGGTGCCCACACCCGCCGCCTGGTCCACCACGCGGACCCAGTCCTCACGGGTCATCGTGCCGTGCGTTCCTTCCGTGCCCGACGCGTTGTAGCAGTGCACGCAGCCGAGTGGACACTGTCGAGTCAGGTCAAGCCACAGCAATCTTGGCGCGGTCACCTCGGTAGGCGGTTCAAGAACAGCTGTCACGGCTTCCTCCTCAAGAAAGCCCCGGGGCGCGACTGGTTATCACGCCTGCTGCCTCCAGACGGACGGGTCACGGGGTGCCGTTGGGAACGAACTGACACCGCCCGCCGGAGGAGTCTCTACGGTGGGGAATGCTCCGGCGTATCAGCGCACTGAGGGCAGCCAGCCATCACATGTACGGTCTGTGAAGGTGTTCGTCGTGATTCCGCTGCCTCATGCACAGGACGCTAAGCGCCTGTTCAGGGCCAGCTCTAGAAGGTTTCACCAGATTGCAAGCGGATCTTCGCGGCCTCGATCAGTTCTCGGGCTGCGTGGCCGTACACAGCCTGTTCGCGAAGCAGATTGAACACCTTCACGA
Source organism: Actinomadura fulvescens (assembly GCF_039533225.1). Classification (NCBI taxonomy): domain Bacteria; kingdom Bacillati; phylum Actinomycetota; class Actinomycetes; order Streptosporangiales; family Thermomonosporaceae; genus Actinomadura; species Actinomadura fulvescens. Next base: position 131,804 of record NZ_BAAATD010000011.1, on the reverse strand, counting down.
AGAACGCGATCTCATCCGGCCTTGAAGCGCGAAAGGCGCCAGACCACATATCGCTCCGCACCATCGCGTCATCGAAGATGTAGAAGCACTCGCCACCCCATACCTTGCGGGCGGGGCCGGAGGGGATGATGCCCAGGGCAACGTTCGGCAACCGTGTCACGGTCAAAAGGAAATCGAGCTGTTCGCACATCACCTGGGCATTGCCGTACACGTAGCCGAATACGGCGGACTCCACAACGAATGAATACCTGTTGCCGGTACCGGCCGTCACAAGGTGCTGGCGCGACAAACGCGCCTGCACGGCAGCTTCGATCTCGTCTGTGGGCAGTCCGTACAACATGGCGTTGATCGTCAACAGCTCACGCACGTAGGAAGGCGTCTGCAAGATGCCTGGGACCACGATGGCCTCGTAGGCGCACAGTCGCTTTGTGCGTTCGTACAGCGGAGTCCCTGCCGCCTGAAGGTTTCGTTGTCCCTGCCGGAGCGCCTGCCGGTGTTCTACCCACATTTGCCCCACCTCGCGGTGGACAGCGATAAACTCCGGAATCTGGCGGGCTACGCCGCAGGCGATGCACCAGGCCCGGATGTCATCCTCAGACGGGTTCTGCCGGGCATGCTCGATTCGGGACACCTTCGTGGGATGCATCCCGGTCGCCTCTGCCAACTCCCGGCCTGTCAGCCGTGCGTCCTTACGCATATCCCGAAGTCTGATCCCGAACGCCTTCCTGGCGGCGGCGGCCGATTCGGACACGCGGAGGGCCCTATTCGGGGTGGTAGTCGCGGTGCGGCGTCGCGAGTGTCCATGCTGTCGCGAACGCATCAGCACAAAACCGCACAACGGCCGGGTCAGCGCTGTACTGGATGTCTGCCCGGTCTCCCGTTCCGTCCAGAATGTTGAACATTGCGGCGAGCCCATCCAGCACGAAGCAGTCATTGCCCGGTAGAGCGACCGCCGACACGAGCCGCCTGGGCAGCCAACGCAGTTCTTCCCCGGCATCCACGGCGACCCCGCTGAACTCCACGGCCATCCGCTGATACTCCGAGAGCGGCTCGGACACCACCCGCACCCGGCGCCAAGACCGGCCCGACGCGAGCATGTCGGCGATCTCCTCAGCGGTCTCCGCGTAGGCCGCCTTCACGACGTCGTGATCTCCGCACCGGTATGCCTCCAGAGTTTCCGCGTCCATCGCGTAGTGGTCACGAAGCTCCAACTTGACCACGTCGCGGGCGGAGCTAAGCAGTTCCCCCCGCCGCTGGGCCGAGATCGACTCCATATCGCTCCTTCACGTACTGGCGCACGAACGGGTCCATCAGGGTGTCAGGGACTTCGACGAGCGTCTCGGACGGTTTCAGGCCGTGAAGTTGAGCCCTGATCCCCTCTCCAGCCGGCTCCTCCCCCTGCACTCCCCACGTGTCCCGATTAGTCCTGTAGATGGTCGGACAGTCCTGCGTTCCCTTGGAATTAAGGTCCTTGACGTAGAAGGTAAGACGAAGATCGTCATCCAGATTGGGGGATTGCATCAGATTGCATCTCCAGGAGGAGCTTCACCTGAGAACCTTCAAGCCGTCAAGACGCCGATCGGCCATTCATCTACTCCTCCACGGCACGTACGCACGATCCCGCGAACAGGCTCGAATGAAGCCAGGAAGATCCTCTGATGGCCCGAACACAGAAGCCCCGGTCTACTTCGCCATACGCCAAAAAGAATGATCTAGAGGACACTCTGGAGTGGAAGGGGCGGGGGTCTGGGGGCGGAGCCCCCAGCTGGGGTTTGGGGCGGGAGCCCCAATGGGGGGAGCCCCGAGCGGAGCGAGGGACCTTGCCTTTGGGGGCCTTTGGGAGCCGGGTGCGTCAGAGGCGGCCGCCGGCCTTGAGGGCCAGGTACGCGTCGGCGAGGGCGGGGGCCAGCTGGTCCGGAGGGGCGTCGACGACCTCGACCCCGTACTTGCGCAGCTCGGCGGTGAGGCGGCGGCGTTCGGCCCGGGCGTGCTCGGCGGCCGCGGCGTCGTACACGGCGGCCAGGTCGCCGCGCGCGGCGGCCATCTCGCCCACGCGCGGGTCGGACACCGAGGCGATCATCAGCAGATGCCGCGCGGTGAGCCGCGGCAGTACGGGCAGCAGGCCTTCCTCGATCGCGGCGGTGTTTAGCTCGGTCAGCAGCACCACCAGGCAGCGCTGCCGGACCCGCGACATCAGCGTGGAGACCATCCCGGCGGCGTCGCACTCGATCAGCTCCGGCTCGATCGGCGCGAGGGCCTGCACCATGGCGGGCAGCAGGTCGGTGCGCGAGGCGCCCTCCACCCGGGCGCGCAGGCGGCGGTCGTAGGCGAGCAGGTCGACGCGGTCTCCGGCGCGGGACGCCAGGGCGCCGAGCAGCAACGCCGCGTCCATCGAGCAGTCCAGGCGCGGGATGTCGCCCACGCGTCCGGCGGACGTGCGGCCCGTGTCGAGGACGAGGTAGATGCGGCGGTCGCGCTCGGGACGCCACGTCCGTACGACCACGTCGGCGCGGCGCGCGGTGGCCCGCCAGTCGATCGAACGCACGTCGTCGCCGTCGACGTACTCCCGCAGCGAGTCGAACTCGGTGCCCTGGCCACGGATGAGCGCCACGTGCTGCCCGGTGAGCTCGCGCAGCCTGGCCAGCTTGGCGGGCAGATGGCGGCGCGACGGGAACCCGGGCAGCACGCGCAGCGTCCAGGGCGCGGAACGCGACAGCTGCCGGGCGGCCAGCCCCAGCGGGCCGACCGACCGGACCGTCACGGTCACCGCCTTGCGGTCGCCGCGCCGCGACGGCACCAGCGTCATGTCGACGCGGCGGCGTTCTCCCGGCGGCACGTTGACGATGACCGTGCGCCCGTCCCCGGAGCCGTCCGGGGTCGCGTTGGCGCTCGGCGGCCAGACGTCGCGCAGGCGCGCCTTCACCCGGCGGTCACCGAGGTTCTCGACGATGAGGGCCACGTGCGCGGTCTGGCCGAGCCGTACGTTCGTGTCGCCGGTCCGGTGAAAGCGCAGCGCGCGCACGTTGCCGGCCAGTGCCAGGTCGAGCAGCACGCCGAGCAGCAGGACGCCCCAGATCGCCAGCAGCGTCCACCAGCTCGGCAGGAAGATCGGGACGGCCGCGGCGAGCAGCGCGAGCAGCCCCAGGCGTCCGGTCAGTGCCATCAGCGCGGTGCGGGGACGTGGGCGAGGATGCCCTCCAGCACGCCGTCCGCGGTCGCGCCCTCAAGCTCGGCCTCGGGACGCAGCTGCGTCCGGTGGCGGAGCGTCGGGCGGGCCAGCGCCTTCACGTCGTCCGGGGTCACGTAGTCGCGGCCGGACAGCCACGCCCACGCCCGCGCCGTCGCCAGCAGCGCGGTCGCGCCACGCGGCGAGACGCCCAGCTGCAGCGACGGGGACTGCCGGGTGGCCCGGCAGATGTCCACGACGTAGGCCGCGACCTTGGGATCGAGGTGGACGCCGCGCACGGCGGCGCGTCCGGCGGCGAGCTCGGCCGCGCCCGCGACCGCGGTGACCGCCGACAGGTCACGCGGGTCGAACCCGGCGGCGTGCCGCTGCAGCATCGCGATCTCCTCGTCGCGGGCCGGCACCGGAACGGTCAGCTTCAGCAGGAACCGGTCGAGCTGGGCCTCGGGCAGCGGGTAGGTGCCCTCGTACTCGATCGGGTTCTGCGTGGCGCAGACGACGAACGGGTCGGGCAGCGGGCGGGCGGAGCCCTCGACCGACACCTGCCGTTCCTCCATCGCCTCCAGCAGCGAGGCCTGCGTCTTGGGCGGCGTCCGGTTGATCTCGTCGGCCAGCAGCAGGTTGGTGAACACCGGGCCCTCGCGGAACTCGAACTCCGCGGTCCGGTTGTCGTAGATCAGCGAGCCGGTGACGTCACCGGGCATCAGGTCGGGCGTGAACTGCACCCGCTTGAAGTCCAGGTCGAGCGCGTGCGACAACGTACGGATCATCAGCGTCTTGGCCGTGCCGGGCACGCCCTCCAGCAGCACGTGGCCCCGGCACAGCAGCGCGATGACCAGGCCGGTCACCACCGAGTCCTGGCCGACGACCGTCTTGGCCACCTCGGCGCGCAGCGCGGTCAGCGCCGCCCGCGCGCTCGCGGCCTGCTCGGTGTCCACCGCGGCCGGGGCCCCGGTGTACCCCGGCGTGTCGGCGGGCGGCCCGCCGTCCTTGGCGAGCTCCACGGGATTGTTCACGATTGCCGAACCTGCCTTTCCAGGTCGTCGAGGACGTCGGCGAGCCACACCAGCTGCGCGTCGTCCGCGGGCTCAGGACCGTACAGCGCCCCGCCGACCGCCGTCTCATCGGCGTCGGTGCGGCGGGCGACCGCCGCGACGATCTCCGTCGCGGCGGCCGGGTCCTGCGCGGCGCCGCGGGGCAGGCCGAGCAGGGGAACGAGCCGTTCGAGGGCGCCCGCGCGCAGGGCGGCGGCGGCGCGGTCCCGGGCGTGGTGGGCACGGTACAGCCGGGCGCGTCCCTCGACCGTCTCGGCGGAACGGACGGCGACCGGCAGCGCCTCGGCCACCACCGGGCCGAGCCGCCGCGCCCGCCACAGCGCGATCAGCACGACCGCGACGATCAGCTGGAAGAAGAACAGGTTGACGCCGAGCGGGAGCAGGTCGCGGATCGACCGGTCGCCGCCCGTGCCCGCCGCCGGGAGGTCGGGGATCAGCCAGACCACGGACGAACGTGCGCCCGCGAGGTTCATCGCCAGCGCCGCGTTGCCCTCGTCGGCGAGGTACCTGTTGGTGAGGGGGGCGGCGGCGCCGAGGACCGTCACCGTCCGGCCGCCCGCCGTGGCGGCCGGCAGCTGGACGACCCGCGGGTACTCGTCGGCGCGGTAGCAGCCGGTCGCGCCGCGCGGCGGCTCGTAGGTCTCCGAACGCCCGAAGTCGACCTTGCCCGCGAGCGTGGCCGCCGGCAGCGAGCAGCCCGGCTCGGCCACGTCCTCGAAGGACTCGGCCGCCGGCGACACGCCGGGCGCCAGCGCCTCCAGCAGCCTGCGGCTCGGCTCGACCAGCAGGACGTCGCCGGACGCCCCGCGCAGGCGGTCGACGTCGGCGGATGTGAGGCGCTCCGGCCTGGTGACCACCAGGACGGAGGAGGGGCCGGTCCGAGACACGGCGTCGGTCGCGCCGCGCGCCACCGTCACGGGGGTGCCTCGCTGCTTGAGGAGCTCGACGAGGGCCCGGCTGCCGCCGGGGCCGGGCTCGGTCGGGTCGAGGAACTGCGGCGTGACCGTCGGCTTGAGCGCGGCGAGGATGATCGCCACGAGCACCATCGCGAGGATCACGAAGACGATGCCGCGCGATGTCCGCCAGCGGCGCACCGCGACCTGCCGCGCCGTCGTCTCGCCGCTGCCCGCGCCTCCGCTGCTGGGAGCCGGGCCGCCGGACGAGGGCCGCGCGGGCGCGCTGATCGTGTCGCTCATCGTCCTTCACCGCCGGTCTCAGCCGGAACGTACGGTGCTCGCCAGCTGCCCGCCGCGGCTTCCGCGCCCTGGAGGACGCCTCCGCCGCCGCCCTCCGCATCGCCGCCGTCCTGGTCGCTGTCCTTGAGCGGGCGGGGACGGGTGGCGCGGACACGTTCCTCAAGCGCGGTCAGCGTGGCGTAGCCCTCCGCCGTGCCCGGCCGATCGCCGTACCAGACGTCGTCGAAGATCCGCACGCCCGCGAGCAGCTCGGCGGCCAGATCCGGCAGCGCCTGCCCGGCCTCGGCGGCCAGTTCGTCGGCGGTCCGGCCCGGCCTCGGCCCGAGGATGGCCCGCTCCTCCAGATCACGGGCGATGGCGCGCAGCCGTTCCCGGATCGCCTCCGCCCACTCGCCCGCGGCGGCGTGCCGTTCGGCGGCGTCGCGGTGGTCGCGCGCCGCGGAGGGCGTCTCCTCAAGGAGCGGCGCCTTGCGGGAACGGGTGTTGCGGCGGCCGCGCATGAGCCACACGACGATCGCGATCGCCGCCGCCAGGATCAGGACGATGATGAGGATCGAGATCCAGCCGCCGCCGTTGCCGTGCGCCTGCGGCGCCGAGGCCTCGCTGAACAGGCCGTTCAGCCAGTCGGTGAAGCGCTGCCACAGCCGTTCGAGCCAGGACGGCCTGTCCTGGTTGTAGATCGGCTTGTCGAGCTCGCGGCGGGCCAGCTCCCGGGCCTCGTCCCGCCCGATCGGATCGATGATCATGAGAAGCCCCGGGGGTCGGCGGGCGGCGGGGGCTGGGTGATCAGCGGGCTGGGCCGCCACAGGTCGAAGAATCCGTCATCGCCGGAGCCGCCGCCCGCGGGAACGGACTCGGCCGCGTCGTGCGCCGCCTGCTCCGCCGCGCGGCCCGGCGCGTGCACCGGATCGTCGGGAGGCCGGGTGCGCAGGTCGAGGTCCAGGCCCTCGCGGCGCATCCGGCGGTCGAAGTAGAGCAGCGCGATCACTCCCGCGTCGAACGGCAGCACCACCGACCAGCTGACGATGCGGCCGGCCGTGTCCAGGGCGAGCTTCAGGACCAGCTCGGTGCCGTGCGGGTCCCGGTCGAAGAAGATCATGTCGATGACCAGGAAGGGAATCCGCAGCGCGAGGAACCCCATGAAAAACGTGATCATCATGGTGAGCAGCAGCGTGCCGCAGGTCCGCCACCAGCGGCCCCGCGACAGCGCGGTGGCCCGCCGCAGCGCCCCGGTGAACGTCTGCCGCTCCAGCACCACGGCGGGCGCGGCCAGCAGCAGCAGGTTGTACAGCCAGACCATGAGGGCCACGCCCGCCGGGATCGCGATGACCCCGGCCAGCACGGTCAGCGCCGGATGGGCCTCGGCGGCGACGAGCAGGGCGAACGGGACCATCGGCAGCACCAGGCCGGCCAGCGAGGCGAGGATGATCACGGCCGAGACGGCGGCGAGGCGGCCCAGCCGGGGCCGGGTGTCGCGCCAGGCCTGCCGCAACGAGGCGGGCCGCTCGAACATGCTGCGGCCCAGCACCGGGCCGAGGAACCCCGCCAGCAGGATGATCCCGTACGCCGACAGGGTCATGCCGAGCGCGCCGAGCCAGAGCTGGGTGCCGACGTCCTGCCAGAACCTGCTGCGCGTGATGCCGCCGCTCGCCTCGGGCCCCACCAGGTAGTAGGCCGTGAGCGAGCCGATCACCTGGATCACCGTGGTCACCGCCACGGCGGAGCCCAGCGCCGCCCGCGGATGGCGGCGGATGCCGGCGATCGCGCCGTCCATCATCTCCGAGATCGACATCGGCCGGAACGGGACGTCGCCACCCAGCAGGGGGGCGTCGCCCGGCTCCCAGCCTTTCGGTCCCGGCATCTCTCTGCTCCCAGTGCGTCCCGGTGCGGTGGCGAACGTGCGAAGTGCGGCCTGTCGAAGTTCTCGTCATCCTGTCATGAGCCAAGGGAGGCTTGTCCGCACAAAGGGCGGGTGACGGGAGCACATCCCCACCGGTGTCGGAATTCAGGGCGAATCCAGGTCAACCCGCGGCGGCGTTCGGGAGTCCCTGTTTACGATCCGGCCTTCCGGGACGGGTCATGTACAAGGCAAACGCGGGTAACCTTGCACGCCAAGGTGTGTTTCTCACCACCCCACTCCACCGAACCCCGACTTTGTGACGATGAGGGCCATGAGAGGACGTGTACTGGTCGTCGATGACGACCTCGCGCTCGCCGAAATGCTTGGCATCGTGCTGAGGGGCGAGGGCTTCGAGCCGTCGTTCGTCCACGACGGCGACAAGGCGCTCGAAGCGTTCCGGGAGACGCGGCCCGATCTCGTGCTGCTCGACCTGATGCTTCCCGGCGCGGACGGCATCGACGTCTGCCGCCAGATCCGCGCCGAATCCGGCATCCCGATCGTCATGCTGACGGCCAAGAGCGACACCGTCGACGTGGTCCTCGGGCTGGAGTCGGGCGCCGACGACTACATCGTCAAGCCGTTCAAGCCCAAGGAACTGGTGGCGCGCGTCCGCGCCCGCCTGCGCCGCACCGACGAGCCCGCGCCCGAGACCCTGCTGATCGGCGACATCACGATCGACGTGGCGGGGCACTCGGTGAAGCGGGGCGACAAGCACATCCCGCTCACCCCGCTGGAGTTCGACCTGCTGGTCGCCCTGGCCCGCAAGCCGCGCCAGGTGTTCACCCGCGAGGTGCTGCTGGAGCAGGTCTGGGGCTACCGGCACGCCGCCGACACCCGCCTGGTCAACGTGCACGTGCAGCGGCTCCGAGCCAAGATCGAAAAGGATCCGGAGCGGCCGGAGATCGTCGTCACCGTCCGCGGTGTCGGCTACAAGGCGGGACCGGCCTAGCCGGCCCCGTCCAGGCCCCCCCGGTGAGCAGCAGGAAACCACGGCCATGGCGGCCATGAGCGCGATCGGCAGGACGGCGATCAAGCGGAACGTGCGGCGCGGGCTCGTCACGTTCCGCCGGGTCGTGCGCGGTGTGGCCCGGCGTCTCTACACGCGGTGGCGCCGCTCCATCCAGGTCCGGGTGGTCACCTCCACGCTCGTCATCTCGGCGATCGTGGTGGCGATCCTCGGTGTCTTCCTGCAGCTGCGGATCACCGCGGCGCTCATGGACACCAAGACCAACACGGCGATCGGCCAGCTCGACGAGGGCCTCGCCGCGGTCCGGCGCGAGCTGGCGAGCTCCGCCGAGACCGGCAGCCGGGTCGAGAGCGTGGTCAACGGGCTCCGGGCGCGCAGCGGCCCGTCCGGCCTGTACGAGGTCTACATCCGCGACACCACCAACGAGTTCGTCGACGGCTGGGGCACCAACGGCCTGGAGCCCGAGAGCGTGCCCCGGCGATTGCGCGAGGAGCTCTGGCAGGCGAAGGCCAATGCCCGCTTCACCACCGCCAGCACGTACGGGACGCTGCGCTACACCGACTCCGAACGGCCGTCGCAGCGGGGCCTCATCGTGGGCGGACGGGCAGGGCAGTTCGAGCTCTACTACCTGTTCCCCCTCACCGAGGAGCAGCGGACGCTGACCGAGGTGCAGCGCACCCTGATCGTCGTCGGCGCCGTTCTCGTGCTGCTGCTGGCCGCGATCGCCTCGCTGGTCACGCGGCAGGTCGTCATCCCGGTGCGGCTGGCGGCCCAGGGCGCCCAGCGGCTGGCGGCCGGGCGGCTGGAGGAGCGGATGCGCGTGCGCGGCGAGGACGACCTGGCCCGCCTCGCCACCTCGTTCAACGACATGGCCGCCAACCTCCAGGACAAGATCGGCGAGCTGGAGGAGCTGTCGCAGGTGCAGCGGCAGTTCGTGTCGGACGTGTCGCACGAGCTGCGCACGCCGCTGACCACCATCCGCATCGCCGCCGACATGCTCTACGAGCACCGCGACACGTTCGAGGACGCGTCGGTGGGACGGTCGGCGGAGCTGCTGCAGAGCCAGCTCGAACGGTTCGAGTCGCTGCTGGCGGACCTGCTGGAGATCAGCCGCCACGACGCCGGGGCCGCGACGCTGGACGCCGAGTCGGTCGACGTCCGCGACCTGGTGCTGCGCGCCGTGGGCGACTCCCAGACGCTGGCCGAGCGCAAGGGCAGCAAGGTGGTGCTCCAGCTGCCGGGCGAGCCGTGCATGGCCGAGGTCGACCGCCGCCGGGTCGAACGCATCCTGCGCAACCTGCTGGTCAACGCCGTCGAGCACGGCGAGGGCGAGGACATCGTGGTGTCGGTCGCCGCCGACCGCGACGCGGTGGCGGTGGCGGTGCGCGACCACGGCGTCGGACTGAAACCGGGGGAGGGCCAGATGGTGTTCGACCGGTTCTGGCGTGCCGACCCGGCGCGCGCCCGTACCACCGGCGGCACCGGCCTCGGCCTGTCGATCTCCCGCGAGGACGCGCAGCTGCACGGAGGCTGGCTGCAGGCCTGGGGCGAGCCCGGGGTGGGCTCGCAGTTCCGCCTGTCGCTGCCGCGGGTCGCCGGGGCCGAGCTGCGCGGCTCGCCGCTGCCGCTCGTACCGCCGGGCGCCGGGGCCTCGCGGCCCCTGTTCGCGGAGCTGGAGGTGGGCGAGTGATCGGCTTCTCGTGCCGTGCCGTCCTCGTGACCGCCGCGGTCGTGACGGCGTGCGTGAGCGCCGGCGCGACCGGCTGCGCGACCGTGCCCAGCGGCGGCCGGGTCCTGTCCGGCAAGGCCGCCGACCGGGCCGAGCAGGCCGATGACCAGTACGTCCGGCTCATCCCGGTCCGGCCGCGGGCGGGCTGGTCGCCGACGCAGATCGTCTCCGGTTTCCTGTACGCGTCGGCGAGCTTCGACGACGGGCACAGGGTGGCGCGCGAGTACCTCGCCGGCAACACCAACTGGCAGCCCGGCTCCCGGCCCACGGTCACCGTCTTCCGCGACGCCAGGTTCGAGCCGCGGACCGAGAAGGTGAGCGACACGCAGGCCACCGTGAAGCTCACGGGAGACCAGCTCGGCGTGATCACCGCCGACGGCCAGTACACCGCCGATCCCCGGTCGGTCGACGTCACCTTCCAGCTGACCCGCACCCGGCCGGGAACGTGGCGGATCACCGGGCTGCCCACGGAGGTGCTGCTCACCAAGGCCGACGTCGACCGCGCGTTCCGCTCGATGAACCTGTACTTCTTCACGCCCGACCGGACCCGGCTCGTTCCCAACGGGATCTTCCTGCCGGTGGCCAACCGGCGGCACCTGGCCTCCCACCTGGTCCGGGCGCTGCTGGCGGGGCCGACGTCCTGGCTCAGCCCCGCGGTGGTCAACGCATTCCCGGCCGGCACCAAGCTGCGCGGCGGCGTCGGCATCGACGACGGCGTCGCCACCATCGACCTCAGCCGTGAGGCCCGCGGCGCCGATCCGGAGCAGATGTCGGCCCAGCTCAGCTGGACGATGCGCCAGCTGCCCGAGATCAAGCAGTGGCGGCTCAAGATCGACGGCAGGGAGGTCGCGCCCGACGGCCACAAGGCCACCCAGCCGATCCAGTCCTGGCAGGAGTACACCCCGGACGGCGACGAGGTGCTGAGCACCGACACGCCCTACTTCATCGGGTCCAAGGGCCTGCTGAGCGGGCTTGCCGCCGGCAAGGAGAACCCGCTCACCCAGAGCCTCGCCCACCGCCTCATACGCCCCGCGGTCGCGCCCGACATGGCGGAGGCGGCCGGCCTGAGCCAGGACCGCGGCCAGGTGCTCCTGACCGAGGGCCTGCAAGAGGCACGAGCGCTCCAGACGCTGCTGACGCACCGGCGGCCCGGTTCGTACTTCACCGCGCCCACGTGGGATCGCAGCAACCAGCTGTGGGTGGTCGAGACGGCCAAGAACAAGTCCTGGCTGTGGATGCGCAAGCGCGGCCAGCCGTTCCGGCAGGTCGAGATCTGGGGCCTCGACGGCCGTGAGGTCCTGGCGTTCCGGGTGGCCCGCGACGGCGTCCGGGCCGCCGCGATCGTGAAGGTCGACGGGCGCACCCAGGTACAGCTCGGGCGCATCGACTACGAGGAGAACGGCGCCGTCAACGCGGGCGGGTTCCTGCCCGTCAGCTCCGAGCTGGAGGCCGCCATCGACCTGGCCTGGCGCGAGTTCGGAACGCTCGCCGTACTCGGGCGCAGGCGGTCCGAGTCCCAGGTACTGCCTTACCTCGTCCCGGTCAGTGGCAGCGCCATAAGCCCGCTGGGCGGCGGTATCCAGGGCGAGCCCAAATCCATCGCCGCCTCACCCGGCGCGCCTGTCTACATCGGCACCCGCAATGGCCCGCGCAACCGGATCTGCTACCAGCAGTCGGCCCGTGACCAGTTCAGCGAGTGGACCTGCCCCATCGACGGCTCCGATCCCAGCTATTCCCGCTGAGAGTTATCCACAGTTCGCTTGAGCTCTGGTGTTGCCTCGGGCCATCGGACATCGTCGTCCGCATGTTGTCGGCCATGGGGTTGCTTGACACCGTTCTGGACCTGGTTCTTCCGCAGGCTTGCGCTGGCTGCGGCATCCGCGACCGGTCCCTCTGCGGGCCTTGCGGAGAGCTTTTGGGCGGAGCTGCTCGCCAGGTGCGGCCCGCCCCTGCTCCGCCCGGGCTTCCGCCGCTCTGGACCGTCTCGATGTACGAGGGCGTTGCCCGCGCCGTGATCGTCGCGCACAAGGAACGGGGCCGTACGGCCTTGGCCCGCCCGCTTGGCCGGGCCCTCGCCCGGAGCGTCCTCGCCGTCCTCGCCGCCCTGGAGGCCGGCGCACGGGGCATGGGCGGCTCTGAGAGCGCCGTGGAGAGCACGGGAGTGCCGGTCGTGGTGCCGGTGCCGTCCTCGGCTGCGGTGGTGCGGCAGCGTGGACATGACGCGACCGGCCGGATGGCCGCCGTGGCGGTTCGGGAGATCCACGCCGCGGGCGTACGGGCCGTACGGGTGAACGCGTTGCGGCAGAGGCGGCACGTGGCCGATCAGGCGGGGCTGTCCGGCACGGCGCGCTCGGCCAACCTGGCCGGCGCCTTCGAGGTGGTGAGTCCGGTGGCGGGAAGGCGGGTCGTGGTGGCCGACGACGTGGTCACGAGCGGGGCGACCCTGGCGGAGGCGGCGCGGGCTCTGCGGGCGGCCGGGGCTGACGTCGTCGGCGGTGCGACCGTCGCCGCGACGCCACGAAGATGGTGACCACCTGGGCATGGTGACTTTCTTCACTCGCGGCTGCCGAGGCGGCAACTAGTTACCCACAGTCACGGAACATCGCCCGACATGTCGCGAGTGGGTAGATGCTTGCGGTATCAACGGTCACGTGCCGTCATCATTACGGTCGAATTTTCCAAACTCACCGGGTGGTCAGATGCCTGTGACCTGGGTCGGTGCCGAGGTCGGCAGGCCCTGTGCACGCGGGGATTCACGGCATGTGAGCGCCGTCGAGGGGACGTTCGAGAGTGGCGATCTGACCTCGCCCGATGACGGTGTGTGAGTTTTTCCTCCGTTCACCCCCCTGACATTCGTGGCGTAAGGGGTTAGCGTTCCTGACATGGCACCCGCCCGGGTCCGTGGTTGCGTCGGATCGCAGTGCTCTGAGAGGGCACGACAGGCGGTCCGGCTAGCCGATGCCAGGCGCAGGCGAAACGGCCCACGTAAGGCGACTTCTCGTCGACCGATCACGGTGCGCCTTAGAGGTAAGTCCTGCCTCGCCGGGGGATCCGATATCCCCCGAAGCGAGAGAAGGGCAGTAGTGGCGAAAGCGCCGCGAGCCCCTCAGCAGGCGGATGTGGGGACGAAGACCAGGTCGGCCGGGCGGGTGCGACCCCGAACAACGGGAGCCCGTTATTTCCGGGAGAAGGGGGGTCCCGCGTGGACATCATCGTGAAGGGCCGCCGTACGGACGTCAACGACAGGTTCCGGCGGCATGTCGACAACAAGCTCTCCAAGATCGAGAAGCTGAACCAGAAGGTCATCCGCGTCGATGTGGAGGTGTCGCAGGAGCGTAATCCCCGCCAGGCCGACCGGCGTGAGCGGGTCGAGCTCACGATCCACCAGACCGGGCCGGTCATCCGGGCCGAGGCCGCGGCGGACGATCGATACGGTGCCCTGGACCTGGCGCTCGACAAGCTCGAGTCCCGGTTGCGCCGTGACAGCGACCGGCGCAAGGTCCACAAGGCCCACCACGGCAAGTCCCCGGCGAAGCTGGCCACCATGGAGCAGCTGCCGCCCGAGCTCCCGGCCGAGCCGGTCGCCCCGGCCACCGCGACGAAGGTCGCCGAACCCGAACCCGACTTCGACGCCTACGAGCCCGCCGACCTCGCGGCGGACGAGCATCTCGTCCCGATCTCCATGGAGGGCGACGGTCCCATCGTCGTCCGCGAGAAGTTCCACAAGGCCGAGCCCATGGGCATTGAGCAGGCTCTCTTCGAGATGGAGCTGGTGGGCCACGACTTCTTCCTCTTCCGCGACAAGGCCAGCGGTCAGCCCTCCGTCGTCTACCGGCGGCGCGGCTGGGACTACGGCGTCATCCGCCTTGTCGAAGAGTGATGTGGCACATGCGTCACGTCACCGTCCAGAGCATGTCATGATCTAGAAAGCGCAAGCCGCGGACGCGGAGTCCGGGGCCCGTCCTCGCCGGACGGCCCCGGACTCCGCTCCACACGACCCAAGATCACGCACAGTGAAGGGGGGAAGCGGCGTCTCCTCCACGTCGCGACTCAGGTGAGCGAGAATCCCGAGACTCGCGGCGCCGCGGCGGTACCCCGTCAGGTGGCCGCCGGCGACTCCGCCGCGGCCGACAGCGAGGCCGCCGCCGATCCGATCCGGGTCCTGATCGTCGACGATCACGCGCTCTTCCGGCGCGGCCTTGAGATGGTCCTGCAGGGCGAGGCCGACATCGAGGTCATCGGCGAGGGCGGCGACGGCCACGAGGCCGTGCAGATGGCGGGCGACCTGCTCCCCGACGTCGTGCTGATGGACATCCGCATGCCGCGCCGCTCCGGCATCGAGGCCTGCACGGCGATCAAGGACGCGGCGCCCAGTGCCAAGATCGTGATGCTGACCATCAGCGACGAGGAGGAGGATCTCTTCGAAGCGATCAAGGCGGGGGCCAGCGGCTACCTGCTCAAGGAGATCTCCATCGACGAGGTCCCGCAGGCGGTCCGCGCCGTGTACGGCGGCCAGTCCCTGATCAGCCCCTCGATGGCGTCCAAGCTGATCACCGAGTTCGCCTCCCTCGCCAAGCGCAGCGAGGAGCGCACCCAGCAGGTCCCGGCGCCCCGGCTGACCGAGCGCGAGATGGAGGTGCTCCGCCTGGTGGCCCGCGGCCTGGGCAACCGGGAGATCGCCAAGGAGCTCTTCATCTCCGAGAACACCGTGAAGAACCACGTCCGCAACATCCTGGAGAAGCTCCAGCTGCACTCCCGGATGGAGGCCGTGGTCTACGCCGTCCGAGAGAAGCTCCTAGAGATCACCTGACCCTGGCCACCGCCACCGGCGCCACCGCCACCGCCACCGCCGAAGGCGTTTTGTCGGTGTCGTGCCTTACGATCGCGGCGTGAGCCACGTTGAACTGACCGCCGACGAAGTCCGCCGCCTCCAACTGCGCGCGCAGGGCCTGCTGGGCGCCGCCGGACGCCGCGGCGGGGGAGTCCCGGCCCTGCTGGAGCACCTCGGTGCCGTCCAGCTCGACACGATCTCCGTGCTCGCGCGTTCCCACGAGCTCGTCCCGTACTCCCGGCTGGGCGCGGTCGGGCGCGCGACCGTCGAGGACGCCTACTGGGGCGGCGGCGCGACCTTCGAATACTGGGCCCACGCCGCCAGCATCCTGCCCATCTCCGAGTGGCCGTCGTTCGCGTTCCGACGTCGCGCCTACCGCGCCCGGGGGCTGCGCTGGCACAAGGTCCCCGACGGACCGCGTGAGGAGATCCTTGGGCGCCTCCGCACCGACGGGCCGCTCACGACCAAGGAGCTCGGCGGCGCCAAGGCGGGCGGCGACTGGTGGCAGTGGAGCGACGCCAAGATCGCGATCGAGTGGCTGCTGGACATCGGCGAGGTGGTCTGCGTCCAGCGCGTCGGCTGGCGGCGCGTCTACGACTTGGCCGAACGAGCCGTTCCCGAGGAGCTCCTCGCTCAGGACCCGGACGACCAAGCCTGCCTGACCCGCCTGGTCTCCCACGCCGGGCGCGCCCTGGGCGTCGGCACCCGCGCCGACCTGGCCGACTACTTCCGGCTGAGGGGCGACCAGGTGGCCTCCGTCATCGACGCCACGGAGCTGGTTCCCGTCCGGGTGCACGGGTGGAAGCATCCCGCGTGGGCAGATCCCGAGGCGCTGGCCGCTCCACCACGGGGCAGGCACGCCACCACTTTGCTGTCCCCGTTCGACTCCCTGGTCTGGGACCGTGCCCGCACCTCGCGCGTCTTCGGGTTCGACCACCGGCTTGAGGCCTACGTTCCCAAGGCCAAGCGCGTGCACGGCTACTTCGCCATGCCCCTGCTGGCAGGCGGCCGGCTCCTGGGCCGCGTCGATCCCGCGCGCGAGGGCAAGACCCTCATCGCCCGCCAGGTCTCTCTCGAACCGTGGGCGACCGCGACACCCGCCCGCACCGAGACCACCCTTCAGGCCCTCTCCACCGCCCTCTGGCAAGCCGCCACCTGGGTCGCCTGCGACAACGTCCGGGTGGAAAGGCTCGACCCGCCCCACCTGCTCCCCGCCCTGAACCTGTCCGCGGCCAGCTGAGCCGAGGTCGGCCGGGTGAGACAAGGCGCTGAGGCGCGGCTGGGCCAGCTGAGCCGAGGAACGCGGAAGCCCGCCTTGCGTCGGTCGGCAAGACGGGCTGCTCGGCTGGAAAACCCGGGATCGAGCCGGGCGGAAGCTCAGCCGTGCGGTGTCTGGTGCGGATCGGTGGCCTTGGGCTTGTCGAGCGTTTCGCCCGCTTTGCCGCCGCGGCGCCGGTCGGTCCGGCTGCCGAAGAGGGAATAGTCCACGATCTCCGGGATGACACGCGGAGCGTCCACCACCACGTCGGAGAAGATGTGGACGGCGCCCATCACCACGCTGCCGACCACGACGATCGCGGCCCCTATCCAGAAGACCACCCAGTTGGGGCCCAAGGTCAGGGCCACCCCACCCACCACGAAACCGATGAAGACGATCGTGACGGCGACCCACGAACTGGGCCGGCCGGCATGCGATCCGAACGACTCGTCAGACATCAAGCGCCTCCCCTCAGGTGCATTTGTAGATCTTCCGCGTAGCGCGCCGATCAAACAGAACGCGGCCTGGATTGCGCCGTCGCGTGAGCTAGACCATCCTTGGACTCGCCTACGATGGCATCGTACGTGTGGTGTGCGTGCCGCTGGTCGCGGTGAACCACGATCTGCAAGGAGCCTCCGAGAGTGCCGCCAGTCATCGATAAGATCCTTCGCGCGGGCGAAGGCAAGACCCTGCGCAAGCTCAAGAAGCTCGCGGATCAGGTCAACTCGATCGAGGAAGACTTCCTCGAGATGAGCGACGCCGAGTTGCGTGAGCTGACCGACAAGTACCGGGAGCGCATCGCCGAGGGCGAGACCCTGGACGAGCTGTTGCCCGAGGCGTTCGCGACGGCTCGAGAAGCCGCCAAGCGGGTGCTCGGCCAGCGCCACTATGACGTTCAGGTCATGGGTGGCGCCGCGCTGCATCTGGGCAACATCGCGGAGATGAAGACCGGTGAGGGCAAGACCCTCACCTGTGTGCTCCCCGCCTACCTGAACGCGCTGTCCGGCGACGGCGTCCACGTGGTCACGGTGAACGACTACCTGGCCAAGCGCGACGCCGAGTGGATGGGCCGCATTCACCAGTTCCTGGGTCTCGAGGTCGGCGTCATCCTCCCGCAGATGACGCCGGAAGAGCGGCGCGCCGCGTACAACGCCGACATCACCTACGGGACCAACAACGAGTTCGGCTTCGACTACCTGCGCGACAACATGGCGTGGAGCCTGGACGAGTGCGTCCAGCGCGGCCACAACTTCGCCATCGTCGACGAGGTGGACTCGATCCTGATCGACGAGGCCCGGACGCCGCTGATCATCTCCGGCCCGGCCGAGCAGAACTCCAAGTGGTTCGGCGAGTTCGCCAAGATCACGCCGCGGCTCAAGCGGGCCGAGCTGGTCAGCACCGCCGGCCAGGTCGACGAGTACGGCCCCGGCGACTACGAGGTCAACGAGAAGAAGCGCACGGTCGGCATCACCGAGGCCGGTGTCGAGAAGGTCGAGGACTGGCTCGGCATCGACAACCTCTACGCGCCCGAGAACACGCCGCTCGTCTCGTTCCTCAACAACGCCCTCAAGGCCAAGGAGCTCTACAAGAAGGACAAGGACTACGTCGTCATGAACGGCGAGGTCCTGATCGTCGACGAGTTCACCGGCCGCATCCTGCACGGGCGCCGCTACAACGAGGGCATGCACCAGGCCATCGAGGCCAAGGAGGGGGTGGCGATCAAGGACGAGAACCAGACGCTCGCCACGATCACCCTCCAGAACTACTTCCGTCTCTACGGCAAGCTGTCCGGCATGACCGGTACCGCCCAGACCGAGGCGGCGGAGTTCAACAAGACCTACAAGGTCAACGTCGTGCCGATCCCGACGAACCAGCCGATGATCCGCGATGACGTGGCCGACGTCGTCTACAAGACCGAGCAGGCCAAGTTCGAGGCGTGCGTCGAGGACATCGCCGGGCGGCACGAGAAGGGCCAGCCGGTCCTGGTCGGCACCACCTCGGTCGAGAAGTCCGAGCGCCTGTCCAAGATGCTCAAGCGGCGCGGCATCCCGCACCAGGTGCTGAACGCCAAGCACCACGAGCAGGAGTCGGCGATCGTCGCCGAGGCGGGCCGCAAGGGCGCCGTCACCGTCGCCACCAACATGGCCGGTCGAGGCACCGACATCATGCTCGGCGGCAACCCCGACTTCCGGGCCGACCTGGAGTTGCACCAGCGCGGGCTCAGCCCGCTGGAGACGCCCGACGAGTACGAGGCCGCCTGGCCCGAGGCCCTCGACAAGGCCAAGGAGGCCGTCCAGGGCGAGCACGAGGAGGTCGTCGACGCCGGCGGGCTCTACGTCCTCGGCACCGAGCGGCACGAGTCGCGCCGTATCGACAACCAGCTGCGCGGCCGGTCCGGCCGTCAGGGCGACCCGGGCGAGTCCCGCTTCTACCTGTCCCTTGAGGACGACCTGATGCGGCTGTTCAACTCCGCCCGCGTTGAGTCGATCATGACCCGGCTCAACATCCCGGACGACGTGCCGATCGAGTCCAAGATCGTCTCGAACGCCATCAGGTCGGCGCAGAGCCAGGTCGAGCAGCAGAACTTCGAGATGCGCAAGAACGTCTTGAAGTACGACGAGGTGCTCAACCGCCAGCGCACGGTCATCTACGCCGAGCGCCGCCGCGTGCTCGAAGGCGCCGACCTGCACGAGCAGGTCCGCCGGATGATCAACGAGGTGGTGGACGGCTACGTCGCGGGCGCCACCGGCGAGGGCTTCGCCGAGGAGTGGGACCTCGACAAGCTGTGGAAGGCGTTCAAGCAGCTCTACCCGATCTCCATCACGGTCGAGGACCTGAGCGAGGAGGTCGGCGGCGACATCTCCGGCCTCGACGCCGAGACGCTGGCCGAGCGCATCCGCGACGACGCCAACGCCGCGTACGACAAGCGCGAGGAGGAGCTCGGCTCCGAGGTCATGCGCGAGCTCGAACGGCGCGTGGTCCTCTCGGTGCTCGACCGCAAGTGGCGCGAGCACCTCTACGAGATGGACTACCTCCAGGAGGGCATCGGCCTGCGGGCCATGGCGCAGCGCGACCCGCTGGTCGAGTACCAGCGCGAGGGCTTCGACATGTTCAACGCCATGCTCGACGGCATCAAGGAGGAGTCGGTCGGCTACCTCTTCAACCTCGAGGTCGAGGTCGAGGACCAGCCGCAGACCCCCACCGTC
The DNA here is from genome assembly GCF_039533225.1 of Actinomadura fulvescens. Classification (NCBI taxonomy): domain Bacteria; kingdom Bacillati; phylum Actinomycetota; class Actinomycetes; order Streptosporangiales; family Thermomonosporaceae; genus Actinomadura; species Actinomadura fulvescens. The sequence continues at coordinate 112,478 of NZ_BAAATD010000011.1, read as the reverse complement.
GGGGCCGCCCCGGTCGAGGTCTCCAAGACCGCGGAGCCCGCGGACGACGCCGAGGTGGACGAGGTCCCCGAGGACGACGCGCCGCACATCAAGGCGAAGGGGCTCGACGAGCCCAAGCGCCCGGCCAAGCTGGACTACACCGGCCCCACCGTCGACGGTGAGGGCGGCGTGGAGACCCACAGCGAAGACGCTGCGGACGAGTACGCCGGCGTCGGCCGCAACGACCCCTGCCCCTGTGGTTCGGGCCGGAAGTTCAAGCGCTGCCACGGCGACCCGCGCAACAACTGATCGACCCTGAAGCGGCCTCCCGGGTGACCGGGAGGCCGCTTCGTCGTTCTCACGGAAACGCCTGGGGCCTTCCGCGGTCGGCGGTCTCGACGGTGACGCATCGCCAGCGCCCCCTCCGGTGTTCCAGCCGCAGCGCCAACGCCCGCACCCGCCCGTCGATGACGACGACGGCTCCCGTCTCCACGGCGTTCGGCACGGGTTGCTGCAGCCACGACGTCAGAATGCGAGGCGGAACGATCCGTACGCCCGCCGCCAGCGGAACCTGGTGCGCGGCAACCGCGAGACAGACCTCGGGCAATGCGCGGCTGGTGAGCTGGCGTACCGGCCTCATCCCGGCCAGTACTTCTGCCACGAGCCGTAACGTGGCCTCGACGGTATGCCGAAGCTCTGGCGGCCGCCGCACCTCCTGCAGAGCGAGCGCCCCGTCGATCGCGTAGCCGGTGGCAGTGCCCGAACGGTCGTCCTCGGCACTGATGTAACGCCTTGGCATGCTGCTGACCTCCTGTCGTTCGGCGACGACAACAAGAGGCACGGCCCGGCGGATGAATACACCATGGCCACCTGCGGCCCCGGCTGTAACACCGGTCCGCTCGGGTGTCGGAGATGGTGCCGAGCATTTGGAGATGGGGCTGAGCATGAAGAACGGCGGCGGGGCGTCCGCGGGACGCCCCGCCGCCGCGGGGTGAGTCCTCTCAGGGAGTCAGGAGAGGACTCGGGGTCGGGACCGGTGTGGGCTGGAGGTCCCGGATGTGTCAGGGAGCCGAGGTGTCCGCGGCCGTGCTCTCACGCCGGGACCGGCCCTTCTTCTCGTTCTCGCCGGCCGCCAGCTCCGGGTCGGCGGCGGGGTCGGCCGCCACCGACTCCTCGCCCTCGGGCTCGCGGCCCGGGGTGGCGAGGTTGAACTTCTTGATCACGAAGGTGAAGAGCGCGTAGTAGATGACCGCGTAGATCAGGCCCATGATGATCAACCCGATCAGGTTCTTCGTGTTGTCCTTGGACCCGTTGATGATCATGTCGATGGCTCCCGCGGAGAAGCTGAAGCCCAGCTTCATGCCGAGGATGTCCGCGACGGCCATCGAGATGCCGGTCAGGACCGCGTGGATGCCGAAGAGCACCGGGGCGATGAAGACGAACGCGAACTCGATCGGCTCGGTGATGCCGGTGACGAACGCGGTCAGCGCGGCGGAGAGCATGATGCCGCCGACGGCCGGACGGCGGTGCTTCGGAGCCGCGCGCCACATCGCGATCGCGGCGGCGGGGAGACCGAACATCAGCACGGGGAAGTAGCCGGTCATGGACCAGCCGGTGTCCGGCGCGCCCGCGAGGTAGCACAGCAGGTCGCCGCTGTAGGCCTTGCCGTTGACGGTGCAGTCGGGGATCTGCGTCCACACGACGTTGTTCGGGATGTGGTGCAGGCCGAGCGGCAGCAGGACGCGGTTGATGACGCCGTAGATGCCCGCGCCGATCTCACTGTTGTCGGCCATCCACTCGCCGAAGTTGGTGAGCCACTTGCCGAGGACCGGCCAGATCCAGCCGAAGAGCAGGCCCAGCACCAGTGCGGCGAACGAGGTGATGATCGGCACGAACCGGCGGCCGCCGAAGAAGGCGAGCCAGACCGGCAGCTTGATCCGGTAGAAGCGCTGGTAGAGCAGCGCGGTCACGATGCCGATGACGATGCCGCCGAGGGCCCGGGTGGGGTTCGCGGCGGCGTAGTCGATGGCGGGCTTGGGCGTACCCGGGTTGTCCGGGTCGAACAGCGCCTTGGTGATCCTCGGGAAGATCAGCTTGTCGTCGGCGAAGGTGTGGAAGAACATCGTCATGCTGACGTAGTGGAAGACCATGTAGCCCACCACGGCCGCCAGGCCGGTCGAGCCGTCGGACTTCTTGGCGAAGCCGATCGCCACGCCCACCGCGAACAGCAGCGGCAGCCAGTCGAAGATCGCGCCACCGGCGGCGAGGAAGATCTCCGCCACCCGGTCGGCCCCGGCGAAGCTGAGCCAGGGGTCCTTGGCCTCGTCGTTTCCGATCACGTCGCCCTGACCGAGCCGGAAGAGGATGCCGGCCGCGGGCATGACGGCGATCGGCAGCATGAGGCTGCGTCCGATGCGCTGCAGGATCGCGAGTGTCTTGGAGCTGCCGCCGGGCACGGTGCCCACGGCGGTTGTCGAACTCATCAGGGGTTCCTCCTCGATTTACCGGGGGGCTGCGCCTAGGAGCGCGTCGGGGGATTTCCGAGGGCCGTGTGGATCTGGTAGCGGTCGGCCCGGTAGGTCGACACGCCCAGTTCCGCGCAGACGCCCCCGGCATAGGAGCGCCGCTGAAGGAGCAGCACGGCACTGCCCCTGGGAATGTGGAGTTGTTTGGCCTCCGCCGCGTCGGCGAGCGCGGCGTCGATCGTCTGGTCTCCGGCGTCGAAGACCAGCCCGTACACCGCCTCGAGCACGCCGTAGAGGGAGCGGTCCGCAAGACGCCGGTCGAGCAGATCGGGGGCGAAGGAGGCGAGGATGTGTGAACGTTCCAACGCCATCGGCTCGCCGTCGGCGGTCCGGAGGCGTTCGATCACATGGATGGCGGTACCGGCCTCGACCTCGAAGAGGCGGGCCAGCCGTGCGTCGGCCGCGACGGTGCGCCGGGCCAGGTCGATCGCGCCCGGCCGCAACCCGCGGCTGAGCATGTCCTCGGTGAACGAGACGAGCCGCAGCGGCATCTCGATCTTGGGCCGGGCCACGAACGTGCCCTTGCCCGGCACCCGGTAGAGGCGCCCCTCGGTCACCAGCTGGTCGACCCCCTGGCGAACGGTCATCCGGGACAGTCCGTACTCCGCGCACAACTCCCGCTCCGAGGGAATCGGCGCGTCGACGGGCAGTTCCGCGGTCTCGATGAGGTCGAGCAGGATGGCGCGGAGCTGGAAGTACTTGGGTACGGGACTGTGTGGATCGATCGCTGTCACGGGGAATCCTCGTGGGCCGGGGAGTCCGGTCGGGAGTACTGGTCAAGTCAGGTCAGTACTGGTCTAGGCCGGACTAGACCACACAAAATTAACCTCTGTCAATGCACAGATGAATAACGGCCGGATTACGTCACGGTCAGCAAACCCGCAGGTCAGACCGCTAGAAGATCACAATTCCAACTCCGGCGAACCCCTCCCGCCCCATCACCCCGTCCCGTCGCTCAAAGTCCCCGATCAATGCGACCCAAGGTCAGCCACTAGACCAGTGGTAAACCCACCCTCCACTCCCCGCTGACCCCGTGCCCGCCGCGCGTGGCGCCTGCCATGCCCGCTGCAGGCGTGGCGCCTGCCATGCCCGCTGCAGGCGTGGCGCCTGCCATGTCGGCTGCAGGCGTGGCGCCTGCCATGTCGGCTGCAGGCGTGGCGCCAGCCGCGTCAGCCTCCATGCCCCGGTGGTCCCGCGGAGTTATCCACAGAACGTGGTTTCACTTCCATCGCCCCACCTGCGGGGTTGACGATAGAAGAGGGTCAGCCCCCGGGTGGGTGGGGCTTGTTCTTGGGGCTCTTGGTGTTGCCGTCGGTGTTGTCGGTGGGTTGGTCGATGAGGGCGCCTACGGTGCCGTCGGCGGCTGCGGCTTCTTCGCGTTCGCGGCCGGGGGTGGGGAGGTTGAACTTCGTGATCACGAAGTAGAAGATCGCGAAATAGAGGAAGAAGTAGATGATGCCGAGGCCGATGACGGCCCACAGATGCCGGGTGTTGCTCTTGGTCGCGTTCAGCAGCATGTCGATCAGGCCCGCGGAGAACGCGAAGCCGAGCTGGGCGTCGATCGCGGCGAGGATGTACATCGAGATGCCCGTCAGCACCACGTGGATGGCGTAGAGCACCGGCGCCACGAACATGAACGAGAACTCGATCGGTTCGGTCACGCCGCAGACGAACGCGGTGAGCGCCGCCGAGATCATGAGGCCGCCCACGGCGCTGCGCTTGTGCTTGGGCGCGGCCATCCAGATGGCCATCGCCGCGCCGGGCAGGCCGAACATCAGCACCGGGAAGAACCCGGCCAGGAAGGTGCCCGCGGTCGGGTCGCCGGCCAGGTAGCGGTTGATCTCGCCGTGCGCGACCGCGCCGTCGGGCGCCTTGTACGAGCCGAACGTGAACCACACGAGCGTGTTGAGGATGTGGTGCAGGCCGAAGGGGAGAAGCAGGCGGTTGGAGATGCCGTAGACCCCGGCGCCGACCGCTCCGAGGCCGGTGATCCAGTCTCCGAAGTCGTCGATCCAGCCGCCCAGCGTGGGCCAGATCAACCCGAAGAGCACGCCCAGCAGCAGCGCACAGGCCGCGCTGATGATCGGCACGAAGCGCCGGCCGCCGAAGAACGCCAGCCACGTCGGGAGTTTGATCCTGTAGAAGCGCTGGTAGAGCAGGGCGACCATGATGCCGACCACGATGCCGCCCAGCACCTGGGTCGGGTTCTTGGCGCCGTAGTTGATGGCCTCCTTGGCCGCGCCGTCCTGCATCACCGACTGGACGACGTCGCCCTTGAGCGTGTCGGTGTGCGAGAACATCACCTTGGAGACGCGGTCGAAGACCAGGTAGGCGACGACCGCCGACAGCGCGGTGGAGCCGTCGGCCTTCTTGGCGAAGCCGATCGCGACGCCGACAGCGAAGAGGATCGCCAGGTTGTCGAGCAGCGCGCCACCGGCCGCCGCGAAGACCTCGGCGATGCGGTTCCAGCCGAGCCCGTCCTTGCCGAGCAGATCGTCCTGGCCCAGGCGGAGCAGGATGCCCGCCGCGGGCAGCACCGCGATCGGGAGCATCAGGCTCCGGCCGATGCGCTGCAGTACCGCGAACGTGGCCGACCAGGCGCCGCGCGCCCCGCCGCCGGTCGTGGCAGCCGTGGAACTCATGAGCGGATGACCTCCCCCGAGTGGGCCCGAGCACATGAAGTTCGGCCCGACATCTTCGCTCTATCCGATGTGTGGAGTATGGTTCGTACTGGTCTAGTCCGGACTAGACCAGTAGTCGTTCAACAGCAGAGAGCGACTCCAGCATCACGGAGAGTAATCGCGCATGTCACAACTGATCACTGCGAACAGCTTGATCACTGCCCCCGCCGATGGTGGTCCTACCCGCGTACTCTCTCCGGGATTCGTCTGCGTCGAGAACGGTGTGATCTCCGAGGTCGGCGAGGGCGTCCCGGACGACCCGCCTGACCTGCACCTTCGGGACGGCGTTCTCGCTCCCGGGCTGGTCGATCTTCAGGTCAACGGGTTCTTCGGGCACGATCTGGCCGACGCCGGCGAGGACGGCTGGCACACCGTCGTCCGGCGCCTGCCCGAGACCGGGGTGACCTCGTTCCTCCCCACGTTCATCACCGCCCCCGTCGACGTCCAGGCCAAAGCGCTGCGCCGCACGCGTGACCTGCTGCCGGGTCTGCCCGCTGCCGCTGCCAAGGTCCTCGGCGTCCACCTCGAAGGCCCGTTCCTCGCGGAGAAGCGCAGGGGCGCGCACAACGCCGGCCTCCTCGCCGACCCGACGCCCGAGGCGATCGCGACGCTGCTGGAGACCGGCCTGGTCAAGCTGGTCACGCTGGCCCCCGAGCGGGACGGCGCGCTCGCGGCGATCGAGACCCTGACCCGCCACGGCGTCCTGGTCAGCGTCGGTCACAGCGACGCCACCGCCGAGCAGGTCGAACGCGCGGCCGACGCGGGCGCCCGCAAGGTCACGCACATCTTCAACGCGCAGAGCGGCGTCCACCACCGTGATCCCGGCGTCGCCGTGCAGGCGCTGGTCGACCACCGCCTGCACCCGGGGCTCATCGTCGACCTGCACCATGTGGCGCCTGCCGTCTGCAAGCTGGTCTTCCGGTCCGCGCCCGGCCGGGTCGTGCTCGTCACCGACGCCGCCGCGGCCGCCGGGATGCCGCCCGGCACCTACGAGCTCGGCGGCGAACCCATCGAGCTGCCCGAGTCGGGGCCGCCGCTGCGCGCCGACGGCACGATCGCCGGTTCCGGCCTCCGCCTGGACGAGGCGGTCGGCAACGCGGTGCGCATCGGCATCGACCTGGTCGCCGCCGTGGACGCCGCCACCCGCGTCCCGGCCGACCTCATCGAACGTACGGACCTCGGCCGCATCGCCCCCGGCGCCGCCGCCGATCTGGTCTGGCTCGGAGATGACCTCCGGGCGCGTACGACGTGGATCAACGGGCAGAAAGCCTTCTGAGGGGGATCATGACCACCAGCCGAATGCGGGCTGAGATCGGCGAGCAGCCCGAGGCGCTGCGCCGTACACTCCAGGCCCTGCTGCCACGGACCGCCGACATCGCGCGGCTCGCACGCGAGACGCGCCAGGTGCTGTTCATCGCACGCGGTTCGTCCGACAACGCCGCCGTCTACGGGCGGTACCTGGTCGAAGCGCACACGGGACGCCTCGCCACCCTGGCCGCGCCGTCCATCGCGACGACCTACCGGCGCCAGGTGGACCTGTCCGGTGTGCTCGCCGTCGCGATCAGCCAGTCCGGCAAGACCGAGGAGATCGTCGAGACCCTGGACTGGGCCGCCGGCAACGGCGCCCGGACCGTGGCGATCACCAACGGCGCCGGCTCGCCGCTCGCGGAGGCCGCCGAGGTCGCGCTGCTGACGGAGGCGGGCGACGAGCTCGCGGTGCCGGCCACCAAGACCTACACCACCCAGCTGGCCGCGCTGTCGGTGCTGGGCCTCGGGCTGGGCGCCGACACCGAGGTGGACGACCTGCGCCGGGTACCGGACGAGGTGCGGCGGCTCATCGCGATCACCGAGTCGTCGCCGGCGCTGCCCGAGATCGTCGAGGAGCTCGCCCAGGTGCCGGGTGCCGTGGTGTCCGGCCGCGGCATCGCGTTCGGCACCGCGCTGGAGCTGGCCCTCAAGATCAAGGAGGCGTGCTACCTGCACGCCATGGGCCTCTCGTACGCCGACCTGCTGCACGGCCCGATCGCGGTGGTGGACGCCCAGACGCCCGCGCTGCTGGTCGCCGCCGAGGAGGGCCCGACCCTGTCCGGCACGATCGCGCTGGCCCGCCGCGTCACGACCGCCGGTGCCCGCGCGTACGGCATCGGCGGCGGCACGGGACTGGCCGAGGCGTCCTCGCTCGCCCTGCCCGGTCCCGCGCTGCCCGAGTGGGTCGCGCCGCTCGGCCTGATCGTGCCCGGCCAGATCCTGGTCGAGAACCTGGCCCGCCGGCTCGGGCTCGACCCCGACGTGCCGCGCGGGCTCAACAAGGTCACCCAGACCGACTGAGCCCGCCGCCGCACCACAGCACCGCACCACCACAGCACCGCACCTGACAGACCGAAGGCAGGAAATGATCATGGACAAGGCCGAGGCCATCATCGCGGCGCTGGGCGGCGCCGACAACATCATCGAGATCGAGCCGTGCGCCACCCGGCTGCGCACCGAGGTCGAGGACGCGGGCAAGGTCGACGAGCCGGCACTGAAGGCCGCGGGCGCGTTCGGCGTCATGCGCAGCGGCACCGTCGTCCAGGTGGTCGTGGGCCCGGAGGCCGACACCATCGCCAGCGACATCGAGGACATTCTCGACTGACGTCCCGATCCCACGCTCGACAAGGAGTGTTCTCATGACGCGAGTTCTGTCGCCCGTGAGCGGGCGCGTCGTCGGGCTTGCCGGCGTGCCCGACCCGGTGTTCGCCCAGGCCATGGTGGGCCCGGGCACCGCCGTCGACCCCGAGCGGGCGCCGGGCCAGGCCATCGCCCCGGTCACCGGCACGATCGTCAAGCTGCACCCGCACGCGTACGTGGTCGTCGACGCCGAGGGCCACGGCGTGCTGGTGCACCTGGGCATCGACACCGTCCAGCTCAAGGGCGCGGGCTTCGAGCTGCTGGCCGCCGAGGGCGACGCGGTGACCGCCGGGCAGCCGCTGATCGGCTGGGACCCCGCCGCGATCGAGGCGGGCGGCCGCTCGCCGATCTGCGCGGTGGTGGCGCTGGACGCGAACGCCGACGCACTGTCCGACGTGGCCGAGTCCGGCGAGGTCGACAAGGGGGCCGAGCTCTTCACATGGAGCTGAAGGCCACCGACTCCGCCGGCGTGCGCCGTACCGACCTCAAGGCCGCCGTTTTCGACCTCGACGGAACGCTGATCGACACCGAGCCGCGCAACCGCGAGATGTGGGCGCGCATGTTCGCCGCGAACGGCATCGCCTACGACGACGAGCTGATCGCCTCGTTCGCCGGGCGGCGCGGCCGGGAGGTGCTGGCCGAGCTGCTGCACCTGTTCCCGGGACGCACCGTCGAGGACCTGTTCCACGAGGTCGTCTCGTACGAGACGGGACCGGACATGCCGCCGGTCCAGCCGGTGCCGGGCGCGGTCGAGCTCGTCCGTGCGCTGCACGCCGGCGGTGTGCCGCTGGCGGTGGTGACCTCGGGCGTGCGGCGGTACGCCGAGGGCCTGCTGGAGGGGCTCGGCATCAAGGACCTGCTGGACGTGCTGGTCACGGCCGACGACGTGGCCAACGGGAAGCCTGATCCCGAGGGCTTCCTGGCCGCGTGCGACGCCCTCGGGGTGGCGCCGCGGGACGCGCTCGGATTCGAGGACGCCCCCGCCGGAGTGGCCGCGGTGAAGGCTGCGGGTATGACCTGCGTGGGGATCACCACCACCCAGCCCGCGGCGGCGCTGGCCGCGGCGGACCGGGTGGTGGCGGACATGACGGAAGTCGACCTCCGTGCCTGGGGCCTCCCGGGCGCGGAGTGAACATGAGGAGTTGTTCCAGTGACGCAGCGTAACGTCAAGATCGAATCCAGGGTGGGTCTGCACGCCCGGCCCGCGGCGTTGTTCGTCCAGGCCGCGGCCAGGGCCGACGGCGACGTCACCGTGGCCAAGCGCGGCGGCGACCCGGTCAACGCCAAGAGCATCCTGTCGGTGCTCGGCCTGGACGCCCGGCACGGCGAGGAGATCGTCATCGCCGCCGAGGGCGACGGCGCCGAGACCCTCCTGGACGAGCTCGAAGCGCTGCTCTCCGAGCCCGAGCCCGAACAGGCCTGAGCCTTCCCCTGCAGCTTCGTCCCTGTCCTGAATTTCATCGCCGGAGGGTGCGCGAGATGAGTCCCAGCGTGTTGCGGGGAGCCGGGGTCAGCCCGGGCGTCGGTGTCGGGCCGGTACGCGCCGTCGCGGGCGCCGTGCCCGAGCCCGAGCCCGATTCCCGCCATGCCGGGGACGCGGCCGCGGAGACCGAGCGGGCGCTCGGCGCGCTCGCCGCCGTGGCCGCCGACCTGGAGTCGCGCGGTGTCCGTGCCGCCGAGGCCGGCAACAAGGAGGGGCAGGACGTGCTCAACGCCCAGGCCCTGATGGCCCGCGACCCCGGCCTCGCCGACGGCGTCAAGGCCAAGGTCGGCGAGGGCGTCGCCGCGGCCCGCGCCGTCTTCGAGGCGTTCGGCGTCTACCGCGAGCTGCTCGCCGGCGCCGGGGAGTACCTGGCGGCCCGGGTGACCGACCTCGACGACATCCGGGACCGTACGGTCGCGCGCCTGCTCGACCTGCCGATGCCCGGCGTCCCTGAGTCGGCCGAGCCGTTCGTCCTCGTCGCGCGTGACCTGGCGCCCGCCGACACCGCGGTGCTCGATCCGCGGCTGGTGGTCGCGTTCGTCACCGAGGAGGGCGGCCCGACCAGCCACACGGCGATCATCGCCCGCACGATGGGCGTGCCCGCCGTGGTCGCCCTGCCGGGCGCCACCGGCCTCGCCGACGGCAGCCGGGTCCTGGTGGACGGCGCCGCCGGCACCGTCCAGGTCGATCCGTCCGAGCCCGAGGTCGCGGCGGCGCTGGCCGCGGCGGAGGCCCGGGCGGCGGCGCTCGGCGAGTCCACCGGTCCGGGCGCCACCAAGGACGGCCACCGGGTCCCGCTGCTGGCCAACATCGGCGGCCCCCAGGACGTGGAGGCCGCGCTGGCCAACGGTGCCGAGGGCGTGGGCCTCTACCGGACCGAGTTCCTCTTCCTCGACCGTTCGGCACCGCCCACCGACGCCGAGCAGGAAGAGGCCTACCGCAAGGTCCTCGACGCGTTCCCCGACGGGCGCGTGGTCGTGCGTACGCTCGACGCCGGCGCCGACAAACCCCTCGCCTTCCTCCCGCCTCCCGGTGACGAGCCCAACCCTGCCCTCGGCGAACGCGGCCTGCGCATGATGCAGCACCATCCCGACGTCCTGGCGGCCCAGCTCGGCGCCCTCGCCCGCGCCGCCGCGGGCCGCTCCGCCAAGCTGCAGGTCATGGCGCCGATGGTGACCGACGCGGCGGAGGCCGCCTACTTCGCCAAGGCCTGCCGCGACGCCCGGATCGAGCACCCCGGCATCATGATCGAGGTGCCGGCCGCCGCCCTGCGCGCCCGTGACCTGGCGGCCGAGGTGGAGTTCTTCAGCCTCGGCACCAACGACCTCACGCAGTACGCCTGCGCCGCCGACCGCCAGATCGGCGGCCTCGCGCACCTCCAGGACCCCTGGCAGCCCGCCGTGCTCGACCTGATCGCGATCACAGCCGAGGCCGCCGCCGAGGCGGGCAAGGGCTGCGGCGTCTGCGGCGAGGCCGGCGGCGACCCCGCCCTGGCCTGCGTTCTCACGGGCCTGGGCGTCACCTCCCTGTCGATGGGCGCCCCGTCCCTGCCGTTCGTACGAGCCGCCCTCGCCCGGCACACCCTGGCCGAATGCCGCGAAGCCGCAGTGGCCGCGCGCAACGCCCGCACGGCCGACGCCGCCCGCGAAGCGGCCCGCGCGAACCTCCCCGCCCTAACCGCCCTAGGCCTCTAAGCCTTTTCCGGCCCCGCGGCGGCCGCACTGCGCGGCGGCCGCCCTCCATCACCGACGATCGAGCTCGCTGAAGAGGACCGCCACCGGGAACGGCACGTCGAGTTCGAGCTCGTCCTCGTGGGCGGCGACGAGCTGGTAGCTCATCCCCGACCAGTCGAGTCTGTACTCGCGGATGACCTTCACATAGAGCTTCTCGTCGAGCGTCACGACGAGATAGACCGGAATCTGCTCGCGCGCGTACTCGGCCACCTTCTGGACGGTGTCGGTGTGCTCGCTGCCAGGAGAGACGATTTCGACGACGGCGAGAGCGTCTCGGCTGGTGAGCCTGCTGCCGCGCTCCAGGCAGCGATGCACTGTGACGTCCGGTCGACGGAACGAGAACCAGGTGCCCTCGGGGTCGCGCCGCCGCCGGCGGAAATGCATGTCGACGTCCGTGCTCACCTCGACGCACGGGTCGATGGGCCGGGCGCGTTCGATGATGTCGGCCAGCCTGCGCGCCACCCGCGAATGCTCCGGTGAGCCCGAGTGCAGGAAGACCACATGGTTGTCGATGACCTCGATCGACCGGCGTACGTGGTCGGGCAGGCTCTCATACTGATCTTCCGTGAGCAGCAAGGACTTCGGGTCCGTGGCCCAGCTCGGCAACGACATGGGTGGCACCTCGCTTCTCCGCGTCACGTTACCGGTGCGGGTCAGTAGGTGAGGCCGGTGCCTGGGGGGTTGCCGGCGGCGGGGACGGGGAGTTTGCCGGTCGGCTTGATCGTGCCCGCCAGTGTCTTGGCGAGGGCCGCCAGGGAGGGCGAGCCGGAGGAGTAGGTGGCGAGCGCCGCTTTGGCCCGGTCCGCCTTGTCGAGGTCGTACGGCCGGCCGAGCGCGGCGACGATCACCGGTAGGGAGGCGAGGGCGCCGACCCTGTCGGCGGTGGTGGCGGCGCCCGCGTCGAGGGTGGTGAGAACGGCGGCGTCGGCGTCGGTGGCCGAGCCGACGGTACGGACGCCCTCGCGGCGCAGGGCGGCGGCCAGAACGTCGCTCCGGGGACCTGACACGTAGACGGAACCCCGTTTGAGCGGCAGCAGACCGCCCTCGTTGCGCACGAGCGTGACCGCGTGCTCGGCGACCTGGCGGACCGTGGCCTTGCTGGCCCTGGAACCGACGATCTGGCTCGCGCGGCCGGGGTCGGCGCGGGTGCCGCGGAACAGGCCGCGCCGCTCCTTGAGCCGCAGGATGCGCGACACCGCCTCGTCCAGGCGGCGTTCGGAGATCTTGCCGGTGCGCACGGCCGTCAGCACCGCGTCGTAGGCGCGCGGCAGGCTCGGCGGCATGAGGAGCTGGTCGGCTCCGGCGTTGACCGCGCGCACGGGGACCGAGGCGTCGCCGTACTTGGTGCGCGCGCCCTGCATCTGCAGGGAGTCGGTGACGATGACGCCCCTGAAGCCGAGGGAGTCGCGGAGCAGCCCGGTCAGGACCTTGCGCGACAGCGTCGAGGGGTCGCCGGAGCCGTCGAGCTTGGGCACCACGATGTGCGCGGACATGATGGCGTCCACGTCGCTCGCGATCGCGGCCTTGAACGGAGGCGCGTCCAGCCGTTCCCATTCGGCGCGGGAGTGCTTGATCACCGGCAGGCCGGTGTGGCTGTCGGTGGAGGTGTCGCCGTGCCCGGGGAAGTGCTTGGCCGTCGCGGCGACGCCCGCCGCTTGGTAGCCCTGGATGGCGGCGTCGAGCAGCCGCGACACGAGCGCCGGATCCGAGCCGAAGGACCGGACGCCGATCACCGGGTTGGCCGGGTCGACGTTGACGTCGGCCACCGGCGCGTAGTTCTGGTTGATCCCGACGGCGCGCAGCTCGGCGCCGGTGACCTGGGCGGCGGCGCGGGCGTCGGCGGGACGGCCGGTCGCGCCGAGCGCCATGTTGCCCGGGAACGAGGTGATGAACGGGGTGCGCGAGACGATGCCCTGCTCCTCGTCCACGCCGAGCACCAGCGGGATCTTCGAGGCCTTCTGCAGGGCGTTGGACTGCGCCGCGGTCTGCTCCGGGGTGCGCATGTTGCCCGGAAAGTAGATGAACCCGCCGACCTTGTAGCGCTTGATCATCGACTGTGCGTCGGCCTGGCTGGAGAACGTCGGCACGAAGAGCTGCCCGACCTTCTCGGGCACGCTCATGTCGGCGACGAACCCGGGAATCCAGGAGGCCTGCGGGCTGGCCGGGGCAGGGGCGGCGGACGAGCGCCCGGCGCCCGGTGAGTCGTCCTTGGCGGGGTCGCCGCCGCAGCTCGCGGCGAGCGGCACGGCGAGCGCGATCGCGGCGGACGTCACGACGGCGGATGAACGTGGAGCGCGCACTGGACCAGGCTCCCGGACATGGTCATTGTTACGGTCTTGTGATCTGACCCCGCGACGTTAGCCGCTCTCGCGCGCCATGTCGACTCGCGGCGCGGCGGACTCACGGCATGCTGAGGACACGCGGGGGCCCACCGCGAGAACACGTCGCGGAAAAGCAGGCCGGGTGACGCCGCGGGGTTACGCAGCCATATCGGTTGGTACCACCGGGGCCGGTGCCTCAAAGCGCATCGGCGGTGCGCGGACGGCTCGGACCTACGCCAGAGCGTGGCCGAGGCGGCGCAGGGCCAGGCCTGCCGCGCCGACGGCGCCGTCGCCCGCCCGCCGCGGATCGGCGGCGAACCGGTCGCGCAGCCCGTCGCGGACGGCCTCGGCGACCGGGCCGTCGCGGAGCACGGAGCCGTGCATGACGACCGGGGCGTACGGATCGGCGAGCGCGGGCCGGACCGCGTCGACGTCGCGCAGCAACCACTGGGCCGCCTCCTCGGTGATCCGCCGGGCCACCGGATCACCTGCGGCCGCGGCGGCCGCGACGACCGGGCCGAGACGGCCCAGCGCGGCGGGTGGGCGGCCGTACACCTCCTTGATGATCGCCTGGGCGAGCTGCGGGTTCGGCGTCGCCTGGGCGTGCGCCGGGGGCTCGTCGAGCGTCGCCGTGGCCGCCCCCGGCGGAGAGGCTCTCGGAACGGTCGCCGGAGTACTCCTGGGAGCGGGTCTGGAGGCGAGAGCGGGTGCGCCTGCCAGTGCCAGGGGCCGTTCGTGCCGTGGCCGTGGACGACTGGAGTCGATCTCCGTGACGACGGCCGCGCCGAGCAGCGCGCGCGGCACCGACTCGGTGAGCAGGGTCGGCGACCCCCGTCCGTCGTAGGCCGCCAGCGCGGCCCGGACCGCCTCCCGGCCCAGCCAGACGGCCGAGCCCTCGTCGCCGACCAGCCAGCCGTAGCCGTCGGCGCGCTGCACGATCGCGCCGTCGCTGATGACCGCGGCCCCGGCACCGGTACCGGAGAACACCACGATGCCCTTCGGTGCGCTGGTGCCGGCGGCGAAGGCCACCGCGATGTCGGTCACGACGGCGGGCGAGCCGCGCAGCCCGACGGCCTGCCAGGCCCGCCGCGCCGCGCTGACCGCGGCGGGACGGCCGGCCGACCCGGCCCCGGCGATCCCGAAGACGCCGGCGAGGATGTGGGACCGATCCAGGTCACCGAGCGCCGTCTGGAGAGCGGTGGTGAGCGCACCCGCGGTATCGCCGCCGGAATTGGGGTTGGCTCCGGGACCGGTTCCGGAACCGGCCAGAGCGCCCCCGAGCGTTAGTACGACACAGCGGGTCTTCGTGCCACCCGCGTCTATGCCGATCACGTAAGGACCGGCCAAATGGGTCAACACATGGCGACCGTAGCCCTTTCTACCGTTGACGTGACATCCGACAAGTAAGAAAATTTCCATCATGAGGAAACCCACCGGCTCAGAGCCCGGGGGCATAGGGGAGACCGGGGCACCCAAGGTCGACGCGGTCGTCAAGGAGACGACGCCGCTGAGCACCGTGGTGCGGGTGCGTTCGCTGCTTCCTTCGCTTCCCCCCGCAGAGCGCCGCGTCGCGCAACGCGTCATCGACGATCCCGAAGGGGTCGCCAACTCCACCATCACCGAACTCGCCCAGAACTGTGGCACCTCCGAGACCACGGTCATCAGGTTCTGCCGGGCGATCGGGTTTCATGGATATCCAGAGCTGCGGTTGACCCTGGCGACGGAGGCGGGGAGGGCACAGAGCGCCTCCGGCGGCCGGGTCATCGGCAGCGACATCAGTCCTGACGACTCCCTCGAACAGATCGTGGAGAAGGTGACCTTCGCCGACGCCCGGGCCGTGGAAGAGACCGCGGCCCAGCTCGACATCAAGGTGCTCGAGCAGGTCGTCGACGCGATCGTGGGCGCGGAACGCGTCGACGTCTACGGCGTCGGTGCGAGCGCGTTCGTCGCCAAGGACTTCCAGCAGAAGATGCATCGCATCGCAAGAGTCTGCTACGCCTGGTCGGACGCCCACATCATGCTGACCAGCGCCGCGGTGCTGGGCAGCGGGGACGTCGCGATCGGGATCTCGCACACGGGCGCGACGGTGGAGACCATCGACGCGCTGGAGGTAGCAAAGAGCAAGGGGGTGACGACGGTAGCCCTGACCAATTTCCCCAAGTCCCCGATCGCCGAAGTAGCCGACCTGATCCTGACGACGGCGGCCCGGGAGACCACGTTCCGATCGGGCGCGACCGCCAGCCGGCTGGCACAGTTGACCGTGGTCGACTGCGTCTTCGTCGGGGTGGCCCAGCGCACGTTCGGGCAGACCCGCAAGGCCCTTGAGGCCACGTACGAGGCGGTCCGTGGGCGGACCGTGCGACCCGACCGGAGGCGTCGGTGATCGACTGCGAACTCCCCACAGAGGGGCGGAACCCACGGACCATTGACGTCGACACGCTGCCCACCCTGGAGGTGCTCCGCCGTATCAACAGCGAGGACGCCACGGTCCACCTGGTGGTGGCGGCCGTGCTGCCCGACCTGGCACGGCTGGTGGATCTCGCGGTGGAATCCCTGCGGGCGGGCGGCAGAGTGCACTACTTCGGCGCCGGAACGTCCGGACGGCTCGCCGCGCTCGACGCGGCCGAGCTGCCCCCGACGTTCGGCATCTGGGGCCGGGTCGTCGCACACCACGCGGGTGGACCCCGCGCACTGTCCCAGGCGGTCTCGGAGGCCGAGGACGACCACGAGCAGGGCGCCCGGGACGCCGCCGAGGTCCAGCCGGGCGATGTCGCCATCGGCGTCGCCGCGAGCGGCCGCACCCCCTACGTCGTCGGCGCCCTGCGCGCCGCCACGGCCGCCGGGGCGCACACGGCGCTCATCAGCTGCAATCCGCACACACCCTACGGCGACGAGGTCGACGTGCACATCGGGCTGGCCACCGGACCCGAGGTGATCAGCGGCTCCACCCGGATGAAGGCGGGCACCGCCACCAAACTGGTGCTCAACTCCTTCTCCACCACCCTGATGATCAGGCTGGGTAGGACCTACTCCAACCTGATGGTCAGCGTGAACGCGCTCAATGCCAAGCTCCGCGCACGGCTGGTGCGCATTCTCACCGAGGCGACCGGCCTGGACGCCCTCACCTGTGAGAACGCGCTCACCGAGGCCGGAGGCGACACCCGCGTCGCGCTGGTCTCGCTCCTGGGCGAGGTCCCGGCAGCGCGCGCCACAGTCGCGTTGGAGGAGTCCCACGGAGGAGTACGAGAGGCGCTACAGCGCCTGAGATCCGCGTAGGCCCCGGCTCGGCCGGCGCGCGCGAGCGCGCGGGCTGAGGCGCGGCCCCGCGCTCCCTGATCCCCGCTCCCTGCCCCCCGACCCGAACGTCCCTCGACGCAAGACCACCCGACCAAACGTCTCCGACCCAAACGTCCTCAACCCGAACGTGTCCTGACGCGAACGTTCCCCGAGTCCGAACGCTCCCGAATCCGAACGCTCCCGAACCCGACGGTCCCCGCCTGACGATCATGCGATCGGCATCCCTCCGCCGATCGCATGATCTTTTTTGGCTGTGTTCATTGGCTTTCGCGGCCTCAGCGGCCTCGCCTGGCGGCTCGGCCGCCGAACCGCAAAAGCGGCGAGCGCGACATCGCTTCGCGATCTTCGCGGAGTGCTTCGCCTGCGGCTCGCTCTCCGCTCAGCGCCGCGCGCTCGCGTGACGGCCGGGCAATGCGCTTGTCACTGTCACGCGAGCGCTCAGGGCCGAGGGCGGTAGGAACGCAGCTCTTGTCGTGCCACGGTGCGGATGTGGACTTCGTCTGGGCCGTCGAAGATGCGCATGGCGCGTACCCAGGCGTACATCGCCGCCAACGGGGTGTCGTCAGAGACGCCGGCGCCGCCGTGGATCTGGATGGCCCGGTCGAGCACCTGGTGCGTGACGCGCGGCACGATCACCTTGATGGCCGCGATCTCGGTCCGCGCGCCCTTGGCGCCGTGCTTGTCGATCAGCCAGGCGGTCTTGAGCGTCATCAGCCGGGCCTGCTCGACGGCCATCCGCGACTCGGCGATCTGCTGCTGCACGACGCCCTGCTCGGCCAGCGGCCCGCCGAACGCGACGCGGTCGACGGCGCGGCGGCACATCAGCTCCAGGGCCCGTTCGGCCATGCCCAGCGCCCGCATGCAGTGGTGGATGCGGCCCGGTCCCAGCCGCGCCTGGGCGATCATGAACCCGTCGCCCTCGCCCGCGATGAGGTTGGCCGCCGGGACGCGCACGTCCTCGAAGAGGATCTCCGAGTGCCCGTGCTGGTCCTGGTAGCCGAAGACCGGCAGGTGCCGCAGCACGCGCACGCCCGGGGTGTCGCGCGGCACCAGGATCTGCGACTGCTGCCGGTGCGCCGGCGCGTCCGGGTCGGTCTTGCCCATGACGATGAAGATCTTGCAGCGTTCGTCGGCGGCGCCGGTGATGAACCACTTGCGTCCGTTGATCACGTACTCGTCGCCGTCCCGGACGATCGAGGTGGTGATGTTGGCGGCGTCGGACGAGGCCACCTCCGGCTCGGTCATCGCGAACGCGGACCGGATCTCACCGTTCAGCAGCGGTTCCAGCCACCGCTTCCGCTGCTCCTCGGTGCCGAACATGTGCAGGACCTCCATGTTCCCGGTGTCCGGCGCGGCGCAGTTGACCGCCTCGGGCGCCAGGTCGGGAGACCGTCCGGTGAGCTCGGCGAGCGGCGCGTACTCCAGGTTCGACAGGCCCGACACGTCCGGCAGGAAGAGGTTCCACAGGCCGCGGCGGCGGGCTTCGGCCTTCAGCTCCTCGACGACGGGAGGCAGCGCGTGCGGATCGTTCGCCGCGCGCCAGGCCGCGTAGACCGGCTCGGCCGGGTACACGTGCTCGTCCATGAACTCCTGAAGTGTGACCTGGAGATCGCGTGCCTTCGGGCTGGGTTCGAAGTCCATGGCCGCCAGTGTGGCAGAACGCCGTTCGGTTCCATGGGCCGGGAGCGCCTAGGATCGGGCCGTGACCGTCAAAGCTGTGATCACCGATTGGGGCGGGGTGCTGACCTCGCCGCTCAACGACGCCATCGCCACCTGGCTGGCCGCCGACCGGATCGACACCGACCAGTACCGCACGGTGATGCGCGCCTGGGTCAGGCAGGCCTACGACGGGGAGGGCACCAACCCGATCCACGGCCTGGAGGACGGCACGCTCGACCCGGCCGAGTTCGAACGCCTGCTGGCGGCCGAACTGCTCACCGTGGACGGCGGCCCGGTCGTCGCGGAGGGCCTCATCGCCCGCATGTTCACCGCGTTCACCCCCGTCCAGCCGATGTACGACGCGCTCCGCACCCTGCGCGGCGGCGGCACCCGCACCGCCCTGCTCTCCAACTCGTGGGGCAACGACTACCCGCGCGACCTGTTCGCGGACCTGTTCGACGCGGTGGTCATCTCCTGCGAGGTGGGGCTGCGCAAGCCCGACGCGGCGATCTTCCAGCACGCGGTCCGGCTGCTCGGCCTGACGGCCGCCGACTGCGTCTTCATCGACGACATCGAGCACAACGTCGCCGCCGCCGAGGCTCTCGGCATGCGCGGCATCCTGCACACCGGCCCGGCGGAGACCCTCGACGCGCTCCGCGGGCTGGGCCTGTCGGTCTGACCACAGAGCGTCCAGTCTGGCAGACTGGCTGATCGTCATGCGCGTCTACCTGCCGTCCACCCTCGCCGGACTCGCTCGCCTGCTGGAGGCCCGCGAGGCCGGTCCCGCGCCGCTCGCCGCCTACGCGGTGACGCCCGCCCTCCGCGAGTGGTACGCCGGCGGCGACCTTGAGGAGCTGGAGTACGCGGCGATGACCGCCGCCGCCCGGGCCTCGCTGCGGCTGCTCGCCGACGATCCGAAGGTGCCCGCCCGCCGGGTGGTGCTGGCCGCCGAGGTGCCCGACCAGCAGGTCGAATGGGCCCGGGGGCACGCGTCCCTGGCCGACGACTCCCGTGCGCTGGTCCGGGTGAGCGCCGCCGTTCCGTGGCAGAAGATCGCATCCGGGCACGTGGACGACCCCGCCGCCGAGGCCGACGTGCGCGCGGCCGTCGAGGCGCTGGCCGCCGCCGACGCGGGCGACGAGGACGCGCGCTTCACGGTCGACGGCGCCGAGGGCCACGAGCTCATGTGGTACGCCACGCAGGAGCTGGGCGATCTGACCGCCTGAGCGCCGAATCGGAGCGATTGGGCGAGATCTCATAGGGTGCGGGTAGACGCCGTCGCCAGGCGGGTAGATCTCCGGTCGTCAGGGCCGCGATGAGGCACCCGTCCCGTGCGACGAAGCGTGCGTATCGACAACGATGTCGGATTTCTGGGAGCGATCAGATGGATGCCGTCACCAACGTGCCCGTACCGGTGAACGAGCCGGTCAAGGGCTATGCGCCGGGCAGCGGCGAGCGGGCCGCGCTCGAGGCCAAGATCAAGGAACTCGGCGGCGAGCAGATCGACCTGACCATGACGATCGGCGGCGAGCGGCGGCTCGGCGGCGGCGCGCCCGTCGACGTGGTGGAGCCGCACAACCATCGGCATGTGCTCGGCCAGCTGAGGAACGCGACCGACGACGACGTGCGGGCCGCGGTGGACGCCGCGCGCGAGGCCGCGCCCGGGTGGCGCGCGCTGTCGTTCGACGACCGGGCCGCGATCCTGCTCAAGGCCGCCGATCTGCTGTCGGGGCCGTGGCGGTCGACGCTGAACGCCGCGACCGTCATGGGGCAGTCCAAGTCGGTCCAGCAGGCGGAGATCGACTCGGCCTGCGAGCTGATCGACTTCTGGCGTTTCAACGTCGACTACGCGCGCCGGCTCTACACCCAGCAGCCGTCCTCCTCGCCCGGCGTGTGGAACCGGATGGAGTACCGTCCGCTCGAAGGCTTCGTGCTCGCGATCACCCCGTTCAACTTCAGCGCCATCGCGGGCAACCTGCCCACGTCCGCCGCGCTCATGGGCAACGTGGTGGTCTGGAAGCCCTCGCCGACGCAGCAGTTCGCCGCGCACTTCACGATGCGGCTGCTGGAGGAGGCGGGCCTGCCGCCCGGCGTGATCAACCTGGTCACCGGCGACGGCCAGGCGGTGTCGAACGTGGCGTTGACGCACCCCGAGCTCGCCGGCATCCACTTCACCGGCAGCACCGGGACGTTCCAGCACCTCTGGCGGACCGTCGGCGAGAACATCGCGGGTTACAAGGGCTACCCGCGCCTGGTGGGGGAGACCGGCGGCAAGGACTTCATCGTCGCCCACCCGTCGGCCGACCCGGCGGTGCTCAAGACCGCGATGGTGCGCGGCGCGTTCGAGTACCAGGGCCAGAAGTGCTCGGCCGCCTCCCGCGCGTACGTGCCGCGGTCGATCTGGGAGCGGATGCGCGACGAGTTCTGCGACGAGGTCGAGGCGCTCACGATGGGCAACGTCGCCGAGGACCTGTCGGCGTTCATGGGCGCGGTCATCGACGAACGGGCGTTCGCCAAGCACAAGGCGGCGATCGAGCGGGCCCAGGGCCTGGACTCGATCAAGATCCTCGCCGGTGGCGGCCTGGACGACTCCGAGGGCTGGTTCGTCCGCCCGACCGTGCTGGAGTCCGCCGACCCGACCGACGACCTGTTCACCAAGGAGTACTTCGGCCCGATCCTCGGCGTGCACGTCTACGAGGACCGCGACTACGACACGATGCTCGACCAGATGGAGAGCATCGCGGAGTACGCGCTGACCGGAGCAGTGATCGCGCAGGACCGGCAGGCGATCGCCGAGGCGACCCACAAGCTGCGCTTCGCGGCGGGCAACTTCTACGTCAACGACAAGCCCACCGGCGCGGTCGTCGGCCAGCAGCCGTTCGGCGGCGCCCGCGCCAGCGGCACCAACGACAAGGCCGGTTCGCTGTTCAACCTGATCCGCTGGGTCAACACCCGGTCGATCAAGGAGACCTTCGCCCCGCCGACCGACTACCGCTACCCGCACATGGGCTGACGCCCGGGGTGCCGGGCCCCTCACCAACGCCCGGCACCCACCCCCGCCCGGTCGCATCCGCCCGGCTCCTGCCACACCTGCCCGCACTGGTTCGGCACCCGCTCGCCCTGCCCTGCATGCGTCCGGCCCCGCACTCCAGGGTTCGCGCACGCCCGGCAGCGGCCCGGCCTGGTAGTCCGCTCAGACGCTGGCGGTGGGGGTGTGGTCGCGGCGGCGGCGTGGGTGGTCGGCTTGCGGGGAGCAGGGCCGAGGGCCGACCATTAGCTCGCCCGCACCGGCGGGCGGGCCGCGCGCGACGCTGGTCTCTGGACGGCGAGCAAGGAACGGGATGGCAACGCTGAACCGCCTGGTGCTGTGGAACATCGATCACACCCTGGTGGACGTGGGGCGCGTCACCCGGGAGGCTTACGCCGAGGCGTTCCAGCGGACCACCGGCAGGCCGCTGGTACGGCTGGCCCCGACGCCGGGCCGGACCGAGTCGGAGATCATCTTCGAGACGCTCGCGTTCAACGACATCGTCACCACCGACGATCATCTGCCCGCGTTCATGCCCGCGCTCGCCGAGGCCTTCGCGGCCCGCCGCGCCGACCTCAAGGCCCACGGCCGGGTACTGCCGGGCGCGATCGAGGCCGTGTCCGCCCTCTCCCGCCTCCCCGGCACCGTCCAGTCCGTGCTGACCGGGTCAATCCAGCCCAACGCCGTTCTGAAGGTGACCGAGCTCGGCCTGGCCGGGCCTCTCGACCTGGAGGTCGGCGGCTACGAGAACGGCGTCTACAGCAAGGCCGCGCTGCTGGAGGTGGCGCGGTCCCGGGCGGGGGAGAAGCACGGCGCCCGCTTCACCGAGTCGACCACGGTCTTCATCGCCGACTCCCCGCGCGACGTCCAGGCCGCCCACATCGCGGGCTCGCCGATCATCGCCGTCGCCACCGGCAGCGCCACCGAGACCGAGCTGCGTGCCGCCGGTGCCGAGGTCGTCCTGCCGACCCTCGCCGACACCGACGCGGTCCTCCGCGCGGTGACGTCCCTCGCCGAAGGCCCCGCGGCGCCCCGCTAACAGCTCCGTGCGCCGTCCCGACCAGCCCGCTGGTGGCGCAGTGCGCTGTCGCGGGTGGCGCGCTGGTGGCGCCATGCGTCGTCCCGGGCGTCGTGCTGGCGGCGCCGTGTGCTGTCGCGGGTGGCCCGCTGGTGGCGCAGTGCGCTGTCGCGGGTGGCGCGGTGGTGGCGCCGTTCGCCGTCGCGGATGGTCCGCTAGCGGCGTCGGGGCGCCGTTTCGGGTGGTGCGCTGGTGGCGGCGGGCGGCGTCTTGGGTGGGCCGGCGGATGATGATCGCCGACCCCGGTTGAAAGCCGGGTTGCAGGGGCATGCATGCTGGCCTGATGCTGGGAAAACCGCGCGGCGCGGCGCGGTGGGGATAGGAGGCCGGTCGAATGTCGCAGGACGAACTGACCCCCGAGGGTGCTCGGCTCTGGGAGCCGTCGGAGGAAGTCGTCGCCAACGCGAAGGTGACGCACTACCTGCACTGGCTGTGGGACCGCGGCATCCTGGCCGACACCTACGACGAGCTGTGGCGCTGGTCGGTCACCGAGGTCGACGCGTTCTGGGACTCCATCTGGGACTACTTCAAGGTGGTCGGCCACCGGGGCGACGGCCCGGTCCGTTCCGAGGGCCGCATGCCGGTCGACGGGCTGCGGTGGTTCGACGGGGCGACCGTCAACTACGCCGCCAACGCCCTCCGGCGTGCCGACGAGACCCCCGACGAGACCGCCGTGGTCTTCCGCTCCGAGGCGGGCGGGCACCGCCTGCTCAGCTATCGCGAGCTGGCGCTGCACGTGGCGGAGGTACGGGCCGGACTGGCCGAGCTGGGCGTCGGCAAGGGCGACCGGGTCGCGGCCTACCTGCCCAACATCCCCGAGGCACTGGTCTGCTTCCTCGCCACCGCGTCGCTCGGCGCAATCTGGTCGTCCTGCTCCCCGGACTTCGGCTCGTCCAGCGTCATCGACCGTTTCGCGCAGATCGAACCCAAGGTCTTCATCGCCGTCGACGGCTACGCCTACAACGGCCAGCACTTCAACCGCATGGACGTCGTCCGCGAGATCGAAGACGCCCTCCCGACCCTCTCCGCGACCGTCCTCGTCCCCTACCTCGACCCGGCCTCGTCGGCCGCTGACCTTCGCGTAGGCGTCCCCTACAGCGACCTTCCCCGCGACGGCCACCCCCTGGCGTTCGAGGACGTCCCGTTCGACCATCCCCTCTGGGTGGTCTACTCCTCGGGTACCACCGGCCTTCCCAAGCCGATCGTCCACGGCCACGGTGGCGTCGTGCTGGAGCACCTCAAGGCGCTCTCGTTCCACCAAGACCTCGGCCACGGCGACGTGTTCTTCTGGTACACCACGACCGGCTGGATGATGTGGAACTACCTCATCGGCGGCCTGCTCGTAGGCTCCACCGTCGTCATGTACGACGGTGCTCCGGTCGACCTCTGGAAACTCGCGGCCGACACCAATGTCACCTACTTCGGCGTGGGCGCGCCCTACATCATGGCCTCGCTCAAGGCGGGCGAGCAGCCGGGCAAGACCTTCGACCTGTCGGCCCTTCGCGGCATCGGCTCCACCGGCTCCCCGCTGCCGCCCGAGGGTTTCAGCTGGGTCTACGAAGCGATCGGCAAGGACCTGCTCCTCGGCTCGTTCTCCGGCGGCACCGACATCTGTACGGGCTTCGTAGGCCCCTCCGTGCTCCTGCCCCTGCGCGCGGGCGTCATCCAGTGCCGCGGCCTCGGCGCCAAGGTCGAGGCCTACACGGGCGACGGCACCCCCGTCATCGACGAGGTCGGCGAGCTGGTCCTCACCGAGCCGATGCCGTCCATGCCCGTCTTCTTCTGGAACGACCCGGACATGGCGCGCTACCGCGAGTCCTATTTCGACACGTTCCCGGGCATCTGGCGCCACGGTGACTGGATCAAGATCCTCGATGACGGCGGCTGCGTCATCTACGGCCGTTCCGACTCCACCCTGAACCGCGGCGGCATCCGCATGGGCACCGCCGACTTCTACCGCGTCGTGGAGGCCTTCGACGAGATCGCCGACAGCCTGGTCATCGACACCGGCCACCTGGGCCGGGAGGGCCGTCTGATCCTCTACATCCAGCCCGCCGAGAACGCCGCCCTCACCGACGACCTGATCGCCCGCCTCAAGCGGTCACTCCGTTCGGCCCTCTCGCCGCGCCACGTTCCGGACGAGATCCACGAGGTCCCCGGCATCCCGCGCACCCTCTCGGGCAAGAAGCTGGAGATCCCCGTCCGCAAGATCCTCCTGGGAACCCCGGTCGACCAGGCCGCCAACCCCGACTCCATGGCCAACCCCGAAGTCCTGAAGCACTACACCAAAACCGACTGACCCCAGACCCTCACCCCTTCAGCGGTGCACGTCCACGGCGCACGTCAGAACGAGGGCATCCAGCGTGTGTGACTAGCTGACCAGGACCTTGCCGGAGGCGGCGTCGATCTTCACTTCGTGTTTGGCGTTGTTGGAGTCCTCTAGGTCGCCTTCCCAGACCGTCGTACCGCGATACGTGTCCAGGTTGAGCTCGGTGATGGAGGAATTGGGCACGGCCGAGAGCATCTTGCTGGCCGCTGCGCGGTAATCGAGCTTCGCGGCTTGGATGCGCTTGCGGTGCTTGTCCTTGTCGGCCTTGTCTTCCTGCTTCGCCTCGTTGCGGGTGACCCGGCCGCCGTCGGCGGTGACCATCAGCTCTCGCTCGGTGCCGTCAGGCGTCACCACCTGTACCTCCCAACCGGGACCCTCGGTCTCAATGGAGGTCAGCGAGCCTCCCGGCACTGCCTTCAGCGCGGTTACGGCAGCCCGATCGAGGTTGCCCGCCTTCGAGACCGCCGGCTGGGACGTCGGCGACACCGACATCGCGGCTTCGGGCTCGGTCCCGCACCCGGCCACGAAGACGGGCGCGGCCACCGCAACCGTCACGGCCATGACCAACGTAGAGATCCTCATGCCCCAGCTCTACCCTGGTCACACCCCGATTACGCTGCACTGATTACGTCACGTCCCCGACCGCTGGCACTATGTCACCTTGCGCGCCAAAGGCTGCCTTCAGCCGCTTCGCGAATGGCCCGCCTCAGCGCCGCACGGCGGACAAGGATCACCGGGCCGTAAGGATCTTTGGAGTCACGCACAGCAACCGCGTCGTCCAAACCCGCCAGCTCGACGCAGTTCCCGCCGTTCGACGTCGTGTAGCTAGACTTGCGCCACTTCAGTTGCTCCATCGCTCTTCCTCGCCGCCTTTAGCTGGCTTCGCGGATGGCTCGCCTCAGAGCTGCTCGGTGGACAAGGATGACCGGGCCGTCAGCGTCTTTGGAGTCGCGCACGGCAACCATGTTGTTCAGGCTGGCCAGCTCGACGCAGTCTCCGCCGTTCGACGTTGTGTAGCTGGACTTACGCCAGTTCAGTTGCTCCATCGCTCTTCCCCGCCTTCAGCTCGCCTCGCGAATCGCCCGCCTCAGCACCGCGCGGTGGACAAAGATGACCGGACCCTCCGGGTTCTTGGAGTCACGCACAGCGACCGCATCGTTCAGGCTGGCTAGCTCGACGCAAGCTCCGCCGTTCGAGGTGGTGTAGCTGGACTTGCGCCACTTCAGTTGCTCCATCGCTCTTCCTCGCCGCCTTTAGCTGGCTTCGCGGATGGCTCGCCTCAGGGCTGCTCGGTGGACAAGGATGACCGGGCCGTCGGGGTCTTTGGAGTCGCGTACGGCGACCGCGTTGTTCAGGCTGGCCAGCTCGACACACTCTCCGCCGTTCGACGTCGTGTAGCTGGACTTACGCCAGTTCAGTTGCTCCATCGTTCTTCCGCCGTTCTATGAATCACTTCTAGGGACTGGTCTACCGGCAGGGCAAGGGAACGGATCTCTATCAGAGAGTTCGTGACGATGGCGATGTCCTCCGGGTCACTGAGGGTCATGCCGCGCGCCGCCATGTCCGCGTAGGCCACCTCGCTCCTGTCCTCCATCGTTGCCAGCGTAAAGGCTCCGCTGTTTCCGTCGTGGGTTCCGCTGCTCGGCACGATCTGGATCGTGACGTTGTGGAGGGCGCTCATGGCCACCAGGTGTTGCAACTGCTCTCGCATCGTCTCAGGCGGTCCCACGGGACGCTCCAGAGCGACCTGGTCGAGCACCAGGGAGAACACCGGAGGTGGTTCCTCCTCTCGCGTGAGGATGCTCTGTCGCTTCATTCGCGCCTCGACTTGCGTTTCGTTCCCACGAAGTATCTCGCAGGCGTAGGCGCGGGTCTGGAGAAGGCCATGAACCAGAAGCGGCTGATAGCCCTGGAGTTGCGCGGCTGCCGCTTCGACCGTGTGCCAGTCGAACCACGTCGGGAAGGTCGCGTCCTGAACGAGGTCGTTCCACAGCTCTAGGAGCTGGCCATCGGCTCCCATCGCGTCGTCCATGCTCCGCGCGAACTCTCGCGTACATCGAGTCCGACCGTTCTCGACGGCCCCGATGTATTGGCCTGTCACACCCTCCCCATTGTTGGCTCTGCGCGCGGCGTTCTCTTGGCTCCATCCCTTCGCTTCCCGGAAGCGCCGGAACCTCCGGCCGAACGCGAGCAGCGTAGGCGACACCGTTCCGCGCTTGCGCTCTGGAGTTTTGCGCTGGCCACCCATGTCCTCATCCTCCCTCAACCGGGACCCAAGCGGAACCCAACCAAGTGGGCGGGTCACCCGGTTTCTTGTCGCCTGTGACCAGCAGTTTATTACGGAGAGCACAAACGTGGTGGCTGAATGTTCTTAGTCGGAAGTGGAGGTTCGCCGCATGAACGAAACGATCATTCTCAGGCCGGAGCCGGAAGCCATTAAATCGGCGCGGGATCACGTCGCGATGATCGCTGGGGCGCTCCACTTCGATGACTTCCTGCCCCGGCTGATCGTGTCGGAGCTGGCCACGAACGCGTGGCGCCAGTCAGCGCCAGATGATCACATAGTCGTCCGGGCTTATCCCTGGCGGGAACACCTGGTGATCGAAGTATGGGACCAATCAGACAAGATTCCGGTCATTCAGTTTCCAGGCGGCATGGAGGAGGGCGGTCGAGGACTAATGATCATCTCTGAGCTGGTCGTTCGCTGGGGCACGCGTCCTGTGGCCGAGGGTGGAAAAATCGTGTTCGCGGAGATCGGCAAATGATCGCGCGCATCTTCGAACGCCTCTACGCATGGTGGGGTGCACGGTCTGACGTGAAAATCGAGCGCTCCTGGCAGTACCAGTTCGGGGCATGCGTTCGGCTGGACACGCTCGGCACGCTCATGGAGAAGCGCGGCTGGGCGTGCTCACGACTCTACGACCACGACATTCCTACGCTGCGGCTCCACAATGCCGATGGCGCGCTATGGGTCGCCGCCGCGAAGATCGACCGGCGGGGATGGCATTACAACGTGCTGAGCGGTGACGGCCAGCCGACTTATATCTACGTCCCCTGCACGCCGATCAGGCGCGCCATACAGACCCTCGAACTCTTCGTGGCGCTTTCTTCTGATGACGGCCCGGGGCCATGGCGTCCTCAGTGAGACTCCATGGCCGCATCGTCGCCTGGGTGTGTCTCATTGAAGGCTGCTACCTGACGCCTGTGTTCCGGCGGATGCCGACTTGACCTCAACGAGGATCACGTTCACTTCGCCCGCCAGCAACTCCCAGGCGTGGTCGAAAGCGTCCTCTTGCCAGACGACCGCGCCAGGGTTCAGATCCACGATCTGCGTTGACCCATCCGCCCAGGTCACCTTCTGGCGCCCGGAGCCGAGGTTGACCACCAGCATCGGCGGGTGCGAGTGCATCGCGCTTTCCCAGCCGTGAGAGGCGCGGGCGTGGACCACCCGAACGTGGTCGTTCTCGAACAAGACCTGGTGCGCATCGGGGTCCACGACTGTCGCGTGCTGGGGCTCGTGAGCCGAGGCCGGGGTCTGGGTCGAAAGCGAAGTGCTCATCGCATGCTCCTGTCGGTCGGGTTGATGCTGAACACTAACCATGAGGAGTTGTGAAAAACAACCTCTGTGAGTGGTACGTTTGGATCAAGACAGATCGAGGAGAGCGGGAGCCATGCCGACCAGCCGTAGCTATCGGGACTCATGTGGGATGGCTCGGGCCCTGGACGTCGTCGGGGAGCGGTGGGCCCTGCTGGTCGTCCGGGAGTTGCTCCTGGTGCCTCAACGCTTCTCCGAGCTGCGGCACGCTCTGCCCAACGCCAGCTCGAACCTGCTTGCCGACCGGCTTCGCGAACTCGAACGTCACGAGGTGATCCATCGCCGCAAACTGGCGTCGACCACAGGCCCGCAGGTCTACGAACTGACGGAGTGGGGCCGGAAGCTCGAACCGGTCGTCTTGGCTCTGAGCGACTGGGGGATCGACGCCCCCCAACCTCCAGAGCCCACCTCACTCAGCGCCACCTCGGTGCTGATCTTCCTGCGCGGTCATGCCCGTCCCGACCCGGCGGCGCCGCCGATCGTTTGTCGCCTCGAACTCGACGGCTCGGTATGGACGGTCTCCGTCGACTCCGGGGACGTCCAGGTACAGAGCGGTGAACCCGCCACGGCCGACATCTCGCTCCGTACGGACCCCAAGACGCTCGGCGGCCTGCTGGCCGATCCAGACTCGCTCGACGCCGCGCTGACCAAGGGGACCGTGGCCTTCGTGGGCGACCGTGCGGCCCTCAACCGGTTGCTATACGGGGGTTGACCGCCAGTTCTGAGGAGAGCCCGCTGAGGATCTCCCGGCAATCGGATCAAGGTTCCAGAGAATCACGGCCTGGGCGGCGGTCGACTCGGCCGGACTGAAAGGTGAAACGCCTCGGCCCGGCGGCGCCAGCGGGAGGCCGCGCATGCGTACCGAAGGGCTGCACCACGGGGGTCTAGGGGCGGAGCCGCAGTTTGGGGGTGGGGCGGTAGGCCTAATGGGGCCATCCGAGCGCTCGCGAGGGGCTTGCTCTACGGGGTTTGGCGGGTGGCGGCGTAGGTTTCTATGTCTTGGCGGCGGTAGAGGCGGCGTATCCGGCCGCCTCCCAAGGGTTGCTCTTCGGCGGGCTCGGGCCAGCCGGCTGGCGGGCGTTTGGCGTAGACCGTGGCGCTTGACTGGGCCAAGCCCAGGATGCGGGCGGCCTCCGCCAGGGTGACCAGGTCGTCCGGCGCGGTGGTGGGAGCTCGGCGGACGTACGACTCGTACCAGGCGAGCCACTCCGACTCATTCCAGTAGAGAGCCTTGCCGACCTGATGGACGGGCTGGGGATGGCCGTTCTCGGCACGGTCGGCCCAGAGCTTCTTGAGGGTGTGGCGGGACAGGTTGTGTCTGGCGATGAGGTCGTCACGGGTGACCAGGCCAGGTGGGAGGGCGTCGTCGCGGGACGCGTACCAGCGGTCCCAGGCCTCGGCGTCCCAGGCGAGTTGGGAGCCGACCGTTCCGGCGGCTTCCGGGTGACCGTTCGCGGTGCGTTCCCGGTACCACTTCTCCAGGGTGCTGCGGCCGAGGCCGTGCGCCTCCATGAGGTCCGCGCGGGTGTAGACACGGCGCCCGTCGAGTGTGGTCATGGGGTCATTGTGGCCGAACGTGCGCCGGGCGGCCCGGCGCACGTCCGGCGTGGTTTCAGTGCGGGCGTGCCGGGATTGCCGGCAGCGGCTTCCAGCCGGGACGCACGGCCCCCACGTAGCTTCTGCGGTAGTGGCCCCTCAGCCGCTCGACGCTCACTCGGCGTCCGGTGCTCGGCGCATGGATGAACCGTGACTTGCCGAGGTACATGCCGACGTGGCCGAGCCTGTGGAAGAAGACCAGGTCGCCGGGACGCAGCTTGGCGCGCGGGACCCGCGTGCGGATCTTCCTGTACTGGGTGGCCGCGACGCGTGGCATGGAGACCCCGGCGCGCCGCCAGGCCTGCTGGACGAGGCCGGAACAGTCGAAGCCGCGGCGCCCGGTGTCGCCGTAGACGTACGGGCGGCCTCGCTGGGCGAGTGCGAACCTGATGGCACGGTCGGCGCGCCTCTGCCACTTGGCCTCCAGCTGGGCTCGCTTCTTGCGTACGGCCTGTTGCATCGGCGTCCGGGCCTTGCGCCCTGGCAGCAGTGTCGTGCGCTGTGCGGCCCAGGCGAGGTGGAATCGGCTCGCCGCTCTCGCGGTGCCGATCCTGGCGGAGGCCTGTGCCGCGGCGATCCTGCCGGATACGGACCGGCTCGTGTGCTGGGCGGGTGCGTCCGGTGCCTCGTGCACAGCGCCCTCGGCTCCGGGCGCGGCCGGCTTGTGGATCTGGTCAGCCGGGGTGAGCTCGGCCGCCTGGGCGATGCCCGGGGACATCGCCAGCGCGACGGTGGTCGCGTAGCAGACGGTCT
Organism: Actinomadura fulvescens; assembly: GCF_039533225.1. NCBI lineage: Bacteria > Bacillati > Actinomycetota > Actinomycetes > Streptosporangiales > Thermomonosporaceae > Actinomadura > Actinomadura fulvescens. The sequence continues at coordinate 81,754 of NZ_BAAATD010000011.1, read as the reverse complement.
TTAACGGGATGGACATGCCTGTCTAACCTCCTCACAACGAAGATCGTCAGGCGGCGATCTACCCGGCGCGGTCGAACCACACTCATGAAATTCCTGAAAAAACCCTTCGCTGCCTGCGGTTTCGCGTGCAATGGTCTTTTCGTGGCGGTATCGCGGAAGGGGTGTTCGGGACTAGGCTGGCCGTCCGCGTCAAATGTGGCCGGAGAGGGAGCGGCCCGGGCAGATCACACCGTAGGGTCGCTGAGCCGGGTCAACTTTTCCTGGGTTTGGGGCGTCCCACAAACGGGAGGTCGGCCTGCGCCGTTCGGGGACGCGGTCCGGTTTGGTGCGATCAAGTCGAGAGAGGGGCTGTTCCACGCATGGAGGTTGGGGCGCTGCGATCCGGGGATCCGGAGCGACTGGGGTCGTACGCCCTGATAGGACGCGTGGGCGAGGGCGGTCAGGGCACCGTCTTCCTGGGTGAGGCCGAGGACGGCAGGCGCGTCGCCATCAAGCTCCTGCACGCCGAGCTCACCTCCGACGACAAGGCGCGTGCGCGCTTCCTGCGCGAGCTCGCCGTCGCCAAGCAGGTCGCGCCGTTCTGTACCGCGCAGGTCATCGACGCCGACGCCGACGGCGAGCGTCCCTACATCGTCAGCGAGTACGTCCCCGGCCCGTCGCTCAACCAGCTGGTGACGCGGGACGGTCCGCTGGGCGGCGCCGCCCTCGAACGCCTGGCCGTCGGCACCGCGACCGCGCTGTCCGCGATCCACCAGGCAAAGATCATCCACCGCGACTTCAAGCCGCACAACGTGCTGATCGGCCCGGACGGCCCGCGCGTGATCGACTTCGGCGTGGCCCGGGCCATCAGCGGCTCCACCACGCTGACCAGCAAGGTCATCGGCACCCCCTCGTACATGGCGCCCGAACAGCTCCAGGGCGACGAGATCGGCACCGCGGCCGACGTGTTCTGCTGGGCGGCGACGCTGGTGTTCGCCGCGACCGGCGAGGCCCCGTTCGGCCAGGACACCATTCCCGCTGTGATCAACCGGATCCTGCACCACGAGCCCCGGCTCGGCACGCTGGAGGGCCCGCTCCGCGAGCTGGTGAGCGACTGCCTCAGCAAGGACCCCGCAGGCCGCCCGCAGGCACGGCAGGTGCTGATGCGGCTGCTCGGTCACGAGGACACCACCGTCTCCACCCCGGTCGTCGCCGCGGCGGGGGAGGACGACGGCACCGCGATCCTCGCCGTCGGCAGCGTTCTGGCCGCCGAGCTCGGCGAGGACGACGGACCGGCTCCGGCGGGCAAGGCCGCCGCCGCAGCGGCTGCCGCACCTGGCGAGACCCAGGCGGTACGAGCCGTGGCGGACGACTCCGATCGCTTCGACTCCGGCGACTCCGATCGTTTTGACTCCGGCCGCGTCGAGTCAGGCAGCGTCGAGACCGGACGAGACGGGTCCGGTCGCGTCAAGTCTCGTCGTGGCGCGTTCGGTCGTGCCAAGTCCGGTCGCGGCGGGTCCGAGCGTCTGCCGACTCCTGCCGAGTTCATCGCGGAGAACGCGGGTGTTCTCGGCGAGCAGACCGTTCCGGGTGGTGCCGATGGCGTGGCGCCCGCCGCCAGGCGGCCGGGTCCGCGAATGATGCGCAGGGTTCCCGCCAAGGCCGCCGCGCTGTGCGCGGCCGCGGCCGTCCTGCTCGCCGTGGCGGTCACCTCGATCGCCCTCGCGCTCGGTGGCGGCGAGAGCCCGGCCAACCCGGCGAGCAACCCCGCCGAGAACCTCCCGGCCGACATGCCCGCCGACTCCGGCCTGCCGGACGATTCGCCCTCCACCACGGTGCCCCGCCCGCAGCAGTCGACGCGTACCACCAACCCGTCGCCCACGCGGATCCCATCCACGCCGCCCTCCACGCCGCCGACGACGCCTCCCACGACGCCGCCGACCAAGCCTCCCACCACGCCGCCGACGACACCTCCGACGACGCCGCCCACGACGCCCCCCACGACGCCGCCGACAAGTGAGCCGACCGATCCGGGCGAGGGTGAAGGCGGAGGCGGCGGCGGCAAGACGACGGGCACGGCCGCGGCGGGCTCCGGCACCGGTCAGGCGTCGCCGGGCCGGGGAACGAACGGATCGGCCTGAGGACGAGCAGGGATTGTCTGAGAACGGCGAATTGTCTGAGAACGACCAAAGGATGACGAACCGACCGTCCGGTCGCACGGCGGGCGATGCCCCGATCGAGTCGCGGCCCCGCTGGTCGGCTTTGCGGCGATTCCTGGCTACGCTGGCGCAGTGAGCGGCGCCACAACGATGTGGCGAAGGGTCTCAAGGGGAGAATTGATGGGCGGCAAGCTCGATCAGGCGAAGGACGACCTGCTCCGGCGGGCGGCGGAGACGTGGGCACAGGGAGTCGGCGCCCGTGGAGGCGACCTCGAGGAGGCGGTCGCGTACCTCCGGTTGTACTACCGGCACGTCGCACCCGAAGACCTCCTCTCCCGTGACCCGGCCGACATCTGCGGCCCCGCCATGGCGCACCGGGTGCTGGGCGAGGAACGGCCGCAGGGACGCGCCAAGGTCCGGGTGTTCACGCCGACGCTGGAGGAGTACGGCTGGGACCCCGGCCACACGGTCGTCCAGGTCGTGACCGACGACATGCCGTTCCTCGTCGACAGCGTGACGATGGAGCTCAACCGGCACGAGCTGACCGCCCACCTCATCGTCCACCCGCTGCTGGGCGTCGACCGGGACGTGGCGGGCCACATGAAGGCCTTCCGCGGCAAGCTCGACAGCGACGCCGACATCGACGAGTCCTGGATCCACATCGAGGTCGACCGCACCAGCGACCGCGCCCGCCTGGAGCAGGTCGAGCGTGACCTGCTGCGGGTCCTGCAGGACGTGCGGGTCGCGGTCGAGGACGAGCCCAAGATGCGCTCCCGGGCCGGTGAGATCGCGCTGGCGATCCGGGAGAACGCGCCGCCGCTGCCGGAGAAGGAGCTCGCGGAGGGCGTCGAGCTGCTCGACTGGCTGTCCGACGGGCACTTCACGTTCCTCGGCTACCGCGACTACACGCTGACCGAGCACGGCACGGCGTTGCGTCCTGAGCCGGGCACCGGCCTCGGCATCCTGCGCGGCGACAAGCGCGAGTCCGACAGCTTCGCCGCGCTGCCGCCCGAGGTGCGCGAGAAGGCCACCGAGAAGCACCTGCTGGTCCTCACCAAGGCCAACTCGCGGTCCACGGTGCACCGGCCGCTCTACCTCGACTACATCGGGGTGAAGAAGTTCGACGACAACGGCGAGGTCGTCGGCGAACGCCGGTTCCTCGGCCTGTTCACGCACGTGGCCTACAGCGAGTCGATCGCCCACGTCCCGGTGCTCAAGCGCAAGCTCGACGAGGTGCTGGAGCTCGCCGGGTTCACCGCCGACAGCTACGACGGCCAGGACCTCATCGAGATACTGGAGAGCTACCCGCGCGACGAGCTCTTCCAGATCTCCGTCGACGACCTGCTGCCGATAGCGCTCGGCGTGCTGCGGCTGCGTGAGCGCCGCCAGCTCAAGCTGTTCCTGCGCAAGGACCTGTACGGCCGTTACATGTCGTGCATGGTCTACCTGCCGCGCGACCGCTACACGACCAAGGTCCGGCTGCGCATCCAGGAGATACTGCGCCGCGCGTTCGACGGCGTCAGCGTCGACTACAGCGCGAACGTGACCGAGTCGATGCTCGCCCGTCTGCACGTGGTGGTGCGCGGCGAGCGCGGCCGCCCGCTCCCGGACGTGGACGCCGACGAACTGGAGGCACGGCTCGCCGCCGCGACCCGTTCGTGGGAGGACGACCTGGCCGACGCGATCGTCGAGCAGTGCGGCGAGGAACGTTCCGGCGCGCTGGCCCGCCGCTACGGCGACGCCTTCCCCGAGGGCTACAAGGCCGACTTCCCGGCGCGCACGGCGGTCGCCGACCTCAAGCGGCTGGAGGAGCTCAGCGGAGACGGCGAGACCTCCATCAACCTGTACGAGCCGTTCAGCGCCGAGCCGGGCGAGCGCCGCCTCAAGATCTACCGGCTGGGGCCGCCGATCTCGCTGTCGCGCGTGCTCCCCCTGCTGACCAACATGGGCGTCGAGGTCGTCGACGAACGCCCGTACGAGATCGTCACCGGTGAGCCGGACCGCCCGTACTGGATCTATGACCTGGGCCTGCGCTACAAACCGCCCGCGGGCGTGGCCGAAGAGGACATCAAGGAGCTGTTCCAGGACGCGTTCGCCGCGCTCTGGCGCGGCGACATCGAGAACGACGGCTTCAACGCCCTGGTGCTGCACGTCGGCCTCAACTGGCGGCAGGCGATGGTGCTGCGCGCGTACGCGCTCTACCTGCGCCAGACGGGCACCACGTTCAGCAAGCGCTACATCGAACAGGTGCTGCTGGCCAACGCCGCGATCACCCGGCTGCTGATCCGGTTCTGGGAGAGCCGGCTGGCGCCGACGCTGTCGGGCGGCGAGGAGGAACGCAGCGCGGGCATCGCCGAGGAGCTGAACGGCAAGCTCGACGAGGTCGCCAGCCTCGACGAGGACCGCATCCTGCGCGCCTACCTGTCGATGATCAACGCGACCCTGCGCACCAACCACTACCAGCGCAAGCCGTACCTGTCGCTGAAGTTCGACCCGCAGCGCATCCCGGACCTGCCGCAGCCGCGGCCCAAGTACGAGATCTTCGTGTACTCGCCGAAGGTCGAGGGCGTGCACCTGCGGTTCGGCGCCGTGGCGCGCGGCGGCCTGCGCTGGTCCGACCGGCGCGAGGACTTCCGCACCGAGATCCTCGGGCTGGCCAAGGCCCAGGCCGTCAAGAACACCGTCATCGTCCCGGCCGGTGCCAAGGGCGGCTTCGTCGGCAAGCAACTGCCCGATCCCGGCGCGGACCGTGAGGCGTTCATGCAGGCGGGGATCGCGTGCTACAGGGAGTTCATCTCCGGCCTGCTCGACGTCACCGACAACCTCGTCGACGGCAAGGTCGTGCCACCGCCCAACGTCGTCCGGCACGACGGCGACGACACCTACCTGGTGGTCGCCGCCGACAAGGGCACCGCGACGTTCTCCGACATCGCCAACGAGGTGGCTGCCTCGTACGGCTTCTGGCTCGGCGACGCGTTCGCCTCCGGCGGCTCGGTCGGCTACGACCACAAGGCGATGGGGATCACCGCGCGCGGCGCCTGGGAGTCGGTGAAGTACCACTTCCGGTCGCTCGGCAAGGACATCCAGAAAGAGGACTTCACGGTCGTCGGCATCGGCGACATGTCCGGTGACGTCTTCGGCAACGGGATGCTCCTCAGCGAGCACATCAAGCTGGTCGCCGCGTTCGACCACCGGCACATCTTCATCGACCCCGACCCCGACCCGGCGGTGTCGTTCCAGGAACGCCGGCGCATGTTCGCGCTGCCGCGCAGCTCGTGGGCCGACTACAACACCGAGCTGCTGTCCAGGGGCGGCGGGATCTTCCCGCGCACGCTGAAGTCGATCAAGTTGACGCCGGAGATCCGGGCGGTCCTCGGCATCCCCGGCGACGTGCTCGCGATGACCCCGTTCGAGCTGATCCACGCCGCGCTCCGCGCACCCGTCGACCTGCTCTGGAACGGCGGCATCGGCACCTACGTCAAGGCCACGGTCGAGAACAACGCCGACGTCGGCGACAAGGCCAACGACCCGGTCCGGGTCGACGGGTCCGACCTGCGCTGCAAGGTGATCGGCGAGGGCGGCAACCTCGGCCTCACCCAGCTCGGCCGCATCGAGTTCGCCCGTGCCGGGGGCCTGGTCAACACCGACTTCATCGACAACTCGGCCGGGGTGGACACCTCCGACCACGAGGTCAACATCAAGATCCTGCTGGACCAGGTGGTCCGGGACGGCGAGCTGACCGGCAAGCAGCGCGACAACCTCCTGTACGGGATGACCGACGAGGTCGCCGACCTCGTCCTGCGCGACAACTACGCCCAGAACGTGACGCTCGCGGCGGCCCGTGCCCAGGCGCCGTCGATGTTGCACGTCCACGCCCGCTACATGCGCAAGGTCGAACGGGCCGGGCGGCTCAAACGGCGGCTGGAGTTCCTGCCCGACGACAAGGCACTGGCCGAGCGACGCCAGTCCGGGCGTGGCCTCACCGGACCGGAGTTCTCGGTGCTGCTGGCCTACTCCAAGCTCACGCTCGACGAGGACCTGGTCGCCTCCGACCTGCCCGACGACCCGTACCTGCGGTCCTGGCTGGTCGACTACTTCCCGACCCCGCTGCGCGACCGCTTCCGCGACTACATGGACCGGCACCCGCTGCGCCGCGAGATCATCACCACCACCGTGGTGAACGACCTGGTCAACAACAGCGGCATCACGTTCATGTTCCGCATGAACGAGGAGACCGGCGCCTCGCCGCAGGACGTGGCGCGGGCCTACCTGGTCGCCCGCGAGGTCTTCGACATGCCGCGCTTCTGGCAGTCGGTCGAGGCCATGTCCTACCAGGTGGACGAGTCGACCCAGATCGCGATGCTGCTGGAGGGGCGCAAGCTGACCGAGCGCGGCGCCCGCTGGCTGCTGCACAACCGGCGGCCCCCGTTCGACATCCGCGACTCGATCGACTTCTTCGCCGCCGGCGCGTACACGCTCGGCGCGCAGCTGCCCAAGCTCCTGGTGGGCCTCGACCTCGCCGGCTTCGAACAGCGCCGCGACGGCTTCGCCGGACGCGGCGTACCGGATGAGCTGGCCGAACGGGCCGCGATGATGGTGCCCGCCTACTCCACGTTCGACCTGGTCAGCGTCGCGCACGAGACCGGGCGCGCGGTCGAGGAGGTCGCCGAGGTCTACTTCGACCTAGCCGACCGGCTCCAGCTCAGCCGCCTGCGCGAACGCATCATCGCGCTCCCGCGCGACGACCGCTGGCGTTCGATGGCCCGTTCCGCCCTCCGCGACGACCTCTACGCGGCGCACGCGGCCCTCACCCGTGACGTGCTGGTCGCCAGCATGCCGGGAGCCCAGCCTGAGGAACGCCTGGCCAACTGGGTCCAGAAGAACCAGACCGCCGTCCTGCGCGCACAGCAGACCCTCACCGAGATCTGGGAGAGCGACAGCTTCGACCTGGCCACCCTGTCAGTCGCCCTAGGCTCCATCCGCACGCTGGTTACTGCGAGTTCACTGCTCTAGCAGGCTGGTTAGTGGGCGGCGGTTAGGGAGACTGATTCGCCTAGGACGGTGGCCTTGCCGGTTGGCGGGGCGTAGCCGATGGCCAGCCACTGCCAGTTGGCCCTGACTGTGCCGCCGGGTTTCGTCTTGGCCCGGATCAGGTGGTTGCGGATGTCGGTGGGGAGGGCCTGCTCTGTCCCGCCGGTGAGTGTGCGCTGCTGCGTGAGGCCGTACCAGACCAGCGAGCCGCCGTCCTTGGTGCGGAGGGCCCAGGAGCCGCCGCGGTCGGGCGAGACGCGGCCGGGGTCGGCTCGCCAGTTGCCGTACGAGGGGGTACGGGCGCCGGCGGTGTAGGCGTCGGGTGTGAACGCCGACCGGTCGCCCGAGGCCAGGAAGGCGGCGTGGGCGGTGGGCAGGCCGCGGTCGGGGGCCGGGATGGCGTACCCCTGGGGGTCGTAGGCCAGCTCAGGTGGCTTGCCCTTGAACGTGAGCCAGTGAGCGGCGCGCCACGGGTCCTTGTCACCGGAACGGACGAAGAGGGCGAGGATCTGCTGCTCTTTGCCGCCGGACCGTTGCAGGGCGGCGACCGCGAACCATTTCGACGCGGCCCCGCCGGTCTGCCTCGGCACGTACAGGACCGGGTTGAGCAGGGTGATGCGCGTCGAGGCGGCGAGGCGGCCGTACGTCCGGACGCGGGCGCTGACCGGGGCCTCAAGCCCGCCGGTGACCGCGGACCGCCAGAGCCGCTCGTCGCCGGACGTGACGGCCTTGTTGTGCCGGGCGGTCCAGTCCTTGAGGATCCGGCCGGCCTCGTCCGCGGTGACCACGGGCTTGTCGGCGGGTTCGGCGACCCGGGCCGCCGGGACCTGCGAGTCGCCGGAGCAGGCCGTGGCGAGTACCGCGAGCGCACCCCCGGCGAGCACCGGGGCCGACAGTCGGAGCAATTCCCACCTCAGCGGACGATTCGGAAGTGTGCCGCGTCAGTGTAGACCGGAGAAAGGCCCGAAGGGCGCCGGGTTGATCCCACTGCAGCGGTCAGGAAGAGCGGAACCGCCCCGGCGCCCGACGGAGATCAGGAACCCGCGGCCGAGACGGCCTCGCGGTACGGCCCGGTGATCGTGGCCTAAGTGATCACCGGTCATTGCCAGCCTGCCCCGCCTGAACGGGGAGTACGCCTCGTTCCACTTCATCATCGCAGAGTGACCGAATGGTCACGCAGGGGAATCCGTAACGCGTGCGCGGACGGGCCCGGGGGTGCGGGAACGGGCGCGGACCATGCCGCGCGCGGGCGGTTAGGAAGCCGCGGTCTCCTGCTGGCGCATCCAGCGGATCTCCGCCTCGATGAAGTCGTCGATGTCCCCGTCCAGAACGGCGGTCGGGTTGCCGACCTCCACGCCGGTGCGCAGGTCCTTGACGATCTGGTAGGGATGCAGCACGTAGTTGCGGATCTGCGTGCCCCAGCTGCTGGTGCCCTCACCGCGCAGGGCGGACATCTTGTCCGCCTCCTCCTGCCGCTTGCGCTCCAGCAGCTTGGCCTGCAGCACGTTCATCGCGGTGGCCTTGTTCTGCAGCTGGCTGCGCTCGTTTTGGCAGGAGACCACGATGCCGCTCGGGATGTGGGTGATCCGCACCGCCGAGTCGGTGGTGTTGACGCCCTGCCCGCCCGGGCCGGAGGACCGGTAGACGTCGATCCGCAGCTCGCTCTCGTCGATCTCGACGTGGTCGCTCTGCTCCACGACCGGCACCACGTCCAGGCCGGCGAACGACGTCTGGCGGCGTCCCTGGTTGTCGAACGGGGAGATGCGCACCAGCCGGTGCGTGCCGTGCTCGCCGCGCAGCGTGCCGTAGGCGTACGGGGCCTTGACCGTGAACGTGGTCGACTTGATCCCGGCCTCTTCGGCGTAGGAGGTGTCGTAGACCTCGGTCGGGTAGCCGTGGCGTTCGGCCCAGCGCAGGTACATCCGCTGGAGCTGCTCGGCCCAGTCGGCCGCGTCCACCCCGCCCGCCTGGGCGTTGATCGTGACCAGCGCCTCACGCGAGTCGTACTCGCCCGACATCAGCGTCCGGACCTCAAGGGCCTGGATGGCCTTGACGAGCGACGCGAGCTCCTCGTCGCACTCCTTGCGGACGTCCTCGTCGCCTTCCTCAGCCGCCATCCCGTACATGACGGGGAGGTCGTTGAGGCGCTGACGGAGGCCCTCGACCTTGCCCAGCTCGCTCTCCAGGTACGACAGGCGGCGCGTCACCGACTGGGCGCGCTCCTGGTCGTTCCACAGGTCAGGGTCGGCCGACTGCTCGCGCAGCTCGGCGATGTCACGCCGCATGCCGTCGAGATCCAGCACCTGTTCGATGCCGGCGAGGGTCGAGCCGAGCTCCTTGAGCTGTTCTTCGGGTTCGATGCCTGCCACAGGTCGAGCTTATCGCCGTCCCGGTAGTGCCCGAACGCCCGGCCATGCCCCGGCTGATGGCAGAATCACGGGTCAGCGAGGTGTGGTCCGGGACGGAACCAGGGGGCGAGAGCGGGTGCTGAGGGTCTCGCGGACGGTGGCGGCGATGCTGCTGGCCGTGCCGTTCGCCGTCACCGGCTGCGCCGGTGGCGAGGGCTCCGCCGCCCGGCCGTCCAAGGCCACGATCACGACGGCGACGCCGACCCCCGAGCCCCTCACCCCGCAGGTCGCCACCCGCCACTTCCGCACGTTCACGATCGACGACAACGTGGCCAGGGCCGCGGGCGACGAGCGCCTGGCGCTGAGCTGGGTCACCGACGGCCAGGCCATGCTGACCGCCGCCGAATACCGCAAGGCCGCCTTCGACGGCGATGCCGTCCGGGAGTACGAGTACGGCACCCCGAAGCTGTACGTGCCGAAGCTGACGTCCTATCCCCACTGGTTCGTGGCGCAGGTGGCCAGGACCGTCAAGGGCGACAGGAAGAGCACCCGCGAGACCTACATGGCGTTCGTCCGCCGCAGCCCCGCCGAGGGCTGGAAGCTGAGCCTGACCACGCTGCTCGCGCCCAAGGCCCGCGCGCCCAAGGTGGCCGTGGACGCCGAGGGCTACGCCACCGCGCTGGCGCCGACCGAGTCCTCGGTGCTGATCCAGCCGCGGGCGCTGCCCGGCATCCAGGCCACGCTCGCCGCCGAGGGCCCCGACAGCGTGGCCGCCAAGGTCATGAAGGCCGGGTCGTTCACCACCGGCTACTACTCGCAGACCCGCAAGGACCGCCGGAAGGCCAAGGACCACGGCCTGGTCCTGGAGACGGTCTTCGTGGCCACGCCCTTCCCGTTCTTCCCGCTGCGCACCCAGAACGGCAGCGGCCTGGTCCTTTACGCGCTCTCGCGCAACAGCATCACCAAGGCCAAGGAGAAGGACAAGAGCAAGCCGCCCATCCCGCCGGACGTCGCCCACCTGCTGGACGGCACCGTCAAGGGCACCGAGATCCAGACGACGGACATCTTCCAGTTCGCCGCGTACGACCCGGTCAAGGTGAGCGGAGACGGCAAAGTGCAGGGCAAGGCAGACGTGATCGCCGAAACCGGCGCCCTCGCCCGGGCGGTCACCCCACCCCCCAAATGACGACCCCGGCGGCGGGGTCAGCCGGCGAGGCGTTGCAGGACGAGTGCCACGAAAAGCAGGGCCACCAGGCTTGCCAGAACGAGGGCCGGTGGCACGGACAGGCCGTGGCGGTGCATCTCGTCACGGGCGATCCGGCAGGTCGAGCACCGTCCCTCGACCACCGGGCCCGAGCATCGAGCGCAGATCAGGTGTTCGCAGCTCATGTCGTGGGCCCCTATCTCCGTGCAATTCGCCATCATCCAGCGTAGCCGGACTGTATGGTCGTTCCGGCAAGTCCGAGAGCTCAAAGGGCATGAACCGGCGTACGTCGGGAGTCGGTGGTATGGAAGGCGCTCGTTGTTCCGGGGCCGACACGCCGTGCCCGGTGGCGCTTCCCGTGCCCTCAGACGCCCCGATATGGGCCGAGGCAGTTGACGGTCCCCTCTATAGTGCTCGGAAGCCACCTGGTCACCCGGCCGGGCGGCGCAGCGGAGTCGCTCCCGTCCCGGATTCGTCCGGGGTTCCCGGCGTCACCGTTCTCAGACCCCTAGACTGAACCGCCGTGATGCAGCCGTGATCCATTTCGACAACGTCACCAAGGTCTACAAGACCCAGAACCGGCCGGCCCTCCAGCACGTGAACGTCGCCATCGAGAAGGGCGAGTTCCTGTTCCTGGTGGGTCCGTCGGGTTCCGGCAAGTCGACCTTCCTGCGCCTCGTCCTCAAGGAGGAGCGTCCTACCCAGGGTCACGTGCACGTGGCGGGCAAGGACCTCAGCCGGTTGACCAACTGGAAGGTGCCGCACCTGCGGCGCCGGATCGGTTGCGTCTTCCAGGACTTCCGGCTCCTGCCCAACAAGAACGTCTTCGAGAACGTCGCGTTCGCCCTCGAGGTGATCGGCAAGCCGCGGCGCTTCATCGGCAAGGTCGTGCCCGAGGTCATCGACCTCGTCGGGCTGGAGGGCAAGGCCAACCGGATGCCGGACGAGCTGTCCGGCGGTGAGCAGCAGCGCGTCGCCATCGCCCGCGCGTTCGTCAACCGGCCGATGATCCTGCTGGCCGACGAGCCGACCGGGAACATCGACCCGGCGACCTCGATCGGCATCATGAAGGTCCTCGACCGGATCAACCGCACCGGAACGACCGTGGTGATGGCCACCCACGACGCCGCGATCGTCGACGCCTTCCGCAAGCGCGTCGTCGAGCTGGAGGACGGCAGGGTCGTCCGCGACCAGTCGCGCGGCGTCTACGGCCAGGCCTACTGAGGCCGGCCGGCCCCCAGTTTTCCACGCTCCAGTCGGGGCACAGGCGATCAAGGACAGCGAGGCATGCGCGCACAGTTCGTTCTCCAGGAGATCTGGATCGGTCTCCGCCGGAACCTCACGATGACGATCTCCCTCGTCATCACCGTCGCCATCGCCATGGCGCTGCTGGGCACGGGGATCCTGCTCAGCCAACAGGCCAAGTCCTCCAAGAGCTACTGGTACGACAAGATCGAGGTATCGGTCTTCCTGTGCGCCAAGACCAGCTCCAACACCACGTGCGGCAAGAAGGACATCACGCCGCAGCAGCGTGAGGCGCTCCGCGACGAGCTGGAGAAGCTGCCCCAGGTGGCGAAGATCGAGTACGAGAGCAAGGAGGCGGCGTACGCCCGGTTCAAGGACCGCTTCGCCAGCACCCCCGGCTTCGTGCAGAGCGCCAAGCCCGGTGACATCCCCGACTCGTTCCGGATCCGGCTGAAGGACCCCGAGCAGTACAAGCAGGTCGCCCAGGCCGTGCTCGGCCGCCAGGGCGTCGACCAGGTCATCAACGAGCAGGAGATCCTGAAGAAGTTCTTCAGGATCATCGGCGGCCTGCAGTGGGCGGCGCTGCTGATCGCGGGAATCCAGCTCGTCGCGGCGGTGCTGCTGGTGGCCAACACGGTCCGGCTGTCGGCGTTCAACCGCCGCCGGGAGACCGGGATCATGCGGCTGGTCGGCGCGTCCAACACCTATATCCAGCTGCCCTTCATCATGGAGGGCGCGATCGCGGGCCTGGCCGGTGGCCTCATCTCCGCGGTCCTGCTGATAGGCAGCAAGGTCGCGCTCGTCGACCGGCTGGCCGGCAACATCGGGTTCGCCAGCCAGCTCACCTGGTTCACCGTGTTCCTGGTCATCGTCGCCACGATCTGTTTCGGTGTGCTGCTCTGCGCCCTCGCGTCGTTCCTCACCCTCCGCCGCTACCTGCGCATCTGATGAGCGCCGCCGGGCGCGCGGCGGTCGGCCCCGGCGCGTGAGCCCGGCGGGACGCCGGCCGGAGCGGTGGTGTCTACACTTGGCCGCATGTTCCGGTTCAGCGGTCGTGTGCTGCGCGCAGCCGCCGTGGCCGTGGCCGTCATCTGTGCCTACTCCGCCGGAGTCGTCACCGGCGGAGACGCCGAGCGGGCCGCGCCCGCCGGACGGTCCCTGCTGGACGAGGCGGCCGCCAAGATCGGCCAGGAGGCGGCGCGGCCGGTCGACCGGGGCGAGCTCGACCGCGCCGCGATCGACGCCATGCTGAAGCGTCTCGGCGACAAGTGGGCGCGCTACTACTCGGCGCGGGAGTACGACGACTTCCGCGGCCGGCTCACCGGCCGCTACAGCGGCGTCGGGCTCTGGCTGGGCGCCGCCGACGACGCGGAGGCGACCGACAGGCGGGTCCGCGTGGCCAGCGTCCAGCCCGGCTCGGCCGCGGCCCGCGCGGGCGTCCGGGTCGGCGATGTGATCACTGGTGTCGGGGGCGACCGGGCCGACGGCTGGGACGTCACCAAGGTCGCGACGGCGCTGCGCGGCACCCCGGACTCCGATGTGCGGCTGACCGTCGACCGGGATCGCAGGGAGCACCGGTTCACCCTCGTTCGTACGGCTGTGACCAGCGCGGACGTGTCCGTGGTGCCGCTCGACGACCACATGCGGCTGATCCGCGTCGGCGCGTTCACCCAGGGGGTCGGCCGCCAGGTGCGCGGTGCCCTCGCCGAGACCCCGGACCGGCGCCGCGGCGGGGTCCTGCTCGACCTGCGCGGCAACCCGGGCGGGCTGCTGCGGGAGGCGGTCGAGACGGCGTCGGCGTTCCTGCCGGGCGGTCTCGTGGTGACGTACGAGCGGCAGGGCCGTCCGGCCGAGAGGATGAACGTGACCGATCCGGGCGACACCGGCACCCCGCTGGTCGTGCTGGTGGACGCGGGGACGGCCAGCGCCGCCGAGGTGGTCGCGGGCTCCCTGAGCGACCGCGACCGCGCGGTGATCGTAGGATCGCGTACGTACGGGAAGGGCTCGGTGCAGGAGCCGATCCGGCTGGCGGACGGTTCGGCGATCGAGCTCACCGTGGGTCGCTACCGGACACCGAGCGGTCGTAACCTCGACGGTGTCGGGATCGACCCGGATGTGGCGGTCTCCGCCGACCGCCCGCCCCGCGCGGCCGAGCAGCGGGCTCAGGCGGTGCTGCGGGGACTGCTCGCGACGCTGCCGGAGGCGGGCTCGGGCGGCGCAATGAACAGAGACCGAGGCTGATTGAGTGCCACGTGAGACAGGGCGTAGGAACATCGCCCAGAACAAGCGTGCCCGTTACGACTACCACATCGACGACACGTGGGAAGCGGGCATGGTGCTGCTCGGCACCGAGGTGAAGGCCCTGCGCGCCGGACGGGCCTCGCTCGTCGACGGCTACGCCCACGTACGGGACGGCGAGGTGTGGCTGGAGAACGTCCACATCCCGCAGTACGTGCAGGGCACCTGGACCAACCACGCCGAAAAGCGCCCCCGCAAGCTCCTGCTGCACAAACGCGAGATCCATAAGATCATCGTCAAGTCGCAGGAGCCGGGCTGGACGCTGATCCCGCTGGCGCTGTACTTCAAGGACGGTAAGGCCAAGGTCGAGATCGGCCTGGCCCGTGGTAAGAAGTCGTACGACAAGCGCCAGGCCATCGCGAAGCGGGAAGCCGACCGGGAGATGCAGCGAGCGAACGCGGCCCGGCTCAGGAGACGGTGAAGGGTGTCCATGAGCAACCGAGGCCGCAGGGGAGTGCCGACGGTGCGGCGCCGGGTGATCTCGGTGGCGGCCTGCGCGGGGCTGGTGGGCGCCGGTACCTCCGCCTGTTTCGCCGAGCAGTCGGCGATGCCGACCGTGCGCGACTTCCTCGTGGCATGGCAGGTGGAGAACTACGCCGCCGCCGCCAAGCACACGGTCGGCGCCGACCGGGCCCAGGTGGCGCGCGCGCTCGCCGGGCTGCGCAACCAGCTCGACGCGGCCTCGATGAAGCTGGCCCTGGGGCAGCCCGTACCGGCCGGCAAGAAGCCGGGCCGGGCCATCGCCAAGAACGGGGAGAACGCCGAGGCCCGCTTCGCGGTCAAGATCGACCTGGGTGAGAACGGCGAACCCTGGACCTACACCGGAGTGATGAAGCTCAAGCGGATCAAGGGCAAGTGGAAGGTCGTCTGGGATCCGTCCATCATCCATCCGAGGCTCAGGGCGGGTCAGCGGCTCGCGGTGGTCTCCCAGACGTCGCGGCGCAGCGCCATCCAGGACACCAACGGCGCCTCCCTGCTGCGCACCGTTCCGGCGTACATCATCGGGGTCGTCCCCGGCGAGCTGGCCGATCCGAAGAAGACCATCGAGGCGATGATCGAGGCGCTGCCGTTCCGCGGCAACCGCACCCTCGACACCCAGCGGCTGCTGGGCCGGATCCGCTCCGCCCCGCCGGAGAAGTTCCTGCAGTTGCTGACGGTCGAGGCGGGGTCCGCGGGCGGCATCGAGCGGCTGCTCGGCCAGGTCCGCGGGCTGCAGGTCAAGCCCGTCAACGCCCCCATCGACCCCGTCGCCGCGACCGAGTTCGTCGGCAAGCTCGGCCCGGCCACCAACGACCGGCTCCAGCAGGTCGGCGCCCCGTACCAGCCGGGCGACACGATCGGCGTCAGCGGCCTGCAGCTGCTCATGCAGCGCCGGCTCGCCGGTACCCCCACCGTCCGGGTGATCGCCCAGGACGCCACCGGACGCAGTGTCGAAGAGCTGCGCTCGTGGCCCGGCACCGACCCGCAGCCCGTCCAGACGACGCTGGTGCGCGCCGTGCAGAGGCGGGCCGACTACGCGCTCGCCGACCTGCCCTACCCGGCGTCGATGGCCGTGGTCAATCCCGCGAGCGGCGCCGTCCAGGCCGTCGCCAACCACCGCACCAACGGGCAGAACAAGGCCCTCGAAGGCCGCTACCCGCCCGGGCTCGCGTTCGGCATGGTCGGCGCGGAGGCGCTGCTCAACAGCGGCATGACCAAGGACACCGAGACCGACTGCCCGGCCTCGGTGCAGGTGGGCGGCCGGACGTTCACCAACCCGGCCCCCGCTCGCGGCAAGAACACGTTCGAATCCAACTTCGCCCTGTCCTGCGCGACCACGCTCGCCGCCCTGAGCAGCCGGCTGGACACCTCGGCCCTCATGGCGGCCGCCGCGAGGTTCGGGCTCGGCAAGGACTGGGGCATGTCGGTCCCGGCGTTCACCGGCACGGTGCCCGCGCCCGCCAACGCGGCGGACAAGGCCGCGATGATGATCGGTGAGGGCGGGGTGCAGGTCAGCCCGCTGGCCATGGCCCTGGCCGCCAGCGCCGCCGGGAACGGGTACTGGCGTCCCGGGTTCATGCTGAAGAACCCCCGCGACGCGCAGGCGGGCGTGACCGGCCAGCCGCTCGCGGCGACCGCCGTCCTCGACCTCAAGTCGCTGATGCGCTCCTCGGTCTCGCGCGGCACGGCCAGGGACGCCAACGTCGGCCAGGTGTCCGGCGTGACCGCCACCGTCGTCGCCAACGGCAAGACCGTCTCGTGGTTCGTGGGCTCCCGCCCCGAGTACGCCTTCGCGATCGCCGTCGAGGGCAAGGTCAACACCGCCGCCCTCGTCCAGCGGTTCCTGGCGCGCAGCATCCCGAGCATCGCCCCCACCGCCGGTCGCTGAGCCAAATCGTTGCGACTTTGTTATCTCTTTACGTTCTGGTCGCAACCTGAGCGGGGGTCCCGTGCGTCTTTATGGGTGACTGAGACACCGCTTGGGGGGTTGCGGACTCAGTCGCCGTGATGAGACCAGAGCCTCGTCTCGGGGGAGGCTCTGCCGTCCGGACCGGCCCGACCCTGCCGGTCGGCCCCGGTGGGCGCGACTAGATCGTCGCCCACCGGGGCGTCACTTTTTTCAGGCCCCCCGGCTCCCCGGGAATGCCGTTGGCACCGACCGCGTTATCCATGTAGCGTCTTGCTGCGGACGTCTCGGCGTCCGTCTTGACAATTCAACATGGGGGTGACCGGCTTCGACTTCGGTAGGTCGAGCCAGGGGAAGCGGGCCGAGGGTTGCTGTCGTGACCTCGTAAATCCTGTGACAGCAAACCAATAACTGCCAACAAGAAGCAGTCCGAGTTCGCTCTCGCCGCCTGAGGCGAGTAGCGACTCTGTCAGCCCGGGAGAGTCTCCGACCCGGGGTCTGGCATCGCTAGGAGACTCCACCTGTAATCCCGGCCGCGGGGATCACAGGAACATCTAACAGTGGCTGAGCCCGTCGGCAACTTGCCTGCGTGAGTGCCGGGGCTGAGAAAACGACTAGCAGGCTGCGCCCGGAGAAGCCCTGACTCATCATCGAAGGACGCGGGTTCGATTCCCGCCACCTCCACGAGCCGGCCCATGGTGCTCGGCGAGCTTCGCTCGCCTTCGCCGTGGGCCGCAGTGTTTACCTGGGGGGCGACCCCCAGACCCCCGAGGTGCTCGCGCGCTAGCGCGCGCTGCGCCGGTGGGCGGGGGTTCGAGCATGAGCCTGGAAGTCCACGAGCCGGCCCTTGATGGTCGCCGACCTTCGGTCGGCTTCCCCGTGGGCCGCTGTGTTTACCTGGGGGGCGACCCCCAGACCCCCGGGGTGCTCGCGCGCTAGCGCGCGCTGCGCCGATGGGCGGGGGGTTTGAGCATGAGCCTGGAAGTCCGCGAGTCGGCCCATGGCGCTCGGCGAGCTTCGCTCGCCCTCGCCGTGGGCCGCAGTGTTTTCCTGGGACGCCCCCAGACTCGTCCCAGGAAGCTCCGCCTCCGGTCGT
Source organism: Actinomadura fulvescens (assembly GCF_039533225.1). Lineage (NCBI taxonomy): Bacteria > Bacillati > Actinomycetota > Actinomycetes > Streptosporangiales > Thermomonosporaceae > Actinomadura > Actinomadura fulvescens. The sequence goes on along the minus strand of NZ_BAAATD010000011.1, from coordinate 64,008 downwards.
GCGGGCTGGGGTTCGCGGTTTGAGTGATCCTCTAAAGGCTGTTGATCTGCGTTCTCACAGGTCAACAGCCTTTTTGGTGTTAGGGGCCGGTCGGAACCGGGCCGGAAGCGGACATGGGGTTGAGGAACCGGTGGGACGGCAGAGGATTGGGGGTGTCGCCGTTGAGGAGAGGGAGCCCCGATGCGCCGTCACTCTTTGGTCCGCAGCCGTATGACCGTGGTGGCGGTAAGCGTGGTCTTGGTGGCCTCGGGGATGGGGTTTGCGAGGGGCGCGCAGGCCGATCCTGCGCCTGGGGCTCCTGGTAAGGCGTCGACCTGGGCGGCGGGGGACAAGGACGGGTTCGGGACGGCCAAGAACACCAGGAGCAAGGTCTGGTACACGCTGAACGACGGGGCTCTGACCGAGGTCTTCTTCCCGCGCATCGACACGCCGGCGACCCGTGACACCCAGCTGGTGGTGTCGGACGGCGCCACCTTCACCGACCGGGAGGACCGCGACACCGTTTCCCGGGTACGGCTGGCCGACCCGCGCAGCCTGGTCTACCAGCAGGTCAACACGGCCAAGTCCGGCAAGTACCGGATCACCAAGACCTACGTGGCCGACCCGGGCCGGTCGGCGGTGCTGGCCGATGTCCGGTTCGAGTCGCTCACCGGCCGCCCGTACACGGTGTACGTCCTGCACGATGCCGGCTTGGGGCTCAACGCCAACGACGACACCGGCCGTAGTGAGGGCGGGCTTGTGGCCACCGATGGAGTGCTTAGCAGCGCGGTGCTGGTCTCTCCGGGCTTTACCAAGATGTCCAGCGGTTATGCCGATCGCAGCGATGGCTGGACGGACCTGCAGGGCGACCATCGGATGGACTGGTCCTACAGTGCCACTCAGCGTGGAAATGTGGTGCAGATCGGCCGTACGCGGCTCACGGGCTTGCCGGGAGGCCAGCGGCTGACTCTGGCCCTGGGATTCGATGCCCGGCCTCAGACGGCGCTTGCGACGGCCCAGGCATCTTTGGGGCGCGGCTTCTCATCGGCGCGGTCGGCCTACTCGGATGAGTGGCATGACTATCTCGCCTCGCTGCGTCCGATCCCTTCGGCGGCCAAGGCTTGGCGTTTTACTTACACCGCCTCAGTGATGCACTTGGCGGCGCATGAGGACAAGACGTTCCGAGGGGGGTTCGTCGCCGCTCCTTCCCGGCCCTGGGCTTGGGCGAACGAGCTACAGCACCTGCCCGTCTACATCGCGGTCTGGTCCCGCGACCAGTACCAGATCGCCACGGCGCTGCTCGCGGCCGGCGACCGGGCCGCGGCCAACCGTGCCCTGGACCATCTGTGGACCCGGCAGCAGCGCCCGGACGGCTCGTTCCCGCAGAACGCGCGGCTGGACGGCGAACCGGTCTTCGGCGGGCTGCAGATGGACGAGGTCGCCTTCCCCATCGTGCTGTCCCACCAGCTCGGGCGCGCCGAATGGGCTCGGGTGCGCAGGTCGGCGGACTTCCTGCTGGCCCGCGGACCCCGGACCGACCAGGAACGATGGGAGAACATCGGCGGCTACTCGCCCGCCACCATCGCCGCGGAGATCGCGGGGCTGGTCGCCGCGGCCGACCTCGCGCGCCGCAACGGCGCGGCCGGCCTGGCCGCCCGCTATCTGCGCACGGCCGACCAGTGGCGGCGCGATCTTGACCGGTGGACGCTGACGCGCAACGGGCCGCTGTCGGCGGAGCCCTACTATCTGCGGATCACCGACAACGGCGACGCGAACTCCGGCGCGCCCATCCAGATCGCCGACGGCGGGCCGCTGGTCGACCAGCGCCGGGTGGTCGATCCGAGCTTCCTGGAGATGGTCCGGCTGGGCGTCAGGTCCGCCAAGGACCCCGGCATCCTGTCGACCCTGCGGGTGATCGACGCGAGGTTGATGTACCGGACGTCCAACGGCCCGTTCTGGCACCGGTCGAGCTTCGACGGGTATGGCGAACGGCGTGACGGCACGCAGTGGGAGCCGGTGCCGTCCGGGTCCGGCGAGACGGTCGGACGAGGCTGGCCCCTGCTGACCGGGGAACGGGGCGAGTACGCCCTCGCCGCCCGGCAGCCCGCCCAGCGCTATCTGGACACCATGGCCAGGGTGGCCCAGGAGTCCCAGGTCATGGCCGAACAGGTCTGGGACCACACCCCGCCGGCAGGGAGCGGACGTTTCACACCGGGCGAGAACACCTTCGCGGCCACCCCGCTGGCCTGGTCGCACGCACAGTTCGTCCGGCTCGCGCACTCGATCGACGCCGGCCGGCCGGTGGAGACGCCCCGCATCGTCGCCTGCCGCTACAAGACGACCCTCTGCGTCAGTCGTGGGTGATGAGGCCGAGGGAGTAGGCCACGGCCAGGGCCTCGGCGCGGTTGCGGACTGAGAGCTTGCGGAAGAGACGGGCCTGGGTGTTCTCAACGGTCTTGCTGGTGATGCCGAGGGCGGCGGCGGTCTGGCGGACGGAGTGGCCGCTCGCGATCGAACGCAGGATGTCGATCTCGCGGGCGGTCAGGCTGGCGCGGACGGAGGGGAAGCGGGCGGCCATTGAGCGGATCATCTCGCGGGCGGCGTCGGTGGTGGCGTAGCCCTGGGACGCGAGGGCGACCACGAAGGCCAGCTGTTCGGGGACGTCGCCCGCCGGGACGACGGCGTCCGCGCCGCGGATCAGCTCTTCGGCGATCGTGGGCTGCTCGGTGCCGGCGATCACGGTGACGGTGCGGGTGCCGAGGTGGCGGACGGCACGCCAGTCGCTGTCGGGGCCGCTGATGAGCACCGTGGTGATCAGCTCGCGGAACCGCATGAGCTCGTCCTCGGCGGTGAGGGTCCCGCGGCCGAGCATCATGACGGGGATCGCGTGCCGCAGGAGCGTAAGGACGACGGTGTCCCGCAGCTCGCCGGGAGCGCCGATCACCAGGACCACGCGGGCGCGGCTGAGCCGGGGCGGCGCGGTGCCGCGCGGCGCCGACCACAGCAGGCCCATGCGGGCGGCGCGTGCCACCACGTGGGCCTGGCTGTGCGCGCTGAGCTTGGCGAACATGCGGCGTTTGTGGTTCTCGATCGTGGAGGTGGACACGCCCATGAGCCGGGCCATCTCCTTCACGCTGTAGCCGGCGCTCATCAGGGCGAGGACCTGCAGGTCCCGGTCGGTGAGGAGCGCCGGCGGGCCGTCGCGGGGCGGTGCGGGACCCTGCACGACGGCCTCGATGACGGCCTGGATGCCGCGGGAGTGCGGGACGAGGCGGGTGGCGCCCGCCCGCCCGGCCGCGGTGACGGCGTCGGGGGACAGGCGCGTGTAGGTGAGCACGATGGCGAGGGTCCGGCTCGTCGCGCGGAGGGCGTGCACGCCTTCCAGATCGGCCTCGGCGAACTCGCTGCCGAGGTCGATCAGGACGACGTCGGCCGGCCGCAGGCGGCACAGCCAGAGCAGGTCGGACAGCCGCTCGGTGGCACCTATCACGGCCAGGTCGGGCCGGGTGGCCAGCGAGGTGGCGAGGGCCTCGCGCAGTAGACGGTTGGGTGATCGCAGGGCTACCTGAGTCACGCCCATGTTCGGAGCTGTTCTGTAAGTAGTCCAGTGTCGTGGTGTCCGCGCTTGGATTGGATTTTGGTACTCGCCGACCTCGAAGGCCAGACCTTTCTATTGGCGACGGCTCGCGGGGTCGACGCCCGCGAACCTGAGCAGATCGACCATGGCGAACGTGCCAGCCGAACGACTTGGCAGAGTCGGCCGCCACCGTGGGTCGGCCGCGAGGTAGGACGCCCTGTCGAGCTGGAGGAGACCGATGAAGACCTCGCCGATGAGCCGCGCTCCGACGCCCGCGAGGAGCCGGCCGTCGCCGAGCGCTTCGCCCTCCTTGAGGACGTAGTACCAGAGTGGGGCGTTGCTCTCGAGGCCGATGCCGAACGTGGCGAGCTCGCTCGTGCTCACCGTGGGGATGCCCATCGTGCGGGCCAGCTGCTGCCCGGACGGCAGCGACCAGGTGAGGTGCCGCAGGAGGTTGCGCTGGGCGAGGGAGGTCGGCGGGTCTCCGCTGGGGATGGTCTGCAACGGCAGGTTGAACAGTGGTGTGGAGAGTTTGGTATCGATTCTCTTGTTCGTCCGCACTTGACCGTCGCCGAAATCGAAGAACGTCTGCCAGCCGATGAAGCGCCGGGGCGCGCGGGCGCCGCCGCGCAGGTCGACCGGGTCGGCCTGGCCCTGCCCGGCCTGGTCGAAGATGAAGCCGAAGAACGGCTGCCCGTTGTCGCCCGCGAGGTTGGCCCGGTAGGAGGGGCGGATCATGCTGTGCCCGAACCGGTAGGCGATCTGGAACTCCACCGGGATGAACGCGGGGGCGGCGGGCCGGTAGAACTGCCTCCCGAACCGCAGGATGTGGTCGATGAGCGGCTGCCCCACGATCTGCGGCAGGAACTCGTGCAGGATGATCCACTGGTAGTGCCAGGTGACCGTGCGCCTCGCGGTGTCGAACACCAGGGTCGGCGGCGTGCCCTGCGCGCGCAGCCGGTCCACGACCCGGTTGTGGAACCGCAGGAACGCGGCGTGCATGCCGGCGATCATCAGGTTCTCGTCGTTGCGCGGGTCCGGGATGATCGCGGAACGGTCGGCGCGGCGCGGCAGGTCCTCGAACAGCCCGCCGCTCTCCAGCCTGAACTTCGCGCGGTCCGCCGGGTCGTAGTACTGCGGGGTCGCCGTGGGTCCGCCGCCGTACACCGAGTCGAGGTCGAACGACGGGGTACGGGTGTTGGGGGAGTCCTCGGGCCTCGTGGGGACTCCCAGCCGGGAGGTCTCGTCGAACGTCATGTCGTGGTCGAGGAACTGCCCCAGGAACGTGGTGCCCGCGGTATGGAACGGGTTGTCGACGTTGTTGGGGCTGAGCTCGGGATTGGTGATGAGCCGGATCGGACCCTCGTGCAGCGGGTCCTTGGCGTCGAGCAGGCCGCCGGCCTTCCCCATCTCCAGGAGCCCGCCCCGCACGCGGTCGTTCGCCTCCGCGAACCCGGGCAGCCGGAAGATCCGCCCGAAGCTGTTGGCCAGCACGCCCTGGGCCCTGGCCCGGCTCGCCGCGGCGATCGCCGCGTTCGGGTCGAGCGTGGCGACGACGGCCCCCGCCCCGAGGCCGCCCAGGAACGTCCTCCTGCTGAACCCCCGGCTCTCGTGCCCCGTGTCCTCATACGAAGGCTTCATCGCGCAACTCCCTCGCGGAGCAGCAGGTGCCACATGCGCCTGCGAAGTTCGCTCCGTGTCGCGCGAAGTTTCTGGCCGGGAGATCGGCGCGGGCAATCGCCCCAGGGGAACCCCGTTCCCCCAGGGGTTTCGCATCCCCCCAGGGGATCTGCCCGCCCCTAGGGGCTTTGTGCGAAAGCGGAGGCGCGTGCCATGCGCGTACGCGCCGTCAGGCCCTCGCGTACGCGGCCGGTGACGTACCTACCGTGGCGGTGAAGTCGCGGGTCAGATGGGACTGGTCGGAGTAGCCGAGGTCAGCGGCCAGCTCGGCCCAGTCGACCGTGCTGCCCTCGTCGGCGCGGGCCGCGGCCTCATGGAGCCGCGCCCGGCGCAGCACCCACTTGGGGCTCGCGCCGACGTACTCGGCGAAGAGGCGCTGGAGCGTGCGGGTCGAGACGGCGAGGGTACGGGCGGCGTCGGCCACCCGGGTGAGCGAGGGGTCGTCGGTGATCCGGGCGACCATCTCCGCGACCTCCTCCGCCAGCGGGTCCGGCCGTGCGGGCAGGCGGGGCAGGAGGAAGGCCTCGGCCTCGGCCGCCGGGTCGGCGGCGTCGAGGACGGCCCGGAGGGCGCCGGTCACCTCGGGACCGAAGAACTCGCTCGCGGGGACGCGCCGGTCGGCGAGGTCGAGGACGGGCCCGCCGGCGAACGAGCGGAAGCCGCCCGGCCTGAACTTGACGCCCAGCACGTGCCCCTCGCCCTCCAGCCGCCGGACGAACAGCCCCCGGTCGACGCCGTAGACGAGCGGCTCGGGCTCCTCGAAGACGAGGTGCACGTTCGGATGGGCGAGGACCTTCGTGTCGTGCGGCTCCGGGGCGCGCCAGCGGACGTGCCAGTAGAACTCCACGAACGCAGCCGCCCCGGCGGCGGGTTCGCGCGTGGCCGTGGTGACGAACGAGGCGCTCTCGTCCGGGTGCAGCAGACCTCGCGGGCTCATCGGCCCAGCCTACTTGGCGCGTTTCTTCAAGAGGGCGATCAGTGCGTTTACCTAGGGTTTTACCTATGAACGAACTCCACACGCATATGCAGGAATGCGCCGCCGAGGCCGCTCGGATCGCGCGTGGCGTCAAGGCCGCCCAACTGGACGAGGTGACCCCGTGCGCGGAGTTCGACGTGCGGACCCTCGTCAACCACTGGGTGCTCTACACCGCGCACGGGCTTGAGTGCCGGGCCCGGCGCCGTCCGATTCCCGAAGCCCTGCTGGAACGGGACTTCGCGAGAGAGGAGGGCTGGGCCGAGGCGTACGCGGCGCAGCTCGACCGGGCTGTCGCCGCCTGGTCGGACCCGGCGGCCTGGACGGGCGAGATCGATCTCGGCTTCGCGATGTCCCCGGCTCCCGAGGTCGCGCAACTGATCATCAAGGAGATGGCGGTGCACGGCTGGGACGTGGCCAAGGCCACCGGGCAGGAGTTCCGCGTCTCCGGCGCGGTCGGCGAGCTGTTGCTGAAGGTCGTGGACGAGCACGCCGAGATGTACCGGGAGTACGACGGATTCGCCGACCCCGTGGCGCTGGACTCCGGCGACCCGTTCGAGCGGGCGCTGGCGCTGTCGGGACGCGACCCCCGCTGGACCCCCTGACCGTTCGATCGAGGCACTCCGCTCGGGTCGTCCGCCCGGCCCGATAGCGTGGGGCGCGTGAACCAACCGTACGATCCCGGGCGGCCCGAGCCCGCCGGCCCGGCGTCCTACTCCGGCTCGCCGCCGAGCCCCGGTGCGCAGCCACCGCAGCCACCGCCGCAGGCGAAGTGGCAAGGGCAGGCGCGGGGACGCGGACCGGGGCACGCACACGAGCAGGTGCAGGGGCCGCCGCCCAAGCGGGGGCCTGCCGCCTTCTTCACCGGCGTCGGTTACCTGTTCCGCGGGCTCGCCTGGGTGGCGCGGCACCCCCGGCAGTGGGTGCTCGGGCTCATTCCGGCGCTCATCGTGCTGATCGTCTACATGGTGGCGCTGACGGCGCTCGGGTGGAACCTGGACGCGCTGGCCGGCTGGGTGACGCCCTTCGCCGACGACTGGTCGCAGACCGCGCGGTCGTCGGTCCGGGTGGTCGCCGGGATCGCGATCTTCGGTGCGGCGCTGTTCCTGGCGATCATCACGTTCACCGCCATCACGCTGCTGGTCGGCGAGCCGTTCTACGAACGCATCGCGGTGAGCGTGGAGGAGTCGCAGGGCGGCGCGCCGCCCGACCCGGACGAGCCGCTGATGGTCCAGATCGGGCGGGCGATCAGGGACGCGCTGCTCCTCGGCGCCGTGGCGCTGTGCTTCGCGGCCGTCTTCTTCGCGTGCGGCTTCTTGCCGGTCGTCGGCCAGACCGTGGTGCCGGTCGTCGCGGCGTGCGTCTCCGGCTACTTCCTGGCGGGCGAGCTCACGTCGATCGCGCTCGAACGGCGTGGCGTTCGCCGCAAGACGCGGTTCGCGATCCTCAGGCAAAACCGGCTGATGGCGGTGGGATTCGGGGCGGCCACATTTGTGGTCTTCCTCATCCCGCTCGGCGCCGTGCTCGCCATGCCGGGTGCCGTGGCGGGCGGAACGTTGCTGGCCAGGGAGCGTTTGGCGGTCAATCCGCTGGTCACGGGGGGTGAACGTGACATCTCCGGACATCACTGATGCGATAGGAAGATGTGTCCTGAGCGTGATTACCGGCCGGTCCGCAAATGCTGATCTTCGCGTAACGTGTGCCGCATGTCCGATCAGGGGGAGCGCGTCGTGCGCTGGACCGAAACGAGTGATGATGCCGCCGGGCGTGACCAGGAGGCGGACCGGGGCGAGGGGGCGGCGGCCGTGACGGGCGGCGAGGAGCCCCCGGCCAGGATGACGTTCCCCGAGGCCGAGGCCAAGATGCCCGAGGTGGTGGCCCCGCCCCGCGCGGCTGCGGAGCCGGCCGCCGAACCGGCCGCCGAGCCCCCGCACGACGTGTGGGGCAAGGTCGAGTCGACCGCCGAACCCGACGACGTCATGGTCGCCCCCGTGCCGGCCGGTGACGAGCCCGCCGAGGAGCCCGCCGCGTCGGCCGAGGAGCCCGCGGCCGCCGCCGACGCCGCCACGGCCGGTGGCCAGCAGGCGTGGGAGGGCTCGCTCTTCGACGGGCAGGGCGGCGACGGCGGTGCGGGCAACGGCCTGTACGCGCCGGTCACGCCGACCGGGCCGGCCACGCCGCCCAAGCCGGGCAAGCCGAGCTCCGGCAACTGGCAGATGCCGGACTGGATGGACAACGAAGACTCCGCTGACGCCATGCTGGGCACCGCCGGCGACGGCGGCAAGCGCAGCCGGTTCGGCCGGTCCGGGCGTTCGGACAAGCCGAGTGCGCCGGACGCCGCCGCGTCTGGCGCGTCCGCCGCTCCTGATGCCGCCGCCACTTCCAGTGACTCCGGCGCGGCCGAACGTGCGAGCGCGCCCGCGCCGTCCGCGCCGTCCGCGCCGTCCGCGCCGTCCCGTCACGACGTGATAGAGGACGAGGGCGGCCGGTCGCGGCTGGTCCTGATCGCCGGGGTCGGGCTGCTGGCGGTGGCCGTCGTGGCGGCAGGCGGCGTCTACTTCCTCAAGAACCGCGACGACACCGCGCCCGCCGCCTCCGAGGGCAAGCCCGGACGTCCGGCCGCCGGCAACCCGCCGGCCCAGGACGTGCCCAAGGTCCAGTTTCCGCCCGACAAGACGCTCCAGAGGTTCACCGGACGCCCGAGCAGGCCGCTCGGACGGGTCACCGACGCGCATTCGGGGCTCTCCTACCCGAGGCTCGCCGCGCCCTGGCAGGTTCCGACCAAGAAGAACAAGCTCGGCGTCACGGGCTGGTCCGGCCAGCAGATCCTCGTGACCGAGAAGCGCGGCGGCCGGATGTGGTACGGCCAGCTGCTCACCGGCACGCTGATCCCGACGCTGCGGAGCGCCTACAAGGGGCCGCAGAGCGTCAAGACGGTCACCGCGCTCGCCGCCAACGGCTTCGAGCAGAACTACTACGCCTTCCCGCACAGGAAGGCGCCGCTGGCCTCGCAGCCGCTGACGATCGGCGGCCACAAGGGCTGGCTGATCGCCTCGTACCTCACCTACAAGCGCGCGGGCGTGCGGGCCACCGGCGAGGTCGTCCTGGCCGCGGTCATCGACACCGGCCGGCCGTCCCCGGCCGTGGTGTTCGCGTCGCTGCCCAACACCCACCGCAAGCTGTGGCCGGATCTCAACCAGTTCGTGGCCCAGCTCAAGGTGGTGCCCTGAACGGCCGAACCACGTTCTAATAAGCTGTGGCGCACCCCGACGAGAGGTGCGAGTCATGGCGATCGGCTTGACCGAGGAGCACGAGGCGCTGGCGGAGTCCGTACGCGGGTTCGCGGAGCGGCATGTCACGTCGCGGGCCGTGCGCGCGGCCGTCGCCGCCGCCGACGAGGGACGGCCGCCGGCGCACCCGGAGTTCTGGAGCGCGCTCGCCCGGCAGGGACTGCTGGGGCTGCACCTGCCCGAGGAGCACGGCGGGCAGGGGTTCGGGCTCCTCGATCAGGCGGTGGCGCTCGAAGAGCTGGGCCGGACCGTCGCGCCGGGCGCCTACGTGCCCACCGTCCTCGCCTCCGCGATCATCGCCTCGGGCGGCTCCGGCGAGCTCGGAGCCGAGCTACTGCCCGGTCTCGCCGACGGCTCCCGTATCGCCGCCGTGGCGCTCGCCGGCGCGCTCACCGAACGGGACGGGCGGCTCTCCGGCACCGTCCAGCCGGTCCTCGGCGCGCAGCTCGCCGAGCTCTTCGTGCTCCCGGTCGAGGGTGACCGCTGGGCGGTCGTCGATGCCGCGCACACCGGCGTCACGGTCGAGCCGCTCGACGCGCTCGACCTCACCCGCCCGGTCGGCGCGGTGACCGTCACCGAGGTGCCCGTCGCCGGACGGCTCGTCACCGGGAGCGGCGCCCGTGCCCTCGCCGTGGTGATCCTCGGTGCCGAGGCGTGCGGCGTCGCGGGCCGCGCCCTGGACGACGCCGTCGCCTACGCCAAGCTGCGCGAGCAGTTCGGCCGCCCGATCGGGCAGTTCCAGGGCGTCAAGCACAGGTGCGCCCGCATGCTCATCGCTCTCGAACGGGCACGCGCCGCCGTCTGGGACGCCGCGCGTTCACTCGGGGAGCCGGACGAGCGGCAGCGCGCCTACGCCGTCGGCGTGGCCGCCGCCCTCGCGGCGGACGCGGCCGTGGAATGCGCCGAGGGCAACATCCAGGTGCACGGCGGCATCGGCTACACGTTCGAGCACGACGCCCACCTTCTCTACCGCCGCGCGCTGACGCTGCGGGCCCTGCTCGGCCGCACGTCCGCCGCCTACGCCGAGGTGGCGGCGCTCGCCGTCGCGGGCGTCCGGCGTCCGATGGACATCGAACTGACCGGGGCCGATGCCGAGACACTGCGGGCGGAGATCCGAGGCCAGGTCGCCGACCTGGCCGCGATGGAGCCGCTCACCCAGCGCGCCGCGATGGCCGGCGGCGGCTGGGTGACACCGCACCTGCCCAAGCCGTGGGGCAGGGCCGCCGGGCCGCTGGAGCAGCTCGTGATCCAGCAGGAGCTCAAGGCCGCCGGGGTCCGTCCGGTGCCGCTCATGATCGCCGCCTGGGTGGTGCCCTCGCTCGTCCAGTACGGCACGTCCGAACAGCGGGAACGGTTCCTGCCGCCGACGCTGCGCGGCGAGATCATCTGGTGCCAGCTGTTCAGCGAGCCGGGCGCCGGGTCCGACCTGGCCGGGCTGACCACCCGTGCCGAACGCGTCGAAGGAGGCTGGCGGATCACCGGGCAGAAGATCTGGACCTCGCTGGCCCGCGACGCCCAGTGGGGGATCTGCATCGCCCGCACCGACCCGGACCGGCCCAAGCACGACGGCATCACCTACTTCCTGGTGGACATGACCTCGCCCGGCATCGACGTCCGCCCGCTGCGCGAGTGCACCGGTGACGCGGTCTTCAACGAGGTCTTCCTGGACGGCGTCCTCGTGCCCGACGAGCTCGTGGTCGGCCCGGTCAACGAGGGCTGGCGGGTCGCCCGCAACACCCTGGCGAACGAGCGGGTCGGCCTGACCAGCTCGTTCCAGCTCGGCGGCGACCTGCCCAAACTGGTCAGGCTCGCGACCGGGCTCGGCCTCGCCGACGACCCGCTGGTCCGTGCCGAGCTCGGCCGCCTCGCCTGCGACGAGCACGCGTTCGCCCTGCTCGGGCTGCGGGCCACCCTCAAGCAGCTCTCGGGCACCGACCCGGGCGCGACGGCGAACGTGCGCAAGCTGGTCGCGATGGAGCACGGGCAGCAGGTCACCGAGTACGGCTTCGGCCTGCTGGGGCCGGAGGGAGCGCTGACGTCACACCGGCCCGTTCACGGCGCGGGCGGCAAGGGCACCGGCCTGCACCGCAAATGGACGCGCTACCTGCTCGCCTCCCGGGCGATGACGATCGGCGGCGGTACGACGGAGGTCAACCTCAACGTCATCGGCGAACGCATCCTCGGCCTGCCCCGCGACCTACCGCAGGGCCTCCCGTAGCGCGCCTGCGGCTCCTGAAACTCCGGGCGCCGACCGGCGGGGTGCGGAGATCGGGTAGCGTCCAAGCGCGATGATGGGGCGCGCGCGGCATGGGGTGGCCGCATTCACCGGCCTGGTGCTGGGACTGCTGGCGATCGGGCCGGGTCTCGCGCCGGGCTTCGTGTTGTCGTTCGACATGGTCTTCGTGCCGGACCCGGTGTTCTCCCGGATGACCTTCGGGCTGACCGGCACGGTGCCCCGGCACGTGCCCAGCGACGCCTTCGTCACCGCGCTGGCCACGGTGTTGCCGGCCGACGCGGTGCAGAAGCTGGTGCTCCTCGCGATCTTCGTTATGGCCTGCACGGCGGCGGCGTCGCTGGTGCCCTCAGAACGGCTCGCGCCCAGGCTGGCGGCGGGAGTCCTCTACGCCTGGAACCCGTTCGTCGCCGAGCGGCTGCTGCTGGGCCACTGGGCCTTCCTGCTGGGGTACGCGGCGCTGCCCTGGGTGGTGGGCGCCGCGGCCCGGTCGGCCGAACCGGGTGGCGGCGCGCGGCTCGTCCGGGCGCTGATACCGGCGGCGATCGGTGGCTTCGCCGCCATGGCGATCTCCGCCCTGACCGCGCTGGCCGTCGCGGCGGTGGGCGGGGAACGGGGCCGGGCGCTGGCGCGGACGGCCGCGGCCCTCGTCGTGCTGAGCCTGCCGTGGCTGGTGACGGGATGGTTGCGACCGGCGGGCATGCCCGGCGACGGGGTGGGCGTGGAGGCCTTCGCGGCGCGCGCCGACACGCCGTTCGGTGCGCTCGGGAGCCTCTTCCTGCTGGGCGGCGCGTGGAACCGGGAGACGGTGCCGGCGGGCTACGGGGCGCCGATCACCGCGGCCGCCTGGCTGCTCGTCGTCGTGGCGGCCGTCCTCGCGTACGGGCGGTGGTGCCGCTCGGCCTGGGCGCGTGGCGTGGCGCTGGCGGCGGGAGCCGGGTTCGTGCTGGCCTCCCTGGGGGCGGTCGTGCCGGGGCTGCTGCGCTGGGCGATCGGTCTCTGGCCGGGCTTCGCGGTGTTGCGGGACGGGCAGCAGTACGTGGCGCCGCTTGCGGTGCTGGTGGCCGTGGGCCTGGGCGTCCTCGTCGAACGGGCCGTCACGGGGCGCTGGGCGGACACCTCCGGGGCCGTCTTGGCGATCTTCGCGATCCTCGCGCCCGTCGTCCTGCTGCCCACGCTGGCCTGGGGCGCGGCCGGCCGCCTCAAGGCCGTGGACTACCCGGCGGAGTGGGCCGCCGCGCGCACGCTCGTCGAGGCCGACTCGGTGCCCGGTGACGTGCTGGTGCTGCCGTGGGCGACGTACCGCTCGTACGGCTGGAACGGCGGGCGGACGAGCCTGGACGCCCTGCCGCGCTATCTCGGCCGCCGGGTGATCATCAGTGACGCCGTCATGATCGGCTCGCTGACGGTCCGGGCGGAGGACCCCCGGGCACGGCGGCTGGACGAGGCCGTGCGCGCCGGTGGGCCGCTGACGGAACGGCTGCGGGCGGCGGGCATCCGGTACGTGGCCCTGGACGCGGAGACGTCGGCGGCCAATCCGGCCCGGCAGAGGCTCGCCGGGGCGACGCCGGTCCTGGACCGGCCGGATCTGGTGCTCTACCGGATCGAGGCCCCGGTGAAGGCCGAGGACGGCGGCGCCCCCGTGTGGTCGGCGGTACTGGCATGGACAATCGTGATAGGCGTGATTCTCTGGTCATTTTTCGTACCAGCCAGTAGGCTGACCCCCTGCTTCCTCCGCCGCCCCCGACGTAGAAGGACCCCCTGATGCGAATTACGATCGCTGCCGTGGTCGGCGTCGTGCTGGCCGCCCTCGCGTCGGTGTTCGTCGTGCAGGTGTCGAACGCTTCCCAGAGCGACCCCGTCATCAAGCCGCTCTACCACTACGGCTCGCGCTGAGCGACGCCTCCAGGCGTCACCGAAGGTGCCATGGACGCAGCCGAGTCCTCCCTCCTGGAGATCGTGGTCCCCGCGTACAACGAGGCGACCCGGCTTCCGGACGGCCTGGCCCGGCTCAGCGCCGCGCTGGAGGCGCTGCCCTTCCCCACCGGTGTGATCGTGGTCGACAACGCCAGCGACGACGGCACCCCGGAGATCGTCCGTCGCTGGGCGGGTCCGGTGCCGGTACGGCTGGTCCAATGCGCGCGGCGGGGCAAGGGCGCGGCGGTCCGCGAGGGGCTGCTCGCCACCCGGGCGCCGTACGTCGGGTTCTGCGACGCCGACATGGCCACCGGTCTGGGCGCGCTGGAGACCGCGGTCGGCCTGCTGCACGCGGGCCATCCCGTGGTCGTCGGCTCGCGCCGCCATCCGCAGTCGCGCGTCGAGGACTACAGCCACCCGCTGCGCAAGTTCGGGGCCGTCACGTTCAACCTGCTGATCCGCGACCTCGCGGGCGGGGTGACCGACACCCAGTGCGGTTTCAAGTTCTTCGCCGGGCCGCTGGCCCGGGCCGCCGCCGCCGAACTGCGCACCTCGGGGTTCGCGTTCGACGTCGAGCTGCTCATGCACTGCGCCCGCCGCGGCGCCGCCATCACCGATCTGCCGGTCGAGTGGCGGGACGTGCCGGGCACCACCTTCTCGGTCCGCAGGCACTCGTTCTCGTGCCTGCGCGACCTGGCCCGGATCCGCTTCAGCGCCGCACGTGAGGTCTCCCCGGTCTGGACGGCCGCGCCCGTCGCTCCGGCGTTCCCGGTCACCGAGTCCAGCCGTTCCGGGCCGGGATGACCGGCGGCGTCCCGGGCCGCCGGCTGGCGATCGTCAACTGGCGGGATCCCTGGCACCCCTCGGCAGGGGGTGCCGAACGTTATGCCTGGGAGCTGGCCCGGCGCCTGGCGGCCGAGGGCGCCCGGGTGACGTACGTGACGTGCCGCGCGCCCGGGCAGCGGCGCCGCGAGCGGGTCGAAGGCGTGGACTTCGTGCGCACGGGCGGCAGGTTCACGGTCTATCCGCTGGTGCTGCTCTGGCTGCTGCTCCGGCGGCGCCGGTTCGACGCGGTGGTCGACTGCCAGAACGGCATCCCGTTCTTCACCCCCTGGGTGCTGCCGCGGCGGGTGCCGGTCTTCTGCTCGATCTTCCATGTGCACGACGAGCAGTTCGGCCTCTACTTCCCCGCCTGGCTCGCCTGGGTGGGACGGATGCTCGAAGGCCCCGTCGCGCGCCGGACCTACCGGCGGCACGCGTGCACGGCCATCTCGCTGACCACGCTGACCGCGCTCCGGGAACGGCTGGCTTGGACGGGACCGGTCTACCTGGTGCCGGTCGGGGTCACGCTTCCGGACCGGATCGTCAGGGCCGAGCCGGTCGGTGATCCCGACCTGGTGTGCGTGACCCGGCTCGTGCCGCACAAGCGGGTCGACCGGGTGCTCGATCTCGCCGAACGGCTCCGCCCGCAGTGGCCCGGCCTGCGGATCGGCATCGTCGGGCGCGGACCCGAACACGACCGGCTCGCGGCGGAGATCACCGCGCGCGGGCTCGACGGGACCGTCGTCCTGCACGGTTTCGTGTCCGAGGAGGAGAAGGCGGCCCTGGTGAGCCGGGCCGACCTGCATCTGAGCGCCTCGCGGGGCGAGGGCTGGGGGCTGTGCGTGGCCGAGGCCGCCGCGCTGGGCGTGCCGACCGTCGCCTACGACGTGGACGGCCTGCGCGACGCGATCCGCGACGGGGTGACGGGCTGGCTGGTCCCGGACGAGGAGGAGCTGGCCGGCACCGTCGAACGGGTGCTCAAGGAACTGGGCGACCCGGAGCGCCGGGCGCGGGTCGCCGCCGACTGCCGTGCCTGGGCCGCGGAGTTCGACTGGAGCCGTACCGCCGGCCGGATGGGCGAGCTGATCGCGGCGGCGATCCGCACGGGCACGAGCGCCACCCGGGATGCCGACGCACACGTCGTACGCGGGTACGGTGACGACCACCCCCGCGTCGTCGAGGGACCGGTCAGGGACGAGCTGCTCCGCGACCACGGCGACGTGCTCCAGGTACGGATCGCCACCCCGGCGGAGCGGTTGCTCGGCCGTCCCGACGACGGTGCCGGTCCCGGCAAGGCCGATCCCGGCGAGGCGGGTCGCGGCGAGGCCGGTCGAGGCGAGGCCGGTCGCGGCGAGGGTCCGGCCCGCTGAGGCGCACCCGGTCCGTGCGGTCAGGGGTTCGGTTCAGGGAGGAGGGCGAGCGGCATGGCCACCGGTAGCGGAGCGTGGGCCGACCGGCTGGCGAGCCGCCTCTCCGACGCCGACCGTGAGCCGGCGCAGCGGCCCGAACGCGACGGGGAGGGCCTCGACGAACGGCTGCGCGAACGGTTCCGGACCGCGATCTGCTGTCTGGCACTGATCGTTCTGGTGACCTCCACCCGGCCGGGCCGCATCCTCGCCGACACCAAGATCGACATGGCGGTCAACCCGCTCGGCTTCCTCGGCCGGGCGCTGCACCTGTGGGACCCCGCGCAGTTCGGCCAGCTCCAGAACCAGGCGGCCGGCTACTTCTTCCCCATGGGCCCGTTCTACGCCCTCGGCGACCTGATCGGGCTGCCCGCGTGGATCACGCAGCGGCTGTGGTTGTCGCTGCTGCTCTGCGCGGCCTTCCTCGGCGCCAAGCGGCTGGCCGAACGGTTCGGGCTCGGCGGCCCGGTCAGCCGGCTCGTGGGCGCGCTGGCCTACGCGCTCGGGCCGCACGGGCTTTCGGCGCTCGGCCAGGCCTCCTGGGAGTACCTCCCGCTGGCGATGCTGCCGTGGATCATCCTCCCGCTGGTCTCGGTCGGCGACGGGCGCGGCAGCCGGATGCGGGCCGCCGCCCGGTCCGGCGTCGCCGTGGCGCTGTGCGGCGGGATCAACGGCACCGCGACGATCGCCGTGCTCGCCGTGCCCGCGATCTACCTCCTCACCCGTCCGCGCGGGACGCCGGGACGGCTGCGCCTCTTCGCCTGGTGGTGCGCCGCCGTCGGCTTCGCCACCGCGTGGTGGCTGGCCCCGCTGGTGCTGACCGGGCGGTACGGCTTCTCCTGGCTCGGCTACACCGAGAAGGCCGACACCACGACGGGCCCGACCGGGCTGATCGACGTCCTGCGGGGCGCCGAGCGCTGGATCAACTACCTGGACGCCTCGTCGCTGCCGGTCGGGTTCCAGCTCTCCACCGGCACGTTCCTGATCATCGTGACCGCCGTGCTGGCCGCGCTCGGCCTGGCCGGGCTGGCCCGGCGTGACCTGCCCGAACGCACGTTCCTGCTGCTCGTCCTGCTCGCCGGCGTCGCGATCATCGCGGCCGGGCACGTGAGCCGGATCGAGGGGCCGCTCGCGGCGCCGATGCGCGACCTGCTGGACGGGCCGCTGGCGCCGCTGCGCAACCTCTACAAGTTCGACGGCCTGGTGCGGTTGCCGCTCGCGCTCGGACTCGTTCACCTGCCGAGGACGTTGCGACGCCCGAGGGCACGGCTGGGCCTGTTCGCGGTCTCGGGCGCCACGCTGGCGGCGGTGTCGTTCCCCGCGCTCACCAACGGCCTGGCCGGGCCGGGCGACTTTCCGGCCGTTCCGCAGTACTGGCAGCAGGCCGCGAACTGGCTGAACGGGCGGGCCGGGCAGCAGGCCGTGCTGGCCGTGCCGGGTGCCCGTTTCGGGGAGTACACCTGGGGACGCCCAATGGACGACATCGTCCAGCCGCTGCTCAGCACCCGCTGGGGAGCGCGGCAGCTCGTCCCGCAGGGCTCCCCGGGCTACGCACGGCTGATGGACGCCATCGACCAGCGTGTGTCGGCCGGGCGCGGCTCCGCCGGGCTGACCGAGGTGCTGGCCCGCATGGGCGTGCGCTTCCTGCTCGTCCGCAACGATCTTGCCCGGCCGGACCTGCGCGGCGCCTGGCCCGCCCGGGTCCACACGGCCCTGGAGACCTCGCCCGGCATCAGGCGCGTGGCGTCGTTCGGCGACCAGCCGGTCGGCGGCTGGGGCGGCGACGAGGCGGTCGGCTCGTTCGACCAGCGGTACCTGCCGGTCGAGATCTACGAGGTGGGCGAGGCCGACGACGTCGTCAGCATGCTCGACGCGGGCCAGGCCGTCCGGATGTACGGCTCGCCCGAGGGCCTGCTCTCGCTCGCCGACAACGGCGCGCTCAAAGGGCGCCCGGTGCTGCTCGGCGACGACGACCCGGCGGCCCCGGCCGCGCCCGTCGTGTCGGACGCCCTGCGCTGGCGCGACCGCAACCTCGGGGAGATCCGCAGCCAGATCGCCGCGACGAAGACGGCCGACGGCACCCGGGCGGACACGCGCGGGCAGGGCGCCGACCCGGAGGAACCCGGGTGGCTGCGCTACCGCACGACCGCCGCGTACGAGGGGATCAAGAACGTCACGGCCTCGTCCTCGGCGGCCGATCCCGGCACGCTCGGCGGATTCGACGACCCGGGCGCGCTGCCGTCGGCCGCCCTCGACGGCGACCCGCGCACCCACTGGACGACGGGCGGCTGGAACGGCCCGCTCCAGCAGTGGCTGCGCGTGGACTTCCAGGAGCCGCTCGACCCCGGCCAGGGCGTCGACGCGTCGTTCGTGCGCAACGAGTTCCTCGGCCCCGCGCCCGCCCGCGTCGCGGTCGACACCCAGGCGGGCACGATCGAGCAGGACGTCCAGCCCACGGCGCAGCCGCAGCGGCTGCGGGCCCCGGCGGGACGGACGAGCTGGCTGCGCGTCCGGATTCTGAAGCTCGCCAAGGAGCCGGTGTCGCCCGCCGCCGCCCGGGTGGCCGTCTCCGAGCTCACGGTCCCGGGCGTACGGGCGTCCCGCCACCTCCGCATGCCCGCCGCGCCGGCCAAGCGGAACGAGGCGCCCGCCCAGCTGATGGCGCGCTCCGTGCCGCCCAGGTCGGAGTGCATGCGCGGCTCGTCCCGCTGGGTCTGCTCGCCTGAGCTGGGCAAGGACGACGAAGAGGGCAACACGTTCAACCGGATCTTCTCCTCACCGGCCGGAACGACCGCGAGGGTCAGCGGCAACGCGGTGCTGACCGAGCCGGGGATGATCGACCGGCTCACCCGGTCCGGGTCCAAGGTCACCGTGAGCGCGAGCTCGTCCTGGACGCGCGAACCGGCCGGTCTGCCGCGGTCGGCGTTCGACGGCGATCCGGCGACGACCTGGCTGGCCGCCGGCGACGACCGCGCGCCCACGCTCAAGATCGGCTGGGACGGGGCGGTGCAACTCGGCGAGGTGACGGTCGCCCGGCCCGCCGGGGCACGGGCGGCGCTGCGCGTCACCGTCACCGGAGCGAACGGCGAGGTCCGGGAGGGCCTGGTCGACAAGAACGGCCGGTTGCGCTTCGACCCGATCCGGACCGACCGGATCACGCTCAGGTTCACGTCCTCGCAGGTGCCCCTCCAGATCAGCGACGTCACCGTGCCGGGCGTGGCGCCGCTCACGGCCTCGGGCTTCAAGCCGTTCACCACGCCCTGCGGGTACGGGCCGACCGTGCAGGTCAACGGCGCCTCCAGCCGCACCAGGCTCACCGGGACCGTGGACGACGTGCTGGGCGGGCGGCTGATGCGGTTCCAGACCTGCGAGCCGGTCCGCGTCGTGGCGGGCGACAACCGGATCGGCGCCGGCGGCACCGCCTACCGGGTGGACTCGATGGTCGTGGACCCAGGCGGCAGGCTCGCCACGGCCAAGCCCCAGGCGAGCCAGGCCGTGCAGGTCCGCGGCTGGGACAAGGGCCTGCGCGAGGTCGAGGTCGACACCCCGGGGCGTTCGTACCTGGTCGTGAACGAGAACTTCAACTCCGGGTGGAAGGCCGAGGTCGGCGGCCGGGAACTGCGGCCCGTCCGCCTGGACGGGTGGCGGCAGGCCTGGGAGGTCCCGGCGGGCACGGCGGGCGTGGTCAAGCTGACCTACAAGCCCGACGGGCTCTACCGGATCGCGCTCTTCCTCGGCCTGAACCTGCTGCTCGTGCTCTTCCTCGTGGCGTTCTGGCGTCGCCAGCCCGTCCGCGAGGAGGTCCCGGCGCCCGCTGGGAGGCCGGGCCGGGCGGCCCGCGTCGCGGTGCTCGGGCTCGCCGCGGGCCTCGGCTTCTGGCTGGCGGGGTTCGCGGGTCTGGCGCTGACCGTGGTCGTGGCCGTGGTGGCGCAGTGGGCGCAGGGCCGAAGCTCCGCTCCCGCCCGTCGGCTGCGCTCGTCCTGGCTGGTCGCGGCGCCGATGGTGGCCGGAGGCGGGTCTGTCGCCCTCGGCACGTGGCTGACCCGCCGAGGTGCGGAGGGCGCCGTGCCGGACGTCCTGCGGGACGCCGTACCGCAGCTGCTGGGGCTCCTGGTGGTGGGTTATCTGGTGGCCCTGCTCGCCGCCTCGCGCGAACCCGACATCTGGCTGCCCGGCGCTGGAGAGCTCCGCTGGGTGCCGATCACCCCGGCGGACGACGCCGAGGACGGGCGGTCACCCCGCGACACCGTCCCCGACGGGCTCCCGGTGAACGGAGGGCCGCCGCCCCGAACCCAGCCGCCGGGCGGGACTTTCGACCAGGTGGTAGCTCAGGGTCGAGACCCCGATCGTGAGTAGCGCGCACACGGGGAAGTCCACGAGCAGGTTGCCCGTGAACGGCGGATGGTCGGTGAGGTCGAACCACACGTAGATGACCACGAACTGCCACAGGAACACGCTGTAGGAGATCTTGCCGAGGAACGCCATCACGCGGTTGCCGAGCACCCGCCGGATCGCCGGATGGTCCGCCGGGGCCAGCGCCACCGGGGCGATCAGGAACGCGGCGACGAGGCCGTACAGCACGATGTGCAGCTCGGTCGTCCAGGCGTTCGCGGGGATGAAGCGGGACACTCCGGTGAGCGGCGTGGAAGCCACGCAGTAGAGCAGCGCGGCCGTGACCCAGCACATGCCCCATGACGCCGCGACCGTACGGCAGAACCGGCCCACCGGCCGCTCGCTGCTCTGGCCCTGGCCGTACTCGCCTGAGGCCTGGTCGTGTTCGGCTTCTGCATGGGCCCAGACCGACAGGACGGCCAAGGCCATGCCGATGGCGAACCAGGCCAGGTAGCGCGGGAGCCAGTTGCCGTAGAAACCCTCGTTCGAGGTGTAGGAGACCGCGAGCGCGTAAACCAAAGAGACCAGCGAATAGCCGCCCAGCCCGTACAGCAGCCGCCGGGCGCGCGCGCCGACGTCCGCCCCGGCCCGCTCCGCCCACAGCCGCAGCAGCAGGGCGAGGAGCGGCAGCGCCACATAGAACGCCGCCTCGACCGTCAGGCTCCAGATCTGACCCATCCCATTGGGCCCGAGGTAGTTGTTCCACCACGGATGCGGGTCGTAGCTGTAGGTGAGAGTGCCGAGCGTGAGCCAGGTCCAGAAGTCCGTGAGGTGGTCCTCGGCGTACATCACCATGGTGACGATCACCAGCGCCCAGTAGGCGGGCAGTAGCCGGAGCGCGCGTTTCCAGAGGTAGCCGCCCGTCCCCGGCGCAGGCCGGAGTCCGAGCGCCGCCGCGGCCCAGGGCCGGTAGAGCAGCAGCCCCGACAGCGTGAAGAAGATCGGCACCCCGATCTCGCCGCGCGACAGCAGCGCGGGCAGTGCGCCCTGCCGGCTGAGATAGCCCGTGCTCGCCGCCACATGGAAGAGCAGCACCAGGAGCGCCGCCACGGCGCGGAGGCCGTCGAGCGCGGCGTGGTGCCCGGAGATCGTGGGAAGCCGATCGTCCCGGGCGGCCTGGGGTCGGGGGGCTGCGAGTGTCACGGTGGCCGAAGGTTATCCGAGCGGGCGCGGTCATCCGAGGGGCGGCGGGAGCCGCGCAGCAGCCCCAGCGCTTCGGCGATCTTGAGCGCGACCAGGCCGAGCACGTGGTGGGGCGAGCCCTGCCGCAGGAGCGTGCGCGCGGAGCGGCCGCGGCCGAACGACCGGGCGTGCGGACGGGACCGGTAGGCCGGGAGCCAGCGGCCGTAGTAGCGGCGCTTGCGGTACGCGGACCGCAGCGTGATCCGGCCCTCGTCATGCCAGACGACCGCCGTCACCCGGCCGATGCGCAGGCCGGTCGCGGCCACCCGGTCGGCCAGGTCCCAGTCCTCGAAGGCGCTCAGGCCCTCGTCGTACCCGCCGACCCGCTCCAGCGCCGACCGGCGGAACACCCGCGCCGCCTCGACCGTCTCGTCCCCGAGGTAGGACCGCTTCTCGACGGCCCGGCAGCGGGCCAGGAATCCTTCGCCGAACGAGAGCTCCGGGATGACGAGGCCGCCGAGGTCGGGTTCGGTGGCGAAGACCTTGACCGCCTGCTCGACGACCTCGGGTTCCAGCACCATGTCGGAGTCGACGAAGGCGATGATCTCCCCGGTGCCGGTCCGCCAGCCGTGGTTGCGCTGCGCGCTGCGTTCGGGGCCGTGGTCCGCCACCACGTCCGCGTGCGCCGCCGCGATCTCGGGGGTCGGGTCGGCGGAGGCGTTGTCGACCACCACCAGCTCCACCGGGTGGGTCTGCGCGCGCACCGAGGCCAGGCACCGCTCCAGGGTGCGGGCGGAGTTCCGGGTCGGGACCACGACGGTCACCCGCATCGGCGTCAGCGCGGCCTCCCGGAGGTGTCGGCGGTGTCGATGAAGGGTAGTCGGCCCGGCTCACCGGATGCGATACGTCTCGGTAGCAAACCGGAGAGTGCGGCGGCGAGCAGCAGGGCCAGCGAGCTGAACGCCAGGGCCCGCGGCGTGCCCTCGGGGGCCTGGGCCGCGCCGAAGTAGAGGAGCCCGGCCGCCGCGACCCCGAGGACGCCGCCGAGCTGGGTGATGGAGTTGAAGACGCCCGAGGCGGCCCCGGCGCTGTGGTGGGGAACCTCGCTGATCACCGCGTTCGCCAGGATCGGCAGCGCGAGGCCCATCCCGAGCCCGGCCGCGAAGAGCCACGGGACCATCGGCCAGGGCGTGAGATCCCGGCCCGCCGTCATCGTCAGGACGCTGAGGCCGGCCAGGCCGGAGGCCATGATCAGGGTCCCGGCGCCGACGAGCCGGCGGGCGTGGCGGTGACCGCGCCGGTGCGTGAACTGGGCCGTGCACGCGACCCCGGCGGGCCACGCCAGGCCGGTCAGCGCCACCCGCATCGGTGACCAGCCGAGCCCGAACTGCAGGCCCCACGTGAGCGTGATGAAGCACGCGGCGACGCCGGAGAAGAGGGCCAGCGTGAGAACCAGCCCGGCGGTGAAGGAACGCCGGGCGAACAACAGCGGCGGTACGAGGGGACTCGCGCTCCTCCGCTCGTGCGCCGCGAACAAGATCAGGACGGGCAGGGTGCCGGCGAGGAGGGCCGCGCACCACCAGGGCCAGCCGTACTCCCGCCCCTGCACCAGGGGGAACGTCAGCAGCAGCGACGCCGCGCCGACCAGCACGACCCCGGCCGGATCGAGCCGGGGCGGCGGCTCGGCGCGGGAGTCGTCCATCCACCGCGCGGCGCCGGCCAGCGCCGCCAGGCCCACGGGGAGGTTGACGAAGAAGATCGCCCGCCAGCCGAGCGTGCCCCCGTACTGGGTCAGCAGGCCGCCCAGGATCGGCCCGCTGACCTGGGCGACGCCGAGCAAGCCCCCGTACAGGCTGAACGCCAGCGTGCGCTCGCGTCCGGGCGCGAACTGCACGGTGATCACCGACAGCGCCTGCGGCACCATGATCCCGGCGAACACGCCCTGGGCGGCGCGGGCGCCGATCAGCATGCCGGGGGAGAAAGCCGCTCCCGCCACCGCCGAGGCGGCCGTGAACCCGACGATCCCGGCCAGGAAGACCCGCCGCCGCCCGAAGATGTCGCCGAGGCGCCCACCTGTGATCAACAGCAGCGCGTAGCCGAGCGCGTACACCGCGGCCATCCACTGGCCTGCGGCGTACCCCGCGTGCAGGTCGCGCTGGATCGCCGGAAGCGCCACGTTCACGATCGTCACGTCCACCAGGTCCATGAACGTGGCCGTCAGCACCGCCGCCAGCGCCAGCCAGCGGCGGCCCGGCCGGCGCCCCGCGAGCACCGGCCGGCGGCGCCCCGAAGGCGTCGGCCGGCGGCGGCCCGGGATGCGGATACCGGTGTTCACGAGGGCGCCTTCTGCGGAAATGGCCTTTTGGATGGGTGGTTTGGGTGGTCCTGTAGGGTAACGCGCACACGCCGGGGCCGGACCCTCGTGATCGTGGATGACCTGTCGTGAGACGCCCGCCGGGAGGTTGGACATGCGCCGGAATCTCGGCCTGGTCCTGATCGTTTTCGGGGCGTTCTTCCTCGCGCTGGTGCCGCTGGTGCGGTTCTACGTCGCCGACCAGCTGGTGCGCGCGCCGCTCAACCGCTACCAGCGCACCCAGCTCGAGGCGCCGAACGCCTCCTACTTCGACACCGCGACGCTCAAGCTGCGCAAGAACGTCACGCTCGTCGCCGAGAACACCGTCCGCGGCGACGTGCGCGCCAACAACGGCGACAACGACATCGCGGTGTGGGACTCCTCGACCAACATCTTCGACAAGGCCCACCCGGACAAGATGATCGAGGTCCAGGGCTACCGCATCGCCTTCGACCGGCGCTCCTCGGAGCTGGTCAACTGCTGCGGCACCAACATCGGCGGCGACACCAACGTGCGGATGACCGGCTACGGCCTGCTCTTCCCGGTGGCGAACGTGGAGAAGCGCGACTACCCGTTCTTCGACATGACCACCCGCCGCGAGGTGCCGATGCGCTTCGAGGCCGAGGAGCGGGTGCAGGGCGTCAAGGCCTACAGGTTCACCCGGCGGGTCCCGGTCACCCTGACCCAGAAGGTCAACTTCAAGATGCCGGGCGAGTGGCTGGGGCTGGGCAAGAAGAGCCCCTCCCAGAAGGTCGACCGCTACTTCGAGTCGACCATCACCCAGTGGGTCGACCCGCGCACCGGTGTCCCGATCAAGGTGCGGCAGGCGATCCACAGCTTCGTCCAGACCCCGGACGGCCGGGGGCGGATGACGGTCGCGTCGGCCGATCTCCGGACCACCGAGCAGGGCGAGAAGAGCCTGGTCGAGCAGGCCGACGAGCACGCCTTCCTGATCGCCGGGGTCCGGGTCTACGTGCCGGTGGGCGCGCTCCTGCTGGGTCTGCTCCTGGTCGTCCTCGGGGTCGTCGCGGGCCGCGTCGCCGAGCGCAGGGCCGCGCTGCCGCCGAAGAACCCGGTCCGGCGGGCGGACGGCAAGTTCGGCGAGGTCCAGCCGGCCGAGGAGAACGCCGAGCCACCGCCGATCGGTCGCCCCTGACCGCGTCTAGTACGTGTTCTAAGAACACCGCCGAAGCAAAGTCCCCAAAATAGAACCTGTTGCAGTTTGATGACCGTGGCCCTATCGTTCGGAGTGTGCGGACACGAGTCACCGAACTATTCGGCATCGAGTACCCGATCTTCGCGTTCAGTCACTGCCGCGACGTCGTCGCGGCGGTGAGCCGCGCCGGCGGCATGGGCGTGCTTGGCGCGCTGTACTTCACCCCCGAGGAGCTCGAGCTCGAGCTCAAATGGATCGACGAGAACGTCGGCGGCAAGCCGTACGGCGTGGACGTGGTGATGCCCGCCAAGTACGAGGGCGCCGATTTGGGCGACGCCGACGAACTGCTCGGCAAGCTCCAGGGCATGATCCCCAAGGAGCACCGGGAGTTCCTGGAGAACCTCCTCGCCGAGCACGGCGTCGAGCCGTCCACCGACAAGGCGAACAAGGCGCTCCTCGGCTGGACCGACCAGACCGCCCGCCCGCAGGTCGAGGTCGCCCTCAAGCACCCCATCGCCCTACTGGCCAACGCCCTCGGCCCGCCCCCGGCCGACGTCGTCGAGCTGGCCCACCAGCACGGCGTCAAGGTCGCGGGCCTGGCCTCCAACGCCCGCCACGCGCGCAAGCAGGTCGAGGTCGGCGTCGACATCATCGTCGCGCAGGGCACCGAGGCGGGCGGCCACACCGGCGACGTCTCGACGATGGTCCTCATCCCCGAGGTCGTGGACGCGGTCGGCAAGGACACGATCGTCCTGGCCGCCGGCGGCATCGGCCGTGGCCGCCAGCTCGCGGCGGGCATGGCGCTCGGCGCCGACGGCGCCTGGACCGGCTCGATCTGGCTGACGGTCGACGAGGCCGACACCCCCGAACGTGCGCTGCCCAAGCTGCTCAAGGCGACCTCCCGCGACACCGTGCGGTCCCGCGCGTGGACGGGCAAGCCCGCGCGCTTCCTCAAGACCGCCTGGACCGACGCCTGGGAGAGCGAGAAGTCGCCGGGCTACCTCCCGATGCCCATGCAGTTCATGCTGGTCGCCGACGCACTGCCCCGCATCGCCCGGTCGGGCGACGGCGAGCTGGTCACGTTCCCGGTCGGCCAGATCGTCGGCTCGATGAACCAGGTCAAGCCCGCCGCCCAGGTGGTCTACGACCTGATCGAGGAGTACGTCGAGGCGATCGAACGCCTCAACACCATCACCGAAGCCTGACCACGGAAGACGCTCCGGCCGCCCACCCGGCCGGAGCGTCCCCTACCTCAGGCCACGGCCGGATGACGAACCTCGGTCAGCCGGATGTGGTTGCCGGACGGGTCGCGGAAGGCCGAATCGACCCCGTACGGGCGTTCGCCGGGCTCCTCCACGAACTCGACCCCGCGCCCGGTGAGCTCCTCGAACGCGGCGCGGCAGTCGTCGGTGGCCAAGAAGACGGTCCCCGCGAAGCCCTTCGCCATCAGGTCACGGACCTGCTCGTTCGTGGCGGCGTCCATGACGGGCGGGCCGGGCACCGCCATGAGCACGATCGCGACGTCCGGCTGCCCGACGGGCCCGACGGTGAGCCACCGGAAACCCATCTCGGGGATGGTGACGTCGACGCGGACCTCCATGCCGAGCTTCCGCGTGTAGAAGGCGAGCGCCTCGTCCTGGTCGTGCACCCACAACTGCGCGTTGGCGATCTTCATCATCAACTCTCCGTCCGTTCTGATCCGTCGCCCTCGACGCTAATCAGCGAGGTCGGGCCGCGTCTTCTCGAAACGTCCTGTTCTGCGGACGTCCGTAGGCGCGCAGAACGCACGCGGGTATCAGCGCGAAATCCGACGCGGGCGGGAAGCAGTCACGGTAGGCCGTCGGCGACATGCCGTACATGCGGTTGAAGCTGGTCGTGAACGAGCCGATGCTCTGCAGCCCCACGCTCACGCAGATGTCGGCCACCGACCGGTCGGTCGTGCGCAGCATGGCCGCGGCACGTTCCAGACGGCGCGTCAGCAGGTAGGCGTGCGGCGACTCCCCGAACGCCCGCCGGAACTCCGCGCTGAAGTGCGAACGCGAAAGCCCCGCCGCCCGCGCCAGGTCGTCCACCGTCAACCGCTCGAAGTAACGCACGTCAGCAAGGTCCTTGGCACGCACAAGATGCCGAGCAGGCGGAACAGAGACCACACCCCAGTATGCCCCGCCGCCGTTCGGCGTCCCACGCCTCCTCCTCCGTGCCGGTCCCTATGCTGGAGGGACGGCCGGACAGGGAGTGTGGCATGACCGCCAGTGCGGAGCATGACCCAAGGGGCGCTCACGAGCAGGCGCTTCTCGACGGGTTCCTGAAGCTGGACACGCCGGAGGGATATCGCGCGGAGTTCATCGAAGGGGAAATCGTCGTGTCGCCACCCCCCATTGGAGATCATGAGGGAATCCTGGCCGTCATCGGCTGGCAGATCGCCCAGCGCTCCAGTAGACGCATGGACTTCTCAGGCAACAAAGGTCTGGAGCTGGTCCGCGGCGACAAGTGCACGAAGAACCATCTCGTTCCCGATGGTGTCGTCGGGCCCAATGAGCTCGGGCTGTTCTGGGGCGCTCCCGTCTGGATGCCCTCGGACGGCGTCGCGATGGTGATCGAAGTGACCTCCGCGAAGCCTGAGATGGACCGCTGGATCAAGCGGCACTGCTATGCCAAGGCAGGGATTCCGCTCTACTTGCTGGTGGACCGCATGAACAAGACGGTGTGTCTGTTCAGCGACCCTGATGGTGAGGGCGAGGATTACCGCGAGGACATCCGGCTGAGCTTCGGGAAGGCGATCGACCTCCCCGAGCCGTTCGGTTTCGCGCTGGAGACGAGCGAGTTCCAGTAGGCCCGCGCGCCTGCCGCAAACGCGCGCTGAACGGCCTGCGCGGCGGGGGAGCGCAGGCCGTCCAGGGCTGGTGCGGCGCGCCTGCTCGGATCAGAGCGGGTGTCGGCAGGCGCGCCGACGATCAGAAGCGGATCAGCCAGGAGACGACGCGTGCCATCGCGTAGTAGACGGCGGCGGCGATCCCCCAGTTGAGGTAGAGCTGATGTTCGGGGTCGGAACGGGTGAACGCGTCGTGGAACGGGGTCGCGAGCCAGCGTCCGGCGTCCAGGGTCGCGTCGACCAGGGTGTTGCCCGGGTTGGCGTCGCCCCAGGTGAGCAGTATCCCGAGGGCGAGGATGAGGGCCGCCGCCCAGCCCGCGGCCATGATCATCGTGCTCACCGGGTTGATCCGGCGCCGGGGCCACCGGCGCGGGCGGCGTTCTACGACCACGGTTCGCGTCGCCGTGGATTCGGCGTCGGCGGTCGTGCGGCGGGGCCACAGCCGCTGCCGCAGGGGCGGGCGCTGCTCCGTGGCCGGCTCGTCCCGCCGCCTGCGTCCTAGGTGTAGTGCCATGATCAGCCCTCCTGTGACACCTGTGGCATTGCCACGGGAGGGATGGGCAATCGGGGCACCGGTTTTAGGGCGACCTAAACCGGGGTTCGGTCACTTGCCCTTGAAGGTGGGCGGGCGCTTCTCCTTGAACGCCTTGGAGCCCTCCTTGGCGTCCTCGGAACCGATGACCGGCCAGCCGATCTCGTCGGAGATCTTGAGGGCCTCCTCCTCGGAGAGGTGTTCGGTCTCGCGGTACGTGTGGAGGATCGCCTGGACGGCGAGGGGGCCGCATTCGGCGATCTGTGCTGCCAGTTCGCGGGCCGCCTGGAGTGCGGTGCCGCTTGGGACGACCTTGTTGATGAGCCCCATGGCGAGGGCTTCTTGCGGGGTGACCGAACGGGCCGTGAGCAGGATGTCCATCGCGGCCGCGTATCCGATCTGGCGGGGGAGCCGGATCGCGCACCCGCCCATGGGAAAGAGGCCGCGCTTCGCCTCGTACAGGCCCAGGGTGGCGTCTTCGGCGACGACGCGAAGGTCGGTGCCGACCAGGAGTTCGGTGCCACCGGCCACGGCGTAGCCCTCGATCGCGCAGATGAGGGGTTTGGTAGGACGTCCCTCGCGGAGCAGGCCCTTCCAATGGAAGTTGGAGATCTGCTGCATGCGCTCCTGGACCTTCGGATCGGAGGGCGGAGTGCCCATCGCCTTCAGGTCAGCGCCCGCGCAGAACTGGCCGCCGGTGCCGGTGAGGATTCCCGCGCGCACCTCGGGTGTCTCGGACATGTAGGCCCAGGCGTCGGCGAGACCGACGAGCATGGCCGAGCTCAGCGCGTTGCGGGCCTCGGGCCGGTTCATCGTCACGATGACGACGTGGCCGTCCCGCTCGACGGTGCAGTGCTCGGTGCTGATCGGCAGCCGTTCCACGGCGTCCTCCCAGGTCGCTCGGCGGATTCAAAACAAGAACAGATTCTAGTAGTGAGATCGGCGCGTCAACAGGTCTTGCCTCAGAAAACGAGAACGTGATCTACTTTGGCATCCCGACCGTGCTAAGGAGATCCGATGGGATCGTTGGGATTCTGGCGGCTGGCGCAGGCCGATCCGGAGTGGATCGCGGCCGTCGATCCGGAGGGAACCGAATACACCGCCGGTGACCTGCTCGCCCGCGCCAACCGGGTGGTGCACGGCCTGCGGGAGCTCGGGCTGCGCGGCGGCGACGGCTTCTGCGGCCTGGTGCCGAACGGCGTCGAGGGGCTGGTGCTCTACCTGGCCGCGCTGCAGGCGGGCTGGTACTACACACCGATCAACTGGCATCTGACCGGCCCCGAGATCGGCTACATCGTGGCCGACAGCGAGGCCAAGGCGTTCTTCGTGCACGAACGGTACGCCGCGGAGGGCGTGCGGGGTGCCAAGGAGTCGGGGATCGAGGCGCATCGCACGTTCGCGTTCGGCGCCGTCAAGGGCTTCCGCCCGTTCGACGAGCTGGTCGAGGGGCAGCCGGACACCCTGCCCGCCGACCGCAGCAACGGCGCGACCATGCACTACACGTCCGGGACCACCGGGCGGCCCAAGGGCGTCAAGCGCAGGCTCGCCGGGATCGACCCCGACGACAGCGCCGAACTGATGACGTTCCTGCTGTCGATGTTCGGCATGCCCGCCGGGCGGCCCGCCGGGAACGAGCCGCAGGCGCACCTGGTGACCTCGCCGAACTACCACACCGCGGTCACCCAGTTCGGTGGCACCGCGCTGCAGATGGGCCACACGCTGGTGTACGTCGACAAGTGGGACGCCGAGGAGACGCTCCGGCTGATCGAGCGTTACCAGGTCACCAACACCCACATGGTGCCCACGCACTTCAAGCGGCTGCTGGCGTTGCCGGACGAGACCAAGAAGCGCTACGACGTCTCGTCCATGAAGTGGGCCATCCACGCCGCCGCGCCGTGCCCGGTCCCGATCAAGCAGCGGATGCTCGACTGGTGGGGCGACTGCATCTGGGAGTACTACGCGGCCACCGAGGGCGGCGGCACGATCGCCTCGCCCGCGGACTGGCGCGCCCACCCCGGCACGGTCGGCAAGGCCTGGCCGATCAGCGAGCTGCTCATCGTGGACGACGAGGGACGGCCGGTGCCGGCGGGCACGCCGGGCACCATCTACATGAAGATGGCCGGCACCTCCTTCGAGTACAAGGGCGACAAGGAGAAGACGGAGAAGAACCGGCTCGACGACCACTTCACGGTCGGCGACATCGGCTACCTGACCGAGGACGGCTTCCTCTTCCTGTCCGACCGCAAGGCCGACATGATCATCTCCGGCGGCGCCAACATCTACCCGGCCGAGATCGAGAACGAGATCACGCTGCATCCCAAGGTCGCCGACGTGGCCGTCTTCGGCATCCCCGACGACGAGTGGGGCGAGCAGATCAAGGCCGTCGTCGAGCCCGCGGCGGGCTGCGAACCGGGGCCTGGGCTGGCCGCCGAGATCCTCGCCTCCCTGGAGGGCCGCCTGGCCAGGATGAAGTGGCCGCGGTCGATCGACTTCATCGAGACCATGCCGCGCGAGCCCAACGGCAAGCTCCTCAAGAGAAAGCTCCGCGACCCGTACTGGAAGGACCGCGAGAGTGCGATCTAGGCCCGACCAACCCACCCCGACTAGCCCCGAAGCCCCCAACCACGTCCTTGAGTTCCCCGGCGGCTACACGCGGTCGGTCGGGCCGGTCATCGGCCGGTTCCTGAGCGAGCTGCGCGACGGCCGCCTGGTGGGCGTGCGCACGCGGGCGGGCAAGGTGCTCTTCCCGCCGCTGGAGTACGACCCGGACACCGGCGAGGAGGTGACCTCGGAGTTCGTCGAGGTCGGCCCGGCGGGCACGGTGCGGAGCTGGTCATGGGTGCCGCGGCCGCTCGACGTGCACCCGCTCGACCACCCGTTCGCCTGGGCGCTCATCCAGCCGGACGGCGCCGACACCGCGATGCTGCACGCGCTGGACGTCGGAGCGCGGGCGGAGGGTGCCGAGGCGCCGCGCTTCCTCAAGACCGGGATGCGCGTACGGCCGAAATACCGCGGGCGCGGCAAGCGGACCGGATCGATCAACGACATCGCGTGCTTCGAGCCCGAGGTCACGATGATCAACTCGCCCACCCGGCTGGAGTACGACCTGCGGGCCGGGCGGGCGCTCGACCGGTTCCTGGAGGGCGTCTCCCAGGGCAGGCTCATCGGCCATCGGTGCGCGGTCTGCGAGCAGGTCATCGTCCCGATGAAGGGCCTGTGCCCCAAGGACGGCGTGCCGACCACCGAGGAGGTCGAGGTCGCCGACACCGGCACGGTCACCACGTTCGCGGTCAACAACCTGCCCGACCCGCGCGCCCCCGAAGTGCCGTTCGTGTCGGCCTACATCCTGCTCGACGGCGCCGACCTGACGATGCTCGCCCTCGTCGCGGGCATCCCGGCGGACCAGGTCCGGATGGGCATGCGGGTGCGCGCGGCCTGGAGACCCCGCGACGAGTGGGGCAGGTCGATGTCGAACATCAAGTGGTTCGAGCCCCTCGACGAGCCCGACGTCCCCTTCGACGCGATCAAGGATTACGTATGACCAGGGATATCGCCGTCGTCGCGTTCGTGCAGACCCGGCACACCGCCGAGGACACCGGGAGCTCCGAGGTCGAGCTGCTCGCGCCGGTCATCACCGAGATCAAGGAACGCACCGGGCTGCGCCGGTTCGGCTTCACCTGCTCGGGCTCGTGCGACTACCTCGCCGGCGCGCCGTTCTCGTTCGTCTCCGCGCTCGACGCCGTCGGCGCCTGGCCGCCGATCACCGAGTCGCACGTGGAGATGGACGCGGCGTGGGCCCTGTACGAGGCGTGGGTCAAGCTGCTGCACGGCGAGATCGACACCGCTCTGGTGTACGGCTTCGGCAAGCCGTCGCAGGGCACGCTGCGCAAGATCATGACGCAGCAGTACGACCCGTACTACCTGGCGCCTCTCGGCATCGACCAGGTCTCGCTCGCCGCCGTGCAGGCCCGTGCCTACCTGGAGCGCTCGGGCGCCAAGGAGGACGACCTGCGCGCCGTCGCCGCCCGGTCGCGCGCGGCGGGCCGTGACAACCCGTTCGCCCTGCACCTGCCCGATCCGGACGACGCCGGTCACGACGTCGCACCGCTGCGCCCGTACGACATCGCGCCGGACGCCGACGGCGCCGCCGCGATCGTCCTCGCCGCCGGAGACAAGGCGCGCGAGCTGTGCGAACGGCCCGCGTGGATCACCGGCATCGATCACCGCAGCGAGGCGCACCTGCCCGGCGTCCGCGATCTGACCGTCTCGGACTCGACCCGGATCGCGGGGGAGAAGGCGGGCGCCACCGGCATCGAGGTCGCCGAGCTGCACGCGCAGTTCACGCACGAGGAGCTGATCCTGCGCGAGGCGCTCGGCCTCGGCGACGAGGTGACCGTCAACCCGTCCGGCGGCGCGCTGTCGGCCAACCCGGTGATGGCCACCGGCCTCATCCGCATCGGTGAGGCCGCCGCCCGCATTCACGACGGCAGCGCGACCCGGACGCTGGGCCACGCGACGTCCGGCCCGTGCCTCCAGCAGAACCTCGTGTGCGTCCTTTCGGGAGATGACAATGGGTAACCCGTGCGCGGTCATCGGCGTGGGACAGACCGCCTACAAGACCAAGCGGCTGGACGTCTCGATGGCCGGGCTGGTCCGGGAGGCGGCACGGCGCGCGCTCGATGACGCCGGGCTGACCTGGTCCGACATCGACGCGGTGGTGATCGGCAAGGCGCCCGACCTCTTCGAGGGCGTCATGATGCCCGAGGCCTACCTCGCCGACGCGCTGGGCGCCCGCGGCAAGCCGATGATGCGCGTGCACACGGCGGGCTCGGTCGGCGGCTCCACCGCCAACGTCGCGGCGAGCCTCATCCAGAGCGGCGTGCACGACCGCGTCCTCACCGTGGCGTGGGAGAAGCAGTCGGAGTCCAACGCCACCTGGGCGCTCACCGTCAACACGCCCTACTCGACGTCGCTGGTCGTCGGGGCGGGCGGCTACTTCGCGCCGCACATCCGCGCGTACATGCGGCGTTCCGGTGCCCCCGAACACATCGGCACGCTCGTCGCGGTCAAGGACCGGCAGAACGCGCTGAAGAACCCCTACGCCCACCTCAAGATCCCGGGGATCTCGCGCGAGATGGTCGAGTCGACCCCGATGCTCTGGGAGCCGATCCGCTACCTGGAGACCTGCCCGTCGTCCGACGGCGCGTGCGCGATGGTGCTCGCCTCCGAGGACGCCGCGCGCAAGGCCCCGAACAGGCCCGCCTGGGTGCACGGCACCTCGATGCGGTCCGAGCCGATCTTCTTCGCGGGCCGTGACACGGTGAACCCGCGCGGCGGCATCGACGCCGCGGCCGACGTCTACCGGCAGGCCGGCATCGCCGATCCGCGCCGCGAGCTCGACGTCGCCGAGGTCTACGTGCCGTTCTCCTGGTACGAGCCGATGTGGCTGGAGAACCTCGGGTTCTGCGGCGAGGGCGAGGGCTGGAAGCTCACCGAGTCCGGCGCGACGGCGCTCGACGGCGACATCCCGTGGAACGCCTCCGGCGGCGTGCTCTCGTCCAACCCGATCGGCGCCTCCGGGATGATCCGGTTCGCCGAGGCGGCCCTGCAGGTGCGCGGTCTCGCCGGCGAACACCAGGTCGAGGGCGCCCGCCGGGCCCTTGGCCACGCGTACGGCGGAGGGGCCCAGTTCTTCGCCATGTGGATCGTCGGCAGCGAGAAGCCCTGACGTCCCTTCCCACCCACCCCGCCCTCCGGAGGAAGCCCGATGGAGTTCAACCACGCGGATCTGTTCGAGGGAGTCGCCGACGCGATCGGGGACCGCGTCGCGCTCGTCTGCGGCGACCGGCGGCTCACCTACGCCGAGCTGGACGCCGAGGCCAACCGGCTCGCGCACCACCTGCGGGGCGCCGGCGTCGGGCCGGGGCAGCACGTCGCCGTCCAGCTCTACAACGGGATCGAGTACGCGGTCGCTATCCTCGCCGCGTTCAAGATCCGGGCCGTGTCCATCAACGTCAACTACCGCTACGTGGAGAGCGAGCTCCGCTACGTGCTCAGCGACTCCGACAGCGTCGCGCTCGTCTACGACGCCGAGTTCGACGAGCGGGTCGCGGCGACCGTCCCGGACGTGCCGAAGCTGCGGCACCTCATCGCGGTGAACGGCCCGTCCGCCGTCGCCGGCGCCGTCCCGTACGAGGAGGCCCTCGCCGCGCAGCCCGCCACGCGCGGCTTCCCTGCGCGGTCCGGCGACGACACCTACATCATCTACACCGGCGGGACGACCGGCATGCCCAAGGGCGTGATGTGGAGCATGGAGAACCTGCTCTTCGGATTCTGGAACCCGACCTTCCCGCGTCCCGGCAAACCGCGGGACGTGGTCGACCTGGCCGTGAACTCCGGCCCGATGATCATGATGCCGATCGCGCCGCTCATGCACGGCGCGGCGCAGATGGCCACGTTCATCTCCTGGTGGATGGGCGCCACGGTCGTCTACACGCGCAAGTTCGACGCCGGCGAGGTCTGGCGGACGATCGAGCGCGAGAAGGTCAACTCCGTCACGATCACCGGTGACGCCATGGCCATCCCCATGGTGGAGGAGCTGGAGCGGCCGGGCTCCTCCTACGACGTGTCCAGCCTGTTCGCCTACGTCTCCACCGGCGCGATCCTGACCGGCACCGTCCGCGAGCGCCTGGAGCGGGCGCTGCCGAACGCCATGATCATGGACCGCTTCGGCTCGACCGAGTCGGGCTCCACCGCCGCGGCCGTCGCGGGCTCGACCCCGGAGAAGGGCCTGCGCTTCGCGCCCGACGTGGAGAACGTGACGGTCCTGGACGACGCCCTCAAGGTGGTCGAGCCGGGCTCCGGAGTCATCGGCCAGGTGGCGCGTTCCGGCTGGATCGCGAGCGGCTACTACAACGATCCCGAGAAGACGGCCCGCACGTTCCCCGTGGTCGACGGCAAGCGCTGGCTGCTGACCGGCGACATCGCCACGGTCGAGGAGGACGGCTCGATCTCGGTCTACGGCCGCGGCTCGCAGGCCATCAACACCGGCGGGGAGAAGGTCTTCCCCGAGGAGATCGAGGCGGTCCTCAAGGGCCATCCGGCCGTCTACGACGCCGTGGTCACCGGCATCCCCGACGAACGCTGGGGCAGCCGCGTGGCCGCCGTCGTCCAGCCGCAACCCGGGAGGGTTCCGTCGCCCGCCGACCTTGACGCCCACTGCCGCAAGGAGCTGTCGGGCTACAAGGTCCCCCGTACCTACGCGTTCGTCACGGAGATGAAACGTTCTCCCGCGGGCAAGGCCGACTACCGCTGGGCGAAGAAGATAGCCGAGGAGGCCTGAACACCCCCGATCTCCGCATCAAGAAGCATCGGCGTGCGGCGTCTCCTGATGGAAACTGTCGGAGTCGAGCAGTTCTCTGAGGAGCCCGACGGTCTTGTCAGGACGCGAGGCGGAGACGCAGACCGTGTTCATGGCCTCCATGTAGCTGCAGACGTCGGCGGGCTTGTCGAGGTAGAGAGCGGTGGTGAGCTGCTCCAGGTAGACGACGTCGGACAGACCGGGCTCGGCGAACCGCAGGACGGTGAACGTGCCGCTCGCGGCCGCGTGGCCGCCGGCGCCGAACGGCACCACCTGGAGCGTCACGTTCGGCAGTTCGGCCATGGAGATCAGGTGTTCGATCTGGGCGCGCATCACGTTGCCGCCGCCGAGCGGACGGTGCAGCACGGCTTCGTCGATAACGGCCCAGAGCGGGGGAGCGTCCGGTGAGGTGAAGCGTTCCTGGCGGGTCATCCGTACCCGTACGCGGCGTTGCACTTCGTCGTCTGACGCCTCAGGGAAGCCCAGCCGGACCACCGCGCGAGCGTAATCCTCAGTCTGCAAGAGCCCGGGTACGAACTGGACCTCGTACGTACGGATCAGAGAGGCGGCCTCCTCCAACGCGAGGTAGACCTCGAACCAGCTCGGGAGGATGTCGCCGTAGCGGTGCCACCAGCCGGGGGTGTTGGCCTCGCGGGCGAGCTCCAGCAACGACGCGCGTTCGGCCGGGTCGTCGACGCCGTACAGCGTCAGGAGGACGGAAAGGTCACGTTCCTTGAACCCGACCCTGCCGAGCTCCATCCGGCTGATCTTGGAGTGCGAGCCGCGGATCTCGTAGCCGGCCTCTTCGGTGGAGATGCCGCGGGCCTCACGCAGCTTGCGCAGCTGCGAGCCGAGGAGGATGCGCAGCACCGTCGGGCCGCCCCGACGCGAGAAGTCGAGCACGGTGGCGGTCTCGGACTGAGCGGTGTCGGTCCGGGCCGTACCGGTGTCCGGGCTGCTCGCCGCCAGAAGTTTCGGACGTGTGCGGGGAACGGAGCTGAGGCCCTCGCTCCGATCACCCGAGCGTGACGGGCCACCTGGGCGTGACGGGCCACCTGGCCGCGGCGGCACCTCGGGACGCGAGCCCTCTCCGTACGTCGCCGTCAACGCCTCCGGTGACAGGAGGCGGTGAGCGGCGGCGGCCCAGGCGTCCAGCTCGGATGGCGTCGCCCCGCAGAGCTGTGCGATCCGCACGACATCCCGCAGCCGGGGCGGGCGCGTTCCCCGCAGGAACTCCGACACGGTGGTGCGCGCCAGCACAGTGGCGGCGCGCCCCGGGCCGGAATGCTCGCGGGACCGTTCGACGAGCTGTCGCAGGCTGAGCCCGGCCCGGCCACGCAGCTGACCCAGCATTCCCATCAATTCGGGCAGGCTTTTGGCCTGCGCCGGGTCGACGGCCGCGACCGGCTGGTCGTGTTCTGGCGGACCTCCTTCCGGTAGGCCGGCCGGCGGCGATCTCTCCTCCCGTTCGTTGCCCAAAAGACCGAGCGCCCTGGCCGTATCCCGCCATCGTCGCTCCCATTCGCGCAGGTCGCCATTGCAGGCGACGACGTAAGCGCGCGTTATCTCCCACGTCGGAAACCGCCGTCCTGACGCTGCGGTCGCCAGGGTGGTGTATCCGTAGAAGCAGCGGGCCGCCATGGTTCTATAGCTCGGTGCGCCGGCTTCAGCGCGAAGTCGCCGTAGCGCGATGGCAAAGGCAGCCACCGGGCCGGAGGCGGAGTCGAGAGGATTTTCCGGTCGTGGCATCGCACACTCCTGCCGGCGGGCTCACCGGCGGCCTTCCTCAGCGCCGGGAAAGCACCAGTCGCGGCAGGCGGCCAACGGCGGCTGACAGAAGAGCGGCCAGCTCGGTCGCGGCCAGGCCCGCGCAGACCGCGAGCAGGCCGGCCTCTCGCAGGCCGATCCCCAGTTCGACGAGGACCACGACGAGAACGATGACCAGCGACACCCTTACAGCGGCACGTCCGCGAGGTGTGGGAAAGCAGGCGTCTCCACACGGCGTGGCGGAGCGATTCATGGGCGCATTCCTCTCTGAATGGCTCGGGCGGGATTTCTTGAACGAGGGAAGGCAACTGTGGTCACCGCACGCGGTTGCCGCCGCGACGGATCCGGCCCACCTTCGTCCTATTGCCTCATCGTGGCCGACTCTCCGCGGAATCGGGAAGCGTTCGGCTTCTCCACATTGTTCGAAGTCTGCACAAGCGAGTCCGCTTAGCTTCTGCTCCTCGGTCCTGTCAAGACGAAGTTGTTCGCAATCTGCCCGGCCAAAGAGGCCAGACGTGCGTGCAGCAACTGGACGGCGCACGGACGGAACAACGGCGACGTTCGATTGAACGGGCATAAGTGCAGGTCAACCAGTGGAGAGTGTTCGTCCCCTGCCGATCGGGTGTTTCCAGGACTGCGAAGGGGTTGCCGGACAAGGCGTGCCCCGACTTTCCTTGGGGTGTCCCCAGCATGGCCGCTCAGGCGTTCATGCAGCCGGGACACCCAATCGATGCATCCGGTCTGATGGCTCGGGCGGGACCGATTGGCGTTGGGGTCTCCTGTTGCCGCAGGAGACCCCTCAGCATGTCCGCCCTCATGACCGGCTGATAGGGTCTCTCGGTATACGAGAGAGTTGGGGTGGACGTGTCGAACCCGGAGCGGGCGCGGATGGAGCGGGAGCTGCAGCAGGCGATCCAGCGCGGCACCATGTGGACGGTACTGCTGCATCACACCACCGCCAGCAAGGCCGGCATGAACGTCACCGACGCGCAGTGCATCAACGCGCTGTCGCTGGACGGGCCGCAGACGCCGGGCCAGCTCGCGCAGCTCATGGGCATCACCACCGGGGGAGCGATCACCGCCGTCATCGACCGGCTGGAGAAGGCCGGCTACGTCCGGCGCACCCGCGACCCCGACGACCGGCGCCGGGTCATCATCGAGCTCGTCCCTGAGAGCGTCGGGCGCTTCGCGCGGTACTTCGAGCCGATCGGGCGGGCCTTCGGCGCGAAGCTGGACGGCTTCACCGACGAGCAGCTGCGGTTCCTGCTCGACTACGTGACCGACAACAACGCGATGATGCCCAAGGTCATCGACGAGGTCCGCGAGCTGCCGTAGCGATCAACTAGGGTGCTGCAATCCCGGCATTCCAGGAGCGGCACGGCATCATGAACATCCCCGGCTACGAGCTCGTCGAGACGCTGGGCACGGGCGGGTTCGGCACCGTCTACCGTGCCCGCCAGCTCTCCGTGCGGCGCGAGGTGGCACTGAAGATCGACAGCCGTCCGCTCACGTCCGAGCGGGACCGGCGCCGCTTCATGCGGGAGGTCACCGCGGCCGGGCGGCTGTCCGGTCACCCGCACGTCGTCGCGGTGTACGACGCGGGCGTGCTCGCGGACGGGCGGCCGTACATGGTCCTGGAGCTGTGCCCAGGCGGCTCGCTGAACGACCGTCTCCAGGACCGCGGTCCCTTCCAGCCGGCCGAGGTACGCGACATCGGGGTGAACATCGCCGACGCACTGGCCGCCGCCCACGCCGCCGGGGTGCTGCACCGCGACGTCAAACCCGCCAACATCCTGGTCGACCAGTACGGCAACCCCGGGCTCGCCGACTTCGGGCTGGCCAGCATGCCCACGCCCGGCATGGAGTCCTCGGCCACCCGCGAGGCGCTGACGCCCGCGTACGCGCCGCCCGAGGCGTTCCGGATGGACGAGCCCGGCCCGGCGGGCGACGTCTACTCCCTCGCGGCCTCGTTGTTCGCGCTGCTGTCCGGCCGGCCGCCGCACTTCCCGCCCGACCGGCAGCTGAGCATCGCGGCGCTGATGGCGGCGCAGCAGCGGCCCGTACCCGACCTGCCCGGCGTGCCCACCGCGCTGACCGACGTCCTCCGGCGGGCCATGGCGTTCGACCGGAACGCCCGCATCCCCACCGCCGAGGCGCTCCGGGACGCGCTGGCCGCCGCCGACCTGCAGTCGCAGACGCCGCTGCGCACCGTCCTGGCACCTCCTCCCGAGCTCGGCGGGCACACCACCGAGCCGGTGTCCGATCCCGCGCCATCCGGGGCGCAGGCGCGGGGACTGTCGCAGGGCCTCGTACTCGGAGCGGCGGCGCTGGTGGGAGCGGGCATCCTCGGCGCGGGCGCGCTCATCGCCTTCGCGCCGGACTCCGGCTCGGGTACGGGCTCCAATCCGAACAATCCGGGCGCCACGGGGAACGGCACGGGAGGCGGGACCACGCCCGGCAAGGGCACCGGCAGCGGTACCGGAACCGGAACCGGCAACGCCAACACGGCGGCCGCCGACAAGAAGCTCTACGGCGTGGAGACCGTGACCGCCAACTGCCCGGCCGCGCTCGTGCCCGGTGCCCGCGCCCGCTGCACGCGGACCGCGGAGTGCTGGAGCGGCGGTGTCTGGGTGAACGGCTGGATCCTGTCGATGAGCAGGGTCGACTGCAAGGAACCGCACGGCCGCCAGGTCTTCGCGATCGCGCTCATGCCGTCCGACGGCGAGACCGGCGACCGGGACCTGCTGGGACGGAACCCGACCGTGCGGAAGGTCTGCTCCAGGAACGTCCTGCTGCGGTCGTTCCAGGGCCGGGCGGCCAAGTACCGGTCGTGGAAATGGGACGTGGCGATAATCCCGCCCTCCCAGAGCCAGTTCGAACGGGGCGACCGCGTGTACCGCTGTGTGGGAGAGGTGCCGTACAACCAGAAGCTCGTCGGCGGCGTCTTCCGTCCCCGCTAGCGGGACCTCAGCCCGCCAGGCGCCCGCGCAGGAGATCCATCAGCGTGGCGTGGACGTCGTCGAGCGGGCGCTCCGGCTGGAGCGTGCGCCAGTCGAGCGCGACGGTGATGACCATGCCGAAGACCGCGGAGGCGGCGATGCCGACGTCGAGGTCCTCGCGCAGCTCGCCGGCGGTGACGGCGGCGCGCAGCACCTCGGCGACCACGCCGATCGCCTGCTCGCGGATGAGCCGCGCGGCGTGCCGCCAGTCGCCGCCGCCCGACCGCCACGCCTCGGCGATCAGCAGCCGGGCGAACGACTCGTGCTCGCCGATGAACGCCAGCTCGGCGCCGACGACCGCCTCCAGGGCGTCCAGCGGCTTGCGGCCCTCGGCCGCCTCGCGCAGCGTGGTCGACAGCCGCTCGATGCCGTAGTCGAGCAGTGCCGTGAACAGCGCGGCCTTGCTCCCGAAGTTGTAGTAGACCGTGCCCTTGGCGACGCCCGCCCGTTCGGCGATCTGGTCGACGGTGGTGGCGGTGAAGCCCTGCGCGGCGATCAGCTCGATCGCCGCCGCGAACAGCCGTTCGCGGGTCGCCGTCCTGCTCATGGGCCTCACAGTCTCAGTACGGGGTGGAGCCGCTCGATCGTCCACACGCGGTTGTGCCGGGCGGCCAGCGCCGTGAGCGCGAGCCCGCCCGCCAGGAACGCCACCAGCACCGCACCACCCTGCCACACCGCCGTCAGGTCGCCGCCGCCGATCAGGTGACGGACCGCGGAGACCACCCACGGCATGGGCAGGAAGGGCTGGACCGCCTGGAAGAAGCCGGGGCTCGTCTCGATCGGGTACGTACCCGCGGCGGACGTCAGCTGCACCATCAGCAGGGCGAGCGCGAGGACGCGCCCGACCGGCCCGAAGCGCGCGTTCACCCACTGGATCACGGCCAGGAACGCGGCCGACGCCAGCGCCAGGAACGCGATCAGCCCGGCCCAGTGCTCGGCCTCCAGGCCCAGGCCGAAGCGCAGGACCGCGAGCACGACCCCGGCCTGCGCGACCCCGATCGCGGCGGCGGGCAGCCAGCCGGCCAGGGCGACACGCCAGCCTGGCGCGGTACCGGCGAGGGCCCGCGGGTTGAGCGGCCGCAGCATCATGTAGATGACCATCCCGCCGACCCACAGCGCGAGCGGCACGAAGAACGGGGCGAAGCCGGTGCCGTAGTTGGGCGCCTTGTTGTCGGTGGCGCTGGCCAACCGGACCGGGCTGCTCATTATTTCGGCGCGGTCGCCGCGTTCGTCCTCGCCGTACGACGGCACCCGCTTCGCGCCGTCCTTGAGCCCCCGCGCGAGCTCGCCGCTGCCTTCGGAGATCTGCAGCAGCGCGGTGTCGAGGGTGACGGCGCCCTCCGACAGCCGCCCGAGTCCGCTGGTCAGCTCGGACGTCCCGGTGAACGCCTTGCCGGTGCCCGCGTCGATGCGGGCGGCACCGGAGGCGACCTGGCGTGCGCCGCCGTTCAGGCGGTCCACGTTCCTCCGCGCCGCCTCGATCCTGTCGGCGAGGGTGGGCGCGTTCGCGGCGACCTCGCGTGCCAGCCGCTCGGCCTCGCGGGCGTCGGCCGCGAGCTTCCTGAGGTCGGCGGTGTGCGCCTGGACGTACCTGTCGACCTGGCGCGCCACCGACACGACCTGCTCGGCGGCCCGGGTCAGCCTGTGCCGGACGTCCGCCGGGATCTCCGGGTGGGCGGCGAGATGGCGGTCGAGCTCGGCCCGTGCCTTCTCCGCGTCGCGCACGGCTTCGCTGGAACGGGCGGGAAGCGTTCCGGCGGCGTCCGCCAGTCGGTCCGCTCCCTTCGCCACCAGCAAGGCGGCCGAACGGATCTGCGGGGCGTTCTCGCGCAGCAGCGGCACCACCGCCTCCGCGGCCCTGTCGACCGCCGCCGTCAACTGGCTCATGCCGTCGGACACCTGCCTGCTGCCGTCCGCCAGCTGCCCGGTGCCGTCGTGCAGCGTGCCGAGTCCAGAGGTCAGCTGCTCGCCGGCCGAGTGGGCCTTGCCGAGCCCGCCCGCCAGCTTGCCGGCGCCGTCGTGGGCCTTGCCGGAGCCGTCCGCGAGCTGTCCCGCGCCGTTCGCGGCCTTGCCGAGCTCACCGTGCAGCTTGCCGAACGAGACGAAGATCTGGTCGAGGTAACCGCGCACCGCGTCGCTTCCGGCCGCCGTGCTGACCTCCTTGAACGCCGCCTGCGCGAGCGTCCCGACCACGTAGTTGTTGGCGTCGTTCAGCCGCAGCCGCAGAGCCGCCGCCTGGGGAGCTCCGGATCGGCTCGGGGACGCGATCCGCGAGCTGAAGTCGGACGGGATGGTGAGCGCAAGGTAGTACTTGCCGGACCGCACGCCGTCGTCCGCCGCGTCCTGTCCGACCGTGTGCCAGTCGAAGACCTTGCGCTTCCTGAGCTCGTCGGCCAGGTCCGCTCCCGCGTGGACCGTCTTGCCGTTCGCCGTCACCGGCTTGTCGTCGACGACGAGCGCGACCGGAACGTGCGAGAGACGGGCGTACGGGTCCCAGAACGACCACAGGTAAAGGCCCGCGTAGAGCAGGGGCAGCAGCACCAGCCCGGCCACCGCGACCCGGGTCAGCCGGTTGCGCCCGAAGCGCCGCAGCTCCAGGGCGCCCGACGTCAGCGCGGGAAGTCTCATCGGGAGGGCTCCACTTCGATGATCTGGGCGACGTCCTGGGCCGGGGCGGGGTCGTGGCACGTCGCGACGACGGTCACGCCGGAATCGGCGATCGTGCGCAGCCGCCGCCACAGCCCGCGTTGCCGCTCGGCGGGCAGGCCCTCGTCCACGTCGTCGAGGAGCAGCAGGCCGG
The DNA here is from genome assembly GCF_039533225.1 of Actinomadura fulvescens. Lineage (NCBI taxonomy): Bacteria > Bacillati > Actinomycetota > Actinomycetes > Streptosporangiales > Thermomonosporaceae > Actinomadura > Actinomadura fulvescens. The sequence continues at coordinate 20,778 of NZ_BAAATD010000011.1, read as the reverse complement.
GCCCGCCGGCCAGGGCGAGCGCCGCGCCGAGCAGCTGGGCTTCGTCAGGGGCGAGCTCCTGGGCGAGCGTGCCGGGGTCGACGTCGAGCCCGGCCCGGCCGAGCGCCGCCCTGATGCGCGCGTCGCGTCCCCGCCACCTGCCGAAGATCCCTTCATGCAGGTCGAGGGCCTCGCTGACGTGCTCCCGTACCGTCAGCGAGGCGTCGAGCTCGGTGACCCCGGCGATCACGCCCAGGGCGGCGACCCGCTGGACGTCGCGCCCGAGCCGCCGGCCGCCGACCGTGCCGCTGCCCTCGGTGGCCCTCATCCGGCCGCCCAGGGTCAGCAGCAGGGCCGTGCGCCCGGTGCCCGCGATCCCGCTCACCGCCGCCAGCCCCCCGGCCGGAACGGTCAGCGACATCTCACGGAAGACCCATCCCCGTGGCCCGCGGAGCGAGAGTCCCCGCGTTTCGACCCGCGCCGCCATCGCCGCCGCCTCCTTTGAACTGACCGGTCAGTACAAAAGCAAATATACCGCCGGCCCACGGTGATCGTCAGGTTCTGCCAGACTCGGCGCATGTCTGATTCGTCACGCGCGGCCCGCCGGCTCGCCGCGTTCATGGCCAGTGCCGGGACGAGCCACTTCCTGGTGCCGTGGCCCTATGACGCGATCGTTCCCGAGCGGCTGCCGGGCAGGGCGCGGACGTGGACCCACCTCAGCGGCGCGGCCGAGCTGGCCGTCGCGGCGGCCATCGCCTGCCCGAGGACGCGCCGTAAGGGCGCGCTCGCGGCGGCGGCGCTCTTCGCCGCGGTCTTCCCGGCGAACGTGAAGATGGCGCGCGACTGGCGCCACCGCCCGCTCCCGCTGCGCGCCGTCGTCTACGGCCGCCTGCCGGTGCAGGCTCCGTTGATCGGGTGGGCCCTGCTGGTCGCCTACGGTGCCGGCAAGGACACCGGCAAGGACAACGGCGTCAGCGAACGGTGATGATCGCCGAGCCGTGGCCGAACAGGCCCTGGTTGACGGCGATGCCGGCCCGGGCGTCCTCGACCTGACGGCCTTCGGCCTGCCCGCGCAGCTGCCAGGTCAGCTCGCAGACCTGGGCGATGGCCTGCGCGGGGATCGCCTCCCCGAACGAGGCGAGGCCGCCCGAGGGATTGACCGGGACCCGTCCGCCCAGCGCCGTGGCGCCGGAACGGAGCAGCTCCTCGGCCCCGCCGACGTCGCACAGGCCGATGTCCTCGTACCAGTCCAGCTCAAGGGCCGTGGACAGGTCGTACACCTCGGCCAAGGAGAGGTCCCCGGGTCCGATGCCCGCCTCCTCGTACGCGGCGTGCGCGAGCGCGGAGCGGAACGGCCGGTCCGGCTCGGGAACCGTCATCGCGGAGTCGGTGGCGAAGTCAGGCAGGTCGAGCAGGGTCTTGGGGAACGTCGGCGTCACCGTGGACAACGCCGCGAGGCGCACCGGGTCGCCGCCCGCGTGCCGGCGTGCGAAGTCCATCGACGAGAGCACCAGGGCGGCGCCGCCGTCGCTGGTCGCGCAGATGTCCAGCAGCCGCAGCGGGTCGGCGACCACGGCCGACCCGGCCACGTCCTCCGCCGTGACCTCCTTGCGGTAGCGGGCGTTGGGGTTGGCCAGCCCGTGCCGCGCGTTCTTCACCTTGACCGCGGCGAAGTCGTCCAGCGTCGCGCCGTGCAGGGCCATCCGGCGGCGGGCGTAGAGGGCGAAGTAGATCGGGTTGGTGGCGCCGAGGAGCCGGAAGCGCAGCCAGTCGGGATCATCGGGCCGGTCGCCGCCGACCGGCTTGAAGAACCCCTTGGGCGCGGCGTCGGCGCCCACGACGAGGGCGACGTCGCACAGTCCCGCCAGGATCCTGGCGCGTGCGTTGTCGATGGCCTGCGCGCCTGACGCGCAGGCGGCGTAGCAGCTGGAGACGCGGGCGCCGGACCAGCCGAGGGCCTGGGCGAAGGTCGCGCCCGCGATGAACCCCGGGTAGCCGTTGCGGATGGTGTCGGCTCCGGCGACGTACTGGATGTCAGGCCACGCCAGGCCAGCGTCGGCGAGCGCGGCGCGAGCGGCCGCCAGCCCGTACTCGACGAAGTTGCGCCCCCACTTGCCCCAGGGATGCATCCCGGCGCCCAGGACGGCGATCTGGTCAGCCACAGGGCCTCCACATCCACACCGTGTATTCGGCCTCGTCGTCCTCGAACAGCGTGCCGGTGGTCAGCTCGACCTCCATGCCGACCTCCAGGTCGTCCACGCCGACGCCCGGGACCGTCTGCCCGAGCACGACGATGCGTTCCTCGGCGAGCTCCACGGCGGCGATGGTGTACGGCACGAAGGGGGCGGGTGAGACGTACGGGGGCGGCGGCTGGTAGCGGGCGTCCGCGTACGACCAGATCGTGCCGCGGTTGGACAGCGCGTACTCCGTCAGCTCGGAGCCGTCCTTGGGGCCGGTGCAGCCGGGGTTGCGGCAGGCCAGCTCGTTTCGGGGGAAGTAGGGGGTACCGCAGCTCGCGCAGCGCGTGCCCAGCAGCCGGACGTCCCCCGCGTCGGTCGTGAACCAGCCGTCGACGGCGGGGCGCCGTTCCTTCATGGTGCTCACCGGGGCAGCTTACCAACCAAGCGACCGCTCAAATCAAGGAGGCCCGTTTCGGCCCCCTGAGCTAACTGACTCGTCAGTCACTTCGGTACAGTGAAACCGAGCCGGATTCTGGTGGGGCTGCGAGGCGGCCTTCGGTGCGACACGAGGAGTGCGAATGCGGACTGGACTGCAGGGAAAGACGGCCCTGGTCACGGGTGCCTCCCGCGGCATCGGCAAGGCGATCGCGACCGCCCTGGCAGGTGAGGGCGCGAACGTCGTGCTGTCCTCGCGCAGGCAGGAGTCGCTCGACGAGGTGGCCAAGGAGATCCGGGCCGCCCATCCGCAGGTCGGCGTGCTGGCCAAGGCCGCCCACGTGGGCGACGCCGACCAGGCGGCCGCCTGCTTCGACGCCGCGATCGCCGAGTTCGGCGGCGTGGACGTGCTGATCAACAACGCCGGGACCAGCCCGCACTTCGGCCACATGGTCGACATCGAGCCCGCCGCCGCCGAGAAGACCGTCCAGGTCAACCAGTTCGCGGTCGTCCAGTGGACCCAGCTGGCCTGGAAGAAGTCCATGCAGGAGCGCGGCGGCTCGATCATCAACATCGCGTCGGTCGGCGGCATGGTGACCGAGCACGGCATCGGCTACTACAACGCCACCAAGGCCGCGGTCATCCACCTGTCCCGGCAGTTCGCCATGGAGCTCGCGCCGAAGGTGCGCGTCAACTGCATCGCGCCCGGCCTGGTCAAGACCGCCCTCGCCCGCGCGCTGTGGGAGAACAACGAGGAGGCGATCAGCAAGTACATGCCGCTCGGCCGCATCGGCGAGCCCGAGGACATCGCCAACGCCGCGGTGTTCCTGGCCGGCGACACCGCCTCCTGGATGACCGGGCAGACCATGGTCGTCGACGGCGGCGCGCTCATCCGCCCCTCCATCGCCTGAGGTGATCTGACACATGTCGCGCTGGGGACTCACCGTTCCGCTCACCGGCCTCTCGCTGGCCGAGCACCAGGAGATCGTCGCCTCGCTGCCCGCCCTGGGCTACACCGACGCGTGGTCCGCCGAGACCAATGGCACCGACGCGTTCACCCCGCTCGCCCTCGCCTCGCAGTGGGCGGCGGAAACGCGCCTCGGCACCGCCATCGTGCCGGTCTACACGCGCGGTCCGGCGTTGCTGGCGCAGCAGGCCGCCACGCTCGCCGACCTCGCGCCCGGCCGTTTCGTGCTGGGCATCGGCACCTCGTCCGACACCATCGTCCAGCGCTGGAACGGCATCCCGTTCGAGGAGCCCTACAAGCGCACCCGTGACACGCTGCGCTTCCTGCGCCGCGTGCTCAGCGGGGAGAAGGTGAAGGAGGAGTACGACACCTTCGCCGTCAAGGGCTTCAAGCTGGAGAAGGCACCGGACACCCCGCCGCCGATCGTGCTGGCCGCGCTGCGTCCCGGCATGTTGCGGCTGGCCGCCCGTGAGGCCGACGGCGCGATCACCAACTGGCTGGCGCCCAAGGACGTCCGGACCGTCCGCGCCGAGCTCGGCGAGGAGCCGGAGCTGATCGCGCGCCTGTTCGTGTGCCCGACCGGGAACGCCGACGAGGCCCGCGCGATCGGCCGCTGGATGATCGCCGCGTACATGACGGTGCCGGTCTACAAGGCGTTCCACGAGTGGCTGGGCCGCGGCGAGGCGCTCAAGGCGATGAACGACGCCTGGGCGGCGGGCGACCGCAAGAAGGCGCTCGAAGTCATCCCGGACGAGGTCGTCGACGACCTGATCGTGCACGGCCCGCCCGAGGCCTGCCGCGCCCGCGTCCGGGAGTACGTGGCGAACGGGCTCACCACGCCGGTGCTCGCGGTCGTGCCCGGCGGCGGCCTGTCGCCGGTCGAGGCGGTGCGCGCGCTCGCCCCGGACGCCTGATCACTTCCATCTCGGCGGTTTACGGCTGGGATTCGCGGGGAGGGTGGGCCAGGTCAACCGCCCGACCTGCGAATTTCCAGAGGAGCTGATCGTGCTCACGCTGACCAGCGGTGCCGTTCAGGTGATACGTACCGTGACCGCCAACCCCGAGATGCCGCCGGAGACCGGCATCCGCATCGAGCCCGGGATCGACGGGTCCGACGCGCTGCAGCTCTCGGTCGCTCCGGCGCCCGAGGCGGGCGACCAGGTCGTCGAGGAGGAGGGCGCCCGGGTCTACCTGGAGTCGGGCGTCGCCGAACTCCTCGACGACAAGACCCTCGACGCGGCCGTCGATCCGCAGGGTGACGTGGCCTTCACGATCGCCGAAGGGACGTCCGCCTGACCCGCCCCACAGGCTTCGCGGAGGGCGCCGGTCCAGTGGGGCCGGCGCCCCGCCACGTTCAGTCACCGGGAAGGGCGGCTACGCCCCGGCGTCGTCTGCGAGACTGGGCCGCGTGACTTCGCCGCATGCCGACGACCCGGCGGACGGCGGGCCGACGCGTGAGGAGCTCGACCAGCAGGTGCGCGACCGTTACGGGACCTGGCGAGACCAGCCCAAGGGCCTGGCTTGCGCGGTCGTCGTCGCATTCCTCGTGCTGACCACCGTGGCCTTCGGGCTGGCCGTCCTCGCCATCGTGCTCGCCGCCCGCTGATTCACTCGGGGAAGCTGGGGTGCGGCCCGAGCGCCCAGTACTCGAAGAGGCCGTGGCCGGTCCCGGAAGCCGTCGGAGCCGCGCCGTCGGCGTACTCATAGCGCGCGACGGCGTCGACCAGGCCCCACATGCGCGCGGCGTCCTCCTCCTTGCGGGTGTCGTAGGAGACACCCTGCACCTTCAGCTCCGGCCCCTGGTACATGCCGTGCTTCCAGTCGGACTCCAGCCCGTATCCGGTGCCGACCATCAGGTGCACGGGCAGGATCGGAGTCGCCCGGATCTCGAACGGCTTGCCGCCCGGCGGGTTGAACGCCAGCGTCGCGGTGACCACGTCCCGCGTGCCCTCCGCGTAGACGGGGGCGTACTCCATGCGGCCGAGGTACTCGGGGTCGCGCGCCTCGTCCGGCCAGACGCGGACGGCCTCCTCCATGAGCCGGCGCCCCTTCTCGTCCTCCTGGATCATGCCGAGGATCGTGTGGTCGGCGAACTGGATCGGCGTGTAGAGCCAGTAGAACGTGCCCGCGTTCTTGACCTGGATGCCCGGGGGCTCCGGCTCGCCGACGGGACGGACGCCCCACGACCGGTCCCGCGACCCCCACCAGCGGTCGGGGGTGACATCGACGCGCTCGCCGTCCACGACGATGGTGCCGCTCCAGCGGCCGGTCTGGGCGAGCCGCTGGGTGTTGAAGGTGAGCCGTTCCTGCCAGCGCAGGTAGTGGCGCGGTTCGAGCTGCGCCGGGATCGTGCCCTCCCAGGTGAGGTCGAACGCGAGGCCGTGCTCGTTGTCGTCCAGGACGACGCGCAGCCTCTTGAGGCCCTCGATCACCTCGACGTGGAACGGGCCGACACTGGTGTCCATCCGGTCGAGCCCGAGCTCGCGCGACGCCCGGACGACCTTGTGCGCCGGACCGCGCCGCACGACCGCGAACGCGTCGGCGACGCCGAGGTTCGGGTACTGCCCGACGCCGATGATCAGCATCAGCTCGTCGGAGCAGCCGTGCACGTTGAAGTAGTAGCGGTCGTAGAAGTTGCGGTCGGAGGTCGTGACGTGCCGCATGACCTCCGGTGCCTGGTGGATCGGGTAGTCGTCGAGCGGGGAGAGCGTCACTGGAGTCCTCCGAGGATGCGCGCCAGGAGCCGCGTGCAGTTGTTGTCGTAGGGGAAGTCGTGGTCGCGCTCGATCCACCCGAAGTCGATCATCGCCTGCCCGATGCGGGCCATGATGACCGAGAACTTGAAGCCCGAGAGCACCTCGTAGTAGTCCAGGTGCCGCATTGGACGGCCGAGCAGCGTCTCGTAGCGGGTCACCGTGTCCTCGTAGGAGGGGAAGCCCACCAGCCGCGGCACGCCGATCCCCTCCGAATGGTGCCGGTCCAGGAACATGTACCAGGCCAGGTCCTCTTCGGGGGCGCCCAGCATCGCGGTCTCCCAGTCCAGGACCGCGCGGGGCTCGCCCTTGCGGAAGATGATGTTGCCGATCCGGGCGTCGCCCCACAGCACGGCGGGCGGGTCGGGTTCGTCGACCCGGTTGGCGCGCAGCCACTCCAGCGCCCGGAGCGCCGTCTCCTGCGGCCCGTCGTAGGCCCAGTGCAGGTAGTGCTCGTAGTAGTTGAGGCGCTGGTCGAGGCCCGTGGCGCCCCAGGCGGGCTGGTCCAGGAACCCCAGATCCAGCGCGTCCACGTCCAGCCGGTGCAGCGTCGCCATGATCTCCAGCGGTGACCACCACATCGCCGCGCGCTCCTCGGGCGCGACCTCGGTGACCCAGCCGTCCTGGTGGTACGGCGGCATGTCGGTCGGCACGTCGCCCTCGACGCGGCCCATCACGAAGAACGGGGCGCCGAGCGGCTCCGCCGACGGTTCGTACCACCGGATGGGCGGTACCGGGATGTCCGTCCGCTCGTCGAGCACCCGCATCAGGCGGTACTGCTCCGCGAACCGCGGCTCGGGGAAGATCTGGTAGTGCAGGGGCGCCACGCGCACGACGAACGGTTCGTGCCGCTGCGCGCCGTCCTCGGTCCAGGACGCGTCGAACAGCAGGGTCTCGCTGGAGAACCCGCTGGTCTTCGGCGTCTCGATCATGGGAATGCGGACCCCGGGCAGATGCCGGTCCAGCCACTGCGTCAGGACCCGCCGGGTCAGTTCGGGGTCGCGCTGGTCGGGAACGGGCATCGCCGCCTCCAAGACAGAAACTGAAACGTGTTCTATCAACCGGGCGCGGGGCGGTCAATGCCGTCGCTCCGATACGGGCGGTGGAAGGCCCACTCGGCGGCATGAAAAAATCGGTCAATGCGCCTCACCAAGTTCGGACACTCGTGCGTACGGCTGGAGAAGGACGACCGGACCCTCGTCATCGACCCGGGTGCGTTCAGCGAGTCCACCTCCCTCACCGGCGCCGACGCGGTACTGATCACCCACGAGCACTTCGACCACTTCAACCCCGACGCGCTCCGCAAGGCGATGGCCGACGACCCGATGCTGGAGGTGTGGACCTCGCGCGTCGTGGCCGAGAACCTGGCCGACCTCGGAAGCCGCGTGCACCAGGTCGGGCACGGCGACGCCGTGACGGCCGCCGGCTTCGAGATCCACGTGTACGGCGAGGACCACGAGATCCTCCACCCGGACATCCCGCCGATCCCCAACGTGGGCTTCCTGGTGGACGGCGAGGTCTTCCATCCCGGAGACGCGCTCACCGTCCCGTCCGAGCCCGTTCCGACGCTCTGCCTGCCCGGCAACGCGCCCTGGATGAAGGTCCCGGAGCTGTACGAGTACGCGCGCGCCGTCCACCCCGAACGTGCCTTCGTCATCCACGACGGGCTGCTCAACGACAACGGCCTGATGGTGATGCAGACCCACGTCGGCAACGCGGCCAAGGAGGCCGGCAAGGACTTCCGCCGCCTCACGCCGGGCGACTCCGTCGAGCTGGGCGCCGGGCCGGTCGCCGAGTGAAGATCGAGGCCGTCTTCTTCGACATCGGTGAGACCCTCGTCAACGAGGGTGAGATCTACGGCCGCTGGGCCGACTGGCTCGGCGTGCCCCGGCACACGTTCCTGACCAAGCTCGGCGCCGTCCTCGCCACCGGCGGCACGCACATGGACCTCTTCGAGTACTTCCGGCCGGGCTTCGACCTGGCCGTCGAGGAGAAGAAGCGGGCCGAGGCGGGCGTTCCCAACGGCTTCGGGGCCGCCGACCTCTACCCCGACGCGCGTGACTGCCTGGCCCGCCTGCACGCCCGGGGCGTCTACGTGGGCATCGCGGGCAACCAGCCCGCCGAGGCGGCCGAGCAGCTCGCGGCCCTCCGCCTCGACGCCGACGTCATCGGGATCTCCGAGATCTGGGGCGTCGAGAAGCCCGCCCAGGAGTTCTTCGAACGCTGCGCGCAGTTGGCCGACCTGCTACCAGAACGTGTTCTATATGTGGGAGACCGCATCGACAACGACGTGCGCCCGGCCCTCGCGTTCGGGATGCAGGTGGCCTTTCTCCGGCGCGGCCCGTGGGGACACATCCAGGAGGACGACGAGGCCCTCGCGCGGTGCCGTTTCGTACTGGACGACCTGACCGCGCTTCCCGCCCTGGTGGCCCCCTAAGGGGAATCCCCTAATCCCGGAGTATGGGGGTAGAACAAGCCGTTCGGCCGATCCAGGCCCGCCTTTCCGATTCGTAGTGTGGAACACGTAGCCGCAGCTCAGCGGGTACATACGGATCAATCTGAAGCGGGGAGAACGACATGAACGGCCTTTACCGTCCGCGCCACGGCCGGATGATCGGCGGGGTCTGCGCGGGCCTGGCACGGCGGTTCGGGATGAGCGCCTGGGCCGTCCGCGCGCTCGCGTTGCTGTCCTGCGTCCTGCCGGGCCCGCAGTTCGTGGTCTACCTCGTCCTCTGGGTCATGTTGCCCAGTGAGGACAAGTACCGCGCCCGTACGTCCTACTGATCAAAGGACCACGAAGCCTCTTGGAGTAGGGCATTGCGGGGTGTTAGATCGGGGCACAGAGTTCGCTTCGGGCGAGAGGTGTCACCGTGCCGGACCAGGGCCCGCTCCGCGAGCCTCCCGGGCCGCCCTCCCGGCCGGGGGGCGGGCGGCGTCACCGCGACCTGCCGTGGCCGCCACCCGGGTCGTCCGGGATGCCCGGGACGCCCGGAACGCCCGGGGCTCCGCGACAGCGCCCGCAGCCGCCCCCGGCCGTCTCCAGGCCGTTCTACAGGGGGGCCGGAGCGGGACGGCCGCGCCCGGGTGAGGGCGGCCGGTCGTACGACGCGCCCGAGACGTACGTGGAGCCGGTCGAGCCCGTCGAGGACGAAGCGTCCGGCACACCGCCACGCGACACCGTGCGGGCGCCGCGCGACCGCGTCCGGGAGCCGCGTGAGGCGCAGGTAGATCTCCACGGCGGGGCGGAGCCGACCCGCGAGGACGACGGGAGCATGCACGAGGCGGTCGGCCTGCTGCGGTACCTGCGTGAGCTGTCCCGGGCACGGCGCGGGGTGGCGCGCGATGTCGACGCGTACGGGCAGGTCCACTGGCTTTCGGAGCTGCCGGGGGACGTCTACGTCGAGGCCGAGGCGGGACCGGGCGAGGTGCTGTTCAGCATCCCGGTGATCCCGCTGTCGCCGCCCGCCGTGATCGAGGAGTTCGACGGCTGGCTGGGCCTGCGGCACTGGTACCGGACGTTGCGCGACCTGGCCGCGCAGGGGCAGGAGGTCGTGCTCGCCACCGGCCTGCTGACGTGGCAGCCGGGCGAAGGACCGGGTGTCCGCGACCACCTGCTGACCACGCCCGTGCGCATCGTGGTGGACGAGCGGACCGAACGGGTGGACGTCGTCCTCGCCGGGCACACGGCGCTGCGCGATCGCGAGCTGCTCGGGGGAGTGCCCGGCTTCCGGCCCGCGCGCACCGACTGGGTGTGGGACGCGGTGCAGGCCGGGCAGGGCTTCGGGCTGCGCGCCTCGGTCTCCGACGTGCTCCGCAAGTGGTGCACGGTCGCCTTCAGCGCCAGCGACGTCGCGGCCGTCTTCCGTGAGGACTGGGTGCCGGGACAGGGCGCGGCGCCCATCCCGCAGCTGCGCCTGGCACCCGCGATCGTCGTGCGGCCACCCGACCGCGGCGGGCTGGCCGACCACTACGAGGCGCTGCTGGCCTGGCTGTCGCGGCCGGGCGCGCGCGTGCCCGCCGGGATCGCCCGCCTGCTCGCGCCCGGGCCGAACGCCCGCATCCTGCACGTCGCCGAACGCACGCCGCGTTCGGCGGCCGACCTGCTCACCGGGCTGCTGACGCGCGGGCGTCGCGTGCTCGTCGCGAGTCCCGAGGCCGACCGGCTGCACGCGGCGCTGCCCGCCGAGATCGGGATGCTGTGCGCGACGACCGACGACGCCGAGGTCGTCGAGCGGCTGAGGTCACGGAGGATCGCGCACGACGCGCACCGCCACCGGGCCTGGGAGGACAGCCTCGCCGAACGCGGCGCCGCCGCCGACCGTACCGTGACCGAGCTGCGCGAACGGCTGGCGCTGACCGAGGCGACCGACGTGGTCGACCTCGCGCCGGGCTACCGGGGTGCCCGCGCCGAGCTGGAACGGCGGCTGGCGGCCGAGGCCCCCGAACACTCCTGGCTGCCGCCGCTGGCGGGGATGCCGGAAAAGCCCCCGATCAACGCGGCCCAGGCCGCCGAACTCCAGCGGCTGCTGGGCGAGGAGACGCCCCGGCGGCGCGCCCGCACCATCCAGCGGGACGTCGATCCCGGCTCGCTGCCGAGCGCCGCGTACGTCCGGACCCTGATCGAGGCGGAGGCCGCGGCCGCCGCGCGGGCGGAGCGTTCGCAGACCGAGCTGTCGCAGCGGTTGCGCCAGTGCGACGTCACCTTCCTCGCCCGGCTCGACGGATGCGCCGCCACCGTGACCCGCGCCCTCGAACGGCTGGGGCTCACGGGCCATCCGCGCGACTGGGACCCGGCCGACCCGGCAGCCCGCGCGTTCGCCGACGCGCTGAGCAACCGCCGCCCGACGGTCTGGGCGCGCGTCGCCGAGATGGCGCCCCAGGCCGAGTGGGCGCGGCACGCGCTCGCGTCGATCGCCGGCCGCGACGTCCGCCTGCCGCCCGGCGAGCCGGATCTGCGGCGGCTCGCGGCCGCCGCGCAGGAACTGCGCAACCACCTCGCCGACGGCGGCATGCTCAAACGCGGCCCGCTGCGGTCCGCCGCGCAGCGGCAGGCGGAGCCGCTCCTGCAGGGCGCCAGGGTCGACGGCCTGCCGCCGACCACGCCGGAACTGCTGGACGTCGTCTTCGTCCACCTGATGATCCGCATGTCGTGCCAGGAGCTGCGTTACGTGTGGGAGGCGGTCGGCGCGACGTTCCCCGAGGCGTCGACGGAGGAACGGGTCGAGTTCTTCGCCCGCGCCCACGACCGCCTCACCGTCGTCAGGGAGGTGCTGCCCGCGATCGAGGAGTCGTGCGGGCTGCTCGCCGGCATGGGCGTCCAGGTCACCCACCCGTTCCAGTGGCACGGCTATCTGGTCGCGCTGGAGAACGCGCTGCTCGGCCTTCGGGTCAACCGCGCCACCGCCGACCTGACGGCGCTCCGCGACTCGATCGGCAACCTTCCCGACGGCGCGCCGCCCGAGCTGGTCGCCGCGGTGACCGCCATCGACGACCGCGACGCCGCCGCGTACGCGAACGCGCTGGCGGCGCTGGCCGAGGTACGGCACGAACGCGCGCTCCAGGTCCGCTGCGAGGGGCTGTACGAGCGGCTTCGCGCGGCCCACCCCGAACTCGCGGGCCTGCTCGCAGGGGCGCCGGCCGTACGGCGCTGGGAGCAGGCGTGGGCATGGGCGTACGCCTCGTCGCGTCTCGCCGAGCTGCCGTGTTCGGCCGCCGAGACCCGCCTGCGTGCCGCGCTCGCGGAGGCCGAGGCGCAGCTGGAGGGACTCACGGACGCGCTCGCCGGGGCGCAGGCGTGGGAGGCCTGCCTGGAGCGGTTCGACCCGGCCGCGCCCGCCGTCCCCGCCTGGATCGCTCCGCTCTGGCAGATCCCCGGCCTCGTCTCGGTCGAGCCCGACTCGTTCGACGTCGTCATCATCGACGGCGAGCACGACGCGGGCGCCGAGGCGCTCTTCCTCCTCTGGCCCGCGCCGCGCGTGATCCTGGTCGGTCAGAGCGGTGACCCGCTGCCCGCGCCGGACGACGAGGTGCCCGCCGATCTCCTTCCGGAGGACCTGCGCGACCTGGTCACGCCGACGGCGCCGCTGTTCGAGATCCTTCTGACGCGCTTCGTCCCGCCGGTGCCCGGGGCGCTGCAGGCCGCCCCCGCCCCGCCGTCCGAGGCGGACCCGGAGCCGCCCGCCGGGCCGGTCACCGTGGCGCGAGGCCGGTCGATCGTCGCGTACAAGCGGCCGGAGCTGGTCCAGATCGTGCGCCAGATCGCCGAGGAGGAGCCGGGCCTGACCGACGAGGCCCTGCTCGAACGGGCCCGCGAGCTGCTCGGCTGCCCCGAGGACGAGGACCTCCTCGTGGGAGCGCGGCTGAGGTACGCGGTCGAGGCCTACCGCGAGTCAGCGCCGGGCTAGGGCGCGTCTCAAAGCCAGCTGCCCTACTACGGGCGCCGACTTCGAGACACGCCCTAGGCGAATCGGTCAGGCCGGATCAGGGCGGATCAAAATGGGGATGCCGGATGTCGGAGGCATGAGGCATGATCCGTCCCGTGGAGACGATCGAGATGGTCGACGTGTGGCGGCGTGTCATCGTGGGCGACGAGAAGTCGTGGGTGATGTTCGAGAACGGCACGTGCGTGATCCTCATGGAGCCGGAGGACGACCTGGCCGCGCAGGCCACCGAGATCCTGCGGGAGTACGGGCCGGTCGAGGCCGGGAGCCCGGCCGCCGACTTCGGCACCATCGACCTGGAGGTCGACCCCGGCTGGGTCGTGTACGGCCACCACAACGACGTGCTCAACTACGTCTCGCCCGAGGAGGTCGAGGCGCCGGAGGACGTGGTGATCGGGCTGCTCGGCAGGTCCAAGCGCGACCAGGACGGGCACGCTCTCACCGTCGTCCACGTCGAGGACAAGCGCCCGGACCGGTGAATTTCCGCACACCTCATCACCCGTCACCCGGGTTCTGTACAAAGGACTCGTGACCGACTGGGACGAGGGAGCACGGGAGGCGCTGCGCGGCGCGGCGAGCCTGGGGCGTGGCGCGGCCGGGGTCGAGCTGTTGCGCGTCCGGCCGCTGGAGCCGGTCTTGCAGTACGCGGGCGACGTTCTCGTGGCCGCACTCGGCCAGACCGTCCCGGAGGCGCGGCCGCTCGCCGAGAAGTGCCTGCAGGCGCTGGACGCGCGCGGCGAGGCGGGTGACCGTGAGCTCGCGGAGCAGCTGGTCCAGGCACTGGGAGACGGCGCCGGCGAAGGCGAACGGCTCGCGCCGGTGCCGATCGATCTCGGTGAGCTCGCGGGTGCGCTGTACGGACGGCTCGGTGACGGCCCGTTCGTCCTCGATCTGGCGCTCGGCGACGTCGTGCCGGCGGACGAGGCGTTCGGCGAGCTGCTCTGCGAGGAGCCCGGCGACGACCGTGAGCGCTGGCTGACGCTGTCGCCCGAGCCCGCCGCTCCCGGCGTTCCCACCGACGCGTCGCCGGACGCGCTTTTCGTTCGCGAGGAACGGGAGCGCGGCAGGGCCAGGCTGTGGCTGGCCGCCTACGGCCTCCGTCCGTCGCCGCGGCGTCTCTGACGCGTCAGGAACCCGGACGGACCAGCGGGAACGGGATCGTCTCGCGGATGCTGCGCCCCGTGAGCGTGATCAGAAGCCGGTCGATGCCCATGCCCATGCCGCCCGCGGGCGGCATGGCGTATTCGAGCGCCCGCAGGAAGTCCTCGTCGAGCTCCATCGCCTCCGGATCGCCGCCGGCCGCCTGGAGGGACTGCTCGGTGAGCCGCCTGCGCTGCAGGATGGGGTCGATGAGCTCGGAGTAGGCGGTGCCCAGTTCGAGCCCGAAGACGATGAGGTCCCACTTCTCCGCGAGGCGGGGGTCGTCGCGGTGCGGCCGGGTGAGGGGCGAGGTCTCGGCCGGGTAGTCGCGGACGAACGTCGGCGCCTTGAGCTCCTCCTCGACCAGGGCCTCGAAGAGCTCCTGGACGACCTTGCCCTGCCCCCAGTCGGAGTCGAAGGTGAACCCGGCCTTCTCGGCCATGCGATGGACGGCCGGCAGGGGCGTGTCGGTCGTGATCTCCTCGCCGAGGGCGGCGGACACCGAGCCGTAGACGGTGATCTCCTGCCACGGCTCGGCCAGGTCGTACTCCACGCCGTCGCGCACCACCACGGTCGTGCCGAGCGCCGCCTTGGCCGCCGCCACGACGAGGCTCCGGGTGAGCTCGGCCATGGTGTCGTAGTCGCCGTACGGCTCGTACGCCTCCAGCATCGTGAACTCCGGGTTGTGCTTGTGCGAGACGCCCTCGTTCCGGAAGTTGCGGTTGAGCTCGAAGACCTTGCCGACGCCGCCGACCAGCAGCCGCTTGAGGTAGAGCTCCGGCGCGATCCGCAGGTAGAGCTGCATGTTGTAGGCGTTGATCCGCGTGGTGAACGGGCGGGCCGTCGCGCCGCCGTGGATCGGCTGCAACATCGGGGTCTCGACCTCGAGGTAGCCGCGGTCGCGCAGGCAGTCGCGGACGGCCGCGACGGCGTCGCCGCGCATCCGCAGCATCCTGCGCGAGTCGTCGTTGACGATGAAGTCGACGTACCGCTGCCGGACCTTGGCCTCGGGGTCGGACAGTCCGCTGCGCTTGTTGGGCAGGGGGCGCAGGCACTTGGCGGTCAGCTGCCAGTCGGCGGCCAGGAGCGACAGCTCGCCGTGCCTGGAGGTGACGACCTCGCCGCGCACGCCGACCTGGTCGCCGAGGTCGATCAGTGACTTCCACGATCGGAGGGACTCGGCGCCGAGAGCTTCCTGCGTCAGCATGACCTGCAGGTCGGCGGTCTCGTCGCGCAGCGTCACGAAGATCAGCTTGCCGTGCTGGCGGGCCAGCACCACCCGCCCGGCGATCGCCGCCGTCGTGCCGGTCCGGGTATCGGGCGCCAGGCCGGCGAACCGCCGGCGGATCTCGGCGGCGTGGTCGGTGCGCCGGAAACCCAGCGGATAGGGCTCCATGCCCGCCTCGCGGATCCGTGCCAGCTTGGCGTGCCGGACCCGCTCCTGCTCCGACAGCCGGCGCTGTGGCGCGCGGGCGGCGTCGGCGGTCTCCTCGATCTCCTTGATCTTGGAGACGAGCGAGGCCGGCGGCGCGGCGTTGGCCACCCGCTCCAGCTTGGGCCGGTTGAGCGAGGGCACGAAGCCCTCGGCGCGCGCGTACGCCAGACCGAGCCGCACCAGGTCGCGGCTCTGCATGTAGCAGATGAAACGCGGATACCAGTGGGGGTTGTACTTGGAGTTGGAGATGTAGAGCGACTCCAGCTGCCAGAACTTCGAGGCGAACGACAGCATCCGGTAGTAGACGCGGGCGACCGGCCCGGCGCCGATCTGCGAGCCGCGTTCGAAGGCCGACCGGAGCATCGCGAAGTTGAGCGACAGCTGCTGGGCCCCGACGGTCGCCGCCCGCTCGGCCAGCTTGGCGACCATGAACTCGTTGAGGCCGTTCTCCGCCGACCGGTCGCGGCGCATGAGGTCCAGCGACAGTCCCGACCGGCCCCACGGCACGAAGCTGAGCAGGCCGCGCAGCTCGCCGTCGGCGTCGAACGCCTCCAGCATCACGCAGCGGCCGTCGGTCGGGTCGCCCAGCCGTCCCAGCGCCATGGAGAACCCGCGTTCGGTGTTCTCCCCGCGCCAGGCGTCGGCGCTGCGGATCAGCTTGGCCATCTCCCAGTCGGGGATCTGCGAGTGCCGCCGGATCCGTACCGTGTAACCGGCCCGTTCGACCCGCCGCACCGCCTGGCGGACCTGGCGCATCTCGCGGCCGTCCAGGCTGAAGTCGGTCAGATCGATGATCGCCTCGTCGCCCAGCTCCAGCGCGTCGAAGCCGTGCCGCCGGTAGATGTGGGCGCCGCGCTCGCTGACGCTCACCGCGCCGGGGATCCACGCGTGGTTGCGGCACTCGCCCAGCCACGCCTCGATCGCCTTGTCCCAGGACTCGGGATCGCCCAGCGGGTCACCGCTTGCGAGCGAGACCGAACCCTCTACCCGGTAGGCGATGCCCGCCTTGCCGTTGGGTGCGGTGATGAAGTCCTTGTCACGCCGCAACGCGAAATAGCCCAGCGAGTCCTGGTCGCCGTACTCGGCCAGCAGCGCCCGCGCCGGGATCTCCTCCTCCGGGCTGAGCACCGCGTCGCGGCTCCCCGGCTTGAACAGCGCCCAGAGCGTGATCAGCAGCAGGCCCGTGCCCAGCACCCACAGGCTCCCGTCGACCCACATCGGGACGGAGACGGAGATCGGCGCGCCGGTCGCCCGGGGACCGAGCACGGTCTGCGCCAGCACGTAGAGCGGATGCGTCCAGAAGCCGCCCTTCGGGTTGGTGTCGGTGAGGGTGACGAGCATCGTGCCCACGCCACCGGTCACGATCAGCAGCAGCGAGAAGACGATCGCCGCCATGCGCCGGTTGGCCCGGTCGGGCACGGTGGTGAACTGCCCGCGCGCGGCGACCAGCAGCGACACGACGGACGCGTACAGGACCGCGGTGATGACCAGGGCCACCAGCTTGGGCTGGTCGGGATCCCCGTCGCCGGCGCCCAGCACCTTCGTCAGCACGCCGAGGGCGCTCACGACCGCGAAGAAGCCGTACATCAGCATGAGGATCCGCCAGGCGGCCTTCTTGCGCCGCCGTACGCCCATCGAGAGCAGGATCCACATCAGCGCGACCGGCACGCTCGGCATGATGAACAGGAAGTTGAGCCACCGCAGCGCCCAGAACTCCAGCAGGTCGACGATCAGGCCGTAGGAGATCCACGACACCAGCGACAGGATGCCCGACAGCCGCGTGTACCAGAAGAAACCGGTCGGCACCGCCTCGATGAGGCGCTGCCAACCGTTGCGCAGGCCGGTCTCCGCCATCATCCCCCCGTCGCGATGCTGCCTAGGTCTCTTATTTGTACCGGGTGTCACGGGCATCACGCTTCTGTCGATCATCAGTGTCCGCGAACCTCTGGGGCGCGACGGGCGTCGTAGTGAGAGAGTGGGGGGACTCGGCTCACGGGCCGGGTACAAGAGTTGTCAGCAAAAGTCGGTATGGTCGCGGATATGCCGAATGACACCACCGGGGAGCGGTTGCTCGCTCGCCGTTACCGCCTGGTGACCCAGGTCGGTCGCGGTGGCATGGGCACGGTCTGGCAGGCTCACGATGAGGTCCTCGGTCGTGACGTTGCGGTGAAGGAGGTCATCCTGCCGCATGGTCTCACCGATGAGGAACGCGGCGTCCAATACAAGCGCACTTTTCGTGAAGCCCGCACGGCCGCACGGCTGGGACATCCCGGCGTCGTCACCGTCTACGACGTGGTCGAGGAGGACGGCCGGCCGTGGATCATCATGGAGCTCATCCACGCCCGTTCCCTGGACCAGGTCATCAAGCAGGAGGGGCCGCTGGCGCCCCGGCGCGCGGCCGAAATCGGCCGCCAGATGCTCGCGGCCCTGCACGCCGCGCACGACGCCGGCGTGCTGCACCGCGACGTCAAGCCGAGCAACGTCCTCGTCACCCGGGGTGACCGCGCCGTCCTGACCGACTTCGGCATCGCCACCGCTTCGGGCGACGCCACGCTGACGCAGACCGGCCTGGTCATGGGTTCCCCCGCCTACATCGCCCCCGAACGCGCCCGCGGCCGCGTCGCCGGCCCGGCCTCCGACCTGTGGTCCCTGGGCGTCACCCTCTACGCGATGGTCGAGGGCAAGTCCCCCTTCGAACGCGCCGAGCCCATGGCCGCCCTCGTCGCGATCATCTCCGACGACCCGGACCCCTCCGCCAACGCCGGACCGCTGGCCCCCGTGATCGAGGGCCTGCTCAAGAAGAACCCCGACCAGCGCATGGACGCCATCGAGGCCGGCGCCCTGCTCGACGAGATCGTCCGCCGCGAGACCGTCGACACCCAGCGCACCCTCGCCGTGGAGGTCTCCCTCGAAGACCTCATGGCCGAGGGGACGGCCGGGGAAACGGCCGCCGAGAGGGCGGAGCGGACCGCCGTCGAGCGGCCGCTCCCCGAAGCCAGGACCCGCCTCACCCCCGCTCCGGCCCCCGCCGCCAAGGCCGAGCCACCCGGCCTCCCTCCGGTGACCGAGCCGGTCTCCAACAGGCCCTCCCAGGGCCCCTCCCGCGATCTCGCGCTGCCCCTGAGCCGCAACGCCCTGATCGTCGCCGCCGTCGTCGTGGTCGTCCTGATCACCATCATCGGCTTCGCCCTCGCCCAGCCCGGCAGCGATGACAAGCCCCGGACCACCCCGTCGACCAGCAAGGGCACGCCCAAGCAGACCGCTCCGTCCACGACGCCCACCAACTCCGCGACTCCCAAGCCCAACGCCGGAGTCCCGGAAGGCTTCCGCCCCTACAAGGACCGGACCGGCTACCAGATCGCCATCCCGGACGACTGGAGCAGGACCCCCGAACGCAAGTCCGGAGGCGACTTCTTCTACTCGCCCGACCGGCGCAGCTACATCCAGATCGGGCAGACCAAAGACCCGAACCCCAGCGCCCTGGTCGACTGGCAGAACCAGGAGAGGGGCGGCAGCGGGTTCAGCGGGTACGAGCGCCTGCGGATGGAGAAGACGGGAGACCACCCGCCGGTGCCCGACACCGACAAGGGCGCCAAGTCCGCCGACTGGGAGTTCACCCACCGGACCTCCCGCGGCAAGATGCACGTCCTCAACCGGGGCTTCGTGGCGAACGGCTACGGCTACGCCATCCTGATCTGCGCTCCGGACAAGGACTGGGACAAGACCATCGCCGACCTGCAGCCGGTCTACGAGCACTTCAAGCCGGCCGGCGACTGACCCCGGCCGGTCCGCGCGGCATGCTCAGGGCCGCTGACCTCGGGGGACGTATGCCGATCTGTTAGATCGAGTCGGTAAGGTCGCCATTCATGGTGGTGGGCGACCTGGAAGACCGGCGGAGGACCGTTTAGCCATGGGAGAGGGTCATCTGCTCGGCAACCGCTACCGCCTGGAGGCGGTGGTGGGCCGCGGCGGGATGGGCACGGTGTGGCGTGCGTACGACGTCATGCTGGACCGCGAGGTCGCGGTCAAGGAGGTCGTTCTCCCGCCGGGATTGAGCACGTCCGAGCGCGATGTCCTGTACCAGCGCACGTTCCGGGAGGCACGGGCGTCGGCGCGGCTCACCCATCCGGGCGTCGTCACCGTGCACGACGTGGTCGAGGAGGGCGAGCGGCCCTGGATCGTGATGGAGCTGGTCCGGGCACGGTCGCTGCAGGACGTCATCGAGGAGGGGCCGCTGACGCCGCGGCGGGCGGCCGAGATCGGGCTGCAGATGCTGGCGGCGCTGCGGCACGCGCACGAGAAGGGCATCCTGCACCGCGACGTCAAGCCGAGCAACGTGCTGATCACCGATGCCGGGCGTGTCGTGCTGACCGACTTCGGCATCGCGCAGGTGGAGGGCGACGCGACGCTCACCCAGACCGGGCTGGTGATGGGCTCGCCCGCCTACATCCCGCCCGAACGGGCGCAGGGCGAGCGGGCGGTGCCCGCGTCGGACCTGTGGGCGCTCGGGGCGACGCTGTACGCGGCGGTCGAGGGGCGTTCGCCGTACGAACGGTCCGACGCGATGTCCTCCCTGGCCGCGGCGCTGAGCGAGCCGGTGCCGCCGCCGCGCAACGCCGGTCCGCTGTCGCGCGTCCTGCAGGGACTGCTCGCGCGCGAGCCGCGGTACCGGATGACCGGCCCGCAGGCGTTGCCGCTGCTGACCGAGGTCGCCACGATGCCGGTGGCGCCGCCGGCGGCCGACGAGACCGTGCTGGACGAACCGTCGCACCGGTTCGCGGCGCCGGTGGAGCTCGCCGCGGAGACGGTGCTGGACTCGACCGAGATCGAGGCCGTCACCCGCGAGGACGGAGGCCCCGGCGGGCACCCGGGCGGGCACCCAGGCGGACACCCAGGCGGACACCCGGGCGGACACCCGGGCGGACACCCGGGCGGACACGGCAACGACGGGCAGTGGCACAGGCCCGAGCCTCAGCAGCGCGATTCCGGGCAGCAGCGGCCCGCCCCCTACCGGGCACCTGAGCCGGAAGCGCGGACGCTGGCGGAGACGGAGTGGGCGCCGCCCCCGCCCCCGCAGGGCGCGGCGGCGCCCTGGGAGGCACAGCCCGCGCGGTGGTCGCAGCCGATCGAGCCCCCGCAGGGCCGTCGGCGCGAGCGTACGAAGACCGTCGTGATCGTCACGATCGCGGTGATCCTGGTGGTGGTCGCCGTCCTCGCCGGGGCGTTCATCCTGCGCCAGAAGCGCAACGGCACGGCGCTGGGCGTCCAGGGCCACGACTCGGCCATCGTGCACGAGGCGGGGCGCCAGGCGCCCTAGGGCGCGTCTCGAAGTCAGCTGCCCTACTACGCGACGCCCAGGCACGCACCTCGCGGAGTTGTCGTCAGTCGACGGCCAAACCCGGGCCGACTCCCTCCTCCGCCCCCGCGATGCACGCACCTGGACGCCGCT
>NZ_BAAATD010000010.1:0-401789 GCF_039533225.1 Actinomadura fulvescens | reverse complement strand
TGCCGCGCCGACGGCTGCCGCGATGGCCCCTGTCGCGACGCCCGCCGCCGAGCCGACCGCTGCCGAGCCGCCCGCTGCCCCTGCCGCTGCCGCGTCGCCGGCTGCCGCGTCGGCTGCCGCCGCGCCGACGGCTGCCGCGCCGACGGCTGCCGCGCCGACGGCTGCCGCGATGGCCCCTGTCGCGACGCCCGCCGCCGAGCCGACCGCTGCCGAGTCGACCGCCGCCCCTGCCGCTGCCGCGTCGACCGCCGCCCCTGCCGCTGCCGCGTCGACCGCTGCCGAGTCGACCGCTGTCGCGTCCGCCGCCGCTGCGGCGGGTGCGGCGCGTTCGGGCGCGCGCCCGTATGACTTCAACGGCGACGGCCGTCGTGACCTTGCCATCGGCAGCCCGAACGGCACGGTCGCGGGCAAGCGCGGCGCCGGTTTCGTCAGCGTCGTCCACGGCTCACGCTCGGGACTCGACACCCGGCGCAAGAAGGTGATCAGCCAGAACACCCCGGGTGTGCCCGGCGCCGCCGAGACGGGCGATCATTTCGGGAGCGGGCTGGTCTCGGCCGACTTCAACCGCGACGGCTATGCCGACCTCGCCGTCGGTGCGCCGGGGGAGGACGCCGGGCGGCGGGCGAACGCGGGCAACGTCACGATCATTTGGGGATCGCGTTCCGGATTGGGCAGCAGGGCGAGTGCGTACGGCGAGGCCGGTGGCGGAGCTCGGCATCGCTTCGGCGAGACCCTCACCGTCGGAGACATCCAGGGTGACGGCTCCCCGGAGCTGTTCGTCTCCGTGCCCGGGACCAGCAGCTACACGTGGCTCTACTTCGGCTCGGGCAGAGCTCGCGCGGTCGGGGCCCGGACGCTGTCGGCCGTCGACGTCGACCGGTCCTGGCTCGCCTCCGGGGACGTGAACGGCGACGGGCGCGGCGACGTGGTCTACGCGTGGTTCGACGCGGACGATCCGGAGATCGAGCACCGTCGTGGTTTCACCGTCTTCCACGGCACCGCGAACGGCCGCTTCTCCAAGGGCAGGACGGTTTACACGACCGTGCACGCCCTCGCCGTGGGGGACTTCAACGGTGACCGCAGGGCCGACATCGCGGTCGGTGACACCGACGACCGCCCGTCCGTCGGCGGACGCGTGACGGTCTACCGCGGCGGTCTCTTCGGCCTTGGCGGCTCGTACGCGATCGACCAGGCCACCTCCGGTGTCCCTGGGCTGGGCATCAACGAGGACGTCTTCGGGTACTCGCTCGCCGTCGGTGACGCTAACCGGGACGGTCGCGCGGACCTGGCGGTGGGCGCTCCCAAGGCCGACGTCGGTCGCACGTTCGACGCCGGACGCGCCTACCTGCTGCTGGGCTCGCCTAAGGGTCTCACTGGCCGAGGCGCCCGTACCGTCTCGCAGAACACCTCGGGCGTACCGGGTGGCGCCGAGGAGTACGACCACTTCGGCTTCCAGGTGTCGCTGCTCGACCACACCGGGGACGGCGCGGCCGACCTGGCGGTGG
Organism: Actinomadura fulvescens; assembly: GCF_039533225.1. Taxonomy (NCBI): domain Bacteria; kingdom Bacillati; phylum Actinomycetota; class Actinomycetes; order Streptosporangiales; family Thermomonosporaceae; genus Actinomadura; species Actinomadura fulvescens. Next base: position 400,284 of record NZ_BAAATD010000010.1, on the reverse strand, counting down.
GCGCCCCGGACGAGGACCGGGGTGACGGCGGCGTTACCGTGGTCCGCGGCGCCCCGGCGGGTCTCACCACCCACGGCGCGGTCGCGGTCGGTTCGCCGACGTTCGGTACACGGGGCAGGAACGCCCGGCTGGGCGGGCTTCTCGGCCGCTGAAGCCGTGTCGAACGGATCGTAAGAAAATCTCCGGAAGCCGGTAAACCAGGAAATCCTGGAGTGCGTCACTGTTGTACATCGCGTCAAACAGGCGCGCTCTCCCGGAGGTTTCACCCTTGCGTACGCGTGTCTCCCGCGTTCTCCTGTCGGCCGCCATCACGGGCTCGGCCGGACTGGGACTCGTCGTCCTCGCACCGGCCGCGTCCGCGGCGGCGCCCGCGCAGCCGTACGACTTCAACGGCGACGGCTACCGGGATCTCGCGATAGGCAGTCCGAACGGCAAGGTCGGCCGGGCCAAGGGAGCCGGATTCGTCACCGTGACGTACGGCTCGCGCGGCGGACTGAATCTCAAGAAGCGGCTGATCCTCTCGCAGGACACCGGCGGCGTGCCGGGAGCGGCGGAGGCGGGCGACCATTTCGGTCATGCGCTGGCCTCCGGCGACCTCAACCGTGATGGCCGCGCCGACCTCGTGGTGAGCGCGCCGGACGAGGACGGCTCGGGCAAGAAGAACAACGGCCTGCTCATGGTCTTCTGGGGAACGAAGTCCGGGCTTTCCACGCGGACCCTCGTGCTCCCGACGCACGGCACCTTCGGCAACGAGCGTGTCGGCTTGTCCGTAGCCGTGGGCGACTTCAACAAGGGCGGCTACGCAGACCTCGCCTATAGCTCGTCCTACGGATTCGGCTGGTACGGCTTTGAGCCGAACCGCCGGTACGCCGGGTCGCCCGGCTCCGCCGTGTCCGACGTGGCCCACCACCGCATGTCGCTGCCAGGCCAATCCCGCGCGGCCGCCGCCCGGCGCGTCGTGACCGCCGCCGTCTACGCGGGCGACGTGCTGCGCAAGGGGCACCCCCAGCTCATCCTGACGTGGCATGACCCGGCGTCGGTCGAGTTCCGCAACGACGTGAGCGTGTGGGCGGCCAAGTCGGCCAACGTCCTCACGATGCAGTCGAACGTCTCGGTGGAGGTCGGGTCCGCTGCGGTGGCGGACTTCGACGGTGACCGGCACGCCGACATCGCGATCGGCCAGCGTTTCGACCCGGGCCACAAGGGCGGCCAGGTGACCGTGCTCAAGGGGTCGCCGATCGGCATCACGCCCGTAGCGCGGTATTCGATCGGCCTGGACAGCGCCGGGGTGCCGGGTGTCAGCGCCAACGGCAACCGGTTCGGCGCCGACGTGGCCGTGGGCGACGTCAACAGGGACGGGAAGGCCGACCTAGCGGTGGGTGCGCCGGGCGTCACCGGCGGCTCGGGTGCGGCGCTCGTCCTGTTCGGGCGGGCCACGGGCCTCGGCGGCGCGCAGTGGGTGTCGCAGTCGACCGGTGGCGTGCCCGGCGGATCCGAACGGAACGACGGGTTCGGCTCCCAGGTCTCTCTGCTGGACCACAACCGGGACGGCCACGCGGACCTCACCATTGGCGCGCCCACCGAGAACCGCGGCGAGGGCATGGTGACGTTCGTCAAGGGCCGCGCCTCCGGAGTCGTGCCGGTCTCCGGGGCGTTCGCGTTCGGGCCCGGCTCGTTCAAGCTGTCCGGCAAGGGCGCCCAGCTCGGCCTGCGCCTCGGCGCCTGATCTCGACTGGCCCCTCCACGTACGGCGTGCGTGGAGGGGCGAGCGGGTCTTTAGCGGTCCACGGTCTCCGCTATGGCGCGGAAGGTGGGGCAGGGCCAGCGCCACATGCAGGCGCGGCAGCGGCGGATCGGGCTGTCGGGATCGCTGGTGATGCCGCCGGCGTCCTGGGGCTGGTGCAGGTCGAGGAGGCGGATGCCGAGCTCGGCGAACGCGATCACCTCGTCGCGGGCCCCGGCCAGGAACGTGAGGTCCTCGCGGGAGAGCCGGGTGCGGATCGGTACGAAACCCGTCCTGTTGACCAGGCGGGACAGATACTGCGTGGACGAACGCCACGAATTGGACTTCTCTGAGCGGACTCTGATCGCCTCCAGGCGTTCCCGGAGCCGGGTCTCTCGTGGATCGGTATGCCGATCGGCCTTCATCCGCGGCGCACCCCCCGGTGTGCGACGGTCGTCGCGTGCCTCTGCCGCTGTCTCACCTGTTCAGGTTCCCTTACTTCGGACGTCGATGAGGGCCGAATCTCCGACTCGGACGGACCGGTGACGACCAAGTGTCGGGCCGGCCATCGGCATCGCCGAATCGTGGTCGTGATAGGGGTGATAGCAAGCGATATGGCCATCATCCGGGCAAAAACGCGTGTAATCCGCGAATCACAGCGCACACGCCCGTCCCCGCCGCCCTTGGCACAAGGAAGCGACACGGGAGTTGGCGAACTCCCTGGCCCGGTGGCCGTCAGCCCGATAGTGTGCCGGACGTGGAGCTAAACGTCTCGACTTCGTCGCAGGGAGGTCACGCCGTCGTCACAGCGACCGGCGAACTCGACCTGTACACCGCGCCCCGGCTGCAGACCGCGCTGGCGGGGTTGCTACGCGATCGAGTCGACCGCATCGTGGTCGATCTGAGTGGCGTCGAGTTCTGTGACTCGACCGGCATGAACGTGCTGCTCGCCGCCATGAAGCGGCTCAAGGAACAGGGCGGCACGCTCGAACTCGCCGCCCCCCGTCCCGCCGTCAAACGCATCCTGCAGGTCACCGGGCTCGACACGGTGTTCTCCGTGACCGACGCGGTGCCCGCCATGGACGCCGGCTGACCGTTCCGTACGTCCGGAGCCCGGCCGGCGCCGCCGACACGTCCGTTCGTCCATCGATTCACGACCCGCGGGGACCCGTCTCCCGCGGGTCGTCGCCTGTTCCGGTCATGTGCTCCGGGGCTGCGTCGCTACGATCGCCACTATGCAGGATGTAGCGGTGATCATTCCGGCCAAGGACGAGTCGGAGCGGATCGCGACCACCGTCAAGGCCGCCCTCGAACTGCCCGGCGCCGACCTGGTCGTGGTCGTCGACGACGGCTCGGCCGACGGCACCGGCCAGGCGGCGCGCGCGGCCGGCGCACGGGTCGTCCGGCACAGCCGCAACCGTGGCAAGGGCGCCGCGATGGAGAGCGGCGCCGAGGCGGTCCGGTTGCTGGACGAAGGCCGTGACCAGCCTCGCCACCTGCTGTTCCTGGACGCCGATCTGGCCGAGACCGCCCGGGACGCCGCGCCGCTCGTCGAGCCGGTGCGGGCGGGCGAGGCGGACATGACCATCGCGGTGTTCACCTCGACGGTCAAGCTGGGCGGCCACGGCTTCGTCATCCGGCTGTCGCGGGACGGCATCCGGCGCGCGACGGGCTGGGTGGCGACCGCGCCGCTGAACGGGCAACGCTGCCTGACCCGGGCCGCGTTCGAGGCCGGCCGGCCGCTCGCCGCCGGGTTCGGCGTGGAGACCGCGCTCACCATCGACCTGCTCCGTCAGGGTTTCCGGGTGCGGGAGGTCGAGGTGCCGCTCACGCACCGCGCCACCGGCACCGACTGGCGGTCCCAGCTGCACCGCGCGCGGCAGTTCCGCGACGTGGCGCGCGCGCTGGCCGTCCGCGACCCCGCCGTGGTCGCACGAGCGGGCCGCCTCCTCGGCCGCCGCCCGTGACACCTCCCGGACGCGCCCCCCGCCGCCCAGGCACAGCCAGACCAGACACGGCCGACCCGGGTGCGGGCGCGCCAGATACGGCCGGACCAGATACGGGCGACTCGGGTGCGGGCGCGCCAGATGCGGGCGCGCCAGATCCGGGCGTGCCGGGTGGGGGCGGCTCAGCTGCGGGCGCGCCAGGTACGGGCGCGCCAGATGCGGGTGGGCTAGGTGCGGGTGGGCTAGGTGCGGGCGTGTCAGGTACGGGCGGCTCGGGTGCGGGCGCGCCTGGTGCGGGCGTGCCGGGTACGGACGGGCCAGATGCGGGCGTGCCGGGTGGGGGTGGCTCGGGTGCGGGCGCGCCAGGTACGGGCGCGCCAGATGCGGGTGGGCTAGGTGCGGGTGGGCTAGGTGCGGGCGCCCCAGGTACGGGCGGCTCGGGTGCGGGCGTGCCGGGTACGGGCGCGTCTGGTGCGGGCGTGCCGGGTACGGACGGGCCAGATGCGGGCGGGGCGGGCACGGGTGGCTCGGGTGCGGGCGTGCTGGGGGCGGGTGGGCTTGGGGCGGGTGGGTTGATCGCTCTTGGGTCGAGCGTTGGGTGCTTTCTGCTTACTGCGTTGCTCGGACCCTCGGCCATGGAGCCCGCGCTGCCCGGTGAGCCGGGGCAGCCTCCATACTCGTTCGCCGCGCAGCCGTCGCCCTATCTGGTGATCGGCCTCGTGGTCGTGGGCATCGCGGCGGGGGTGGCGGGCCTGGGGCTCTGTTTCGCCGCTGTCCGGCGCGGCTGGCGGCCTCGGCCGTTCCCGCTGCTCGTCGCCGGTCTGCTGGCGACGGCGGCGTTCAGCTTTCTGCCGCCGATCGGCTCCGGCGACCATCTCAACTACGCCGCGTACGGGCGCATGGTGGTCACCGGGCACGACCCGTACACGACCCGGGCGGTGGACCTGCCCGGCGACCCGGTGATCGGCGCGGTGGAGGAGTGGCGGTCGACTCCGTCGGTCTACGGCCCGATCGCGACTGCTCAGGAGGCGTTCGCGTCCTGGGTCGGCGGCGGGTCGATGCGGCTGACCGTCTTCGTGCTGTCGCTCACCAACGCTTTGGCCTTCGTGATCACGGCCTTGATCCTCTATCGGAGCGCCGGAGGCCCGCAGCGGCGGCTGCGCGGCGTCCTGCTGTGGACGTGCAACCCGCTGCTGCTCTTTCACCTGGTCGCGGGCGCGCACAACGATGTCCTGGCGATCGCGCCGATGGTCGCCGCGGTGGCCCTCTACTCGGCCCGCCGTGGTAAAGCCGCCGGTGTGCTGCGCGTAGTCGCGACCGGTGCGCTCGTGGGCGCGGGGGCGGCGATCAAGCTGCCCGCCGCTCTGGTGGGCGGCGGGCCCGCGTGGGTGCTGGCATGCCGGGGCGTGCGGGGACGTGAGCGTGGTGCGCTGCTCCGGCTCGTGGTGCTCTTCGGCGCGGCTGCGGGGACGGCGCTGGGCGCGTTCGTGATGGCCGGGCCACACGCGTTCGACCAGCTTGAGAAGGCCAGCAACATGGTCTCGTTCGCCACGCCCTGGCACCTGGTGGACATGGTGCTGGGCAGTGGCGGCCAGCGCACGATCATCAAGATCGGCTTCGTGACTCTGACGGTTGCGCTGATCTGGCTGCTCGCTCGCGGTCTGCCACGTGACGGCCTTACCGGGGAGAGCAGGCGGATCGCGGCGGCGCTGGTGCTGGCGTGGCTGTTCGCGGCGCCGTACGAGCTGCCCTGGTACGACGGGTTCGGCTGGGCGGTACTCGCATTCCTGCCGTGGTCGCGGTTCGACTGGATCTTGCTGGCGCACACCGGCGCGCTGAGCCTCGCCTACCTGCCCGCACGCGACCCCAAGCTGATCGGCCTGCCGGACGGGCTGTCGTGGCTGTTCAGCGTGGTCAGGCCGGTGGTGGTCCCGCTGGTGCTGACCGGGGTTCTGGTCGCGCTGGTCCGGGAGTGCCGCCGTTGCGCGCGTCCAGTTCCAGCGCCCGGATGCTCGCCGCGAGCATCAGCGGGATCGCCAGGCTGAACGCCACCGAGATGATCACCACGCCGGAGTCGTTCACCAGCGTGCCGATGACGCCCACGGTCAGCGAGCAGATCAGCGCCGGGCGCATGGTCCCGCTGCGCACGTACGCCCGTTCCATCAGCGAGGCCTGGCGGCTCGTCGGCCGGATCAGGACGAAGAACAGGAAGGCGACCGCGACCGCCACGGCGATCGTGTAGGGCAGGCGGTCGAGGCTGCCCACCATGGATGTGAACTTGCGGGCGACGATGCCCCACGCGTCCCCGTTGACCAGGTCCTGCCAGAACCGCCCGAGATGGGTCGGGTTGGCGCTGCGCGCGTTCACGTACGAGATCAGCAGCACCAGCACCGCCGCCACCAGGCAGAACAATCCCACCTTCAGCGCCGAGACCCGGCGGCCCGAGAGCATCAGGCCGAGGATCGCGAACCCGGGCACCATCGCGAGAACGCCGCCGAAGTCGGCGCCCCAGGCGGGCAGACCGTCGATCGCCACCGCCAGCACGCCGATCCCCGCGACGAGGGCGACCGCGGCGAGCGTGCGGCCGGCGCGCAGCGGGTACTCGGCCAGCCACGCCGCGGTGAGGATGGACGCCACCGCGAACAGCGAGAACGCCTGGTTGCCGAAGCCGTAGAAGCGTCCCGCGACCGTGGCGGTGTAGCCCATCAGCGTGTCCATCTGCAGGCGCGACCCGGTCATCACGTCCAGTGCCAGGACCAGCGCGGTGGCTCCGGCGATCACCAGGCTGGGCGCGGTCACCGATCGCCGCCACGGCCCGGCCAGCGCGAGCGCGGTCAGCAGCCCGCTGAACCCGAGCAGCGTCAGGACGAGGACGGGCGACGGATGGCTCGCCTTCCACCACGGGACGAGCCCGCAGAGGAACGAGGCGCACGGCACCGAACCGCTGAACAGCGCCATGAACCTCGTCCCGGCAAGGATCTTGGCGCGGGAGTCGGGGGCCTTCCGGCGGCGGCGCAGCACCAGCGCCGCCAGCCCGTACCCGAGGAGCTGCGTGCCGCCCAGCACCCAGAAGTACAGGCTCTGGACGTTGCGGATCGCCTGCGCCGCGACGTCCTGCTCGATGAGCGAGTCGACCCTTTCGGCGGTGCCGCCCTCGCTGGGCTCGCTCCGCCAGACCGCCCCGACGGCGGCCTGCGGTTTGGGGAGCCCGAGCAGGTGCAACGTGGTCGCGGTGAGGTCGGTCAGCGTGATCAGGGCGGTCTGCCGGGTGGCGGGCGAGGTGAGGATGCCCGGCTTGTACGAGGAACCGGCGGCGATGCCTACGCGCAGATGGGCCCTGGGACCGACGTCGGCGAGCCCGGCGACCAGCACCGTGGCGTTCGCCGGAATTCCGGCCAGGACCTTGGAGACGTGCCGGTCGGCAGTGGCCGCGGCGGCTCTGCGCTTGGCAGCCGCGACAGGCACCTGGACGCCTTCGGAGTCGACCCCGGCCGACACGAAGACGCGGAAGACGTCGTCCACGTCGACGGCGGTGAGCGCGCACCTCGTCCAGTCTGCGGCGGTGGCCTTCTCAGCCGAGGTCACGTAGTGGTCGACCTTGCCGGAACCGTTGGCCAGCCCGAACACCGCGCCCGGCCCGACCGCGGTCGTGCACTGGCCGCCCTTGTGGGCGGCGTCGCCGAGGAGCCCGACCTGGGCGTGGTAGGAGCTGTCGGCGTTGTCGTTCTTGATCGACGGCCAGCCGGGCGCGAGGGCTCCGCCCGCGGGAGGCGCCACGCCGCCGGAGGTCTGGGGAGCGACGACGGGCACGGACGGCAGCGCGCAATCGGCGTTGGCGAGCCTGGCGCGCTGACCGGCGGACAACGTCAGCCAGCCGTCCATCGGGCATGTGTTGGGCCGGGTGGTGCGCACGCTGAGCGCGCCCGCGCCGCCCTTGCCGGTCAGCCCCCAGAGCGCCGGCGTCCCGGTCTCGGTGATGTCGTTCCACCGCAGCCCCGGCACCCCGATGATCACGGTGGGCACAGGTGCTCCCGGCCGGACGGTTCCGGTCGCGGCGGCGGGCGTGGTGGTTGAGGGGGGTGTGGTGGCGGGCGCGGCGCCGGCGTGCGAGGGGGCCGGGGAGTGAAGGATCATCGTGCCCAGCCCGAGCAGCGCGGCCAGTGCGATCATGTATCTGACCACGGAGGCTCTGTCCATGCCGATTTCCGCCCCCCGTCGCGCCATGCGTCAAGGGTAGTGGGCGACTTACGCCAGGATGGGAACATGCGTGCAGGCAACGGCGTCCGCGGGGAGCCCCCACCGCCGCGGGCACCCTGGCGGCGGGGCAGCCCGGCGGATCTGGCGATCCTGCTGGCCGGGGTGGCCATCGCGGTGGCGGCGATCACACCGATCGTCGTGCACTGGCTGACCAACCCGCCCGACCAGCGCATGGTGGACCTGGAGGTCTACCGGGACGGCGGGGCCGCGATCCTGCGCGGTGCGCCGCTGTACGAGGTGCTCACGCAACCGCCGCAGTTGCTGCCGTTCACCTACCCGCCGTTCGCCGCCGTGCTGGCCGTGCCGTTCACGCTGCTGCCCTGGCGGGCGGCGCAGGGGTTGTGGACGTTCCTCATGTACGCGGCGCTGGCGATCATCGTCTGCTACGCGTTCCGCGACCTGATCCGGCGGGCCGGACGCTGGACGCCGGTGGCCGTCGGCGCGCTCGTGGGCGCGGGCGCCTGGATCTGGCCCGCGTACGACCAGATGCGGTTCGGACAGGTCGGTTTCTTCCTGATGGCGCTGTGCCTGGCCGACTGCGCCACCCGGTCGGCCCGCTGGCCGCGCGGCATGCTGGTCGGGCTCGCCATCGCGATCAAGCTGGTGCCCGGCGTCTTCCTGATCTACTTCCTGATCACCGGCCGCTGGGAGGCGCTGCGCAATGCGGTGCTGACCGCCGCCGCCGCCACCCTCGGCGCGTTCGCGTTGTTGCCGTCCGACTCGGCCGACTACTGGTTCGGGGCGCTGCTGGAGGGCGGGGAACGGACGGGGTCGATCACGGGTACCACCAACCAGGCGCTCAACGGGATGATCGCGCGGATCATCCCCGAGGGGCCGGTGCGATCGCTGGTCTGGCTCGTTCTGCTGCTGGCCGTGGCGTACGCCGGCTTCAAGCTCGCCCGGCGCACCACCCTCGCCGCCGACGACCTGGCCGCGGCGGGGCCGTTCCGCACGCGCAACCCGCGCAACCTGCACAACCCGCGCAACCCACACGGCCCGCGCAACCCGCACGGCCCGTTCCGCCGGTTCAACGGCACCGACCTGTTGCCGGCCGCCGACCCCGCGGCAGGTCCCGCGGCCTACAGCCTGCTCCTCGGTGGCATCGCGATCACCGGTCTGCTGTCGGTCCTGTTGTCCCCTGTCGGCTGGATGCACCATCTCGTCTGGATGGTCGCGGTGCTCGGGGCTTTGATCGGGGACGGGCGGGACGCGCGAAGATGTCTGATCACCGTGGCCGTCTGGATCTATTTCCTGTTTCCGCTGCCTTGGTACGGTGCCGCGATGTCGGGCACCAATCACCGTCTCATCACACGTTTCTTCGGACGTATCGTGCAGGACGCCTTCGGTCTGGCGGCGGTGGCCATGATCGTACTTCTGGGGGTCTGGCTCGTCGATCGGCTGGTTGCGGACAAGGATCAGCCAGATCCTTCTCGATCGGAGCCTCCGGTCGGTACGCTCGCCCCGTGATGCTTGTCGCGGTGGCCGTCGCCGGTTTGGTCGCCGGGGTGGCCGGACTCTCCATCGCGGTGGTGGCCCACAACAGGGTGAACCAGGTCGTCGAGGAGTGCGCCCAGGCGCTCCGGCGGCAGCTGAAGGTCGTGGACAGCCCGGTGGACGGCCAGGCGCTCCGCGATCTCGCCATCGTGCACTACGACGCCCTCAAGGAGATGTCGGGGCACCGTTCGTTCTCGCTCGCCTTGATCAACGCGGCGGGCGACGGCGTCGTGGTCAGCTCGATCAACGGCCGCACCGAGACCCGCACGTACGCCAAGGTCGTCCGGGACGGCCACGCGATCGAGACGCTGTCCCCGGAGGAGAACCAGGCCCTCCGTGCGGCCCGCCTTGGCAAGGGCCCGGTGGTCACGATGGACGATCCGCTGCCCGACTTCGGCGGCAGCCGGACGCCGTCGCCGCAGAGCTGACGCGTAGACTCGCTCATCTCGACTCGATTCCCGCCTCACACCCGCCGTGCGGTCGCACAGGCGGAGGAGTAGACGTTCATGCGATACGCGTACCTCGGGCCTCAGGGCACCTTCACCGAAGCGGCGCTGCGTTCCCTGCCGGACGCGGCAGGCGCCGAGCAGCTCCCCTACGCCACGGTGCCCGCCGCCCTCGACGCGCTCCGCCGCGACGAGGTGGACGCGGCCGTCGTCGCCCTGGAGAACTCCGTCGAAGGCTCGGTCCCGACCACCCTCGACGAACTGGCCATGGGCGACCCGCTGCAGATCGTCTCCGAGATCCACCTGCCCGTCTCGTTCGCCCTCCTCGTCCGGCCCGGCACGGGCTTCGCCGACGTCAAGACGGTCGCCTCCCACCCGCACGCCCAGCCGCAGTGCCGCCGGTGGCTGGCCGAGCACGTGCCCGACGCCGAGTGGCGCGCCGCCACCTCCAACGCCGAGGCCGCCCAGCACGTCGCCGACGGCCACTACGACGCCGCCCTCGCCGGCTCGTTCGCCGCCGCTCGCTACGGCCTGGAGGTCCTCGCGGAGGACATCCACGACGTCGCCGACGCCGTCACCCGCTTCGTCGAGCTGCGCCGCCCGTGCGCGCCGCCCGCCCCCACCGGCACCGACCGCACCACCGTCGCCGCCTTCATCGGAGAGGACCACCCGGGTGCCCTCCTGGAGATCCTCAACGAGTTCGCGATCCGCGGGATCAACCTGACCCTCATCCAGTCCCGCCCCACCGGCGCCGGGCTCGGCTCCTACCTCTTCTGGATGGACTTCGAGGGCCACGTCGAGGACGCCCGCGTGGGCGAGGCCCTCATGGGCCTGCGCCGCGTCGTCGCCGACGTGCGTTTCCTCGGCTCCTACTCCCGCGCAGACCAGGTCCGCCCAGAGATCCGCCGCGGCACTCACGACGCCGACTTCACCGAGGCCGCCGCCTGGCTCACCGCCATCCGCCAGGGCCACCCCGAACCCTGAGTGATCAATTTGTGATCACCAGAACGGTAAACCGCGCATAGTGCCCCAACGTCACCTTCATGCCGCTCATCAGCATGGAGGTCACATTGCGGAGGCTCCTCGCCGTTCTCATCGCCTTGGCCATGGTGACCGTCGCCGCCCCATCGGCGTCTGCCACAGCCGAGGACCTGACCGTCCAAGCGGTGATCCGGGACTACAGCGGCACTGCGTGGTCCGACCACCTCCTTGTCCATGTCACTTCCGGCCATGACGTGACCCAGGTCAAGATCTGGATGACGCCGGCCGGGGCCACCGAGCCCGGCACCTCCGTCGAGGGCTCCCCCCAGTCCTCGGGCACCCCGCGTGACAGGTGGTGGAAGAGCAGGGAGAGGATGGAACTGCCCTGGGGCAGAGCCGACGTCACCGTCGAGGCCCACGACGCCTCCGGTGCCAAGGTCACCAAGAAGTTCCCCGGCGCGCTCCTCACGCTGGCCCGCGCTCGCTTCAAGGACTTCACCGTCACCCCCGGCCACCTCGGTGTCGACCATGGCCCGCTGACCTTCCGCGGCCGTCTGGTCTACGAGGACCGTGAGGGCGTCGAGCATCCGCTCGCCGGCGCCCGGGTGGTGTGGATGGCCAGTCTGGGCGTCGAGGCGACGACCCGCGCGGACGGGGGATTCAGCGGCACCACCTCCCTGAAGCGCGGCGGCGATGTCGAGATCAAGTACCTGGGGTACGACTACGAGCCTGGATACTTCTCCTCCGCGTACGCCGTCCAGAAAGTGACCGTGGACAACGCGGAGACACGGCTGCGTGCGGCCTATGACCGCAAACCCACCGTGGTCGGCCAACCCGTCACCATCTCGGGCAAGCTCGAACGCAAGTCGTCCACCGGCCGATGGCTGCCCCTTCGGGGAGGAAACGTCCAGGTCAGAGACGCCTCGGGCAAGTGGCTCGCCGCTCAGTACACCTATCCCGACGGCACGTTCCGAAGTATCAAGACGCGCGCCCGGACCAAGCTGACCGTTGTCTTCGACCCGCTCGGAGACTCCTTCGTGCCCGCGCAGGTGAACCTGCCGGCAGCGGGCACACTCGCTCTTCGTTATCGCCCCCGCCTGACGAACATCACCGTGACACCACGGCCGGTCGGCCAGGGCGCACGCCTGAACATACGCGGCAGGGTCCTCCGCCAGGGCGTCGACGGCTCCTCGGAGATCGCCCACCGCACGAGGGTCGAGGCGCAGTTCTCCACCGACAAGCGGACCTGGAGTACGCGCTCGGCCGGGATCGCCGGCGCGAAGGGCGACTTCAAGCTCACTCCCGTCGCGCACAAGGACGGCTACTGGCGCGTCATCGTCAACGACCGCCGTTACCTCCCGGGCCCCAGTACCCCGACATTCGTCGACGTGCGCCACCGGACGGCCTTCATCTCGTTCAACGCGTCCCCGGAACCGATCCGGAAGGGCGCCACGCTGACGGTCTCCGGCATGCTCAACCGCCACGTCGGCTCCTGGAAGCCCGGCTCCGGCGCCCCGATCGACGTCTACTTCAAGCCCACGGGCTCCTCGAAGTGGACCCGCATGGCCGTGGTGAGGACCGACCGGCGCGGACGCTTCCTCAAGACCTTCAAGGCCTTCCGCGACGGCACTTGGCTGGCCACCTACAAGGGCGGCCCAGCCTACCTCGCCGCCTGGAGCCCTACCGACTACATCGACGTCCGCTGACGGCCGATCGCACGTTTCGGAGTAACACGTTTGAAAACCCCAGTGCGCCGTGTGATCTCTTTGGCGCTGACGTTCACCCTGGCGCTCGTACTGCTTCCGTGGGGCACCGCCGCGGCGTCCGCCGAAGGGCTCCAGGTCCTTCCGCTGATCGCTCGCAACCCGCAGGGACATTGGATGAGTCATTTCGACGTCCCCTTCCATGTGGACGCGGACGTCGCTCATGACCGGCCTGTCGAGCGTGTGGAGTTGCGGCTGTCCCGGGCGGGCACCGGCGAGGTGGTTGCCACCACTTCGATGAACTGGGCCTACGACAACGGCGGCATCTCGTCCTACATGTCCCCGTCCATGGACCCGCCTGTCGGCGATTACGAAGCGGTCGTGACCGCATGGGACGACCAGGGGAGGAGTGCCGTCAGCCCCGCCTACCGGGTCAGGAAGCGGCTCAACGCGAGCTTGGTGGACATCGCGCATGACCGGGACTGGATCGATGTCGACCACGCCCGGGTCACGTTCACGGGACGGCTCGTCCACAAATCCAGCGACGGTTCGCAGCACCCCTTGTCCGGCTTCGTCGTTGAGCATCAGTCCGGTGAGCGGACCGAGACCGGAGCGGACGGGCGCTTTTCGCTGACCGCACGTACGACGTCCTCCACGGTGGCGATTGCGACCCTTGCCCGCGGTCAGTACAGGGGTGACGTGGCTTGGCTCACCCTCGAACTGCGACGGCGGCCCGTACGGCTGAGCGTGACGGATTCAGAGACCCGGCGGGTGGGTGACAAGGCGACCGTCGCCGGACGTCTCGAACGCCGGGACGCGGGCGGTGCCTGGCGCCCGCTGGGCGCCCGGCCGGTCAAGATTTACTTCATCGGCGGCGAGAGCGCCACACCCGTCGCGCAGGCGCAGACCGATGATGACGGCCGGTACAGCGCGCAGGTCCACATGCCAGGGACCGGACGCTGGGACGTACGGTTCGGGGAAGTCCAGTACGACTCGTGGTACGAGCCCGCCACGGCCGGCACTGCGGTTCGCAACGTCCAGCACCCGACGGTCATCAGGAACCTCGACGTCGGCCCGGAGCCGGTCACCGCTGGGAGCAGAGTCACCGCGAAGGGCGAAGTCGCGCGTCCCATGGCGGATGGCGCGCAGGCCATGGTCGTCGGAGGCCCGGTCGTCCTGCAGTTCTCGACCACCGGGCACACCTGGTCGGACTTGACTAAGGGCCGGACGGACGCCCACGGCCGCTTCTTCCTCCATGGCGTTGCACGCCGTACAGGCCACTGGAGGGTCGCCTACACCGGCGGTACCGAAGGCAACGCCTCGCCGACAACCCCGGACGCAGCGGTCACCAGTTGGGCGGACCGCGTCGATGTGAAGTACCGGACGGCCTTCGCCTCGTTGAACGCCTCACCGGAGCCGGTGCGGAAGGGCCGGACGCTGACGGTATCGGGAAGACTCAACCGCCTCGTGGGCTCATGGAAGCCCGCGGGTGGTGCCACGGTCTACGTCTATTTCAAGGCCAAGGGCTCGTCCAAGTGGACGCGGATGGCCGTGGTGAAGACCGGCCGTGGCGGTTGGTTCCGGAAGGGCTTCAAAGCGTCTCGCGACGGCACGTGGCTGGCCACATACAAGGGCGGCCTGACCGATCTCGGTGTCTGGAGTCCTTCTGACTATGTGGACGTGCGATGAGTCGTCGTCCATCAGCTCTCGTTCATGGAGTACGAATGCGTAGGTCGTTGTCGTTGGCCGCCGGTGTGTGCGTGCTGGCCGGTGGGCTCATCACGGTCGAGCCGGCCGCCGCCGAAACCGCGACGACCAGGCTGGCGCTCTCGATCACCCCCGGCGGTTTCGACGGCCGGGATGTCCGTGCGATCGTGCGGCTGGAACGCAGGTCCGGAGAGAGCTGGGTTCCGCTGGGCGGAAGGCCCGTCGTGCTCGGATTCGAAGGAGCCATCCCGGCCTCGGTGGCGGGCCAGACCTCCGCGTACGGTGACTACGCCTGGGAAGTACGGCCGAAGCAGGCGAGCCGCTGGTACGCGAGGTACGCCGGTGACCAGGACCACGCACCGGCGGAGGCTTCGGCAACGGTCGCCTACCCGTACAAGACCCAGATCGTCGATCTCCGTGCCCCGGCGAAGCCGGTCGGGCGGAGAAACTTTGCGTTCTTTCATGGAAGGGTCGTTCGGCCGGAGATCGCGCCCAGTTGGAACCAGGTCTACTCGGGGATCCTCAATCTGGAGTTCTCGCGTGACGGCAAGCACTGGACGTTCGTCAACGAGAGCCACGTTCCGGGCAGCGAGCCGTTCAAGCTCGGCGGAGAGGTGAAGGGGCGCGGGTTCTGGCGGGTCCGGCTCTGGGGCGAGCCGCACGACCAGCACACGGTCAGCGCATCCCGCTATGTCGACGTGCTCCCGGAGCGTTCCAGGATCCAAAGGTTCAACGCCGGACCCGAGCCCGTCCGCAAGGGCCGGACCATCATGGTCAGTGGCCGTCTGGTCGTACACGACTGGCTGCCCCTGAAGCGGCAGCCGGTGCGGTTCTTCTTCCGTCCGAAGGGTGCCAGAACCTGGTCGTACGCGGGTTCTGCCCGCACCGATTCCACAGGATGGTTTCACAAGGGATTCAAGGCGCGCCGCGATGGCTCGTGGCGAGCGCTCTTCGTGGGAGACCGCGACCACGCCCGGGTCATTTCGGTTTCCGACTACGTGGACGTGCGGTGATCATGATGCGACGCGGACTCCTGGTGCCTTTGACCGTCCTCCTTGTGCCGCTCGGGGTGCCCCATGCGAACGCCGACGTGGACAGGTCGGCCACCCGTTTCTCCGATTTCGCCGCAGATCTTGAAGTGGCGGCGGGCATGCCCCAGGCCCGCTATCGAGGGCGACTGGTCTTCACGGGCTCGAACGGCTCAGAGCAGGGCTTGGCGGGTGCATCGGTCCGTGTGGGCAGTGAGATCGCCCGTACCGACACGCAGGGATGGTTCGCGGGGCTCGTTCCGAACCTGCGGGCCGGCGAATTCAAGGCGATGTACGCAGGCGCCGCCGAGCATTCGGCCTCCGCTTCCGCACCAGTGCCGATCATGCCCGGCCCCCTGAAGACCCGTGTGAGCGTCAATGTTCCGCGCGGGCCGTTCGAAGTGGGACAACGTGTCACCGTGAGCGGGCGACTCGAGTACGAGGATCCCCGGAACGGGTGGCGAAACCTCCCGGGAGGCGCGCTGGACGTCGGTTTCTACAAGTTCCGCTCCAACTCGCACGTCGATCCCGTCAAGGTGACGACCGGAGTGGACGGTGCCTACCGGCTCGACTACCGGATCCCGGCCAGCGGCAACTTCAACATCATGTTCCGGGAATGGTGGGCCACCTGGGAACGAGCCTATGAGCAGTCCGACAGCGAGGACGCGGGCGACCTGACGGCCTTCCGGGATGTGAAGATCAAGCTGCGCAAGGACAGGCGGGTGGAGGCCAAGGGGCGCCTGGTCCGTCCTCGCAAGTCGGGCTCGACCTACTCGGTGGCGAACGGGATCGTCTGGCTCGAATCCGCCACGGACTTCTATGCCGCCAGCGTGCGGACGGACAAGAACGGCTACTTCCTGTTCCGCTCGCACTCGCCGGTGCGCGCCGCCTTTCGGGTCGCCTACTACGGCGGGAATTCGAGCAGCAACGCCTCACGCATTGACACGGACCTGCGGGCCTACAGTGCGTCCACGTTCCTTGATGCCCGCGAACCGACGCGCTTCGTCTCTTTCAACGCTGGGCCGGAGCCCGTCCGCAAAGGCAGGGCGCTGACGCTGACCGGGCTCCTCCAGTACTCCGATCGCGGCCGGTGGTTGACGGCGGACCACAGGAGGGCGGAGATCTGGTTCCGGCCACGAGGCTCCAAGAAGTGGGTCCGCGCCGCCCAGATCAGGGCCGACAACTCCGGTGTGTTCAGGAAGGTCGTCACGGCGAGGCGCGACGGTTACTGGCGCATCGTCTTTCGAGGCGATCTCACTTTCCGCCCTGTCTACAGCGCCATCGACTACGTGGACGTTCGTTAGCTGCTTGTCGTGGCCCAGGGCTTCTCTGGGCCGCGGCTTGTTCATGGGCTGAGGCGCGGGGTGGGATTAGCCTGCTGTGTGTGACGGACTTTGATGTTTATGAGCGGGAGTTGTGGGCTGGGCGGGCTCCGGCGTATGAGCGGGGGTTCGCTCGGCTGACCTCGTACACGGTGGGGCCGCTGCTGGACGCGGCCGGTGTCGGGGCTGGGGTGCGGGTGCTGGACGTGGGGACCGGGCCCGGGATCGTGGCGGCGGGGGCGGCTCGCAGGGAGGCCGTGGTCTCGGCGATCGACGCCGACCCGGGGATGGCCGAGACGGCTCGGCGGAACGTGCCGGGCGTGGACGTGCGGGTCGCGGTGTTGCCCGAGGTGCCGTTCGAGGACGAGACGTTCGACGCGGTCGTGGGCAACTTCGTCATCAACCACGTCGGCGAGCCCGAAGTGGCGCTCAAGGAACTGCGGCGGGTGCTGCGGGTCGGTGGGCGGCTGGCGCTGACCTGCTGGCGGATGCCCGGGAGTGGGGCACTGGCGGTCGTACGGGACGCCATGGAGGTGGCGGAGGTGCCGTGGCCCGATGACATCCCGGTGACGCCGTTCATGGAGTACGGGGAGCCCGAGGCGTTCAAGGAGCTGGTGGCCGGGGCGGGCTTCGCGGACGCCGTGGTCGACGAGGTCAGCTGGGAGCACGTCGCCGATCCCGAGGAGTGGTGGGAGACGGGGGCGCTGGCCAGGGTGGGGTCGAACGGGGTGATCATCAGTCGGCAGGCGCCGGAGGTGGTGGCGAGGGTGAAGGCGGCGTACGACGAGATCATGGCGCGGTACGCGGTGGGCGAGGGGAAGGTGTCGCTGCCCGCGTTCGCGCTGCTGGCCCACGGATCGCGATGATCCACAAGGGTGAGATGCTCGATGGGTGAGCGAAGAATCCCCCTTGCGCGGCGCCGATCTCTCCACGGTGCTGCCGATCATCACGACCGAGCACTTCAACCTGCAGACCGTCCGGTCGTCCACGACGTCGGAGGCGGTCGGGCGGGCCGGCATGTTCCTGGCGACGGTCTCGACGGCGCTGGTGGCGTTGAGCTTCGCCGGGCAGGTGACCGACTTCGGCGGCTCGTTCGCCGTGTTCGGCGCCGTGACGTTCCTGTCGTTGTTCTTCCTGGGCGTGGTGACCTTTGACCGGACGCTGCAGGTCTCGATCGAGGACATCCAGGCCGCGCAGCGCATGAACCGGCTCCGGCGGCTGTACTTCGAGGTGGCGCCGGGCCTCGCCGAATACCTGGCGCCGCCGGCCGACAGCGACGATGTCGCGGAGGTGCTGCGCAGCGGCGGGATGCGGGTGGCGCGAGGACAGATGCTGCTGACCGTCGCCGGCATGGTCAGCGTGGTCAACAGCGTCATCCTGGGCGTGCTGGTGGGCACGCTCGTGGCACGGATGGACTCGGACCTGATGTGGGCGGCGGTGGTCTCGGGCGCGCTGGTGTTCGTGGCGAGCGTGACGGCCCATCAGCGGATCCAGCACGTCCGGCGCTCCCGGTCCGAACGGCTCGTGCCGTAGGGCGATACTCGCGCGCGGAGGGGGCTCCCGGGCCGGTAGCCTCGGGTCTGTGATTGACCTGCGAGCTCTTCGAGAGGATCCCGAGCGGCTGCGCGCGTCCCAGCGCGCCCGCGGCGAGGATGAGGCCGTCGTCGACACGCTGCTCGACCTGGACGAGCGGCGGCGTTCCGCGCTGACCGGGTTCGAGTCGCTGCGCGCCGAGCAGAAGAGTTTCGGCAAGTCGGTGTCCAGGGCCCAGGGCGACGAGCGGCAGGCGCTGCTGGCCCGGGCCAAGGAGCTGGCGCAGCAGGTCAAGGAGGCCGAGGGGGAGGCCGACCGGCTGGCCGCCGAGCTCGACGGCGTGCTCAGGGTCGTGCCCAACATCATCGAGGACGGCGCCCCGGCGGGCGGCGAGCAGGACTTCGTCACGCTGGAGCACGTCGGGGAGGTCCCCTCGTTCGACTTCGAGCCCAAGGACCACCTGGAGCTCGGCGAGGGCATCGGCGCCATCGACATGGAACGCGGCGCCAAGGTCTCGGGCGCGCGCTTCTACTACCTGACGGGGGTGGGCGCGCGGCTCCAGCTGGCGCTGCTCAACCTGGCCATGGAGCAGGCGATCGAGGCCGGCTTCGTGCCGATGTACCCGCCGGTGCTGGTCAAGCCGGAGGCGATGGAGGGCACCGGGTTCCTCGGCGCCCACGCCGCGGAGGTCTACCAGCTGCCGCAGGACGACCTCTATCTGGTGGGCACCTCCGAGGTGCCGCTGGCGGCGTACCACATGAACGAGATCATCGACGCGCTGCCGCGGCGGTACGTGGGCTGGTCGTCGTGCTTCCGGCGGGAGGCCGGATCGTACGGCAAGGACACCCGGGGGATCATCCGGGTGCACCAGTTCGACAAGGTCGAGATGTTCTCCTACTGCGACCCGGCCGACGCGCACGACGAACACCTCCGCCTCCTCGGTTGGGAGAAGGAGATGCTCGCCAAGGTCGAGCTGCCGTACCGCGTGATCGACGTCGCGGCCGGTGACCTCGGGGCGAGCGCGGCGCGCAAGTTCGACTGCGAGGCGTGGGTCCCGACGCAGAACGCCTACCGCGAGGTCACCTCGACCTCCAACTGCACCGAGTTCCAGGCGCGGCGCCTGGCGGTCCGGCACCGTGACGGCAACGGCAAGACCCAGCCGGTCGCCACGCTCAACGGCACGCTGGCCACCACCCGCTGGATCGTCGCCATCCTGGAGAACCACCAGCAGGCCGACGGGTCGGTACGGGTGCCGAAGGCCCTGCAGAAATACCTGGGCCTGGAGGTCCTGGAGCCGGTCACACGCTGACGAACCTGGGCCCCGCCGAGCTGCGGCGGGGCCTTTCCTCGTTATCCGGACGCGCCTTCACACGGCGACGTGGACACCTATGTGAGGTATGGGGTGTACGAGTCGCCTAGGGTAGGTTTCCGCAGCACGGATGGGGCGCACTCGGGTGCGCGGAGGGGATGCGGGGAAGATCAGTATGCGGCGAGACTGGTAGGTGTCATGTCTGATCCCACGCCGCCGCGCCTGATCGCCACCGATCTCGACGGCACGATCGTACGCTCCGACGGGACCATCTCCGCCCGTACCGTGGCCGCCCTCGCCCGCGTCGAACGGGCCGGTGCGACGCTCGTCATGGTCACCGGCCGCCCGCCGCGCTGGATGCACGAGATCGCCAACGCGGTCGACCACCACGGCATCGCGATCTGCGCCAACGGGGCCGTGGTCTACGACCTGCACACCGAGACCGTCGTCCGCGCCCACATGATCGAACCCGATGTGATCGCCAAGGCGGTGGAACGGCTGCGCGCCGCCGTTCCAGAGCTGCGGTTCGCGGTCGAGTACCCGACCGGCTTCGTCTTCGAGGCGCGCTACAACCTGGGGCGCTGGGACGCCGAGGCGCTCGGCGGGCGGCCGGTCGACGGCGAGACCCTGGTCAGCCGCGGCGGCACCAAGCTGCTGGCGTTCCACCCGAACGCCGATCCCGACGCGCTGGCCCGGCAGGCCGTGGAGGCGGTCGGCGACCTCGTGACCGTCACGCATTCCTCGGGGCGCGGGCTGCTGGAGATGAGCGCGCAGGGCGTCACGAAGGCCAGTGCGCTGGCGGAGCTGTGCGCCGAGCACCAGATCGCCGCGAACGAGGTCGTCGCGTTCGGCGACATGCCCAACGACCTGCCGATGCTCACCTGGGCCGGAACGTCGTACGGCGTCGCCAACGCCCACCCGCTCGTCCTGGCCGCGGTCACCGGCACCACCGCCCGCAACGACGACGACGGAGTGGCCGAGGTCTTGGAACGCCTGTTCCCGTGAGCCTGGGTGGGGCACCCGCGCCTTCCGCGACGCGATGCGCCTCGATGCGCCGCGACGCGACGCAACTGGACGCGGCGGGACTGGACGCGGCGGGACGCGACGCGGGGCGACGCGACGCGGCTTGACCGACGTAACGCGCGGCGACGGCCGTGATCGGAGAGATCACGGCCGTCGCGCGTACGGGTTACAGGTAGGGGCCGGAGTGGCGTGGGTTTTGCTCGGCCGCCGCGGCCGCTTCGGGCGGGACCATCCCGGCGGGCAGGGCGCGGCGCATCTGCTCAAGCTGGGCGCGGGCGGCCATCTGCTGGGCGAAGAGCGTGGTCTGGATGCCGTGGAAGAGCCCTTCCAGCCAGCCGACCAGCTGGGCCTGCGCGATGCGCAGCTCCGACTCGCTCGGCACCGTGCCCTCGGTGAACGGGAGGGACAGGCGTTCGAGCTCCTCGACCAGCTCCGGGGCCAGGCCGTCTTCGAGCTCCTTGATCGACGACTTGTGGATCTCACGCAGTCGGGCACGGCTCGCCTCGTCCAGGGGCGCGGCCTTCACCTCTTCGAGGAGCTGCCGGATCATGCCGCCGATCCGCATCACCTTGGCGGGCTGCTCGACCATGTCGGTGATCGACTTTTCGTCCCCCTCGCCGTCCCCGGGACCCTCGAGCGCGATGCCGTTCGGGCCGACCACGAGAACCTGAGGCTCCTGCTCGGACTGGTTGTTCGAAGGCTCGTTCATGATTTCTCCAGTTTCACACGGTCAGCAGAATCTTGCCGATGTGGCCGCTGCTCTCCAGGAGGCGATGGGCCTCTGCGGCGTCCGACATGGGCAGCGTGCGATCCACCACCGGCCGCACGTCCCCCGACTCGATCAGTGGCCACACGTGCTCGCGCACGGCGGCCACGATCTCGCTCTTCTGGTCCAACGGACGGGATCGAAGTCCCGTGCCGTGCACCTTGGCCCGTTTGCCCAGCAGCTCGCCGAGGTCAAGTTCGGCCTTGGCGCCGCCTTGCAGGCCGATGACCATGAGACGGCCGTCGGCGGCGAGGGAGCTGACATTGCGGGCCAGGTACTTGGCACCCATGTTGTCGAGGATCACGTTGTACGGGCCGGACGAGACGAAGTCGTCCGTACGATAGTTGATCACGATGTCGGCGCCGAGTTCGCGGCAGCGGGCGGCCTTGTCGTCGCTTCCCACCGTGCAGGCGACCTCGGCTCCCTTCGCCCGCGCGAGCTGGATGGCCATGGTGCCGATACCACTGCCGCCGCCGTGCACGAGGAAGGTCTCCCCAGCTCTCAGCTCGCCAAGCATGAAGACGTTGGACCAGACCGTGCACGTGACCTCGGGCAACCCGGCGGCCTCGACGAGATCGACGCCCGCCGGTACGGGCAGCACCTGCCCGGCCGGGACGACGACCCGTTCCGCGTAACCGCCGCCGGACAGCAGCGCGCAGACCTCGTCGCCGACCTTCCAGCCGGTCACGCCCGGGCCGAGCGCCGCGACGCGTCCGGAGGCCTCCAGCCCGGGATGCTCGGGCGCGCCGGGCGGCGGCGGATAGAAGCCGAGCCGCTGCATGACGTCCGCCCGGTTGACGGCGCTCGCCACCACGTCGATAAGGATCTCGCCAGGTCCCGGCTCCGGATCGGGCACCTCGGTCCACTGGAGAACGTCGGGCTCTCCCGGCTCGCGAATCACGATGGCGTGCATACGGCTCACGCTACCGGGGAGGGCGGGAACGGTGGTCGACCACGGTGGGGCCGGGGAGCGCGGCGAACAGGGGGAAGTGCTCGTACGTCTGGGGATGCGTGGTATTGGACCACAGGTATCCTGCCGTGAGGCTATTGCCGAACAAACTCCGGAATGATCTACAGAGGCATGGCCGAGGGGAGAAATTCGGTGGCAAAGAACGATCACGACGGGCGTTCGCTGGAGGAGCGCCTGGCCTCCCTCGACGCGATGAACAGCGAGGCCGCGGGTCCTGCTGCCGCCGTGCCGCCCTCCCCGGGGACCGACGAGGACGAAGCCACCCCGACCACGGTCGTCAAGCGCTCCGGCTCCCCTCCGGCTCCGATGTCGCAGGACGCCGCGCCCGGCGAGCCCCAGGCGGACGATGCGGATGCCGAGCCGGCCGCCGGGTCGGGGCCGGAGCTGGAGACCACTCAGCCTCCCTCGCCGGGGGCTCAGGCGCCGCCTTCTGACGCGGAGCTCAACCCGTGGCTGGCCGCGCCGCCACTGCAGGAACCGGGTGGGGCCGGGCAGGCTCCTCCGCCGCCGGGGGCCGAGCCAGGCGCGATTCCGCCCCCGCCGGGCTTCCCTCCCTACGGCGAGCTGCCCGCACCGCCGCCGTACGGCGCGACTCCCCCGCCGTTCGAAGGCCCGCAGCAGCCGTATGACGGCAGCCCTATGCCACAGCCGTTCGACGGAGGGATGTTGCCGCCTCCCTACGGCGGGTTCCCGTCCTACGATCCGGCTCAGATGCCGCCGTACGCGTACGAGGGCGGCCAGGCTTCGCCACCGCCGCATGATGGCAACAACCAGCTGCCGCAGCCGCCGTATGAAGGCGGCCCGCAGCCTCCGTATGAGGGCGTTCCGCAACCGCCTTATGAAGGCGCTCCGCAGCCACCTTACGAGCGTGGGCCGCAGCCTCCATACGAAGGCGCTCCGCAGCCTCCGTATGAAGGCGCTCCGCAGCCGCCTTACGGGAATGCGCCGCAGCCGCCGTACGAGGGCGCTCCGCAGCCGCCGTACGAGGGCGTTCCACAGCCGCCTTACGACCCGGCTCAGCAGACTCAGTTCGATGGCGGGCCACCCGTTCCGCAGCCTCCCTATGACGGTGGCCAGCAGCCGCCGCAGCCGTACGACGGCCCGGGGGCGCCTCAGCAGGACGCGGCCGGCCAACCCGCGCCACCCCTCGACCCGCTTCCGGCCTATCCGCCGGAGCAGTTCGGCGCGCCCGACCCTCAGCAGCAGCCGTATCCCTACCAGCCCGGGGACGCCCCGCAACCGCCTGGCCCGCCAACTGGCGAGCCCCAGTACGGGCCGCCCGGCAATCCTGCATCCGCACCCGGATACGCCGGTCCCGGCCATCCGGGTCAGCTTGGTGCTCCCGAGGGTCATCTGTCTGGCCCGCCCAGGCCACCTGAGGGATTTGAGGGTTACGCGCCCGGCCCGGCCGAGGGGTATGTGCCTGGTCCGCCTGAGGGCTATCCGCCCGGGCCACCCGAGGGGTACGTCCAGGGGCCGCCCCCGCAGGGGCCGCCCGCCGCTTACCCGCCGCCTCCTGGCCAGCCGTACGGCCCTCCGCAGGGTCCGCCGCAGGGTCCGCCGCCTGGGTATGGCCAGGTGTCACCCCAGCACCAGTACCCCCAGCAGCCGCAAGACCCCGAGAGCCTCAGCTCCGAAAATCTCCTCGGAGAGCGGCGCATCGCCCCGTCCACCGGGTGGCGTCGCGCCGTCTACAAGGCCACCGCGGGCAACATCCATCCGGGCGAGTCGCAGGCCGAGCTGCGCCGCAAGGACCTCATCGGGCGCGCCCGTACCAACGTGGCAGGCGGTCACCACCGGGTGGCGGTCATGTCGCTCAAGGGCGGCGTGGGCAAGACCACGACCACGACCGGGCTGGGCTCGATGCTCGCGTCGATGCGCGGCGACCGGGTGATCGCGGTGGACGCCAACCCGGACCGCGGCACGCTGTCGGACAAGGTCAGGCTGGAGACCGCGGCCACGGTCCGCGACCTGCTCAACAACCGCGACAAGATCAGCCGGTACGCCGACGTGCGCGCGTTCACCTCGCAGAACGAGGCGCGCCTCGAAGTGCTCGCGTCCGACCGGGACCCCGCGGTGAGCGAGGCGTTCAGCGCCGAGGACTACTCCGCGGTCGCGGTCGTGCTGGAGCAGTACTACTCGATCTGCATCACCGACTGCGGCACCGGCCTGCTGCACTCGGCCATGGCCGGCGTGCTCGCGCTGGCCGACCAGCTGGTCCTGGTCAGCTCCCCGTCGGTGGACGGCGCCCGGTCGGCGAGCGCCACCCTGGACTGGCTGGAGGCGCACGACCACGGACACCTCGTCCGCAACGGCGTGGTCGTGCTTTCGATGGTCCGCAACCGCACCCGCAGCCAGGTCGACCTCGACAAGCTGCAGGCCCACTTCGAGAGCCGGTGCCGCGCCGTCGTGCGGATTCCCTACGACGACCACCTTGAGGAGGGCGCCGAGGTCGCGCTGGAGCAGCTCGCTCCGCCCACCCGGGAGGCCTACCTCATGCTGGCGGCCGTGGTCGGCGACGGCTTCGCCTACCAGCGCCCGACCGAGTGATTCAGCGCCCCTCGCTTGAGTACGCGTACTCAGGCAAGGGCCGCCTGGTCGCCGGATCATGAGAGGTATGTTCAGACGTCTTTCCGCGGCCGCCGCCGCCCGGTCCACCGGATGGTTCGGGATCATCGTCCCGGCCGTCTACGCCCTGCTGGTGATCGCCGTGGCGCTGGTGGTCCTCGTCGACAACCTGTTCCTCGACCACGAGGACGCCAGCCTCAGCGCGGTCTGGCTCATTCTTGTGACGGCGCCGCTCTCGGGCGTGCTGCTGTCGGGGCTGGCAGGCCTCGAAGGGTTGGTCGGTGAGCTGCCTCAGCCACTGGGAACCGGGCTCGTCTACCTGTTGACCATCGGCGCCGGGTTGGTCCAGGCCTGGCTGCTCCGGCTCGCTACCCGCGGACGCCTCCGCGAGGGTGCCGCCCGTTCCCACGTGCCGGTGCCGTGACCCACCCGGTTCACGATCCGCCGGGGGCGTGAGCTAGCGTCACGGGACGTGATGGATGGTGTGTACGTGGGGAAGGCCGCCGTCGACGCCGCTGGGGACGGCGGCTGGCTGCTCGGCCATTTCAAGCCCGAGGACGACATCCGGCACAGCGACGAGGTCGAGATCAAATGGGGGATGCACCCTCGCGGTGACCGGCGCGCGCAGTGGGCCACGGGCGAGAAGCGCACGGCCCTGCTGGTCCTGATCAGCGGGCGTTTCCGGATGGAGTTCCCCGAGGGCGACGTCGTACTGGCCGAGCAGGGGGACTACGTGGTCTGGGCCCGCGGCGTCGACCACTCCTGGTACGCCGAGGAGGAATCGGTGGTCATGACGGTCCGCTGGCCCTCCATCCCCGGCTACAAGGTCCCCGAGGCCTGAGCCGCAATGAGGTCGAAGCCAGTCGCACGCGCCCGCTATCGTGGTCTGCGGCCAGGAGAGTTCGCATAGTGGACTAGTGCAGTCGCCTTGAAAGCGACCACGGCTGGGGACAGTCGTCGTGGGTTCGAATCCCACACTCTCCGCGGGTCCACGCGCCCCCGGCAGGCTTCGGTGCCCGCCGGGGGCGCGCCGCGTTCCGGCTGGTAGCGTCGATGAACGTGGGGGAAATCGGGGGATCGACTCACGTGACGTTCCCGGCCGGGAGCGTGTCAGGACGCTCCAAGGCGCTCGCCGTGGTGCCTCTGGACGGCGGCGGCTTCGGTGTGGTCGCGGAGAGGACGCCGTTCCACCCGCTCGATCCCGGCTGGCCCGACCAGCCCGGCGACACCGGCTTCATCCAGGTCGACGACATCGTCCAAACCGTCGTCGACTGCCTGACCGGCGTGCTCCCGGCAAGGAGCGAAGGGCCTCTGGGGAGCGGCACGGGGCTGCTCGGGAGCGGTGGGTTGCTGCTCGGCGATGACATTCCGGCTCGGCGCGGCGACCCGGACTGGCACTGGCTGGTCGTTCACGTGGTCGAACGACCGGTGCCGGTCCAGGCCGAGATCGAGCTGACCGTCAACGCCGAACGGCGGCGGGCCTTCTCGGCGGGGCACACCGCCTGCCACCTGATGGCACTGGCCCTGAACGCGGCGCTGGCCCCGCGCTGGAGCAAGGACGCGCCCCGGACCGACGGCCTCGGGCGTCCCGATTTCGACGCGCTGGCGATCACGTCGTCGCGGATCGTGGCCCATGGCAGCCGGGACGTGTATCGGATCGGCAGGTCCCTGCGGAAGAAGGGGTTCACGGCCGAGGGCCTGGCGGAGTCGCTGCCCGAGGTCACGGCCGAGCTGAACCGCCTGCTCGCCGAATGGGTTTCCGCGGACGTTCCCATACGCGTCGAGGCGCCGTCGCCGGAGTTGACCGCCCGCCGGATGTGGCACTGCGAACTGCCTGAGGGAACGGCGGAAATCCCCTGCGGAGGAACGCATCTGAGGCGGTCGGGGGAGTTGTCGTCGATCACCGCCGGGCTTGAACTGCCGCCCGGCAGCGAGGAGCTCGTGGTCGAGACGAAGGCCGTAGAGGCGGAATCATCGGATGATCCGGCATGAAAATCGCCTAAACCATCCGTTACCCTCTGGGCCATGTCTCAGAACCCGCAAGATCCGGCAGGCACGACACAGCAGTTCCAGCGCTTCCAGCAGCAGGGGCAGACCGAGAGGTCCGGCCCCAACCTCGGCCTCATCATCGGCATCGTCGCCGTGGTGGCCGTCGTCGCGGTGCTCGTCATCGCCCTTCTCGCCCTCGGATGAGGACCTGAGCGCCGTCCGGACGTCCGTTCAGCGAAGCTCACTGCGAGCCCGCCGCCCACGTTGACGTGGGACCCCGTCGGCGGCAGCGGTTCAGCGGCCGCTGCTCGAGAAGTGCTGGTAGTCCTTGGTGCCGCTCCAGTCGCCGCCCCAGCCCCAGCCGATCGCCGCGAACGCCTTCACGACCTTGTCGCCCTTGTGAATGACGCCCGGGTCGCGGTTGGCGCGATTCTTGTACTTCACGCAGTCCTTGTGCGCGACCTCGCCGCCCGCGGTGACGTAGGGGTTCTCGCAGGGATTGATGTCGATCGCCAGCCCGTACGCGTGCTGTGACCAGTTGCCCGAGCCGGTCGCGTTCCGGCAGTTGAACGCCGAGGTGTTGTCGGCCTCGATCGAGTCGAAGTCGCTGCCCTTGTAGACGTCCACCGGCACCATGCGCCGGATCGGATAACGCTTGTCGAACAACGTCCGGAAGACCCCGACCAGGTCGTCGGCCGCCTTGGCGTTGACCACGAGCTTGCCGCCCTCGTGCGGCTTGCCGTCCATGCCCCAGTACGTCATCTCGATCATCCGCAGGCCGGACGGTCCCACCGGGCAGCCCTTGCGCCAGGAGTGCTTGAGGTCGGCGGCCGAGACCTTCTTCACCTCGGCACGGAATCGTTGCGACGTCTCGCTCGGCGAGGGCGCGGCCGACGTGGCGGACGCCGTCGCCGTCGCCGTGGGAGGCGTCGCTGACGCGGACGAGTCCGTCCCGGAATCAGACCCGTCGCCGCATCCGGTCGTCACGGAAACGAGCGTGGTCATGAACGCTGCGGAGCGCAGTAGCCGTCTGCCTGGCATTCGAGCAGGATCGCACGTCGGGCCGTTCACGTGTTGGACCTCGGGTTCGCTACGGTGCGTCTGTGGGCACGTCCGTCGTACAAGGGGACGGGGGCGGACGGGCCGCGCTGTTTGGCTGACCCCCCACCGGGCATTGTCCCGGCGTCCCCGGCGCAGGGAGCCGGCATGACGGAGCCCGAAAATCCGCCAAGTCTGGAGGACGAGATCTTCTCGGTGGCCTCCAGAGTCGAGGTCGAGAGCGCGAAGGACTCGGCGCCGCGCATCCGGCTGCCCTGGGACAAGGCCCCCCAGTTGCCGGGCGGCCGCTTCACCGGCATCGTCGCGGCGGGCTTCGGCACGTTCGTGCTCGTCGACGTCATCATGATGTGGGCCCCGCTCAAGATGGCCCGCCGTCCGAGCCTGCTGCCCCAGATGGTGATTTTGCTCCTGCTGGCCTTCGGCCTGGGCAGCCTGCTGATCTGGAAGGTCGGCGGCTCATGGCGTGCGTTCGGCATCGGCATGATGCTGGCCTGGGTCTTCCTGACCCTGGTCTCGGTCGGCTTCCTCACCGGCCTCACACTCTGACCGCCTTCAGCGACCGGCCGCAGCCGGACCCCGCAGCCGGACACCGGCGCCGGGCGGGGTCAGCAGGGGGCAGTCGGGGTCAGCCGGGTCAGCCGGGGTCAATCGGGGCAGCCGGGGGCAGTCGGGGTCAGCCGGCTTCGCTGATGCGCTTGTTGACCGCGGTGAAGGCGCGGCCGATGGCGGCCAGGTCGGAGGGGTCGATGATGTCGATGAAGAAGTCCCGGACGGTCTCGACGTGGTCGCGCGCGGCGCGGTCGAGGGCGTCGAAGCCCTCGTCGGTCAGATGCGCGTAGACGCCGCGTTTGTCGTTCGGGCAGCCGCCGCGGAAGACCAGGCCCTTGGATTCAAGACGGCTGCAGGTGTGGGACAGCCGGCTGCGCGACTGGCTCGCGTGCTCGGCCAGCTCGGCCATGCGGAGACGGCGTTCGGGGGCTTCGGACAGCCGCACCAGGATCTCGTACTCCGACACCGACAGGCCGTGCTTGGACTTGAGGTCACGGTCGAGAAGCTCGGTCAGCCGGACACTGCCGTCCACGAACGCCCGCCAGTCGCGCTGTTGGTCGGCATCGAGCCAGCGTGGTTCGGTCATGTCAGGCAGTATAGAGCACCTGTTGAAGCTTCAACCAATTCTGTTACCGTGTGGGCCACCAGGCACGGAGCCATGACGGAATAGTTTATCTTTCAATCATGTTCCTCCTGGCGCACGTCCTGGTGATCCTTGGAGGAGGAGACGAGATGCCTGCTGTGATGGCGGATCCGCTGACGCTGCCGCGGCTGCCGCGGCTTTCTGAGGAGGCGACCGGCTGGCGTCGGGTCGCCAAGGTCGTCACCGCTCAGCGCCACCTGGAGGGTGAGGGGTTCCAGGTGCGGCGCCCGTTCCCGGGTGTGGACCTGGCGCTGGCCGACCCGTTCCTGCTGCTCGACCAGATGGGCGAGGTCGAGTACGCGCCGGGCGAGGCCATGGGCACGCCCTGGCACCCGCATCGCGGGTTCGAGACCGTGACGTACATGATCGACGGCACCCTCGCCCACCACGACACCACCGGTGGCGGCGGTGTGATCACCGACGGCGCCACCCAGTGGATGACCGCCGGTGCCGGGATCCAGCACATCGAGCAGCCGCCGCCCGAACTGGTCGCCAAGGGCGGCCTGTTCCACGGCGTGCAGCTCTGGGTCAACCTGCCGCGCGCCCAGAAGTGGGTCAAGCCGCGCTACCAGGACATCGAGGCGCGCGACGTGAAGCTGCTGGCCGCCGACGACGGCTCCTCGCTCGTCCGCGTGATCGCCGGTTCGGTGGCGGGCTTTCAGGGTCCGGGTTCGACGTACACGCCGATCACCTACGTGCACGCGACCGTCGCTCCCGGCGCGCGGCTGACCCTGCCCTGGCCCCGGGACTTCAACGCGATGGTCTACTCCCTGTCCGGCCGTGGCACGGCCGGAGTCGAGGAGGTCGCGGTCGGGGACGGTCAGCTCGCGGTCTTCGGGGGCTCGCATCACAAGGGCGAGACCGACGGCCTGGTCGTGCGCGCGGCCGAGAGCCAGCCGCTGGCCAGCAAGAACGGCTGGGAGATCCTGATCCTGGGCGGCCTGCCGATCCGGGAGCCGATCGCCCGGTACGGGCCGTTCGTGATGAACACCCGTGAGGAGATCGTCCAGGCGTTCGAGGACTTCCAGTCCGGCCGGATGGGGACGATCCCCGCCGAGAAGGTCCCGCACCTCTCCTCGGCCGACGAGTCGCTGGCCTGACGGGGGGGCGTGGAGGCGCCGGTCCGCCGGTCCAATTTGCGTCATTCCCGGCACGCCGGGCGCGCCCCGTCATTATTCGAACGTATTGGCGAGACTCGCGTGACGGTCGATGGAGTCGTGCGCTACTGTGTTCGAACAGTCGAACAGAGATTCGACAGATTCGTTCGAATGCGCTCGTCCGTGTGAGGTCAAGCGAGGCTTGCCCGTTGCTGACGATGGGCCGGAGGTGAGGCGGCATGGTGGCGACGGTTTCCGCGGGCCGTCCGGTGGCCGGGGGCGGCCATGATCTCGGTGCGCCGACGTCCGGCCGGTGCGGAACGGCACGGCGGCCCGCGACACGCCGTACGAGTTTCTACGCAAATCTACGGCCACAGCTATATCGCCTCATAGAGTCCGAGACCGTGGACCCCGTGCGCAATCCCTATGCCCCAGGCGCCGGGCAGCGTCCCCCCGAGCTGGCCGGCCGCGACCGTGAACTCCAGCAGTTCGAGGTGGTGCTCGAACGGGTGGCCCGGGGCCGCCCGGAGCGCAGCATGATCGTCACGGGGCTGCGTGGGGTCGGCAAGACCGTGCTGCTCAACGCGTTCCGCTCGATGGCGATCCAGCGGCTGTGGGGCACCGGCAAGATCGAGGCACGTCCCGACCAGTCGATCCGGCGTCCGGTCGCGTCGGCGCTGCACATGGCCGTCCGCGAGCTCGCCCCACGGCATCGCGCCCCCGACCGGATCGAGGAGTTCCTCGGCGTCCTCAAGGCGTTCGCCCAGGCGGGCGAGGAGCCGGCCGGCAAGACCAAGGCGCGCGTGCACCGCTGGCAGCCGGGCATCGACGTGCCCGCCGCCCGCGGCCGAGCCGACTCCGGCGACCTGGAGATCGACCTCACCGAGCTGTTCGTGGACGCCGCGTCCGTCGCCACCGATGTGGGCGTCGGCATCTCGCTGTTCGTGGACGAGATGCAGGACATCCCGGCCGATGACGTCTCCGCGCTCTGCGCCGCCTGCCACGAGCTGTCGCAGAACGGCGGGCCGCTGATCGTCGTGGGCGCCGGACTGCCGCACCTGCCGGCCGTGCTGTCGGCGAGCAAGTCCTACTCCGAACGGCTCTTCCGCTACGCCCGCATCGACCGGCTCGATCGTGAGTCAGCCGACGTCGCGCTGCTGGCTCCGGCGGAGCGCGAGGACGTCACGTTCACCGAGGAGGCCCTGGACGCGCTCTACGGCGCGGCCGACGGCTATCCCTACTTCGTGCAGGCCTATGCCAAGGTCGTCTGGGACGTCGCGCCCGACAGCCCGATCACGGCCGACGACATCAAGGTCGCGGCGCCCGAGGCGGAGAGCGAGCTGGCGGTCGGGTTCTTCGGCAGCCGTTACGACCGCGCCACCCCGGCCGAACGCGACTACATGCGGGCGATGGCGACCCTCGGCGACGAGCCGGTGCCGACGTCCGCGGTCGCCGACGAGCTGGGTCGCAAACCCTCCAGCCTGTCTCCGGCCCGCGACGGCCTCATCAAGAAGGGCCTCATCTACAGCGCCGAGCGCGGGCTCGTCGCCTTCACCGTTCCGCACTTCGGCAAGTTCCTGAGGGCCCAGCCCGCCTAGCCCCACCGCCTAGCCCGGCCTACCCGTCCCACCCGCCTCGCCGTCCCGCCCGCCTCGCTGTCCGCCCGCCTCGCCGTCCCGCCCGCCTCGCCGTCCTCCCCGGCCCGCCGTCCGCCCGCCTCGCCGTCCTACCCGCCTCGCCGTCCCACCCGCCTCGCCGTCCTACCCGGCCCGCCGTCCTCCCCGCCTCGCCGTCCGCCCGCCTCGCCGTCCGCCCGCCTCGCCGTCCGCCCGCCTCGCCGTCCCGCCCGCCTCGCCGTCCCGCCCGCCTCGCCGTCCTACCCGGCCCGCCGTCCTCCCCGGCCCGCCGTCTCGCCCGCCTCGCCGTCCGCCCGCCTCGCCGTCCTACCCGCCTCGCCGCCTGCCTGTCTCGCCGTCTGCCTGTCTCGCTGTCCCATCCGCCTCGCCGTCCTACCTGGCCCGCCGTCTGCCTGTCTCGCCGTCCTGCCTGTCTCGCCGTCCCACCGTCTGCCCTGCTCGTCTTGATCGCCTCGCTCGTCCCACGTCCTGCTTGTCTTGATCGACCGACCGGCCGCTACACGGGTATACCGCTCTCTAGCGTTAGCGCTAGAGGCCTGTATAAGGCTGCATCGAAGCGGGCTCGTCATCAGAATCTACGGCTTCCTAGTGCTGGCTCTAGAGAGTCGTAGATTTGGCAAGCGATGTTCTCTTTCGTTCTCTAGTGCCCTATGGGGTCAGAGCTAGAGAGTGCAATAGGGTGGCAGAGAGTAGCCTCGTGTGCTCGTGGCCACACGCGGACACTGCCGAAACCGGACAAACAGGCCATCTTTTCCCTCTCGTGAAAGATCCTCGGAGAGCCGTCGCGCACGATCTCCCGAGGAGGTCTCATGGTCAGGAACCTCTCCCTCGTCGCCGGCGCCGTGACCGCGGCACTCCTCGCCGCCGCATGTGGTTCCAAGGGGGAGTCAGGGGGCGCCACCGGGGACACGCTGGTGCTCGGCGCCCCCTACTCCAACACCGGAGCGCTCGCCCGGGAGGGCCAGCTGACCAAGCAGGGCTACGACCTCTGCAAGGAGACGATCAACGCCAGGGGCGGCGTGCCGGTCGGCTCCCGCAGGCTCAGGATCGACATCCGCTACTCCGACGACACGTCCAAGGCCGACGTGGCCGCCCGCATCGTCGACCGGCTCAACGACTACGGCGTCAAGCTCGTCCTCGGCCCTTACGGCTCGGCGAGCACGGCGGCCGCCGCGCCGGTCGTCGAACGCAACAAGCAGGTCATGGCCGACGCCGCCGGAGCCGACGACAAGATCTTCCAGCAGGGTTACCGGCGGTCGTTCGCCGTGCTCTCCCCCGCCACGGAGTACGCCGCGTCGATGGTCAAGGCCATCGACGAACTCGCCTCGCCCAAGCCCAGGACCATCGCGTTCCTGTCCGCCGACGACGGCTTCTCCAAGACCGTGGCCGAGGGCGGCGTCGCCGAGGCCCGCGAGCGCGGCTACACCGTTCTCCCGACCGAGTACTTCCCCGCCCACGCGACCGACGTCAGCGCCGTGCTCACCAAGATCAAGGGAAAGAGGCCCGATGTCATCGTCGGGTCGGTCCATCTGGCCGAGGGCATCGCGATCATCAAGCAGGCCAACGAGCTCGGGGTGCGGCCCAAGCTGTTCGCCGAGTCCGTCGCGCCGCCCACGCCCGACTTCCGCAACACCCTGCGCAGCCTGGCCAACGGCGTGATCGGCTCCAGCCAGTGGACCGCCGAGGTCCAGGGCTCCGAACCGTTCTTCGGCACCGCCAAGGACTACGCGGCGGCGGTCCAGGCCCGGTACGGGCATCCCGCGCAGTATCACAACGCCGAGGCGACGGCGGCCTGCCTGGCGCTCGCGATGGCGGCCCAGAAGGCCGGTTCGACCGAGCCCGACAAGGTCCGTGACGCGATGGCCGCCCTCGACACCCCCTCGTTCTTCGGCCGGATCAAGTTCGACGCGACGGGCCAGAACAAGTTCAAGCCCATGTCGGTGATCCAGGTGCAGGCGGGCAAGGTCGTGACCGTGTGGCCCAAGGACGCCGCCGCCGCGAAGCTCATCTGGCCCGCCCAGTGAGCTCGTTCCTGCAGGCCACCCTGAACGGGCT
This sequence comes from Actinomadura fulvescens, assembly GCF_039533225.1. NCBI lineage: Bacteria > Bacillati > Actinomycetota > Actinomycetes > Streptosporangiales > Thermomonosporaceae > Actinomadura > Actinomadura fulvescens. The sequence goes on along the minus strand of NZ_BAAATD010000010.1, from coordinate 366,479 downwards.
GCTGCAGGGCGGGCTGTTCGCGCTGATCGCGGTCGGCTTCTCGCTCGTGTGGGGCGTCATGAACGTGATCAACCTCGCCCACGGCGCGTTCGTCGTGCTCGGCGCGTACATCGCCCTGGGCCTGTCGGACACGTTCGGCCTCGACCCGTTCATCGGCATGTTCGGCTCGGCCGCCGCCCTCTTCGTGCTCGGGTACGCGATCCAGCGCGGGCTGATCAACCTGGTGGTGAACGCGCCCATCTTCATCACGCTGCTGCTCACGTTCGGGCTTGAGCTCGTGCTCGTCCAGGGCATGAACATCGCGTTCACCGGGGACTTCCGGTCCATCCCCACCTCGTACGCCCCGCGCGGGATCGGGCTGCCGGGCGGAGTGCAGATCCCGCTCGGCCGCCTCCTGGCGTTCGCGATCGCCGTCGCCGTGGCGATCCTCCTCGTCGCCTTCATGAACCGGACCCGGACCGGCCTGGCGATCATGGCGACCGGGATGGACCGCGGTGCCGCCCGGTTGATGGGCATCAGGGCGCGGCACATCTACGCCCTCACGTTCGGCCTGGCCGCCGCGCTCGCGGGCGGCGCGGGCGCGATGGTCGGCACGATCGGCACCTTCCACCCCGCCGACGCCGGACGCTTCACACTGTTCAGCTTCGTGATCGCGGTGCTCGGCGGGCTCGGCAACATGTACGGCGCGCTGGCGGGCGGGCTCGTCCTGGGCCTGGCCGAGTCCTGGGCGGGCCAGTACCTGTCCGGCACCTGGGCCAACGCGGTCGCTTTCGCCGTTCTCGTGCTGGTCCTGGCCACCCGCCCCGCCGGCCTCCTCGGCCGGGCGTTCTACGAGGCCAGGCAGGAGGTGTGATGACCCGCCCGAGCGACGCCGACGAAGAGCACAACCGAGCCGAGCAGCACCGACGTGAGCAACCACCCGCCACCCGCGACCGCAGAAAGCAGCCTGGCGAGGGTCAGAGCAGCCGGCGACACGGCCTGCCTGGTGGAAGGAGGGATGGGCGAGGCCGTCAGCATGGCTGGGGCGGGCTTGATGGGGTGCGGAACGTGGCGCCTTGGGGTGCCGGGGCGGTGGCCGTGCTCGGTTGCGTGTTCTTGCAGACGCAGCTCTACACCGGGCAGGTACGGGTCGTCACCGCGGTGTTCATGTTCATCGTGCTCGCGCAGTCGTGGAACCTGATAGGCGGCTTCACCGGGTACGCCTCGTTCGGCCAGGTCGTCTTCTTCGGGCTCGGCGGTTACACGACCGCGGTGCTGATGTCCCATGCCAGGTGGCCGTTCTGGCCGTCGATGGCGGCCGCCGGGCTCGTCGCGGCGGCCTTCGCGGCGCTCATCGGCCTGCCGCTGCTGCGGCTGCGCGGGCACTACTTCGCGATCGCGACGCTGGGCGTGGCCGAGGGGACGCGCGAGCTGGTCATCAACGCGCCCGACCTCACCGGCGGCGGCGCGGGCATCACCATCCCCACGTTCGGCGCGGACGTGCCGACGCCCTATCCGGGCGTGGACGGCTTCTACGTGATCTTTCTCGTGCTGGCCACCGTGACGGTCGTGGTCGCGGCGCTGGTCACGCGGGGCCGGTTCGGGATGGCGATGCGCGCGATCCACCAGGACGAGGAGGCGGCGGCCTCCATGGGGGTCAACACCACCCGCACCAAGGTCGCCGCGTTCGCGCTCTCCGGGTTCTTCGCCGGGCTCGCCGGGTCGGCCTACACGTTCCAGCTGGTCACCGTCTATCCGGACCGGATGTTCGACGTCGAGATCACCGTGCTGATGGTGATCATGGTGGTGATCGGCGGGGCCGGGACCATCCTCGGGCCGTTGCTGGGCGCCGTCGGGCTGCAGTTCCTGTCCGAATGGCTGCGGCAGTCGTTCACCGAGTACCACACGTTCATCCTCGGCACGATCATCATCCTGGTCGTCGTCCTCATGCCCGAGGGAGTGGTGACGTACGTCCGGGACGCCTGGCGGACCCGCGACTTCTCTCCCCTGGCCAACATCCGGAGGTACCGGCTATGACGCCGCCCATGCTGGAGGTGCGCGGGCTCACCCGGCGGTTCGGCGGGCTGGCGGCGCTGTCGGAGGTGAGCGTGCGCGTGCCCGCCGGGCGGACGCTCGGCGTCATCGGGCCGAACGGCTCCGGCAAGAGCACGCTCATCAACGTCGTCACCGGTCATCTGAAGCCGACGTCCGGGACCGTGCTGATCAACGGCCGCGACCTCACCGGCGCCAGGCCGTGGACGGTCGCCAAGGCGGGCGTCGGCCGGACCTTCCAGGTGGTGAAGCCGTTCCGCGGCATGTCCGTCCGCGAGAACGTGATGGTCGCCGCCACCTACGGCGCGCACGGCCGGACCGCCGCCGACGCGGCCGGGCTCGCCACCGACGTCCTTGCCCGCGTCGGCCTCGCCGGCCAGGCCGGACGGGCCCCGGCCGAACTCTCGGTCGCCGACGCCCGCCGGCTTGAGCTCGCCAGGGCCCTGGCGCTCGAACCCCGGCTGCTGTTCCTGGACGAGGTGCTCGCCGGACTGCGGCCCGCGGAGATCGACCCTGCCCTGGACCTCATCCGCGCGCTGGCCGCCGAGGGCGTCACGATCGTGGTCGTCGAACACGTCGTCCGCGCGATCGTCGAGGTCAGCGACGAGGTGCTCGTCCTGCACGAGGGCAAGGTCCTGACGTCGGGGCCGCCCGACCGGGTCATGGCCGATCCGCGGGTCATCGAGGCCTATCTGGGCCACCGCTACGCGCGCCGCGGCGGTGCGTGATGTTGGAGGTGCGGGGCCTCACGGCCGGCTACGGCCGTGTCCGGGTGGTGTGGGACGTCGATCTGACCGTGGGCGAACGTGAGATCGTCGCGCTGATCGGGCCCAACGGTGCGGGCAAGACCACGTTGCTGCGGGCCCTGTCCGGCGTGCTCCCCGCAGCGAGCGGGACGGCCATGCTCGCGGACCGTCCGCTGACCGGACGATCGATCGAGGACATCGCGGGCCTGGGCGTCGCGCACGTACCGGAGGGACGGCGGCTCTTCCCCGGACTGACCGTACGCCAGAACCTCCTCCTCGGCGCCTGGCGGCACCGCACAGCCGAGATCGACCGCGTGCTGGAGCTCTTCCCGCAACTGGCGCCGCGCCTGAACCAGCTCGCCGGCAGCCTGTCCGGCGGGGAGCAGCAGATGTGCGCGATCGCCCGCGGCCTCATGAGCCGCCCCCGCCTCATGATGATCGACGAACTGTCCCTCGGCCTCGCCCCCATCATCGTCGACGAGATCGTGATGCGCCTGCCGTCCATCGCCGCCGGCGGCACCGCGGTCCTGCTGGTCGAGCAGGACGTCGACACCGCCCTGTCACTGGCGTCACGCGCGTACGTACTGGAAACCGGCCGCATCGTCCTACAAGGCCCAGCCGCCGACCTCCTGGCCGACAGCCGAGTCCAAGAGAGCTACCTAGGAATCCCTCCGCAACCATGACCCCACCCCCGACGCCAAGCCCGACCCGCACCCGGCGTCGGGTTCGCGGTTGGCGTTTATGTTCGGCCTGCTACTGGCGTTTGGGCCTCGACTGGGGTCGGGTCTGGCGTGGTCTCTATGGCTGGCGTTGGGGTCGGGGTTGTTGGTGGTGAGATTGCGGCTCGTACGGTTCTGTCGCGGGCGGCTGTGGAGACCGCGAACACGATCTCCACGTCGCGTTCGTCCGCTCGGGCGGGGAAGACCAGGAAGCGCCAGCAGCCCTCTCGCCAGATGTCCAGGGGCGCGGCGCTGGACACCGACTCCTCGTACCGCAGCCACTCGGCGCTGTCGTAGAGCGTCGCGTAGGTCTCCGCTAGCGGGCTGGCGCGCCGTTCGCAGGGGTCTGGGGGCTTGTGCCGCAGCAGGCAGTGCCGTTCCCGCAGGACCGACAGCTCCGGCGAGAGCGCGGCGAACAGTGCCAGCTCCAAGGCGAGGACCAGGGCGACCTGGGCCTGGCCGCTGAACAGTACGTCGGCACCGGCGTGCGGCGCCCAGAGCGAGGCGATCGCGGCCGCGGTGAACAACATCGTCCGGACGACGCTGCGCCGTCCTACGCGCTTGGTGCTCAGCCCGCCGAAGCAGCCGCATCCGGCGTCCGGCCGGTGCACGCGCAACTCCCCGACCGCCCACGTCGCGACGGCGAACGTCACCGTCGTGGCGACCCGCACGGATATGTGCGAGGTGACCAGCAGACTCACGCCGAGGATGCCCTCGGCTAGGCCGAGCCCCACGTTCACGGGCCTGCTCTGGCGCAGCGCCGTCGCTCGGCCGAGGCCCGCGGGCATCGGGACGCCGTGCACGTGCTCGGGCGCCGCGCCCGCTGGATGGCGGACCATCAGCTTGGCGAGGCACGCCGCCAGGAGCACGGCGGCGAGAAGCACGACCTGGGTGTTCAGTACGACGGTGATCACCGGTCGGCCCCCGTGGGACGTACGACCACGTTGAAGCATCCGCCGTCCAGGTCGCCGCCCAGGCTCACGAACGCGGCGGGTGTCAGCTCGACCACCCGCCCGCGCGGCGACGTGCCGCACTCCACGCAACGGTCGCAGTACAGGGCCGCCGCGCATCCGCACTCGGTGATCGGGACGGCCGCCGTGCGTCCCGTGCACTCGTTGCGGACCGACAGGACGCTGCCGACCGACAGGTAGGGGAGAGCGACGCATCCGGAGGGGGCGTCGGGGCACCCGCCCGCGTTCCCTTCGGAGTCGACCGCCGGATAGGCCGCGCCAATCGTGGCGTACGCGCCGGCGAGCGAACGACGCCATCCCCGGACGACGTTGGTATGGCTGCCATCTCCTCTCGTGTGGGATTGCTGGCCGACAATGCCGCCGAACCAGGTGGCCGTGCCCCGGATGGGATCGGGTACCGGGGTGCCCGGCTCCGGGGAGGCGAGGTCGTCGGCGCGGTAGCCGGGCTGCGAGGTGCCGGGGCGGACCGCCCGCGGCCCGTCGGGCGAACGGACGCAGATCGTGTCGATGAGGTAGCCGGGCTCCATCCGGGGATGCCGGACGAGGATTCGTCCGAGGGCGTGCGGGGGGATCACCACATGGGCCCGTCCGCGGTGCGGGCCCATGTCCACCTCCACGGTGTCCCGCCCGCACGCCAGGATCACGCCGGCCACCCGGCTGATGTCGACCCAGACGCGGTCGGCGCGCAGGCCGTCGGCCGCGGGCCGTACGACCACGTCACGTCCCGGCCGCAGCGAGCCGGGGCCGCCGCGGCCGCCGTGCCAGACGGTGGTCGCCTCGGTCATCGGCAGCCGCACCTCGCCGTCGGCCGTGTGCAACACCAGGAGGTGGGGGCTGGCGTCGAGGATGGTCCCGGCCACGGGACCGAGGGGCGCGCGGCTCGCGTCGGCGGGAGCGGTGCGCCGGATCGACGGCGCCCCGAGTACGGCCTCCTGCTGACTGCGACGCCTTGCTCCCTGGCGGGCAAGCGGCATGGCGGCACTCCGGCATCGAATCTTCACTCACGGCCACGGCTGTTAGGACAGTGAGTCAAGGGTCACGCGCGGTGACCCGGCTGTCGACGGATTTATCCGATAAGTCATCCAGCGGGTTGAGATTTACTCACCGAGGTGTTGTATTTATCCACCGGTTGACCCGAATATGTCTTTTCTGTTGACCCGCAATTACGATCTTCGTGCCATCGTCGAAAGCAACAGGATCTTGCCTGCCCGAGATCACACTATCGGCGGCCCGATGCAATCCCCGTAACCCCTGACTCGGTGGTGATGTGAACAAGACGCGGCACGAGGAGTTCCGCGAGTACGTCACGGCCCGCGGTCCGGCGCTGCTGCGCCAGGCGATGCAGCTGACCAGCGATCGCGCCGAGGCCGAGGACCTCCTGCAGGCGGCGCTCGCCAAGACCTATCTCGCCTGGGATCGCATCCATGATCGAGCGGCCGTGGACGGTTATGTGCGGCGGGCCATGGCGAATACGCAGATCTCCTGGTGGCGGCGGCGCAAACTGGAGATCTATCCGACCGACGAACTGCCCGACCAGCCGGTGGACGATCACACGCGGCGCACCGAACTGCACGACGCGCTGGGCCGTGCGCTCGACCGGCTGCCGGCGCGGCAACGGCTCGCGGTCATGCTCCGCTATTACGAGGACATGCCCGAATCGGAGATCGCCGAAGTTCTCGGAGTGAGCGTCGGCACAGTCAAGAGCACAGTTTCGAGGGCCGTCGCCAAGCTCCGTGACGACGCCGGCCTCGGGGGCGACTTCCCCGACGTCCCGTCCCAGCAGCCCTGACGCGGCGGAGCACGGTCTGGGAAACATACGTGGCAAATGCTGACAATGCGGGGCGAGAGCGGCAAGAATCCGGTTCTGGAATCCGCGAAGCTGCTGCTGGAGGCGCGCCGTGTGGAGCACGATGCAGGACTTCCCGCTGACCATCACCTCGATCATGCGCTACGGCACCGACGTGTTCGGCGCGAGCGAGGTGGCGACCTGGACGGGGGACGGCACCCGGCGCCGTACGTACGCCGAGCTCGGTGAACGGGCCGCCCGGCTGGCGGGGGCACTGCGATCCCTGGGCGTCGACGGCGACCAGCGCGTCGCCACGTTCATGTGGAACAACGCCGAGCACCTTGAGGCCTACCTGGCCGTACCGTCCATGGGGGCCGTGCTCCACACCCTCAACCTGCGGCTGTTCCCGGACCAGCTCGTCTACATCGCCAACCACGCCGAGGACGAGGTCGTCCTCCTCGACGGCTCCCTGATCCCGCTCATCGCGCCGATGCTGCCGCAGCTGAAGACGGTCAAGCACGTCATCGTCGTCGGCCCCGGGGACACCGCGCCGCTCGCCGCGGCGGGCAAGGAGCTCCACTCGTACGAGGACCTGCTCGCCGCCGAGTCCACCTCGTTCGACTGGCCGGACATCGACGAACGCCAGGCCGCCGCCATGTGCTACACCAGCGGCACCACGGGCAACCCGAAGGGCGTCGTCTACTCGCACCGGTCGGCCTACCTGCACTCGATGTCCACCTGCACCGGCAATTCGATCGGGCTGAGCGCCGCCGACCGGGTGCTGCCGGTCGTGCCGATGTTCCACGCGAACGCCTGGGGGCTTCCCTACGCCGCGGTGGCGGCCGGCGCCGATCTCGTCATGCCGGACCGGTTCATGCAGGCCGAGCCTCTCGTCCGCCTCATCGAGACCGAACGGCCGACGGTCGCCGGCGCGGTGCCGACCATCTGGGCCGACGTCCTGCGCCACGTACGCGAGAACGGCTCCGACCTCAGCTCGCTACGGCTGGTGCCCTGCGGCGGCTCCGCGGTGCCGGAGTCGCTGATGCGCGGCTTCGACGAGATCGGCGTCCAGATCGTCCAGGCGTGGGGGATGACCGAGACGTCGCCGGTGGCCACCGTCGCGCACGCCCCCGCCGGCACCGAAGGCGAGGAGATGTGGCGCCACCGGGTCACGCAGGGCCGGTTGCTGGCCGGGCTGGAGATGCGCATCGTCGGGGATGGGGACACCGTGCTGGCGAACGACGGCGAGGCGGTGGGCGAGGTCGAGATCCGCGGGCCGTGGATCACGGGTTCGTACTACCAGGACGAGGACCCGGCCAAGTTCCATGACGGCTGGCTGCGTACCGGCGACGTAGGCACGATCTCACCCGACGGCTACCTTGTACTCACCGACCGGGCCAAGGACGTCATCAAGTCGGGCGGCGAGTGGATCTCCTCGGTGGACCTGGAGAACCATCTCATGGCCCATCCCGACGTCATCGAGGCCGCGGTGGTCGGCGTTCCGGACGACCGCTGGCAGGAGCGTCCGCTGGCCTCGGTCGTCGTACGCGAGGGCGCGACGGTCACCGCCGACGAGCTCAAGGAGTTCATGTCGGACCGAATCGCCAAGTGGCAGCTGCCCGAACGCTGGACGTTCGTCGCCGAGGTGCCGAAGACCTCGGTCGGGAAGTTCGACAAAAAGGTGCTGCGACGGAAGTATGCGGACGGCGAGCTGGACGTGAAGCGCGTGGACTGACCCGGCTCCTCCACGCGGCGCGTTGGACTCGGCGGCGGGGGACTTTTTTGCCCTTCGGTTGACCCATTACCCTGCTGGAGTTGACTGATCACGTTGGGCATCGGCATCATCACTTTTCGTCTTCGTCATGTTCCATTCCGTCATTGGCCGCTGACATCGTAGGCAACACACTGCTCACCACCCAGTTACCCTTCGTCGCCATTTCAGAGGATCATGTGGTGCACATGGGGTGAATGGGTGTATGCAAGGTGGGCCGATTGTCCAGTTGGCCCGTGACGGACAGACTTGCCCGTCAGTGCCGGGAGCTCAAAAATGCCGAGGTGGTCCTCCTTCGACGTCGCCGCCGACCGCGCGTTGGTCCTGCGGCTCAACGAAGGTGACGAGGCTGCGCTGGGCGCGCTCTACGACGCGTACGCAGAGCGTCTCTACGACTACTGCCTGACCATGACCGGCGAGCCCAAGACCGCGGCCGATGTCCTTCACGACACGTTCATCGACGCTTTTCGCCGCGCCCCGCGAATGCGAGACCAACTGCGCCTGCGGCCCTGGTTGTACGGCGCGGCCCGGCGGCGTTGCCTGCAGCGGGGCCGTGTCCGTGGATTGACCTGGGAGAAGGACGGCGAATTCCCGGAGACCTCCGCTCTCGAACTGCGCGAGTTGCGGGAGACCGCACTGGCGCACCTGGGCTTTTCCGACCAGGAGACGTTGTTGCTCGCCATGCGGCACGGCCTGCGTTCGACCGAGCTCGGCGCCGTCCTCGGCCTCTCCGCCCGCCGCGCGGCCGCCCGGCTGACCCGCGCCCAGGCCCGCCTCCGCACCGCGGTCGCAGCCGAGCGCCTCCTCCTCGAACACCGCTGTGCCGAGGGCATCCACCCGGTCCGCGCAACCGAGGCCGCCGACGCCCACCGCGAGCTCAAGAGCCACGCCAAGACGCCCGACGACCATGCGGCCCTGGCACCCCAAACCCGCCGCCCGCCGCGCCGCACCACCCGCCAACCCCCCGCCAACCCCCCCGTCCACGAGGGCACTCCCGTACGCGAGGGCACTCCGGTACGGGAGGGCACTCCGGTACGGGAGGGCACTCCGGTACGGGAGGGCACTCCGGTACGCGAGGGCACTCCGGTACGCGAGGGCACTCCGGTACGCGAGGGCACTCCGGTACGCGAGGGCACTCCGGTACGCGAGGGCACTCCGGTACGCGAGGGCACTCCGGTACGCGAGGGCACTCCCGTACACGACGGTGCCCCCGTACACGCCCTCTCCGAAACCGAACGCCTCTCGTCAGCCGTTTCCTCCACGGCCGACGTAACTGCAGCTCGCGAAACCGGCCACAGCGGCGCAGCGCAGGGCGCTTCTATAGCACCCGCCACCCCCACGTCGGCGCCTAGCGTCGCGCCTGCAGGCGATAACACCGGCTACGCACCAGCTGCCTGGTCCAGCACCGCCAACGCGAGTCCGCCATTGCCTACGTCCTCTGACACCGCCAACGCAGGTCCGGCTGCAGGGGCTTCGGCTGTCGCCAACAGCACCTCCGCGTTCGGCTTGGCGGCTTCTGTGGGCGAAACCGGTCGCGGACCGGCAGCTTCCTCCAGCACCGCCACTCCGCCCGTTTCCTTCCCAACGAACGACAGCGCCGCAGCGCAGGGCGCCACCCCTACCTCGGCGCCACGCATGGCGTCCGGGGATGGCAACACTGGCCAGGCACCGGCTGCTTCGTCTGGCACCGGCAACGCCGGTGCGGCGCCGGGTGGTTCTTCTGCGTCCGCTGCCTCGGCGCCAGGCGTTGCGTCTGGAGGGGGCGACACCGGGCGTGCGGCGGCTGCTTCCTCCGCCATTGGTGCCGGGGGGGTCGAGTCTGGAGCGGTGCAAGGTGGGGTGCGGCAGGCGGGTGTTGGTGCGGAGCGCAAGGCGTCGTTGACCGATGGGTTGCTCTCGTCTGGTGGGGCGTCCGCGCGTCTTGACGAGGTGGCGGCATTGGAGCCGCATGCCGCTGACTGCACGAACTGCCGCGGGCGACGGCAGCTGGCACCGGTCGCGTTGCTCGTGATGGCGCCCGCGCCGGTGCTGCCCGCGGCGTTGCGGCATCGCGTCATCCACACGGGCTCCGATCCGGAGCTCGCCGGATACCGGACCGACATCGTCGCGCGTGGCGGAACGCTCACGCCGGACGGGTTGCCCAGCCAGCCCGACGTGCCGTCGCCGGTGACGCGCCGCTGGCTGTTCGCCGGGGGAGGGATGGCGGGGGCGCTGGCCACCGCCCTGGTCGCCGCGGTACTGATGGGCCCGGGCAATTCGATCATCGACTGGTCGCCGTTCGACATGCGGCCGCTGCCGGGCGTCACCGAGGACCGGCCGCCCTCGGGCGGGCTGGCGCAGGGGGAGCAGCCGGGGCAGGGGCAGACGCCGGGCAACGGCCATGGCGGTGGGTCGCACAACTCGCCGCACCTTGACGGAGAACGCAAGACCGTGCCGTCACCCACCCCGCCGTCGCCCAGGATCCCAGGCACGCCCAGGCGGCCTCCGTCGCCGCCCGTACAGCCAAAGATTCCGGGCCTGCTGACGGCCGTTCCCGGCAAGGTCGAGCTCTACGGCACCAAGACCGCCCGGGTCGTGCTGACCGCCCATCGCGGCCCGGTGACGTGGAGTTCGGCGACGTCGACCGGCCAGGTCACCGTGACGCCGTCGCAGGGCGACCTGCCCAAGGGCGGCACGGCCGAGCTGACCGTCAAACTGAGTACCGGCCTGGTCAACCTGCCCGGGAAGAGCACGCTCACGTTCACCGACACCGAAGGCCGCCGCCAGGAGGTCACCGTGGTCTGGGGCATCTCCCTGCTCTGACCGGATCAGCCTTCGGCGGCCGAAGGAGGCCTCTCGGCGGTCAGGTGGTCACGGATCAGTTCGAGTTGCGTGCCGAGAGCGGCCTGGACGCGGGCCTCCATCGCACGGGCGATGAACGGGTCGACCACCATCTTGACCAGCGGGCGCATGCGGCGGACCACGGCGGCGATCTCCGAGACCTCGTCGGTGCTCGGGTTCGCCTCGTCGTGCAGAGGCGTGAAGACGTGCTCGTACACGAGGTTCACGAAGCGGCCCGCGATGACGTCGCAGTCGTCGCGGATCTGGGCGGCGATGTCGAGGACCGAGTCGATGGGGATCCCGGCCGCGACGAGCTCGGCGCCGACGTGGAGCAGCCGCGGGCTCGGCACCCGGTAGTGGTCGCCCTCCGGCTCGATCAGCCCGAGCTCGATGGTGCGCTGGAGCGTACGCGCGATGGCCTCGTCGTCCAGCCCGGCGCCGAAGGTCGCGATCAGCTCCTCGACGCCGGCGGTACCGGGGATCTCGTCCGACCACGGATCGGTGAGGACCTTCTCCAGACCCAGCACCTCGCTCACGTCCTTGCCGGTCTCCCAGGCGGAGATGAGGTCCTTGATGATGGCGAACGTGTAGCCCCGGCCGAGCAGCTTGCCGATGAGCCGCAGCCGGGCCAGATGGGAGTCGTCGTAGATGCCAACCCGGCCTTCTAGGCGAGGTGGTGGCAACAGCCCGCGATCCTGGTACGCCCGTATGTTGCGTACCGTGCTGCCCGCCGCGTGTGCCAGTTCGTCGATTCGGTACTCGGCCATGCCCCGCCCGCTGGACTCGTCCACCCTTGACCGGCAAGATCTTACGCGCCACGATTGTGACATCAGTCAATGACCCATAAGAAGGCGGTCCTATGGCGGATCCCAGACTTCCCGTCGACCTCGAGGTGACCCTGCTCGGCGGGCCGCTTCGGTACACCCGCAAGGAGGTCGAGGAGCTTTCCGGGGTCGGCGAGGACTACGCGCACCGTATCTGGCGCGCCCTCGGCTTTCCCACTCCCCCGGACGACGAGGTCGCGTTCACGGACGGCGACCTTGAGGCGCTGCGCGAGATCAAGGAACTGCTCGCCCACGACCTCATCGACGACGACCTGGTGCTGCAGCTGTCGCGGGCGGTCGGCCAGACGATGGGGCGCCTGGCGAGCTGGCTCGGGGACGTCTGGCTGCAACGTCTCAGCGAGCAGTTCCCCGCCGACGAGTCGATCACCCCCGAGGTCGTCGTCGCCGCCCTCGCCGCGACCGAGGAACTGCGCGCCCCGTTCGAGCGGCTCATGCTGCACGGCTGGCGCCGCCAGCTCACCGCGGCGGGCCTGCGCGCCGCGGCCAGCACCGCGGCCGCGAGCTCCGACCCGGTCGCAGGGGTCGCCCAGCTCGCCGTGGGCTTCGCCGACGTCGTCTCGTTCACCCGCATGAGCCGCCGCATGGACGGTGACTCCCTCGCCGCGTTCGTCGAACGGTTCGAATCGGTCGCCACCGAGATCGTCGCCGAACTCGGCGGCCGCATGGTCAAGACGCTGGGCGACGAAGTGCTCTTCACCGCCGGCGACGCCCGCGCCGCGGCCGAGATCGGCCTCCAGATCGCCGAACGCTGCGAGGAGGACCCTGACTTTCCGCGGGTACGGGTCGGCTTGGCGTACGGCGAGGTCCTGCTGCGCCTCGGTGACGTCTTCGGTACGCCCGTCAACCTGGCCGCCCGCCTCACCGCCACCGCGTATCCGGGTTCGGTCCTCATCAACAGCGCCCTCGCCGCCGAGCTGACCGGATCCGACGCGTACGAAATCAACGCGCTCCGCCCGCGCCAACTCCAAGGCCTCGGCCGCATCCGCCCCCGCCTGCTGGCCCGCCCGTCGCCCCGCCGCACCCATCCACGCGAACAACGTTCGCGCCGCGTCAACGCCGTCCGCGCAGTACGTTCACGAAACATCCCACCAACCCACTAAACCACCGCCCCGCCACACGCAACCGCGCCACGCCACACTGCCCGCCGCTGCGCGGTGCTGCCATGCACCGGCTACGCCATGGCACTGCTCGCCGCCGGTCGCCGCTGCGGTGCGCCGCCGCTGCCCCGTGCTGCCATGCGCCGCTGCTAGGCCATGGCACTGCTCGCCGCCGGTCGCCGCTGCGCCGCGCCGCCGGTCGCCGCTGCGCCGCGCCGCCGGTCGCCGCTGCGCCGCGCCGCCGCTGCTGCTGCGCCGATTACCGCTGCGATGCGTCATCGCTTACCGCCGCTCGCGGCTGCGCCGCCGTTTGCCGCCGTTCGCTACTGCGGTGCGCTGCCATGCGCCGTTGCTATGCCGTGCTGTCGTTCGGCGTTGCTACGCCGCGCTGCTGCTGTGGTGGGGTGGCTGGTGAGTGTTGGTGGAATGCGGCGGGGCCGCCTGGTCTCCGGTGAGGGAGGGCAGGCGGCCCCGGGTTAGCGTTGGTGCTGAGGGTCAGCCGATGCGGGCCGTACCGCCGGCGTCGTTGGTGGCGCTGGGCGCGCGCAGGGGCGGGGTGAACGGCGTGAGGAACGACTGGATGCCCGCCTGGCGCTGCGAGCCGGGGAGGCCGTAGGTGTCCACGTACTTGTCGTTCGGGGAGCCGGACGCCCAGACGTACGGCGCGCCGTGGAAGATCGAGGCGTAGTAGCCGTCGCCATAGGCGCGGACCTTCTTGCTGAAGCGGCCCTTGCGGTCGGTCTTGGCCCAGGCCAGGTGGTACCAGGTCTTCTTGCCCTTGTAGCGGAAGATGATCCGGACCTTCTGGCCGCCGTACCCGACGAACTTGCGGTGCGTCGGGGAGTAGCGGACGAGCGAGCCCTTGGCCGTCACGTACTTCAGCCTGCGGACCTTGCCGGGCGACACCGAGATCTTCGACATCTTGGTAGTCCAGCGCCAGGTCTTGACCGACTTGCTCGTGGACGGCATCGCGTCCGAGGCCCCGGCGAACCGGAAGCGCCAGTAGCTCGACTGGTTGACGGTGAACCGCGTGCTGACCCGGCCATCAGAGTCTGCGCGCAGCGCCCTGTGCGTCCACCAGCTACGGCCGTTCCACGAGCGCTCCAGCAGGATCTGCTTGCCGTAGAACTCGCGGTACACGGTGCTGGAGGCGATGGCGCCGGAGGCCTTCACGAGCCCGTAGGGGTCCATGGTGACCTGGACGTTGCCGAAGAACGTGCGCGGCCGGACTTCGATGCCCTGGACCATGCTCGTGGTCGTCGTCTGGAACCACGGCTCGGAGACCGTGGCCTCGGCGTTGACGTTCGAGGTGCAGTTGAGCTTGGTCTGCACCGCGTAGCGGCCGTCCTTGCCGGTCGTCGCCGAGGGACTGTCGCTGCTGTCACCGCATTCGACGCCCGAGACCTTGAGGCGCACGGCGGCGCCGGCGAGCGGCTTCCAGCCGGTCGTGGACTCGGTGGACTCGTACTCGACCAGCCCGCCGATGGTGAACGGAACGCCCGCGTCGGCCCGGGGCTTGTCCGTTTCGAGCGACATCCGGGTCGTCGCCTTGGCGACGCGGATGGCGAGCGGGCCCGCGGCACCGGCCTCCAGTTCCGCGGTGGGGTCGGTCTTCGCGGTGATCTCGCCGTCGACGCCGGGCGAGCTGTAGGTGGCGGCGAACTTGCCCTCGGCGTCGGTCACCGGGTCTTCGATCTGCGGGTGGCCGGTCGCGGAAAGATCGACCTTCACACCTGCCACCGGCTTGTTCTCCGCGCCCGCGGTCACCAGTCCGCTGATCTTCGCGTCGCGGTGGTCGGCGTCGACGGTGGTCCGGTCGGCGCCCAGCGTGATGGTCACCTTGGCTGGGTCGGCGGCCAGGGCGGGGGGAGCGGCGATCACGGCGGACGCGAGGGTGAACGCGCCGGCGATGGCCAGGGTGGTACGTCTCAAGGGTCACCTCAGGAAAATGTCGCAACGCGAAACGATCATTCGCGTGAAGGAAGGACGCGCCGGTGACCGGGTGGGTTGACCGCTATAAGACCCGATATCCAGGTTGAGACGTTTCTGTGATCTTTCAGCTGCCGGGGAGGAGGGCGGCGGCCTGGTCACGTGCCTCCTGGAGCCAGGCTGCCCGTTCCGCGTCGGTGGAATCGGTGACGGTGCGGAACACCGTGCGCCGCACGTCCGTGACGCCCACGTACGGCAGCACGCAGGCCGCCCAGATCCGCTGCAGTGGATCACCGAACTCGTCGCGTTCACGGTCGGCGGGCGTGTCGGAGGTGTTGAGCACCAGGGCGCGGCCGGCGCGCAGCAGTCCGGCGGGCTCGCCGTCGGCGGTGCCGAGCTTGTACGCGACGCCCGGGGCGAGCACACGCTGAACCCATCCGGCGAGGATCGCGGGCGGCATGCCCCACCAGTTGGGGTGGATGAAGACGAACGCGTCCAGGTCGGCGATCTCCGCGCGGTAACGGGCCACGAGATCGTCGGTCGAGGACGCGGCCGCGTCGACCGTGCCGGTCTCGGCGGCGGGGAGTGCCGGATCGAAGCCCTCGGCGTACAGGTCGTGCAGGACGACCTCGGCGCCGCGCGCGCTCAGCTCGTCGGCGACGGCGCTCGCCAGGGCGTGGTTGAAGCTGTCCGGCCGTGGGTGGGCCAGGTAGACGGCGATACGCATCTGCGGGCTCCGGGGGTGCGCTGAGGACGTCGAGCTTGATCACATTAGCCGGTCGGGGGAACCGGCCGGAGGGGTCAGCCTGAAGGAGTCGGTCGGGACGAGCCGCCGCCAGCAGGAGTCAGCCGCGAGGAACCGCCGCGAGGAACCGCCGCTAGGAACCGCCGCTAGGACGGCCGCGAGGAACCGCCGCTAGGACGGCCGGGAGGAGCCGCGGCTAGGACGGCCGCTGGTAACCGCCGGGAGGAGTTGGCCGGTGATGACGCCGCGCAGCGTACGCGTCGCAACGATCGCCCAGGCGCCCAGCAACAGGACGTAGAGCCCGGCCGCGATCGCCGTCAACGCCCCGAGCTCCAGGCGGCGGGCCAGCGCGGAGGCGCCGGTGACGCAGGTGCCGAGCGGGAACGTGTACGCCCACCAGGTCATCGCGAACGGCATCCCGTCGCGGAGGGCACGCACGGACGCGGCCGCCGCGACGGCCAGCCAGAGGAGTGTGAAGCCGATCACCGGAATCCCGTAGAGAACGGCGAACGCGGCCATGGCGTCCGCGTACTGCGGCGTGATCGCGGCCGCCGGAGCGGCGTCGGCGAGCTGGTTGACCGCGGTGACCGACTGCCCGAGCGGCCCGAGTACCAGGAACAGCGTCGGCACGAGAGTGATCGTGAACGTGCGGTCGTGCGTCAGCCGGGACCAGACGCCCGGCAGGATCATCAGTGTGGCCAGCAGGCTCCCGCCGAACATCGCGTAGCACGCGTACACCATCAGGACCCGCGGCTCGCCCGCCGGCAGGTGCGGGACCAGTGCCGGGCCGAGCGCCGCGGCCACCATCGGCGCCACGACGGGCAGCAGCCAGGTGGGGTCGGCCTCGGTCCGAGGCCGACTGATCATGAGGTACGGGACGCCGAACGCGACGGCCAGGGAGTAGAGGGTCCCGGCCGTCCACAGCACGGCGTCCGTCCACACCGCGGCCGTGTCGCCGATGACACCGGGACCGAGCACGAGCGTGCCGTACCCGACCGCGATCAGTGCCATCGGTGGGCAGCCGTAGAAGACCGCGGTGGACGGGTCGGTCCGGGCCTCGTCCCGATACCGGACGAGATGTACGGCACGGGCGGCGGTGACCATGATCAGCAAGGCGAACGACGACATCCACACGACGACCGCGAACACGTGGAGTCCGGGCACCTGGACCGGCAGGGCTTCGGCCCCGTTGGCGACGATCGCCGTACCCATCACGCACGCGTACCAGTTGGGCCCAAGATGCCTGAGCCTCTCGAACGAAAGCCCCGCGCGGCCATTCGCCGGTGCCGGATGGACGTCCCTCGGAGATGGGGCGGCTGGAACGGGGAGGGCCGTGGTCATATCCCGACTCTCGTTCCTCGCCGGAGCCATCAGTAGAGGTCATCGGCCTATGGGTGCATAAGCTCAACTTATGTCCCACCCTGCGAGAGCCATGTCCCTGTCGCGACGCGTTCCCGAGCTGAGCGCTCTGGAACTGCTGCTGGCCGTCGTCCGGCTGGGCAGCCTGGGGCGGGCGGCGGACGAGATGGGGATCACCCAGCCCGCGGCCAGCGGCCGGATCAAGTCCATGGAACGCCAGCTCGGCGTGGCCCTCCTGGAACGTTCGCCCCGAGGTTCACGGCCCACCAAGGCGGGCTCTCTCGTGGCCGAATGGGCCCAGCAGGTCATGGACGCCGCGTACGCCCTGGATGCCGGAGTCGAGGCCCTGCGCGAGCGCCGCGACAGCCACCTGCGGGTGGCCGCGAGCATGACGATCGCCGAGTACATGATCCCCGGCTGGTTGCTGGCGCTGCGCCAGGCACGCCCGGACACCGCCGTCACGCTCCGCGCGGCCAATTCCGCGGCCGTGGCGGAGCAGGTGCTGTCCGGTGAGGCCGATCTCGGCTTCGTCGAGGGCACGAACGCTCCGGAAGGTCTCGGCGGCGCCGTCGTGACCACGGACCGGCTCCTCGTCGTGGTCTCCCCCGCCCATCCGTGGGCCCGCCGCCGCAGCGGTGTGGCCGCCGCGGAGCTCGCCGCCACCTCTCTGCTGCTGCGCGAAGAGGGTTCCGGCACACGCGAGGTGATCGATCGCGCGCTCGCCTCGTACGGCGGCACGGCCCCGCCCCTCCTGCAGCTCGGCTCGACCACCGCGCTCAAGGCCGCCGCCGTCTCCGGCGCCAGCCCGGCCGCGGTCAGTGAACTCGCCGTCGTCGAGGAACTGGCCGACGGCCGCCTGATCGCCGTCCCGGTGCCCGAACTCGACCTCAGCCGTCCGCTGCGCGCCGTCTGGCCGACCGGACAACGCCCCACGGGCCCAGCTCGCGACCTGCTGGCCCTAACCCGCCGCCCTCGCCGCTAACCACTGATCACGAACGCGACGAGGCGCGGCGGCCTAAGGACGGGTTGAGCCAGGCGTTGTCAGTCGGCTCTGGCTCCGCCCGAGGGGCGCACGGCCGCCTACCGCGCGTTCGTTCGCCGCCTACGAGCATCGGCGCGGCCGAGAGCGGCTTTCCCATTCAGGGCGTTCCCGAGGAGCGGGCTGCATCGAAGGTTCGCGAGACGAACGTTCTCCTCGGAGCCAGAGGTGGTCGGTGCCGGGCGCCTCGCCGGCTGGACCAACGCCCTTCCCTAATAGCGATGTTTGCCGGGTAGACCTACCTGCCAGGTAGGTTTACCCGGCTCTGCAGGAGGCCATTCGGCGTGTGGCGGTGCTTTGTTTCGTGTTGTGGCAAGCGAAGTCATTACTCGACTCCGAGTCTGTGCCGTCTTACACTTTGAGACGTGGTCGCCGATCGTGCGAGGGTGCCATGGTCGCCACGCGGGGAATCAGTGCGGAGGGCGTCGAAGGCACTTGTCGATTCGTGCACCAAGCATTCCTGTACGACTCGGATCACCTGTTCGTGGAGCGGGCGGGCGCCTTCCTGCGTGACGGCCTGGCCTGCGGTGAGCCCGGGTTCGTCGTCGTCAGCCCGCACAACACGGCACTGCTGCAACGCACTGTGCGAGATCCGGGCAACGTCACGTACATGAACGCGGCCGACTGGTACGCCTCGCCCGGCCGGACCCTCAGCGCTTTCCTTCGTCGCCTACGCGAACACCCCGGTCCCCAACAGCTTCGTGTGATCGGTGAGCCGAGATGGGTGGGCCGTACGCCGACTGAGATTCTCGCCTGGCAGCGCTACGAATCGGTTATCAATCTGACGCTCGCGACAACCCATGCATGGGTCTTGTGCCCGTACGACACCCGCGTACTCCCCCGAGACGTCGTGGCGGGGGCACGGCGTACCCATCCCGAGATCGTCAGCCGTGTGCGCACGTCCCGAAGCCACACCTACGTCGAGCCCGCCGCGTTCTCCGCCGAGTGTGATCAACGTCCTTTGCCGACGGCTCGTGCCCCGGTCACCACCCACCCCATCGGCGGTACCGAGCTGCGACGCACGCGGCGGCTCGTGGTGCTGGCCGCGCTCGACCGGGGGTTGAGGGGAGAACGTCTCGACGATCTCGCCGCCGCCTTCCAGGAGATCGCGACGAACGTGGTCGAACACGGCGGCGGCCACGGAACGGCCAGTGTCTGGTCGGACGGAAACGACCTCGTCTGCGATGTGACCGACCGTGGTGCCCCGTGGGACTACCACGTCGTCGGGCACCGCCCACCCGCCCCGGGCTCGACCAGCGGCCTGGGCGTGTGGATCGCCCGCCGCCTGTGCGACCAGGTCGAGATCCGGACCGGCCCGCACGGTTCGCTGGTGCGACTCCGCATGAGACTGACCTGACCGGTTTCAGATCGATGGACGTTCTTCACCAGCCAACGTGTGTCTAGCGTTTCCCAGCCCCTGCCTTGGCGCCCGTACTGCACGGAGCCGCAGGCCGTGAGACGGGGCAATGGGGCATGGTGTGCACTTCCTGCTGCACCGATTCGAACCGATATCGGCGGGGCCTCGTCGGTGACTGGGCGATGACGCGGGGACGCGGGCCGGCGGAGGGTCGAGCCTTGGCGGGCCGATCGTCCGCCGCGGTATCTCCCGAACGTGGGAGCAGGGTCGATTCGAGGCGCTGCATCAGCATCAGCAGGAGCAGGCCGGCTGCCGGGGTGAAGAGTGCTGCGAGGATCGGTCTCGCCTCCAGCCAGGACGATGGGTGATCCGGCACGTTCGCTGACGGTGCCGAGCAGGTGCGTGCTCGGCGTACCCCTGTGCACGAGGTGAAACATGCACCGGAGCGCAGATGAGCATTGTTTGGGGTGATTGTTTCTGGCATAAGGCTTTTGTGGCGGGGCACTACTCACGCACCCCTGGCGCGAACGGCCGATCCGTTCGCGACGTTCGTGAGGAGTACAGATGGCTGGCAAGTTCATGCTCAAGAAGGGCACCACTGGCAAGTACCACTTCAACCTCGTCGCCACCAACGGCCAGGTGATCGCAACGAGCGAGAGCTACGAGAGCAAGGCCGCCGCGTTGAAGGGCATCGAGTCCGTCCGCAAGAACGCCCCCGAGGCGAAGCTGGAAGACCAGACCGCCAGCTGAGAGACGGCGTCCACGGACGCCGCCCCGAAACACCAGACCCCTGATCGCCCACCACGCCACACCGAAGCCGGACCGAGCACCGCCCGCCCACCAATGAGGCGTCCCCACCATGGAGACGACCCCCGCCGGGAGGCAGCCCCGCCGGGGAGACCGGCACCTGCCGGGGGCGGCGCCGCTGGGGAAGAGACTGCCCCCCGCCAGTGAGGCGGCCCCTGCGGGGGAGGCGGCCTCCGCCGGTGAGACCGGCCCCCGGCCAGGTAGGCGGCGCCAGCCATGGAGGCGGCCCTGCCGCCGGGGGCGGCCCCCCGGGAGGAAGCCCGCCAGGGAGGCAGCCCCATCTGGGACATCGGCACCTGCCGGGGAGGCGGTCCCGTTTGGGACATCGGCACCTGCCGGGGAGGCGGTACCGCCGGGGAGACCGGCCCCGCCCGGAAGGCGACCTTCGCCAGGGAGGCAGCTCCGCCGGGGAGACCGGCCCCGCCCGGGAGCGGCCTTCGCCCGGGAGGCAGCTCCGCCGGGGAGGCGGCCCCGTTTGGGACATCGGCACCTGCCGGGGAGGCGGCGCCGCCGGGGAGACCGGCCCCTGCCGGGAGGCGGCGCCGCTCTGCCCCGGAACCGGCGCACCGGCCCGCCCAACCAGGTGGCCGCGTTCGCCCCGCCAAGGAGGCACGCCAGGGCGTTCCGCCAACGAGGCACGCCAGGGCGCGTTCCGTAGGCGCAGCAGAGGGCATCAGGAAGAACGTGAGGCGCCGCGGCCCGACATCGAACGCCAAGGCGGGACGGCCCCTCACCGAACCCGCCCACCGCGGAGGGCAGAGCACGACATCGATGGAGGTGAACGACCATGAAGATCATCTACAAGGCGCTCTCGCTGCTCTTCAGCGTTCTGGGAGGCCTGCTGGCCGGGCTGCTGTTCAAGCAGGCGTGGAAGCTGGCCGCCGGTGAGGACGACGCGCCCGACGCGGACGACCCCGACCACGGCTGGGCCGAGGTGCTGGCCGCCGCCGCCCTCCAAGGCGCGATCTTCGCCCTGGTGAAGGCGGCCACCCAGCGCGCCGGCGCACACGGCGTACGCAAGGTGACCGGCCGCTGGCCCACCGACTGATCAGCATCGCCGACCACGTGCGCAATCCAGACCAGTTGCCCAGCCATGCGAGCGGTCGATGAGCGAACCCAACGGCCTCTCGTGCACCGGCGCCAGGTCCTGTTCGGTGGATCGTGCGTTGGTCCAGAGGAGTGTGCTGGCCAGGCGGATCGCTGCTTGGTAGTGCCGGGCGAGTCTGTCGTAGCCGGCGCCTTGCCTGAGTCGTTTGAGGCAGCGTTCGACCAGGTTGCTGCCCTTGCAACGGCAGAATCGAAGGTGGACGGGGTGTCCGCCTCGGCTGCCCGGCCGGGAACGTTCGGCCTGTTGACAGTGCGTTCGCGGATGGATGCCACCGATACCGCGCCGACGCGGACAGCGTGGAACTGCAGGCCCTGTCACCGATGATCTGGCCGGGCCGGTGCGGGTCGTCCCCGGCCCGGTCCGCGGCACGCCGGTGGTGGCCACCACCGGCGCAAGGCCGTGCAGCCGATGACGTTCCGCTGATGATCACCAGCGCCGGCGGCAAGCCACAGCCATCAACGGCCAGGTGGGCTTCTGCTGCTCAGCTCGCCTCTGGGCCGAGCGCCTGACTCGTCCCCTCCTTCCGGGTGCCTGCCGCGCCCTGGTGGGCCCGCACGATCGCCGAATAGACACCGACCGACCAATCCACATCCCCGCCCGCATCGCCGTGAACCTGCACACGCCCCAGCAGCGCATCGAACGTGCCATCGGCCGCCCAACGGCGATAGCGCTCATACACCGTCTTCCAATTGCCATACCGCCCAGGCATATCCCGCCACGGCGCCCCGGTCGCCAGCTTCCACAAGATCCCGTTCAACACCATCCGATGATCCAGCCACCGCCGACCCTGCACAGGCTGATCAGGCAACAGCGGCTCGATCCGCGCCCACGCGGCATCAGTCAGTTCATGACGACGCACCACACCCGCCATCACACCCCAACCCGAAGATCGGCATCAGCCCAACACCAACATCCACCGGTGGCCTGAGGCTGTGCATGACGTGCATGGCTGATGGCGCTGTCGGTCAGAAGCTGTTCGGAATGATGCCGCCAGTACCGTTCCAGCGCCCAGCCCACACATTCACCTATTGTGGCGAGGATATTACTTTGAGTAAGGTTGGGCTGGGAGCGGACCGGCACGTCGAAAGGAACCACATTGCTGGGATCTTGTCTTGTGCGGGCGGTATCCCCCCGCGCGACGCCGGCCACGTCAGTGACCAGGATGGTCGCGATCCTGATGGTTATCGTCCTGGCCGCACTGCCGCATCCCGTACTCGCCGCGCCCAGCCCGGTCACGCCGGTTCGAGGCCTGGCTGTGCTCGACCTGGGATCGGGGCTCGATCTGGAAGGCCAGGGCATCATCGAGCGTCCCGTGAACGGCGCGATCCACGCTGCCGAAACCCCGAGCATCGATACCGACCAGGGTGTGACGTTCAAGATGGCCACGGGCAGCAACCTGCTCGCCCGCAACGGGCAGCTGACCGCCGGCACGTTCTCCTTCCAGGGCGGCGTCGAGCTGAGCAAGGGCAGAAAGAAGGTCGTCCTGCGCGCACTCACCCTCAACGTCGCGACCGGCCAGGTGACCGCGGTGCTGGGCTCCAAGACCCAGACCGTCGGCACCTTCCCCCTCCGCGATGTGGAGGTCTCCGCCAAGCGGCCCGGTTCCCTCGACGCGGTGATCACCTTCGGTGGGCCATTGACCATGAACGCGCAGACGGTGGCGGGCATGGACGCGGCCCTGGGGTCACAACTCGCTCAGGACGTGGACCAGGACACCGGCATCGAGGTCCCCATGCAGATCCACGCCGTCATGACGCTCACCTCCGATCTGGCCGCCGCCTTCGATCTGGACCTCGACGCCGTCCAAGACCTGGACCTTGATCTCGGCATCCATCTCCTCTAGCCGCCACGGCGCACCAACCTCCACAGACCAAGACGCCAGGGCGAGCCGCTCACCACAGGCGGCTCGCCCCGTCTTGGGGACATGCGCCGTCCGCACCGGCGGCTGAGACTGCGGGAGTACGGATACCCGAACTCGCAACCCGCATGCCGGACGGCATTCAGTGCTGCCGAAACCTGGCCGAGGCGTGTTTCCAGGTGAAAGCCATGGACCATGGGCGTCACTGGATTTGCCCGCTAGGCGATGGCGATGACGGCCTTGCCGCGCGAATGGCCTGACTGGAGCCGTCGGATGGCCTCGGGCGCCTCGCTCAAGGGATAGCTCCGGTCGATGACCGGGGTGACCTTGCCGTTTTCAAGAAGCGCGGAGAGCGTGTCCAGTTCCTCCTTGTGCGGCACGGAGAACATCGGGCGCAGTTTGTGGCGAACGAACGGGGACAACGCGGCGGCGTGGAAGGTCCGGCCCGACCCTCCCAGCAGTCGCCCTTCCCCTTCGCCTCCGACGAGGACGAGCGTTCCGCGCGGGGTGAGGGCGCTGCGCAGGTGAGACAGCGACCGCAGCCCCGCCGTGTCGATGATGAGGTCATAGCGGCGTGTGCCCTCGGTGAAGTCCTCGTGGGTGTAGTCGATGACCTCGTCGGCGCCCAGCGACGTGGCCAAATCCGTTTTGGACGTGCTGCACACCCCGGTGACGTGGGCACCGAACGCCTTCGCGAGCTGCACCGCGAACGTTCCCACACCGCCGCCCGCGCCGATGACGAGGACCTTCTGCCCCGCCTCTACCCTTCCCTTGTCGCGCACCGCTTGCAGAGCGGTGATGCCGGAGGTCGGTACAGCCGCGGCCTGCTCATGGGTGACGTTCGCCGGTTTCGGCACGACTTTGCCCTCGGCCGCGCATACGTACTCGGCGAAGGAGCCGTTGCCCACGCCGAAGACCTCGTCGCCTGGCTTGAACGAGGTGACCTTCGCCCCGGCCTCCTCGATGTGTCCCGCGAAGTCCCATCCGCGAACGCGCAGCTTGGGTTTGCGCAGTCCGAAGGCCGCGCGGACCAGGTACGGCCTGCCCGTCATCAAGTGCCACACGCTCGGATCCAGGCCCGCCACCTGCACCCGGACCAGCACCTCGCCGGCCTTCGGCACGGGTTTGTCGATGTCGTCCAGCACCAGAACGTCTGCCGAGCCGTATCGATCCTGGACGATCGCCTTCATCGGGTGCCTGCCCTTGCGTCAAGGTCATGGTCACTCACAGAGTCCCCGTCTGGCCGGGGCGCCGCAAGAGATCCAGGATCTACGTTGCAGCCGGGCTGCTCGTCCGCCGACACCCTCCGTTCATCATCGATCAACACCTGGACGCTCACGGTTTCCGGCGCTTTGCGATGAGCCCGTGATGGACTGCGGCTTTCACGCGGCTGGCAGGCCGTTGACGAGGGCCGGATCGGTGATGTCGCCGAAGGCGGAGGCGGGCGCGCCGGTCCAGGCGTGCACGATCAGCCCGGTCGTCGACATCGTTTTCAGCCGCTGGACGACACCGATCCTTTGGTCTCTCCACGCGTACGGCACGCAGCGTTTCGTCGAGTTGCGCCGCAACATCGGCGCCGTCACGGCCAAAGTGCTGACGCAGCGGCTGCGCCAGCTGGAGCGGGACGGTCTGGTGGTGCGCACGTACCACCCCGAGATGCCGCCCCGGGTCGAGTACGAGATCACCGAGCTGGGCCGGAGCCTGGCTCCGCTCTTCGCCTCGCTCGCCGAGTGGGCCGACACCAACCTGCCCAAAGTAGAGCGGGCACGGCAGGCGTTCGACCGCTCAGAGCAACTGACCTCCCACCGGAGCTGAGACACCCAGAACCGCGAGCAGTGGTGCAACGGCCGGCGGACGTGTGACCATCCGCGACGAGACCGCCGGGCCACTCCACGTGGCACGGCGGTCTCGTTCCCTCCTGTCGGCGGCGGACGGGTCAGGCCGGCCTTGATCCGCCGGCCAGCCACTCCACCTCCAGCCCCTCGGCAAACACCTCACCCGCCTCGGCATCCCGACCACCGCAGCACGAAGCGCCGCGCTGGCCCAACACCTCCACGACAGCCCGGCACCCGTCGTCGCCCAAGCCCTCGGCTTCCACCCGGTCACCACAGCCAAGATCTCAACCCGCACCGGACTCACCTACAGCCGCTACGCCCCCGGCAATCACACAAGCTCACCACGGCCCACCCCTCAGCGGAGGAACTCGCGACAGTTGAATACGCGCCTCCGCCAGTCAACCGCCGTCCGACACTCCGCGCGCCTAGAGCGGTAAGCCTTCCCGTGTGCCGGTGGCGCCCCGCCAACGGGCCTTGACCTCCGCGCATCGCGCGGGGGCCGCAGGTGCTGAGGGGCGGGGCGGAATCAGACGGGTGTGGTCCTGCCCCCGGCCACCAGGGCGGCCAGCCGCTGGGCGGTGTCGGTGTCGGCGGGTTGCTGGACGATCAGGAACAGGCCGGGCGCGTCAGCGGGGCGCAGCACGATCTGGTTCAGCCGCAGGGTTCCGGCGGACGGGTGCCGGATCTCTTTGGCGAACCCACCGGTCCGGGCGTTCACCGAACGCTCGTCCAGCCATTCGCGCGCTTGCGGGTAGCCGGCGCGCAGCCGCCGCTGTATTTCCGCCATGCGGGTGTCCTCAGGATTGCGGGCGAAGCTCTCCTGCAGCTCGCCCACCACCCGGCGGGCGTGCTCGGGCCAGTCGGCGATCTGATCGCGGATCTCGGGCGCCGCGAACATCAGGTAGGCCATGTTCCGGTCGGCCACCGGCCAGTCGGAGAACCTGTAGAGGGTCTCCGCGCCGAGGTTCCAGGCGCGCAGGTCCCAGCGGTCGTCGAGCACGATCGACGGCGTCGGGTCTTGGGCGTACATGAGCTGGACCAGGTGGTCGGGCGCCTCGCTGACGCCGGGTCGCTCCGGCGGCTGCAGCGCGGCCAGCCGGAACAGGTAGTCGCGCTCGGCGTCGGTGAGCCCGAGCGTACGGGCGATGGAGCCGAGCACCTCCGGTGACGGATGGATGTCGCGGCTCTGCTCCAGCCACGTGTACCAGGTGACCCCGACACCGGCCAGCAACGCGACCTCCTCGCGACGCAGGCCGGGGGTTCGGCGGCGCACACCCGGCGGCAGGCCCACGTCCTGCGGGGAGACCTTCGCGCGGTGCGTACGCAGGAAGCTGGCGAGCGCGTCACGGCGCAGCTGACTCATCGGCTCTCCCTGTTAGCGGCGCTACCAGTATCAGCACGCTCTGCCGGAAGATCCATTCCCGGCCGAGGCTTGGGCCATGAACAAATCACTCACCCGGCGTACGGTCGCCGCCGCCCTCGCGACCGCCACCCTCTCCGTGCTGCCCGTACCGGCCGCGCTGGCGACCCCGTCCCCTGTCATCACCGGGAACGCGCCCTCCCTGCACCCGGAAGGGATCGCGTACGACCCGTACCGGCGGGCGTTCCTGGTCGGCTCGGTCCGGCACGGCACTGTGTCGGTGGTGCGCCGGAACGGCTCCGTCAGCACGCTTGTGCGCGACCCGGCCTTGGTTTCCGCGATCGGTATCCACGTGGACGCGCGCCGTGGCCGCCTGCTCGTCGCCAACGCCGATCCTGGTGCGGGGACCCGCAGTTCGCCGCGGACTCAGCAGCGGCTGGCCGGCGTTGGGATCTACGATCTGAGCACCGGACACCGGATCCGTTACGTGGACTTGGCCGCTGTGGCCTCGGACGGTGGACGCCATCTCGCCAACGACATCGCCGTAGCCCCCGACGGCACCGCCTATGTCACCGACTCGTTCGCGCCGATCGTCTATCGCGTGCCGGTCGGTGGCGCCGCCAGCGTGTTCGTCCGCGACGTTCGTCTCTCCAGTGACTCCTACGGTGCCAACGGCATCGTCTGGCGGTCCGGCAGGCTGATCATCGGCAAGTACGATGACGGCACACTCTGGAGCGTCTCCACGCGCAACGCCGCCACACTCCGCCAGGTCCCGCTGGACCGCCGGCTTCCCGCCCCCGACGGCCTCACCCTCCGTCCCAACGGTGCGCTGACCGTCGTGAACAACACCTTGTCGCCGAGTGGCGCGAACGTCGTCCTCACCGTCCGCCTATTCGCGAACGGCCGCCGCGGCAGTGTCGTACGCGAACAGCGCTCCCCGGAGCCAGTCCCCACCACCGCCGCCATCGGCCCCCTAGGCCATCCCTACGTCCTGAGCGGACGCCTCGACCTCCTGTTCGCAGGCACTCCGTCCGACACCTTCACCGTCCGCCGTTTCTGACCACCTGAGAGCCCGTCGACCTCGCACGCCAGGCCGCGCCCTGCACGACACGACACGGGGCATGACGAGCATCTCTGCGAGAAGTCGCGGTAAGCGGCCCGGAGCGCGTTCCTTGGCGTGACGTTCCGCGCCGATGGGGGTGGGCGGGTGTGGCAGGAATCTTCGGGTTCTTCGCCCGGCTCTTGAGCGGCTACCGACCGCGTCGGCTGGGCGGGCTTGATGGGTCAGCGGGTGCGTTGGGTGATGAGGACTTCTAGGCCGTCGAGGAGGCGTTGGAGGCCGAACTCTCGGCTTCTGTCCGGGGTCGGGTCCCCGGCGGATGCGATTGCGGCGCTCAGCGCGGGAAAGCGGCCGGCGGCGTGGTCGGGCAGGGTGCTGAGGTCGGGCCCAGGCTGCCGCTGTGTGGTCCATGGCTGAGTTCCGGCTGATGCGGTTGATCGGGTGTTGCGGACGTGGCCGCTGAGCAGGAGGACCGCGTCCATCTGCTCGCTTCCGCTCAGCCCGGTCCCGGCGAGGGCGGCGACCGCGATTTCTGTCCAGCCGACCTCTTTCGGGCCCATGACCCGCTCGCCGATGGTGGCGCCGGGCAGCCACGGGTGGCGGTCCCAGGTCTCCCACAGCTGATGGGCCCACTGTTGGAGCTTGCCGCGCCAGCCGCCTGGGACCGCGCTCAGATCGAGCGGCTCGCCCACGGCTTCCTCAATCATGACGGCGATCAGCTCGGCCTTGCCGCTGACATAGCGGTACAGCGCCATCTTGGTGAAGCCGAGTTCGCCGGCGACCCGCTGCATGGACAGCGCGGCGAGCCCTTCGGCGTCGGCGATGTCCATCGCGGCCCTGGCGATCTCTTGGATGGTGAATCCGGGCTTGGGCCCTCGGTTCGGCGGTGGTCGCATTCCCCAAAGCAGCTCCACGGTGCTGTCCAATCGATCCTCCAGAATGCCTTGCCGCCGAACTAAAACTGTGTCTAGCATACACAGCGTCTACCGGACACTGTTTCTTGGATCGTCACCAGCGACGAGGGGACCACCATGGCTGAGAACACCCAACAGCAGCGCAAAGTCATAGCCGACGCCGTCGTTTCGATGGACGGCTACACCAGCACAGGCCCCGAGGACGACATGAGCTGGGCCATGGCGCACATCAGCAGCGAACAGAGCGAGCTCATGTACGAGGGGATCTGGCGCGGAGTGAGCACGGCGGTCCTCGGCCGCGTCAACTGGGAGGGCTTCACCTCCGTATGGCCCGGCCTGACCAGCGACCCGAGCAGCTCGGCCCGGACCCGCGACCTGGGCAACTGGCTCGCCACGGTCGAGAAGGTGGTCTTCTCCACGACCCTGCAGCAAACCGACCTGGACAAGGCAGAATGGACCAACGCCCGAATCTCCCGCGACCCCGAAGCCCAGGTACGCGCTCTCAAGGCCGCGCCGGGCCGCGACATTCTCGTCATCAACAGCGCCAGCATCATCAAGGCGCTGCTCAAGGCCGACCTGATCGACGAGCTCCATATGACCGTGATCCCGGCGACCCTCGGCGCCGGAGTGCGCCTGCTACCCGACGGCCTCGCATCGACATGGCGGCTTTCCCACACCACCACCATCCCCACGACAGGCGCCGTCGCCCTGTGCTACCGCCGACCCTGAGCCGGCGTCTCGCCCAAGAAACAACCCCGGGCCCCCGGGAACGCGCGACCAACCCCCAAAGACATCCCAGGTGGACGTGGCCGGCGGGCTGGCAGCGCCCAGTTCTGGATCATGTTGGGGGATGCGTTCGGACGCGGTCATGACGGCGTTCCAGCCGGCTCATGCCGTGCGGCCACGCGGTAGACCGTGGCGCACCCGATGGAGAAGACGTCGGTGAGGTCGGCGATGGTGTACTCGCCGGTGCGGTGCATGCGTACCAACTCGGCCTGCTGTAGCGCCGTCAGCTTCGGACGCTTTCCCTTGAGCTCGCCTTTGGAGCGGGCGATGGCCATGCCCTCGCGGGTGCGGAGTTTGAGCAGGTCGACTTCGAACTCGGCGAAGGTGGCCAGGATGTTGAAGAACATCTTGCCCATGGGGTCGGCGGGATCGTAGAGGCTGCCGCCCAGTGACAGCTTGACGCCGCGCTCGACCAGGGAGTCGCCGATCTGCCGGGCGTCGGGCACCGAGCGAGCCGGTCGAGCTTGGGGACGACCAGGGTGTCGCCGGCGCGGACGGCAGCCAGGGGCCTGGTCGGGTCCGGGGCGGGCGCGGCTGGTGCCGGTGAGGCCCTTGTCGAGATAGATCCTCTCGTCCGCGACGCCATGGTCGGTCAGGGCCTGGCGTTGAGCGGTCAGATCCTGCAGGACGGTGGAGCATCTGGGTACCCGATGAGTTCCTCCGCAAGCGTGCCGTTTAGCCCCCCATCGTCGGACACTTTCTCGGACCACCTATATGAGACGACGTTCCCACAGGTCACTATCTCGCTCGCGACGCGACCAGGATCGCCCGGTGAGCGAACCCCTAACGGACATCGGGCGATGGGCCGGTCAGGGGACGAGCGCCACTGTCGCAGGGTGATGTCTGAACTTCGTGTGCACGGGCAGTCGCTCCTCGACCGGCACGAGCTCAGTGGATCCGGGTTCAGCCGGGGTTCACATACTCCAGGCCGAGTAGGGGGAGCAGCTCGCGTAGGCATTCTTCGAAGACGGGTTCGAGGTCGGAGTAGGCGTAGTCCAGCTGATTCAGGACCTCCATGCACACGAGTCCGTACAGTCTGATCCAGCACTTCATCACGACGTGCAACGCCTCGGGCGGGAGTTGGTCGCCGAGGGTGGCGGCGTACTTGCGTAGCTGCTCGCGCAACGACTCGTCGAGGTCGTCCGGCACAGGGAACGGCCGCGTCCGCCACAACTCGGCGATCTGGCCGAGGAAAACGCCTCCGAAGCGCTGTCCGGCCAGGTACCACTGCGAGTCCGGCTGCCGGTGTGGCGGCGCGATCCGGCTGGCGAAGATCCAGCGGAACTCGGCGGGATGCGACGTCGCCCAGCGGCGCAGAGCCCGGCAGATGGCCAGCAACCGGAGCGTGGGCGTGTCGTGCGCGTCTCGGGCGGCCTCCATCTCCTCGGTCAGCTCGCGGTAGAAGTCCGCGGTCACCGCCCCGACCAGCTCCTCGTGCCCGGCGAAGTAGTGGTAGAGCGCCGGGCCGCTCATCCCCACCTCGCGCGCGACCGCGTTGATGGTGACCGCCTCCGGTCCCTTCGTGGTCAGCAGCCTGCGCGCGGCCGCGCGGATCTCCGCGAGGGTCTGCTGCCGCTGCCTGTCCCGCCGGCTCGTCGTCATCGGCCACCTCCGTTGACATCCTAGGCGGTCTATGTTCTCTTAATGGTTCTAGATTCACCTAGAGCCATTAAGGAGAGTCCATGCGTAATCCGCTGACCAGCGCCTTCGCCAAGTACTTCATGGAGGCGACCATCACCGAGGCAGACCAGCTCACGCCGACCATGCGGCGAATCCGGCTGGAAACCACCGAGCCGATCCCGTTCCCCTACATCCCCGGCCAGCATGTGCGGATCCAGATCAACGATCCGCTGTCGCCGCGTGGCCTCCTGCGGCCCCTTGAGACGCTGCGCACCTACACGATCTGGAAGCACCGGCCCCAGGCCATTGAGCTGCTCGCCCACCTGTACGAGAACGACGGCGGCGGCATCGGGCTGCGGTGGGCGTCCACGGCGTGTCCCGGCGACCGCGTGACGTTCTGGCGGCACCAGGCGAGTTTCTGCATCCGCGAGGACGCCGCGTACCACCTCTTCATCGGCGAGGAGACCGCCAGCGCCGCGTTCAGCCCGATGATCCGCGCGCTGGACGGCTCGGCGCGGGTGTACGGAGTGCTGGAGAGCGAATCACCCCACGACGACCTCCCCATGCCCCGACCGCACGACCTGCACCGTGTCCACCGCCACGGCACATCAGCTCACTACTCCACGACGCTCCTGGCCGGTGTGACCGACCTCGACCTGCCCGCCGAGCCCGGTGCCGCCTATATCGCCGGCGAGGCCAGGACCTGCCAGATGATCCGTGACCACCTCGTTCGCGACCGCAAGTGGCCCCGCACCTCGATCAAGGTCAAGCCGTTCTGGACCCCAGGGAAACGCGGCCTGCACTGAGCCGCGAACCCTCCCTCGAATCGGTCGTCTTTGCCGAGGAGCAAGCGCTCCCGCTGACCAGATGACCGGTCCCCGACCGCGCCACTCCGCGTCCCGGATCCGCAAGCCGTGGCCTCAGAACGGGCCTCCGCCCGGCCCCCCGTCACAGCAGGTCAGACCGATATCCGTGCTACCGGGACCGCCACCGAGACGATCTCGCTGAAGGACATCCAGACCGCGCGGTCGGCGTGCCGCCGCGCGCTGCACGGCCAGACCAACGAGCGGATCGCCGTCGTCTCTGCTTTGCTGCCCGACCAGGCCCGCCGTCAGATCCCGCAACCGGCGAGACCGTCCCGGAAACGACCGCTGATCGGCGATGACGGACCTGGTCGTTCACCTACGCCGAGGACAAGCCGTGACCGCCCCGAACCCGCCACGCGCGACCTCCGATCCGGCACGTTCATCGCCACCAAGGAGCACCGCCGCTTCACCGAGTTCGCAGGCGCCGTTCGCCGCAACGGCTAGCCTGAGCCGGCCACGCCCCCTGCCCGCCGGCGTGGGCAAGACGCTGCCCGCTCGCCACTACGCCCACTGGGACACCACCGGCCTCTACCTGACCGATTGGGGACCGCGCAGCGACGCCGACGCAGCCATGAACGCCACCCTCAACCGGACCCGGACCGTCTTCTACACAGCGGCGACTACCGACACGCCACGCCATTAGGCACCGAACTGCGCACGCTGGCCACCGCCTGAACATCTGCGTCCACGATCACCTCACCCGCGACCAGCCGCCCCAGCAGTGGCAGCCCACCGCGGCTCGCCCTACCTGGAACTGCTCATCGTGGACGAAGCCGAACGACTGCGTCCCAACGTCCTGGAGCACCTACGCGACCACTACGACAGGACCCGCATGGGCCTAATCTTCATCGGCATGCCCGGCATCGAAAACGCCTTGCCCGCTACCCCCCGCTCTACGGCCGCCTCGGCTTCGCCCACCACTACCGGCCGCGGAACGAGCTGACATTCGTCCTCACACGGCGCTGGCGCAAGCTCGGCCTGAACCTGGACACAGCCGACTTCACCGACGCCCAGGCCATCGCCGCACCGCGCGCCCGGCAAGGGCTTTCGTGCGCGCGGTGGCGTCGACGCGCGCAGTTCAGAGCCGCGCCCATGATCTGCAAGGCGCGCTCAGGACCGCGTATCACGCGCACATGCGCACGATTCACCGAGAGCGCCCCCGAGTGGCGTCGACCAGCTCGCGGACGGACGCTCGCGGCGAGAGATCGCAGCGCCAGTCGCAGCGGAGCGCGCGGTCGGCGCATGCGCGCAGCTCATCTCAGGTTCGGCAAGGGTGGCGCGCGCCGACTTATTCGGGTGAGCAACAGTCGCTGGGTTCGTAGGTTCCCTGTGGTCGTTGGGCCGATTGGAACGGTGCTGGACCTGGGCTTGTAGAACGTCCCGCTTTGCCACGGTCCCGTCTGAAGCAACCTCAGTCAGGCGGAAGCCTCTTCGTCTCCGCCGACGATTCTTGGTCGAAGGCGAATTCGTGGATTGGTGAGTTTGGGTGCCGGGCGGTCCGACAGCCTCCGTCCATCGTCTGAGGCGCAACTAGCGATGATGTTGACAGGTCGCGCGCCGGGGTGGCTCATCGAGCCATTGGCGTCAGGTCGGGCGGTCAGCGGGGTGGGCGGATGTCGCGGCGGTGGACAGCGGGCAGGGCGTCGAGGTCGTTGAGGATCTGGTGGAGGCAGGCGCGGGTGGTCGCCACAGCGTCGTCACCGGCGTGTTGGAGGAGTTCGGCCTCCAAGGCGGCGCGGGCCTGGCGGGCCGCGTCGATGGCCATGCGGCCGCGAGGGGTGAGGCGGACGCGGCGGATGCGGGCGTCGCCGGGGTCGGGAAACCGCTCGGTGTAGCCGAGGGACTCTAGCTCGGCAATGGTCTTGGAGGCGGCCTGCTGGGTGACGGCGAGCCGAGCGGCCAGGTCGCCGATGGTCGGCTCGCCCTCGATGAGGTGCTGGAAGACAAAGCCGTGGCTGAAGCGCAGATCGCCGTACCCCTGCCGGGCGAGCGCGTCCTGCACCCGGTCAGCGGCGGCGAGGCCCACGAAAAGTGCGAGGGTCTGGATGTCCAATTCCACAACCGGGATTGTACATCTATGGTTGTGCTTATGGAGGCCAACACCGAACTCGCCCTTCGCTACCACGCGGCCGTCGCGAGCGGCGCCATCGGAGCCGACCTCGCCGCCTATCTGACCCCCGACTTCGTCCATCACGAACTGCCGAACCTGTTCTTTCCCGACGGCAACCTCAGCGACCTGCCCGCGGTCCTGGCAGCGGCCGAACGCGGCCAGGGCAAGCTCGCCTCCCAGACCTACCGGGTCCGCAACACCGTTGCCTGCGGCGACACCGTCGCCCTGGAGATCGAATGGACCGGCACCCTCAAGTCCGGCCCGACGCTGCGAGCCCACATCGCGACCTTCCTCGATTTCCGCGACGGCAAGATCTGCGGCCAACGCAACTACGACTGCTACGAGAAACTCCCCGACCTCTGAGCCCACCCCGACCGGTCCCAACCGACCGAAGCAGCCGCAGACGGTCGAGATCACAGGCCGTGGACCACGCCGGCCAGGTAAGCGGCAGCCCGGCCGATCGGGCCACGAACCGGCCGGCGCGCTCGCGCCCTACGCACCCAACCCTTGGTCTTCAACCTGCCGCACACCACCACCAGCCACCACGCCGCCAACACCCAGACCATCCGAGCCACCCAGATCGAGAAGACAACCCCAGGCCGCGCTACCCCTCCCAACCCACATCCTTCGCGGGCCTCAAACCCCCAAAAAGCCGTGTTCCCCCGAGAAACCTTCAGCACCGCTCAACCCACGGCGGACGTGTCGTTAACGGCCGTGTCATACGCCGCAGGTCCCAGCCCGTCCTGCTGCTCACCGTGGCGGTTACGGCGACGAACCCTCGGTTGCTCCAAGCGAATTGCGTTTCAGTCCCCGCCGTTGGCCAGGGCGGTGAACGGGTGGCGGGGTGTGGGCGTCCGAGCCGGTATGAGGGATCGGATGAGGCGGTTGCACCGTCGGGGGAGTACGCGTTCGCGCGTCCCGCTGCCCGGGTGATCGGGACAGTGCTGGCCGTGCTGGCGCCTGGCCGCGGCGTACGCGGTGGCGCTGTGGAAGATGCCCGGCTGGATGGGGGTCTCCGATCCCAAGGACCGGCACAATGCGCGGCTGCTTGGTCTCGGCCGGTGGTCCGGTGGTGGCGATCTCGCTGCTGTACACCGCCCGCAGCTACCGGCTCTCCCACCTGGGCCAGGTGACCGACCGATTCACCAAAGCGCTGGAGCGGCTCAGCTCCGATGACATCGACGCCCGCCTGGGCGGCATCTACACCCTGGCCCACGTCGCCAAAGATTCTGGCCCCCACCACAACGACGTCGTCGAGGTGCTGGAGACGTTCGTCCGCCGCGCCCCCGCCGCCCGCCGCGACGACGGCGGGCCTAGCCTGGGCCGGCCACGCCCCCTGCCCGCCGAGCCCGACGCCGACGTCCAGGCCACGCTCACCGCGCTCGCTACCCGGCCCCACCGTCCCGAACGCCGCACCCTCAACCTCAACGCCTCCACCTCGCCCAGGCCCGCCTCCAAGTCCGCGGACCTGCGGTACGCGGACCTGCGGGGCGCCAAGGAGATGACGGCAGCGAGGATCCGGTCGGTGGCGAGGGTGGACGAGCACACCCAGTTCTAGCCACGAGCGCAGCCAGCAAGACCCCACTCGCGAGCCTTACGGCGAATAACACGATCGTTAACGGCACCCCTATTCGGTGCGCGCCTCTCCCCGGCCCCGGAGAGCGCGCATCAGCCACAAAGGGCGCGCTCGCGGCGCGCGGTGAGGATCGCCCCCCGGGTCATGCCGTCGCCACGTCCGGGCGGGCGGAGCGTGGCCCCGGCGGCGACTGGATCACTTGATCGCAATCCGGCGAAAACCCCACAACACGATCGCGGCGCTCACCGATCCGACGGAGAGCGTGATGGCGAAGCCGG
This sequence comes from Actinomadura fulvescens, assembly GCF_039533225.1. Classification (NCBI taxonomy): domain Bacteria; kingdom Bacillati; phylum Actinomycetota; class Actinomycetes; order Streptosporangiales; family Thermomonosporaceae; genus Actinomadura; species Actinomadura fulvescens. Next base: position 331,086 of record NZ_BAAATD010000010.1, on the reverse strand, counting down.
AGGTAAGCCCATGGATGCCGACGACTACGAGCGCGACCAGCGCTCCGACGGTGGTGCCGAGGGCCGGCCACCATGCAGGTGCGAAGAGCAAGCGCACGCGCAGGCCCGCCACGGCGAACACCCACAGGAAAATCCCGATCATGAAGGCGGCGAACCCGAGCTCGCCCTTTTCCGGCACCCCGCACGTATGGCGGCCCTGGGAGTTGATGTAGTACTCGCATCCGGTACGGCTGCCCTCGGCCAGTCCCCACAGTGCCAAGAAGGCACCGCCAGCCTGGGCGAGCACGATGATCCACCCGCTGATGGCCAGCCACGACCCTCCTTCGTCCCGGCGGCTCTCCTTTGACGGCAGACCGGCAGTCCCCGCTCCCGTAGTCGCACGTGACACGACGTGTCGCTCCTCTCTCCAAGCTGCACATTCCCGCCATTCTGACGACCGCCTGTCGCGCGCCACTGTCAAAGCTCCGTCAGACGAACCACGGCTCGTGGTGGGCCTGCTACGACGCACCCCAAGGAGTGAATGGCAAGCGAAGACAGCCGCGCCTGGGCCCGTACCGGACGAAGACGGATGCGCAGGATGGACTGGCCGACGAACTGGGCAAGGTCGGGCATGCCTTCCTCGACTTCGCGGCAGAAGAGCGGCTCTACGCCCTCTTCCACCTCACAGCCTTCCGTGGCCCTCGACGCGCCGAGGTCGCGGGGCCGCCCTGGACCGACCTCGACCAGAGCGGATCGATCACAGTCCGCGAGACTCGTCCGGACGACGACGATACGAAGAGCGAAGCCGGTGACAGGAACGTCGGCCTCGACGAGGAGACCGTCAAGGTCCTACGTGCGTGGCGTACTCGCCAGAAGGAGGAGAAGCTCAAAGCCGGCCTGGAGGTGTGGATCGATTCCGGCAGGGTGTTCACTCGACCCGATGGCTCTGCACTGCGCCCTGAGTGGATCTCCCAGCGGTTCGCTGTGGAGCGCTACAACGCGATCAGGCGCCGCCACTACAAGGAAGGCTGGCCGTCGAGCAGATCGCCCGGCGCCATCGCGTGAGCGAGCGCATGGTCCTCGTCGCGATCGAAAGCGGCCCGCTCCCGCCGATCCGTTTTCACGAGCTGCGCCATGGCTCGGCCACGCTGAGCCTCCTCGGCAAGGTCGACATGAAGGTGATCAGCGTTACTCTCGGCCGCGTTCGGTCATCATTCACCGCCGGTACCTACACCTTGGTGCTGCCCGAGGTGGCCAAGGCGGCGGCCTCCGTCGCCGGGATGTGCCCACCAGACGCCGAAAACGCCCCCGCCGAAGTGATCAACTTCAACGAGAGCGCTTCTACCGGCGGAGGATCGGGGATTTGAACCCCGGATGGGCTTGCACCCAAACCGCATTAGCAGTCCCGTGCGTGACGTTAAGACGCGTCCGGACTCATGATCTCTAGTCCGGTTGATGCAGGTCACCGCACCAGGGTGCGTCTTTTGCGTCCGGCTGGTCCGGCCCGATCGTGTCGCGTCTGGCCCCACAATGGCCCCACGGACGGCCCCACAGAGCAGTAGCCGCGCAAAGCGCCCGCCCCTCGCTTGAATCGGAGGGGCGGGCGTTGTTCCCTGCCCGCCGGTCGAGGTGCCGCGTACGGTGGGCAGTGGGATATTCGGAACGACATCGAGGGTAGCTATGGCTGGACCCGTTGACGATGGTGCCCGGCGGATCGGCGAAAACGTACGCGCGGCGCGGCGCGCGAGCGGCAAGAGCCTGGAGGCCACCGCTGGCTTGGTGGGGCGCTCGAAAGCGTGGCTGTCTAAGGTCGAGAACGGCCGCACTCGGCTGGAACGCCGCTCAGACATCGCGGCGCTTGCGCGAGCGCTGGAGGTCTCGGCCGACTACCTGATGGGCGGCCCGACTCCCGAGGTTCAGCCTGAACGCCGTGAGTACAACCTGACGGGTCTGCAGCGGGTCTTGCTCGACTACTCGCCTGACGATCCCCCGGACGTCGGCGCGCGGCCGATTGAGTTCCTCAGGAGCGAGGTCGATACCGCTGACATGGCGCTTCGGGTGGCGGACTACGCGACCGTAGCTCGCATCTTGCCGGATGCGATCGGCGAACTTTTCGTACACGCAGCGGCCGCGGACGGGCCGGGCCGAGACGAGGCGCTACGACTTCTCGTCCGTGCATGTGGATCGGACGCGACCTGTACTCTGCGGCATCTCGGCGAGATCAACTTGGCCTGGATCGCGGGCGAGCGCGGGCAACAGGCGGCCGACATGCTGGGGGATCCGGTCTGGCGTGGCGCGGCGGCTTACGGCAGGGCCCACGCACGCAGCTCGGCGAATCGGCCGCGGGCGCTCATGTTGACGCCGAAGATCGCGGACGAGGTTGAGCCGCACATCGGAGACGACATGTTCGGACGTCAGGTGTACGGCATGTTGCAGCTGTCGAGTGCACTGGCCTGCCAGGTAGACGGTGACGACCAGGGCGCGGCCGCTCATGCCACAGAAGCCGCGCGTCTCGCCGAAGGCTTGGGGGAAGACTCGGACGCCTTCGAGCTGTTCGGACCAGCCAACACGGGCGTGTGGCGAACGTCGTTGGCAGTCGAGTCAGGTCAGCCGGGAGAGGCGCTTTCCTTCGCCGATAGCGTCGAGCCTCGCGCCCTGTCGTCCAAGAATCGCCGTGCCGCGTTGCTCCTGGAGCGAGCACGGGCGCGGGCGATGCTCGGCCACAGCAGCGAAGAGGTGTCGCGCGAGCTACGCCAGGCGGAGCGGCTGTCCCCCCAACAAGTCCACAACCATCCGCTCGTCCGCGAACTAGTTGCCGACATGCTCAATCGTGCCGGCGGCAGAGACCTGCGCGGGCTTGCGTGGCGGATGAACCTGATCTGACCAGGGTTTCAGTACGGAAACAACCTCCGGCCGCTCCGGTCTTACGTTGCTGCTCTGCACCTGTGTCACGTGACACATAGAGCGGCCCTCGGCGGCGGGCTAACGCCGGTGTCCCGAGGGCCTGACCGGAGGTGAGTCCGGCTGATGACGAACGTAGCGGAGATCAAGGACCAGCTGCGCCGAGAGTTCCCTGACTGGTCGATCATCACCAGCAGCGCCGGCCGATGGTGGGCGACCCGCGCCCCCGACCCAGGCGAGCTCGTTCAGCATGGCGCCTCATGCTTCGAGGCCGACGGCCCGGACGATCTGTACGCCCAGCTCGCCGGCGTGAGCGCCAGTGAGTAACAGCGGCCCCCACTTCCCGGACGGCGTCCGGGAAGAAGATGCAGCCCGGCGGCTCGCCGCCGGGGAGGCGGCGAAGGCGACGCCGTTGAAGATGCTGCCGGTCGTGCTCGGCGCGTTCGAGGAAGCGGGGAAAGCGCAGGTCCATCCCCGCATCGTGGATTTGGTGTTGTCGTTCGTCAGGGACGAGGCCGAGACCAAGCTTGGCGGCGAGCCGGAGATGGACGCGACGGACGCGCTGAAGCGCGCGCTCGCGGCGGTGCGGCCGATCTTCGCCCGGCATCTGGGCCAGCAGGGGTATCTGCTGGGCACCGCCGACGAGGTGATCGGGGACGCCGAGCGGCGGGTTCACCTGATCGCGACGTCGGGGCCGCACGGCCCGGACGCGACGTGATCCCGCCGCGTGAGGAGATCGCGCGGCGCCGGGCGGCGGTCGAGGCGTTGGCGGCCGAGCTGGAGGGCCGTGGCTGGCACACCTACAACCGCGGGGTGCAGATGTGGGTGTGCGCGGTGCCGTTGGGGCCTGGGCGTGAGGTCGGTGCGTGGTGGGACACCTTCGTGTGGCGTCGTGGGTCGGGTGTCGGCGCGGACATCGGCCCGGTGGAGGACGTGGTGGCCGCCGCTGACCTGATCTGCCAACAGCTTCCGAGCCCCCCAACGCAGGAAGGGAAACCTTGTGGTCGATCGTCTGAACGTTGACCGAGGCCAGGTCCGCGCGGAGTGTGAGGCGTTGATCATGACGGGTGTGTCCGGGGCGGTCGAGGGTCCGCTGCGGTACTTCGCACGGGTGAAGGTCGCGCCGGGGTGGGCGGTGGCCGGGCCGGTGATGGCCGAGGTGTTCGCGGACGCGATCCAGCGTGACGCCGTCGCGGCCGGTGTGGTCATCGCCGGTGTGGCGGATCTGGCGCGGCTCGCACCGTCGGAGCGGCGCGGCTACGCGCGTGTGATGGCCCTGGGGATCTCGGCCGGTACTCGGCTCAAGGCACGCGGCATCCATCGCGTGATGCTGCGCCATGCCCGCGTGTACGTGAAGGCGCGGGCACGCGGTTGCCACGAGGACGCCGGCGCAGTCCTCAACCGGATGGGCGAGGAGCAGCTCGGGCAGTTGGTGTTCATGCTGTGGGCGACCGCTATGCAGGCCCGACGCGCCGCGCTGACGGACACGAGGTAAGGCTCCCGCGGCCCCGGGTGAAGTTCCCCGACCCCGGGGCCGCGGGCAACCAGGACGCTCAGACGGGCGTCACACCAGGTAGGAGGCACGACGGTGGGCGGCCGGTCGCGTTCGAAACGACCACGTGCCGCTTGATCAAATGACTCCCCGAGGGCTCGAAATCTGAAGAACATTCGAGACCGCGGGGATCGGCGTGAGTGCGCGCTGTACGCCTAGCCGGGATGACTCGGCGCGCGCTCACGCCCCCTTCTGCTGTACGGATACAACACTCTGAGCAGCGAATCGGCCGACGCGCTGAGCTGCACCGTTCGTGATGAGGGTTTCCGTACCCTCAGAGTGCCGTGCTCGCGCGTGCAAGGCCGTGGCAACTCCTCAAGCATGGAACCCCCAGACCCGTACACAGGGCCAGCACCAGCTATCTGCCGGTGTGCAGACCCCCCGGCGGGGGAGTCACCCGCCATCCGGCGGGACGGGGCTTTGGTCCAGGATTCCCGCCCGGCGGCCGCGCGGGAATCCTGGACCAAGAGTCCGCGCGGCCGCCGTTGGCCCCCAGGACGGGCTAGACCGGGAGCCAGCGGCCCGGTGTCGCGCGGGCAGGATCTCAGAGCATCCCGCGCGGCGCCGGTGCTGGTGAGGCGCTAGGCGCCTGTCTGGGGCGGCTCGTCGGCGTCCTGTAGCTCGCGCCGCACGCTGCCGACCGTCTTGTGGTCACAACCCACGACCTTGGCGATCTCGCGATCCGAGCGCAATGCGTCGGCGCGCAACTCCTCGGCGACGCGCACGCGGACGTTGCCGCGTCCCCGCGGCGAGGACGGGACCGGTTCTGGTTCGGCCGTGGCGCCGTCCGCGTCGTCGGCGCCCTGGCCCTCGGCGGTCGGGACACGTGCGGCCGGGTGATCGGCGGAGGGGTTGGGATCGGTGGTCTCGTCAGCCCACCCGTACCGGACCCATTGCCGGGCGAGCCGGGCGGGGACGGTGAGGATTTCCCCGCCGTAGTGGTGGCCGAGGTCGGTGACGATCTGGCGTCCGTCGCGGACACGGACGTTCACTCGCTGATCACTCATGAGGGCAGCACTCCCAGGATGCGGACGACGGCGGCCGGGTTGGGTAGCACCAGATCGGCGCGCAGGGTTACGCGCACGGCGGTGCGGTCGGAGGAGAACGCGGCCGACTTGTCCACCTGCACGTCGGCGTCTTCTCGGATCACCGCGCACACCTGGTCGCCCTGGTAGACGTACGCGCTGTTGGCTGTGGTCGCGGTGCCTTGGGTCTCGTTGGTGGCTAGCTGCGAGGTGAGCCAGACCGGCACGCCGTAGATAGAGCGCCGTGGCCCCTCCGACGGCGCGCCGGCGCCGTCGACGAGCACGGGCCGGGCTGACCCGCTGGTCTCTTTGATCTTTGTCAGCGCCCGCCAGTTGCGCGGATGCATCACGATCGCGGTTCCCTCGGCGTCGGCCTCGGCCAGCAGGCCGAGGGCATCGGCGAACGGGTCCAGGTTGGTCAGCGCGGCCCCGTTGACTCCCATGCTCACGGTCTGGATGCCTGACTGGTTCTTCAGGCCCCGGATCTCTGGAGCGGTGCCCGATCCCTCGTAAAACGACAGGTCCAGCTTCAGCGCGATCGCGCGGGCGAGGTTGGTCGCGAGCACGTCTTGGGCGTCGGGCTGAGAGTCGTCCACCAGTTCGTTGCTGGCGTAGGTGAGCGCGGCCAGCTTGCGCGGGACCGCGGTCACGGTGTCGGCGTTGGGGTCGCTGGGGGTGATCTCGGTGCCCTCGGCGGTCCAGTTGGCCACTGCATCGGTGAGGATGCGCGGGACCGCCAGCCGGGCCGCGTTGGTGCTGACGCGCCGGAATCCGGAGTTCAGGCCCACCGACATCGCGGTGAGTTGATCGAAGAAGTAGGCGGCGGCCTCGGTGGGCGCGAACGATCCGCCCGCCGTGCCGCTGGTGGTCAACCAGGTCACGGATTCCTCCCGTGGGGACGCGACATCAACAGGTGATGCGGCGCGGCCACGGGCCGGGCGCCGGTCGCCCACGGGGCGGAACGGTCCGCGGGGAGCGGGCCACAGGCCCGCCGTTCCCCACGTCCAAGATCCAGAATACCCTGACGATCACCGCGCCTTGAAGATCCCGCCCATCCGTTCGGGCCCTCCGCTGCGGCTCCGGACGCCCTGTACGTTCTGGCCGGCGCCGAGGTCTCTGGGAGAGAGGTGCGGCTTGCGCTCCACCAGATCGGCCACGGCGTCGTGGACCTTGTCCGGATCCAGCTGACCGTTTTCGTCCACCAGGTCCTCGAGCTGGACGCCGAACGCCCAAAGGTCCGTGCCGTCCTGGAGCTTTGATCGCCATCCCTTGCCCTTCTGACCAGTCATGGCGAGCCGCTCGACCTCGGCGCGTTGCATCGCGGTCACCACGCCGCGCAGCTGGTCACGCTCGGAGGCAGCCTCGCGCAACTGCGTCCGGTACCGCGCAGCCTCCCGCGCCGCGCGCCCGCCTGACTCCCCGCCCTCGCCACCCTCGGCGCCGGTCTCCGCCCCGGCACCGGTGCCGCAGTCTGCTGCCTCGGTGGCGTCGGTCTCGCCGCCACTGGTGCCGCCCGGCGCGGAGTTGGCCGCCGCGGTCGCGTCCTCGGCGGCCGCCGCCTCGGTGCCCTTGGTCATCTCGTATCCCTCTCTTGGTCATGCGTCCGATGGCGGACGCGGTTCAACTCGGCTCGAAGCGCGCGGATCTCTTCGGCCACAGCAGGAGGCAAATCCGGTTCGTCGCTCGCGCGCGCCCGCGCGGTACCTGCAGGTTGGTGATCACCCCAGCCATCTCGTCCTGAAATAAGTCCTGAATCCTCCTGTCCTCCTAGGCGGGGGGCTGGGTCCCCTCCATTTCCAGACTCAGTGCCCCCCACTGCGGGGGGCTGAGTCCCCTCCATTGCGGGGGACTCAGCCCCCCGCAGTGCCCGTCCGCGCGGTTTGAATGAGGGGGGTTGAGTCCCCTCCACTGGGGAGAACTCAGTCCCCACCATTCCGAGCGAGAGGTTCAGCGCATATGCAGCCGGGCGGCCAGGCCCTGCATCCCGTACGAGGGTGATCGCACCCTTCCTCTTGAGTACCTTTTTCGCATATTTGACCGCTTCGTACGCCTTATTCCGTTCCTTGGTGGAGGCGGGATCGGTCGCGTCCCTCGGTGGCAAGTCGCGGCCGAGGGCAAGTGCCAACTCCTCCCACCCGCCCCAGAAGAGCGGCGGGTCGTCGCTGTCCATGCTTCGAAGCGCCATCCATGTCAGCACCCGGAATGAGGTGTTAGGCAACGGGCGCCATCGGTTGTAGACGAGCTTGATGTTTCCGACCCCCATTCCTTGGTCCTCCGCCTCTCTTCTCGCCCTTCCCGCACCATCAGGCGTCGCGGCGCTGCTGGGCAGGGTCGGGGATGAGTCCGAGCATGCCGAGAAGGTGTGCGGTGGGTACCACCATGCGGCGTCCGATGCGCAGCGTTGGAAGGTCGCCGCGCTTGGCGGCTTCGTAGGCGGCCGCCCGGGAGAGCCCGAGGACGCGTCCAGCCTCGGGGACCGTCAGCGTCGGTCGCTTCTGGAGATCTGGGATGCCGGTCGGTTGCTCTTGGGCATCCGGCACGTGGGGGGAAGGGCTATCGGCCATGGCTCTCCTTAAAAAGAAGGGTGTCCATCCTGTATGGATGCGATCCCTTGCTGTTAAGGATCATGTAGATAGGTCTGGCGTCATGTCAATAAGGATGTGTACTCTTCTTATATGGAAGAGAATTCTGCAAAGCGCCACCGCAACGCGGTCGGGCCGGTCGGTGAGCATGTGGCTTGGAACGTGCGGCGACTCCGCGCGATGCGCAACCTCTCGACGACCCAGCTTGCGAACCGTCTGACTGAGGCAGGACGGCCGATCCTGGCGAACGCCATCACCAAGATCGAAGCTGGTTCTCGGCGGGTGGACGTCGATGATCTGGTGGCGCTCGCCGTGGTCCTCGGAGTGAACCCCTCAGCGCTCTTGTTCCCTCCTGACGATGACGACACTTCGATGGGCGTGACCGGCGCCGGACGTTTCAGGGCTGAGGTGATATGGGACTGGGCAGACGGGCGGGCGCCGCTCCGAGAGCGTGACTTCATCCCGGATGAACACGAGTTGCGCGAGACGTTCACTCGCTTTCAGCTCGACGCACGTCCCCCGGGGAGACGAACCTATGAGTTCCCCGCCTGGTTGGGTGGCGAGCAGTGAAGGGCGCCGTCTTCAAGCGCTGCGGGTGCCGCAACCCTGCAACAGGCAAGGTCTACGCGGAGGGCAAGTGCCCAGACCTGGAGAAGAAGAAGCACGGGTCATGGTGGGCGCGGTACGACGCGCCGGCGTCCGCGGACGGGAAACGTCGGCGGCCGCGGATCGGCCCCTTCCCCACGAAGACGGCGGCCGAGGACGCGCTTGCTGACGAGCTGGTGAAGGCTGGCAAGACCGGGCACGCCTCGGACCGCGCGCTGAAGGTCGGGCCGTACCTGGACCGGTGGCTTGCGGGCAAGGTCGATCTGAAGGACTCCACGCGGGAGAGCTACGAGGAGGCCGTGAACCTCTACCTGAAGCCGGGCCTCGGTCACCTGCGGTTGGTCGATCTCCGCGACTACCACGCGAGCGAGCTCTACGCCGAAATGCTGTTTATCAATCGGCCGTTGCCGGACGGCGAGAAGCCCAGCGAGCTCATGCGGCGGCTGATGGCTGCCCGCGCGGACTCGGTGAAGAAGAAGCTTGCGGCGGGCGAGAAGCGCGGGAAGAAGTCCACCAAGCCTCTGTCTCCCGCACGGGTCAAGCGCGTTCACGCCGTGCTCAGCTCGGCGCTGGGGAGCGCGGTCAAGAAGTCGAAGCTTCTCGACTCCAACCCGGTAGAGCACGTGGAGTTGCCGCGCGCCCCGAGGCCCAAGCCGCTGGTTTGGACGGCCGGGCGGGTGGCTCGATGGGAGCAGACCGGCAAGGCGCCGAGCCCCGTCATGGTCTGGACCCCCGCCCAGACCGGTGCGTTCCTGGACTTCATCGCGGCCGCTGAGGAACGGCTGTATGCCATGTTCCACCTGGTGGCCTTCCGCGGCCTGCGTCGCGCCGAGGTGGCTGGCCTGCCGCGCGGTGAGCGGGATCGCGAGGCGGGGACGATCACGATCCGCGAGACGCGCCCCGATGACGACCTGGACCCGGATGACACGAAGTCTGAACACGGCGACCGGACCGTCACGCTCGACGCGGGCACGGTCGAGGTCCTGGACGAGTGGGAGGCGCGCCAGGACGACGAACGCCGCGTGGCGGGCGAGGTCTGGCAAGAGACGGGCCTGATGTTCACGCGCGAGGACGGCTCAGCGCTGCGCCCCGAGTGGATCTCTCAGCGCTTCGAAGCGCACATGGAGCGGTACGCCATGATCCGCCAGCGGCACGCGGGCGGGTGGACGGTCGCCGAGATCGCGAAGCGGCACCGCCTACCGGCCGAGGCCGTTCGCGTGGCGATCGACGGTGACCCGCTCCCACCGATCCGTTTCCACGATCTCCGCCACGGTGCCGCCACGCTGAGCCTCGCGGCCGGTGTGGACATGAAGATCATCAGCGAGACGCTGGGGCACTCGCGGTCCAGCTTCACCGCGGATGTCTACACGTCGGTGATCCCTCAAGTGGCCAAGGCGGCGGCCGAGGCAACCGCGACGGTCGTTCCTCGCCGGACCGGCCCCACAATGGCCCCACAAGACGACGACAGCGCGCTCGCTGAAGTCATCGACTTCCGCGAACGCGCTGGTCGCAGGGCGGAGGATCGGGGATTTGAACCCCGGATGGGCGTGAACCCAAACCGCATTAGCAGTGCGGCGCCATAGACCGGACTAGGCGAATCCTCCAAGAGGCCAACAGGCCGAGAACAGGTTACCGGGTGTTTGCATCACCCGGCAAAGCGCAGCCTGAAGCGGGGACCAGCATAGCGATGGCCGGCCGTCCACGCATGGCGGACGGCCGGCCGCAAGATCAGCTGAGGCGGAAACCGGCGATGCCGCAGGCCTTGGAGAGGGCCTGACCGCTCTGCTGCATGGCGCTGATGCTGGACATGCTGCTTGAGGCGCTGCTGGGGTTGGAGGCCATCTGCCGCATGGCGTTGGCAGCGCTGTCGACGTCGGCCGCGAACTTGGTGGCCGCCGACTCGACGTCCCCACCGGCGTTCTGGCCCTCCGTACGGACCTTGGAGGCGAAGTCGCTGAGCTTCTGCGCGTTGGCGGAGATGCTGGCGGTCGGGTTGTTCACGTCCGGCTGCGTCATACCCGAGCTGGACAGCTGCTCAGCAGCGGACTTGATGTTGTTGCAAGCCGCCTTCTTGTCGCCGCCGCCCGTCACCGCGTCCAGGGGGCCGCAGGCGGTGGAGGTGAGCATTGCGCCACCGATGGCGAGGACGCCGACCAGCTTGGTGGCAGACATGCGCATGGGGGTTCTCCTTTGAGGGGGGTTTGATTCGGACGAGAGTAGACCTCTCGGGTCACTGGCGTCTCCGTTACCCCTTCGGCGCTCTGGCGTGACGAACGGTTCCATGACCCACATCACACAGTCGATCACGTCGTCAGCGCCCCGGACGCGCGGACCCGCGAAACCGATTCGCGGTTAGGTCCGAACAGCCGGTACAGTATTCCCCGGCAGGCACCCGTAGCTCAACGGATAGAGCATCTGACTACGGATCAGAAGGTTAGGGGTTCGAATCCCTTCGGGTGCGCCAGACAGGCCCCGACCTCCTCAAACGCAGGAGGCCGGGGCCTTCCTCGTTCGAGGCCATTGTGCCCGAACCATCTGATTTCCCTGAATCGTGCGCGCCATGGACGACGCCAGCCGCCTCACATGGCGCGAGTTCGAACGCGACCTGCGCCGCGACAAGCGATCCCCCGGACCATCCAGTCGTACCACGAGGCCGCCCAGCAGCTCGCCGACTTCGTCGCCGACCAGTGGTGCGGAAAGAGCTGTGAGCACGAGGCCCACGACGGCGCCTCGTTCGAGGAGATGACCAAGGCGCACGTCACGGACTACCTGATCGAGTACATGGAGCGGCAGTCCACCCCCGCTGCTGGGGTGCGGTTTCGGTCGCTGCGCCGGTTCTTCAACTGGATGGTGGAGGAGGAGATCCTCGACGAGTCGCCGATGCGGCGGATGAGGGAGCCCGTGCCGGACGAGGAGCCCGTGGAGGTCCCCCCGCTCGACCACGTGCGCAAGCTCCTGGAGACGTGCGAGGGCAGGAAGGCGACCGACCCGCGCCGCAAGTTCAACGATCTCCGTGATGCCGCGATCATCCGGCTGTTCTGCGAGCCCGGCGCCCCACGCGTCGCGGAGATGGCGGGGATCGAGGTCGCCCGCGTCGACATGGTCACCGATGTCGTCGCGGTCCTGGGCAAGGGCCGCAAGTGGCGAAGCGTGCCGTTCAGCGCCAAGACCGGCAAGGCACTGTCGAAGTACCTGCGGGCCCGGCCCAAGCATCCCCTCGTCGTGGCCGCGAAGGCCAAGGACCACGACTCCGACGGGCCCGCGCGACTCTGGATGGGATGGCGAGGCAAGCCGCTGGACTCCTCGGGGATCTACCAGATGATCGAGCGCCGGTGCGAAGAAGCGGGCATCCCGCGGATCCACCCGCACCAGCTGCGGCACTTCGCGGTCGACGCCTGGTACGAGGACGGCGGGTCCGTGCAGGACGCGATGACGTTGTTCGGCTGGTCGTCGCCCGCGATGGCCCACCACTACGCCAAGGCCACCGCAGGCAAACGAGTGATCAACGCCGCGCGGCGCGCGTCGATCGGCGACCAGCTCTAACGATCACACAGCAACCGCAGCCGCAGCAGCGGCTGGAGGTCCACGTCCAGCAGGCACCGCCCGGTTCCTCACCCAGCCGCTGGTGATGCGCGGCGAGGACGTCCGGACCTGGCAGCGGCAGATGAAGGCGCGCGGCTGGGACATCGACGTGGACGGCGCGTACGGCGCCGACAGCGAAGAGATTTGCCGCGCCTTCCAGAAGGAGAAGGGCCTCGCGGTCGACGGCGTCGTGGGGCGTGAGACCTGGCGCGCCACTTGGGAAACACCCATCACCTGATCCCGCTTCACCCATGCCGCCCCGGACCAACAGGCCGGGGCTCTGTCATGTCTGGAGGCATGATGCTCGACTCGATCATCCGCACCGTGGTGCCGCTCATCGTCGGCGCGGTCCTCGGCTACGCCGCCAAGGTCGGTCTCGACCTTCCGGCCGACGCCGTGACCGCGATCGTCACCCCCGTCATCACGGCGGCGTACTTCCTGCTCGCCCGTGCGCTGGAGCAGGTGTGGCCGACGGCCCGCCGGGTACTGCTCGGCTTCGGCCTGACCGGGAAGCAGCCGGAGTACGTCTCGCCTCGATAGTCTGATCTTCGTCGGTGGGCGGGGAAGCCCGACCGGCACACCGGACGCCGCGCGCTCTCGACAGCCCCACGGCTACGGAAGCGCGGGGCGTTCGGCATCCCGGGTGTGTTTGTTGTGTTTGTGCTGGTGGGGTGCGGTTTGAGTATTCGAAGCGGTACCGTTTTTCTAGCGCGGTCCGCTTCTTCGGGGGAGAAGACGGACCGCCGCTTACTCCCGGTAGAGGGGCCGATCCCCCCGCGCGGGGTCGTTTCGCTTGGGGTTCGCCCGTGAGCCAGGGCCTTCCGTAATGTTCAGTGCTGGCGCACGCCACCAGGCCTTACGGGTTGTTCGCAGCCTGATCGGCTGGGCAGGTGACGAGGCCGGTCTCCTGATCCAGACAGAGGGGCTTGAGGGCGGTCGAAACCAGGGACGTCCACACAATCTGGGCTATATCGAAATTGACGTTCTGCCCCTCGTCGGGGGCGGGAGCCGTGGTGGCCAGGGCGGGAGTGGGACTGAAGGCGAGGGCGGCGGCGAGGGCGGCGACGACGCTCGCGGTTCGGTACATCGTGATCTCCTTGCGGGAAAGGCGGGGGAACGATCAACGTCACCTAGCGTAAACAAGTGACCACTTTGAGTCAAGGGAAGGTGTGTCTCAGCCGAGGCCCGGCACCGGCACGAACGGCCCGTCCTCCATGGGAGGGCGGGCCGTTTCGTCATGCCTGGAGCCGGGCCTGCGCGGCGGAGCGATCGGGGCTGACCGTGAACAGCGCCTCATCGCCGCTGAGCTGCTCGTAGATGCCGGAGCCGACCCCGCCGAGGCCGCCACGTGGGAGCCCGAGGGGCTGAGGCGGGCGAACGCTGGTGGCCCACCGTTCAGCCGGCCTCACGGTGGCGCGTGACGGCCGCGAGGGGCTGTTGGGGACAGATCCTCCGCGACCGTCACGCCGCTGACCCACGGTCCCGGGGTCGGGGAACTTCACCGGGACCGCAGGAACCTATGAGCCCGACTCCTTCTCGACCATGTCCGCGGCATGCGGGATGTCATCGACCGGCGCAAACGCAGGCCGGAAGACCGAGCCGCCCTTCCGCCACACGAACCCGTCGCGGTCGACGCCGATCTCGTGGCCGGGGGAGTGCCTGGCCGGCGCGGCCCACATCCACGCGCCGGCCTGCGACACATACCGGCCACGCGCACGCAGCTCGGCCGCGAGCGCCTTGGCGGCCCGGCCGCGTCGCCGGATCTCGGGAAGCGACAGCATCACAGCGCCCGCTATTGGGCAGCGCCGAAGTAGAGCGCCCGCCACCAATCCTCAGCGACCTTGCGGCGTACCCGCGGCGTCTCGTGCAGCCGTGCAGCTCCTTGCATGCTGTCCGTTCGGCGGACTGCGAACGAGCCACCGACCAGGACGAACTCGTAGCTGACCGCGCGGCACTGGAAGCAGGTGGAATCCAGCACGCGCGCTGGGTCGAAGGCCCGGTACACGGGGAGCCAGTCCAGCTCGCTGGCGCCTCCCAGAGGAGGAGGGAAGTGCAGCCCGACGTGTTCCGCCAGCTGCGCCGTAGGGGTGCGTTGCCGACCTGTGGTGGCGGTCATCGTCGGCCACCGAGGCGGAGAGTGGAGGCGTGACGGCCGCGGGTCCATGGAGCCTGGGACAGCGCCGACACCGCGACCGCCACGCGTCTTGGGACGCCCAGGGGCGTCATCGCCGCACTCCGAGTGCCGTCCGCCGGATGCGGACGGCCGTGCACCGGTCTTCCAAGTCCTGCCAGCAGTCGGCCTCGACGACCACTTCGGTGTCCCTGAGGAGCACCGCCCGCAGCCTGCCGCCAGGCAGCGGATGCACCGCGAAGTCCGGGATGCACTTGGCCCACTCGACGGGCGGGTAAGGCGAGGTCATGACTGTGACGCTAGGTAGGCGCCGCAGCGCGGGTCGAGATTTATGCAGAGGTATGCAGCAACTAGCGCAGGCTGGTCAGCGCCTCGTTGACCAGCCGCCGTGCGCGTTCACCATGGACGGCCAGCTCGGCCAGAAGCCCGAACGTGTGGGCGTACATGGCGATCTCACCGGGCGCGGTAACCCGCAGCCACCCCGACACGAACTCGGCCGACACCTGATCGTCGTCGAACATGAAGAACATCTCCACCGGCCGCAGCAGTGACCGATCCGCGTCCATCGGGATGATGCCGAGCGAAACCGACGGCAACGCCATCACGTCCAACAGGTGGCGCAGCTGCTCGGCGAGCACGCCCACGCCACCGATCCGCGTCCGCAGCACCGACTCCTCCAGCACGATCGCGAACCGGTGATCACCCTCGCGAATGACGTGCTGCTTCGCGACCCGCACGGCGGTCGCCTCGTCGATGTCGTCGACCAGGCCGCGCCGCGCCTGCGTCGAAGCCAGCAGTGCCCGGATGTACGGCTCGGCCTGGAGCGGCCCTGGCACCAGCCACGAGGAGTAGATCCGGAAGTGCCGCGTCCGCTCCCACAGCGGAACAACGGCCTCGTTCGCCTGCCGGAGCCCGGCGCGTTCCAACCGACGCCAGTCCGTCCACATAGTCTCAGTCGCGATCAGCTTGGCGAGCAGCTCCGGATACTGGTCGGCGACGTCGCAGTGCACACACCACGCCCGCAGATCGTCGGCATCGGGGAGCGTGATGGCGTGCTCCAGCTTCGACACCTTGGTCTGGTGCCGGCCAGCCCGCCGCGCAAGCTCGGTCCCGGTCAGCCCAGCCTCGCGGCGGATCTCACGGAGCCGGGTGCCGAAAGCCTCGCGGGCGGCCTGGACGCTGGACGACGTGGGCACGGCAGATCAGATCTGGTAGTCCCGGTGGTCGATGGCGCGGTCCCACGCCGCATCGAACGCCGACTCACACAGCTTCACGATCGACGGCGCCGTGATGAACTCGCGGGCATCCGTGGCCAGCTCGCCCTCACCGGTGAAGTGGTGGAACAGCACCGCCTCACCATCGACGATCCAACAGTCGTTACCGGGCAGAGCGAGATCAGATGCGCGGCGCCGCGGGAGCCACCGGATCTCCTCGCCGGCCGCGACGTTGGACGCGGTCGTGGCGTGCTCGAACCGGATGTAGTCGCTAACGGGCTCGGACACAATCCGGACCCGCCGCACCTGGACGCCGCGGCCGGTCACCTCCCGGATCAGGTCGAGCCAGGGCCGCTCCAGCCGCGCCTCGAACTCAGCGGTGTCGCCGCGCGCCCACGCCTGGTACCACGGGTCGGAGCGCATGTAGCCGTCCCGCATCTCCAGGTGGTATGCCGTTTGCCGGGCGCCCTGGAGCAGCTCAACGGGGCTCGGTGTCTCGCCCATCACGTACCTCCGGGAGCAGGTCAAGCATGTCGGCCGGGAACCGAATCAGCGTCTCACCGACTGGCACCGTCTCCTTGCCGGAGGCGGAAAGGAGCTGGTCGCGTGTCGCGTCGTCGACCGTGTAGCCCTGCATCATCAGGTCTCCGGTCTGTCGGTCCCTCCGCAGGGTCGGGCTGTCGCCGTCAGGGCTGCCGCCCACTTGCCGAGGTACTCGTACCGGTCGTCGTCCATGCCCGCCTCCTCGTCATGCGTGCGTCTACGTCGACCGACTCTCACCCTGCGTGCGCGGCCCGGTCAAGCGGTTCAGGAACCTAGGCGTAGCTCAATCCGGCCGATCCCGTCCCCGGTCACCGTGACCGGTGCCTGTCGGCCGACGGTCACCCGGTACGCCTTCCGGGCCGGGACGGTCAGCCCGCTGACTGTGTGCTGGCACTCGGACGCGATCGTGCCGAGCTCGTCCCGCCGGATCCCTCGAGGGATACCCGGACCGAGCTTGGCGACGCCCAGCAGCTGCCCGCCCATCTCACGTGGGCGCACACTCGGAGCGTCATCGACTGGTCACTCGGTCGAAGGGTCCATCGATACTAAGAACGTCCCGCCGCTGCAGAGGCGGTCTGCGAGGCCACCGGCAGTTGGCGCCTAGGGGTCGGTGGTCAGGGTTTCTAGGACTTGTTCGCCGTACTTGGCCAGTTTGTTCTCGCCCACGCCGCTGACCTTGCCCAGTTCGGACAGTGACGTCGGGTTCAGGGTGGCGATCTCGCGCAGGGTGGCGTCGTGGAAGATCACGTAGGCGGGGACGCCCTGGGTCTTGGCGGTGGCGGCACGCCAGGCGCGGAGGCGCTCGAAGATCGGCATGGCTTCGGCGGGGAGGTCGACCGGTGCCTTGCGGGACTTGGCGGCCTTCGCTGCCTTGGCGGCCGTGGCCCGTTCGGGCTCGCGGCGTAGCCTGACCTGCCGTTCCTTGCGCAGGACCGCGCCGCTGTCGTCGGTGAGGACGAGCGCGCCGTAGTTCGGCTCGACGGCCAGCAGGCCCTGGGCCAGCAGCTGGCGGATCACGCCTCGCCATTCGGTGTCACGCAGGTCGGCGCCTACCCCGAAGACGCTCAGCGCGTCGTGGTCGAACTGGATCACCTTCGGGGTCTTCTTGCCGACCAGGATGTCGATGATGTGCCCGGCGCCGAACTTCTGGCGGCGTTCCCGGTCCAGCCGTACGACTGTGGACAGGACCTTTTGGGCAGCGACCGTTCCGTCCCACGACTCAGGCGGCGACAGGCAGGTGTCGCAGTTGCCGCAGGCTTCCCCGGGCTGGCCGAAGTAGTTGAGGAGTTGTACGCGGCGGCACTCCACCGTCTCGCACAGCGCGAGCATGGCGTCGAGGTGCATGCTCAGCCTGCGCCGGTGGGCGTCGTCGCCCTCCGACGTGTCGATGAGCTTGCGTAGGTTGACGACGTCCTGCAGGCCGTACGCCAGCCAGGCCGTGGACGGGAGGCCGTCGCGTCCGGCGCGGCCGGTTTCCTGGTAGTAGCCCTCGACCGACTTGGGCAAGTCGAGATGCGCTACGAAACGTACGTCCGGCTTATCGATCCCCATGCCGAACGCGATCGTCGCTACCACCACCAAGCCGTCCTCACGCAGGAACCGTGATTGGTTGGTGGCGCGCGTCTGTGGGTCAAGGCCCGCATGATAGGGAACGGCAGCGACGTCGTTCTGTACGAGCCATTCCGCGGTCTTCTCAACCGAATTACGGGACAGGCAGTAGACGATGCCCGCGTCTCCGTTGTGTTCGTTGCGGATGAGGTGCAGGAGCTGGCGCTTGGGGTCGGTCTTCGGCTCGATGCGGTACTGGATGTTGGGCCGGTCGAAGCTCGCGACGAAATGCCGGGCGTCCTCCAGATCGAGCCGCCGGGCGATGTCGGCGCGCGTCTCCTGCGTCGCCGTCGCGGTCAGGGCGATCCGCGGGATGTCGGGCCAGCGCTTGTGCAGCTCCGACAACATCAGATAGTCGGGACGGAAGTCGTGGCCCCACTGCGAGACGCAGTGCGCCTCGTCGATCGCGAAGAGTGCGATCGTGCCGCGTTCGAGCAGGCGAACGGTCGACTCCACGCGCAGCCGTTCGGGAGCCAGGTAGAGCAGGTCGAGGTCGCCCGACGCGAACTGCGCCTCGACCACGCGCCGCTCGTCGAGGTCCTGCGTGGAGTTGAGGAACCCGGCCCGCACGCCGAGCGCCTGCAACGCGTCCACCTGGTCCTGCATGAGCGCGATGAGCGGTGAGATGACGATCCCGACGCCCTTACGGACCAGCGCGGGGATCTGGTAGCACAGCGACTTCCCGCCGCCGGTCGGCATCAGCACCAGCGCGTCGTTGCCGTTGACGACGTGATCGATGATCTCCTGCTGGCCGTCGCGGAACGAGTCGTACCCGAAGACGCGCTGCAGTGCCTCGATCGGCGAGCCGGGCGCCTGGGCGGCGAGGGGCGGCAGCTCCGCCGAGGCCGGCCCGTTCGCGTGCTCGAAGTCGTCTGGAGGCAGATCTTCCTCGAACCAGGGGTCCGGCGGCGGTTCCTCGGGCAGCGCGTACGCCTCGTTCACTTCGGGTCCGCTCTCGGGGGAAGCCACCGGCTCATCCTAATGACCCTGCGGGCCTGCGGACCCCGCTATGCGGTGGCTGGCGGGCGTTAACGCGTTCGGAGGTCGTGGTGGGTGGTTGGTGGGTAGGCGGCTTTGGGCCTTGCTGGGTGCGGGTGGCTGTCAGGTCGGTTGAACGAGGCGGCGGGCGGCTTCTACCACGGCGGCGCGGCGGCGGGCGATCGCGGCGGCTTCGTCGGGCTCATCGAGAACGAGGCGGCGCAACTGGGGCACCGTGAAGTTCCAGACGACCAGGCCGAGGATGGTGAACATCCAGTCCTGGGCCTCCTGGGTACGGCGCGGCTCGTCGAGCCCTTCGGTGAAGCCGCTGTCGCGGATTTCCTTCACGTTCTCGCGGTATGCCTCCAGGCGTTCCTGCTCGCCCATCACCGGTCCCTGGCCGGTCTCCAGGGCCTCCCAGAGGAGGAGCCTGATCAGCTCAGGGTGTCCGTGATACCAGTCGAAGAGCAGGCCGACGCTCTCGGGCAGCGCGGCCGGGTCGAGCTGGACGGCGTGGCAGATCTCTTCGAGCTTGGCACGCACGACCGTCCCGAAGAGCTTCTCCTTGCCGCCGAAGTAGAGGTAGATCGCCTGCTTGTTGGCCTTGGCGGACGCGGCGATGCGCTCGACCCGCGCGCCGGCCAGGCCGTGCTCGGCGAACTCGGCGGTGGCGGCCTCGAAGATCCGCCGCCGGGTGGCCTCCGCGTCGTACGTCATGACCCAATTAAACCATCCAGTTGACTTTGTGGTGCGACGTGGCCACGCAGACGGTTTATTTGAGGAAGGGAATGTTCATGATGGGCCGGCTCCGGTTGCCCTTCCTTAGCCCACCGCTGGGCTCGGCGTGCTCGTTCGGCAATGGCCACCGGCTGCCGGCTCGGCGCTGGTGGCGGTACGCAGACGCGCGTTACGTGTTCGGTTGGTCGGGCCGGGGTGCGGTGCCGACCTTGGCGACCAGGTCGGTGGTGACGGCGTCGAGGTTCTCGGCCACGTGAGAGGCCAGGGCGAGCGCGTCGGCGGCGGGCGGGTAGCGCGGGTGCGGAACGGCGATCACCCGCATGCCCGCCGCGTACGCCGAACGCAGGCCGTTGCTGGAGTCCTCGATCGCCACGCACTCCGCCGGTGTGACGTCCAGGCGCGCGGCCGCGGTGAGGTAGCCGTCAGGCTCGGGTTTGCCGCGGTCGACCTCCTCCGTCGAGACGGTCGCACGGAACAGGACGTCCACGCCGAGCCGTCCCAGAACGAGGTCGATCAAGGCCCGGGGAGACGAACTGTTCAGGCCGAGCGGGTAATCCCCCGCGAGCCTGCGCACGGTCTCCACCGCGCCCGGCATCAGCGGAAGATTCTCGGCGTACCGCCGGCTCATCCGGTCGATCACCTCGTACGCGACGTCCTCGGCGGTGAGGCCGTCGACGAGGTCGGTGGCGAGGTAGTCGGCCCACTCCTCGGTGCTCATGCCCATCAGGCGGTCCTGGGTGTCGGGCAGCCAGCGGCCGCCATGGTCGGCGACGAAGCCGCGGCGGACCTCCTCCCAGACCGGTTCGGTGTCGATGAGGACGCCATCCAGGTCGAACACGACGGCCTGTACGGACATGATCCCTCCCGGTCGGGCGGCTGAGAGCCGGATGACGCCGCCTCCTGGCAACGATCTCTACCCAAGGCGAAACCCGGCAGAACCTTCATCCCGCTTCCGGATGAATTCCGGCTGACCTGCATATATCCGGCAGATAAGGCAAAACGGTGCGCGGGTCTGGCATGGTGGTGGCGCTCCGATCCCCCTCCGGAGCACTGGAGAGGAGACTGCCCATGGTGTTCCTTGGACTGGTCCTGGCCGTCGCCGCCGCCGTCTTCGGTGTCGGCATCGCGATGGAGAACACCGGCCCCGCCGAACTGGTCGTTTTCGGTGAATCGGTGCCGGGTGTGACGAACCTCTGGCAGGTGTTCTTCGCGGGCGCGGCCGTCGCCGTCGTCTTCGTCCTCGGCCTGACGCTCACGTTCGTCGGGATGGGCCGGATGGTGCGCACCCGCCGTGACCTCCGCTATCTGCGCGAGGAGCACGAGGAGTCGCTCACCACGCTGGAAATGGAGAAGCGTGAGCTTCAGCGGGAGCTCGCCCGCATCCGGCAGGCCGGTGGCGCGCCCCGTTCCCAGCGTTCGGACGCCGTCGCCCCGCGCCGAAGTGGCCCCCGCCGCGAACCGAACCCCGCCCCCGCCCCCGCCCCCGTCCCCGCGCCCCCTGCTCCTGCGGCTGCCGCCGCGCCCGGCCGTTCCCAGGTGACCACCAACTCCTCGTTCTTCGACCGCGCCGACTGACGTCCTGCTGGTCCTCGGAGATGAGATCGGCCGGGGAGATATCGCCGCACAGTGCGATGGGACGGGACCCGGCCTCGACGCATGATCGAGATGTGCGGATACTCCTCAAGATTGCGATCACGGCGGCGGCGCTCTGGGTGGCGACCGCCCTGATCGACGGCATCTCGCTCACCGGGGACACCGGACCGCGACGCGCGGCCACCCTGGTCGGCGTCGCCGTGATCTTCGGCCTGATCAACGCCGTCATCAAGCCGATCGTCAAGACCCTCGGCTGCGCGCTGTACGTGCTCACCCTGGGCCTGATCGGGCTCGTGGTGAACGCCCTGCTGCTGTTGCTCACGAGCGAACTGGCCGAGCGCCTCGAACTGCCCTTCCACGTGGACGGCTTCTGGCCGGCGTTCTGGGGCGCCATCGTGGTAGGCGTCGTCGGCTGGATCCTCAACCTGCTCCTGAACGACGACTGACCCTCCCTGCCAACACCGACAGGGCCGCGAGGCGTCAGCCGATGGCGCAAGCGAACGCCAGCCGATGGCGCAAGCGAACGCCAGCCGATGGCGCATGCGAACGTCAGGCGATGGCGCGGGTGAAAGGGCTTTGTGTCAGGCGATCGGCGTCTGCGATCTCCACGTACTCCGCGTACTCCGGCGGAGTCTGGCCCGGGGCGCCGATCAGCACCTGGTTACGTGCGTGTACGGCGCCGACGAGGAGGTCCGCGTCGTTCAGCCGAGCCGCTCCGACGACCACCAGCGTGTCGTAGTCCATCGTGATCACAGGTGAGGCGCCGACCGTTTCAGGGGTGCCGCCGACCAGTCCCGCCTTGTCGAGGAGGAGCTGGACGGGGAGTTCGGTGCCTTCGAGATGTCCGGAGAGCTCCTCGATCCGCGCCATGGCCCGGCTCTGGTGCTCCGTGATCGACTGCGTGCCGCAGATCTCCTGCACCTTCTCGCGCGAACGGGCCTCGGCCTCGGCCGCCGTGTCGATCTCCGTACGGAGGGCGACGAGCTCCCGCTCCGACTCGGCACGCCGCTGTGCCAGCCCGTTCGCGGCTGCGGCGGCCTGCTGCGCCGCCGTCTCGGCCCGCGCCCCGGCGTGTTCGGCCGCTGCCACGGCGTCCCGGTGCGCACGGTAGGCGACGGCCAACTGTTCCTCGGCCTGCCGAGCCACTTGCTGAGCCTGCCGGGCGGCCATGCTCGCCTGCGTCGCGACGTCGACGGCCTCCGCCGCTTGCCGTGCCTGCTCGCGGTGGGCGGTGGTAGCGGACTCGCGGTCCGCGGCGAGACGCGACAGATGCGCGGTCAGCCGTTCCTGAGCGGCCTGGGCGGCCGCGAGCCCGGCGCCGCCCTCCGAAATGAACCTGGCCAGCCCCGCATGATGCGCGGCGGCTCGTTCGGCCACCTCGGTCGCCTGCCGCGCGCGCGTGGCGGCCTCTTCGGCCTCGCGGGCCTGGGTCTTCACGTCGATACGCAGTTCCTCCAGCCTGGGCGGCGGGGCGGAGACGTGCAGACGTTGGCCGAACGTCAACTTGCGGCGCTGCGCGGCCAGGGTCGATTCCGCCGACTTGAGGCGGTAGTAGCGGGTGTGCCACTCCGCTTCTGCGTCGGTCGCCGCACTGTTGAGCCGTTCCGCTTCCTCGGTAGCCCGGGGCAAGTCCTCCTGTGCCCTGGCCAGTTCCTGGACTAGCGACGCCTCAGCCCGGCGTGCCTCCTCAAGCTCCGCTTGGCAACGGGCAGCCTCCTGATCGAGCGCGACGCAGCGTGCGTACGCCTCGTCGGCGGTACGAGTGTGCTCCCCGGCCTCGGCCGCCGCCGTATCGGCCAGCGCCTGGAGCCGTTCGGCCTCCGCACGCGGCTCGGCCGTCTCCCCGGCCAGCCGTTCCGCCTCCTCAGCGAGCCGATCGCGCTCTTCGTGGCTCTCGGTGATGGCCTGCTCTGCTTGAGCGGCCTCTGTACGCAGGGTGGAGAGCTCCTGCTCCAGCCGTTCGATCTCGGCCGCCATCCGTTCGCCGAACCGTTCGTGCTTTGCCTTCACCTTGTCGAGGACTTCGGTGTCACGCGGCCATTGTTCGAGCCAGAGGAGTTCACGCTGAAGCTGCTTGGCCTCGGCCCGCCAAGCCTTACGCCAGGCGTCCCCACCCAGCGAGACCGTCGCGCCCCGGACTATCCCCGCCGGTGCGGGCTCCACCTCCGGGTTTGGTGGCGGCTCGATGTCCATGATCGTTCCGACATCGGCCTGATCGGGTGCGGTCGCCTCGACCTTCAGGGCGAACACCTCGTCCCCGACCGCCTCCACGACCCGCTCGGCCAGCTCAACGGTCGGCGCCAGCAGCAGCACCCTCTCGCCGCCTTCCAACACGGCCGCACGCGCCGTCGCCACCTCGGCCTCGTCGTCATCGACCTCGACCACGCGTGTCCGCGCCCCCACCCGGCCTTCCACCAGGAACTCCGCGAGCTCGTCCCAATCCCCGGTGACGCGCCCTTCCCGGAACGAACGCATGGCCTCAAGATGCGCCGCCCACCCGACCGGCCTTCCACCGCTCGTGGACCTCTCCCGAAGCCGACTCTCCAACTCCTCATAAACCCCGATCAGGGGCACGTAGACCTCATCGACCAGCTCCCCCAGCCGTTCCGGCCCCTCCACAACCGGCAACGCCAAGGTCCCATCCGCACTAACCTGCTCCGCGTCTGTCGCGTTCGCGCCGGGCAGTGCTGCGCCTGCCTCGCCCAGTTGCGGCTCATCTGAGCCGAAGAGCTCTGCGTCGGGCTGCGGCTCATCTGGCACGAAGAGCTCTGCGTCCGCGTCCGGCTGCTCCGCGCCAGCCTGGTCTGCGCCAAGCTGGTTCGTGCCAGCCTCGTCTGAGCCTGCGACATCTGCTCTACGGGAGATACTCGGGCTGGACGGCTCCGCGCTGACCTGTTGCGTGACCAGCGGATCCGTGTCCAGTTCGCCTGCGTCAGACTCGTCTGTGTCTGCTACCTCTGTGCTGGGCAGTGCTGCATGGGACTTATCCGGGCTGAACGGTTCCGCGCCAGTGCCGGGCTGCTCTATCCCGGCTTGAGAGGCGCCCAAGTGGTGCTCGTCTGCGTCAGTTTCGGCTGTGCCTGGCGCGTCCGCGGTGGGAGGATCCACGGCGGTCTCATCGGTGCTGGGTGTGGCTTCGCTCTCTGGGACGGTGGTGCTCGGTTCGTTTGTATCCGGAACGACCGGGGCTTCATCCAGGACGGGAAGGGCCATCGTCTGGGCCGAGGGAGACTCCGGCTCCGGCTCATCCACGGTAGGCAGCGGTTTGGTCTCGTCTGGCGAGGCGGACGGGAGGACCAGGTCGGCCGTGTCCGCTCTGCCTGAACGGGCGGTCATTCTGGGACGTGGCTCGGTCGTGGGCTCGGTCTGTGGCTCGTCGCCGGTTCCGTTGGCGTCTTCCGGATGCTGCACCGCGGCCATCCCCGTTCTAGTTCGGCTCGTGGCCGTCGTCTCCAATCCTGCGCGGGACTAACGTCTCACAGGTTTTGGATCATCGGTGTCCCGCGAGGAGGGCGTGATGGTCGATGCCATTGACGGGTTGCGGATCGGTGGAGCGTGTCGCCGAAGAGCGCCACGGAGCCCGACAGGGCGACCACCACGGCCTGGATGACCGCGGTGGCGCCCAGTCCGGCCACCGAAATCCACAAGGTCCGCATGCCCTCCGGGCTGGACTCCATGGCCGAGTCCACCTTGCAGCCTTCGGGCAGTCGCCATTGGCGCGCTAATGCGGGTTGGTGGCGAGGAGCTCCGCGAGCAGGTCATCGAGGGTCACGATGCCGGCGAAGTCGCCGTTCGCGTCGGCGACCACGGCGAGCTGCGCGCGGGCGCGACGCAGGCGGGTGACGGCGTCCAGCACCGTGGTGCCCGCGGTCAGCGCCGGTGCCGGGGTGGCCAGTTCCAGCGCACGGCGGTCGCTGGTGATGGCCGCGCGTACGTGGACGATGCCGACGACGCCGCCGGTGCCGTCACGGACCACGAGGCGGCTGTGCCCGCTCGCGGTCGCCGCGCGGCGTACCTGGGCGGCGGTGGCGTCGGCGTCGATCGTCGTCACCGACGCGGCCGGTACGACGAGATGGTCGGCCGTCGCTTCGCGCGCCGCGATGGCCCGGCGGAGCAGCTCGTGGTCGTGCCGCCCGATCAGGCCGAGGCGGCGGGACTCACCGAGGAGGTGGTTCAGCCCCTGCGCGTCGGCGTGGCTGTCCAGCTCGTCGCGCGGGGTGACCCGGACGAGCCGCAGCAGGCCGTTCGTCGTGGTGTTGAGCGCGGACAGCACCGGCCGGGAGACCTTGGCGAACGCCCGGAACGGCAGCGCGAGGATCAACGCCGCACGTTCGGGATGCGCGATGGCCCACGACTTGGGCGCCATCTCCCCGACGACCATGTGCAGGAACGTGATCACGGCGAGCGCGGTGGCCAGCGCGACGGCCTTGGTGCCCGCCTCCGGCATGCCGATGGCGTGCAGGGGTGGTTCGAGGAGGTGCTCGAAGGCCGGTTCGGTGACGATGGCGAGCCCGAGCGAGCACATGGTGATGCCGAACTGCGCGCCCGCCAGCATCAGCGAGAGTTCCTTGACGCCGGCGACCGCGGCGCTCGCGGGCCTGCTGCCACGCGCGGCGGCCCGTTCGAGCTGCGGACGGTTGGCCGCGACGAGCGCGAACTCAGCGGCCACGAAGAAACCATTGCCGACGAGCAACAGCACCGTCACCAGCAACGAGGTCAACGGGTCCATGAGACCTCCTGCCCCGAAGTAGCGGACACCACGGCGGCCCCATCGTCCACACCCTCGCCAGAGCCATCATCGGCACCGGAGCCGTCGCCAGAGGCGGGGCTGCCGTTAGCGGCGGAGCTAAGGCTGCTGCCAGGGCCGTCGCCGTGGCCAGAGCCGGTGCCGTCGCTAGCCGCAGGGCTGGCGTTGGAGGTGGAGCTAAGGCTGGCGACAGAGCCGTTGCCAGCGCTGTTGCCATGG
Source organism: Actinomadura fulvescens (assembly GCF_039533225.1). Lineage (NCBI taxonomy): Bacteria > Bacillati > Actinomycetota > Actinomycetes > Streptosporangiales > Thermomonosporaceae > Actinomadura > Actinomadura fulvescens. The sequence goes on along the minus strand of NZ_BAAATD010000010.1, from coordinate 305,088 downwards.
CCGTCGTTTGGGCCCGCGCTGGTGCTGGAGGCGGAGCTAAGGCTGGTGACAGCGGTGTTGCTGTGGCTGTCGCTAGAGGTTGTGTTGGAGGCGGAGCTTGGGCTGGCGACAGAGCCGTTGCCTGGGCTGCCGCTAGAGGTCGAGCTCGGGCTGGTTACCGCGCCGTTGGCGGGGTTGTTGTCGTGGCCGTTCTTTGGATTTGTGGTGGAGGCGGTTGTCTTGCCGTTGCTCGGGGCGGTTATGGCGGCGGAGGGGGTTTCGGTGGGGGAGTCGCAGGTGGGTAGGTCGGGGGCGTCGCTGGGTGAGATTGCGCGCAGGCGGACCTGGCTGGCGACTCGGCGGGCGAGGCTGACCACTTCTAGCTCGGCCTTGCCCAGGTCGCCGGATTCGGGGTCGAAGCCGACGACGAGACGGTCGCCCGGGGCCGGCAGGCGGCGCAGTTCGGCCATGACGAGGCCCGCGAGGGTGTCGTAGGCGTCGCTTTCGGGCAGGGGCAGGCGCGTCATGCGGCTGACCTCGTCGATGCGCAGGCTCGCGTCCAGCAGCCATGAGCCGTCGGGCTCGGTGCACGGCACGGCGTCGCGGGTGTCGACCTCGTCGGTGATCTCGCCGACGAGCTCTTCGGCGATGTCCTCGAACGTGAGGATTCCGGCCAGCCCGCCGTACTCGTCCACGACGCACGCGAACTCCTCGCCGGAGTCGCGCATCTGCTCGATGACCCCGTACAGCGGCTGGCTGCCGGGCACCAGCAGCGCGGGCCGCGCGAACCGCCGGATCGGGGCGTCCTGGTCGAGGGTGTCGTCGGCGACCTCGCGGACTCCGGCGACGCCGATGACGTCGTCGACCTCCTGGCCGTACACCGGGTACGCGGTGTGGCCGGTCTCGCGGATGAGCGTCACCAGGTCGCCGACCGTGGCGTCGCCGGGCAGCGTGCGGACCTGGGGCCGCGGCACCATCACCTCGTCGGCCGTCAGGTCGCCGAACGACAGCGCGCGTTCGAGCAGGCCCGACAGGTCGGCGGGCAGGTGGCCGGCGCTGTGGGAACGGCCGATGATCTCGCCCAGGTCCTCCCGGGTGGCGCCGCCCTGCAGTTCCTCGACAGGCTCGACGCCGACCGCGCGCAGCAGGCGTTCGGCCGTACGGTCGAAGAGCCGGATCAGCGGGCCGGCGACGGTCAGGTAGACCAGGGTGGACGGCGCGAGGACCCGGGCGAGCCATTCGGCCCGGGCCAGCGCCAGGTTCTTGGGGAACAGCTCGCCCAGGACCATCTGGACCAGGGTCGCGAGCACGAAGCCGGTGGCGAGCGCGATCGCGCCCGTCGCGCCGGCGGGGACGCCCGCCACGTCGAGAAGGGGTTCGATCAGCTCGGCCAGCGCGGGCTTGGCGATGAAACCGACGACGAGCGTGGTCATCGTGATGCCCAGCTGCGCTCCGGAGAGCATGAACGACAGCCGGCCGATCACCTTGAGGGCCCGGTGCGCACCGGTGTCCCCCTGGTCGGCGGCCTGGGCCAGCCGCGCGCGGTCGGCGGCGACGTAGGCGAACTCCTGGGCCACGAAATATCCGGTCGCCGCCGTGAGAAGGACGACGGCGAGCACGCCGAGTGCCGCGGTCAGCATGGGGCACCGGGTCTATGACTGGGGTCCGACACTGCGGACTCTCAACTCCTCTCGATCGACTGCTCCCTCTGAGCAACGTCACCTCACACCAGGACGTTCCCCGAACACAAGGGTCCCCGGAGTGATGATCGCCTCATCGTGCCCCTGAAGGCCCTGGTCAGAACGTGGAAACGGCGATCATGATCCACTTTGTGCGCGTGCGGCGGGTCCGCCGGCGGCCCTTGTCGGGGAAAGTGTCACCGATCACACTGTTCGCAGGGCGTACGCCTGATTCTGGGATGGTCCGCGCCGACGGGCACGGGGCGACGGCTGAGCGAACACGGGGCCAAGGTGAGCGAGAGCGGGGCCGGGGCGGCCGCGCCCATGAGCCGGGAGGGGATCGAGCACGCCCTGGACGGCCTGCGCGAGGACAGGGAACGCATCTTGGCCGCTCTGCTCGCCGTCGACGACCACCACGGATACCGGCTGCTCACGGGCGCCCGGCTGGCCGGCGAGACCTGGCACCGGTGGACGGAGGCGCAGGAGCGGCTGGAGTTGCTGTGGCGGCTCTTCGACGAATACAGCCGGACCCTCGAAACCGCGGAGGCGCTCAACGCCCGCCTCGGACGGCGACCCCACCATGACTGCCTGATGGAGCTGACCAGGCTGCTCTCCGGTCCCTCGGTCGAGCTTCCCGGCGAGATCCCGTTGGCGAAGCGGACGCTGCTCGGTCCCGCCAGAGAACGCCTCACGCTGGACGAGACGGTCACCCTGATGGCCGACGCCTACGACAAGGCCGCCGGTGTGATCGCCGCTGCGGACGCGGCCTGGTCGGCGCTATTCGTGCCCTTGGAGGAGGCAGAGGAGAGCTGGCGCGAGACCGCGCGTCTCGTTCAGGCGCTGGAGGACGTCCGGCACGTCGAGCTCGATCGGCTGGGACGGGAGTTGTCGGCCCTCGGCCGCCTCGTTCGCACCGATCCGCTTTCGCTCATACGGGAAGGGCAGGCCGACACGGGTCGCCTTGACCGGGTGCGTGAGGGCCTCGACGCGCTGCGGGCCGAGCTGGCGAACGTGGCGCGCGTCCGGGATGAATACGCGGCGCACGCGGCACGCCTGGAAGAGGCGATCACGCGGGTGGAAGCGGCCGAACGGGACGCGCGTGACGCCCGGGCGACCGCCCTGCTCAAGATCGCGGGCGCGGCGCTGCCGGAGCCGCCGCAGACCGGTGCCGGGCTGCGCCACCGGCTCGCGGCGCTCGACGCCCTCCGCGAGTCCTGCCGCTGGACCGAACTCGCCGAACGCGCCGGCGAACTCGAACGGGCGGCGGACGAGGCGTTGGAACAGGCCTGGGCCGCCCTGCGTCTGAGTACCGGACTGCTCGACCGGCGAGGCGAGCTGCGGGGGCGGCTGGGGGCCTACCGGGCCAAGGCCGCCCGGCTCGGTTTCGCCGAGGACGAGATGCTCACGCGACTGTACGGGGAGGCCCGCGAACTTCTTTGGACGGCGCCCTGCGACCTGCGGCGGGCGACTGCCGCGGTGGCGGACTACCAGCGCGCGATCAAGGCGTGCGAGAGCGAAACGCGGAGGGCCTGATGACCACGACACCGTGCGGCCAGCCCGGATGCGGCGGGAAGGTAGGGGAGGACGGCTTCTGCGACGTGTGCGGGATGGCGCCCCTTCCGGTGCCGCCGCCCGCGAACCCCGCCGAGGCCGTCACGCCGTCGGTGGCCCACGCTCCGACCGTCGCGGCGGGGCCCGCGCCCAAGCCGTACTCGGTGGCCGCCGGCGCGGTGATCCCCGGCTGGTCGCCGCCGAGTTCCGGCGACTCCCCGGACAGCGGCGAGTCCGGCCCCTCCGCTTCGTCCGGCCCCTCTGGTTCGTCGGGCTCCTCCGGGCGAACGGCGGCGTCCTGGGCCATGTCCGGCACCGGCTCCAGCGGCTCGTCCAGGCGCGGCATGCTCGGCGCCGGGCTGGTCGACGTGCCGCCCGTTCCGTACCGCGACCCGGCCTCGGCCGTCATGGACCGCCCGGAGGTGCCGGAGAGCCGCCGCTTCTGCAGCCGCTGCGACGAGCCGGTCGGCCGTGGCCGCGACGGGCGTCCCGGCCGTACCGAGGGCTTCTGCCGCGGTTGCGGCCATCCGTTCTCGTTCACGCCCAAGCTGAAGAAGGGCGAGCTGATCGGCGGTCAGTACGAGGTGCTCGGCTGCCTCGCGCACGGCGGCCTCGGCTGGATCTACCTGGCCCGCGACCACAACGTGAGCGCCCGCTGGGTCGTGCTCAAGGGCCTGCTCGACACCGGCGACGCCGATTCGCTGGCCGCCGCCACCGCCGAACGCGCGTTCCTCGCCGAGGTCGAGCACCCCAACATCGTCAAGATCTACAACTTCGTGCAGCACGGCGGCAGCGGTTACATCGTCATGGAGTACGTCGGCGGCCAGTCCCTCAAGGACATCCTGGTCCGCCGCCGTCACGAGGAGGGCGAGGACGCGGCCCTCCCCCTCGGCCAGGTCATCGCGTACGGCCTTGAGGTGCTGCGGGCGCTCGGCTATCTGCACGGCGTCGGGCTCCTCTACTGCGACTTCAAGCCCGACAACGCCATCCAGTCCGAGGAACAGCTCAAGCTGATCGATCTCGGCGGGGTCCGCCGCGCGTTCGACGTCAACAGCCCGATCTTCGGCACGCCCGGCTACCAGGCTCCGGAGATCTCCGAACGGGGTCCGTCCATCACGTCCGACCTCTACACGGTCGGGCGCACGCTGGCGGTTCTCAGCTTCTGCTTCCGCGGCTACACCGGCCGCCACGTGCGCAGCCTGCCGCCCCGGCACGACGTGCCGATCTTCCAGCGGCACGAGTCGTTCCACCGGCTCCTGCGCCGCGCCACCCATCCCGACCCCGCAGGTCGTTTCCAGAGCGCCGCGGAGATGGCCGATCAGCTCACCGGAGTCCTCCGCGAGGTCCTCGCCACCGAGGACGGCCGGCCGCGCCCGGCCCCCTCCTCGCTCTTCGGCCCCGAACAGTCCGTGGCCGGCACCGAGATCGTCGACGCGATGGCCGCCGACACGTTCTCCCTCGCACTCCCCGCCGCCGCCCAGACCGCAGCCCGCATCCCCGCGCAGGCCGCCGCCCAGACCCCCGCCCAGACCCCCGCCCAGACCGCCGCTCAGACTGCCGTGAGCGCTCCTCCCGGCAGGCCATCACAAAGCGTCAACGGAGCCGGACGGGTGCTGGCGGCCCTGGACGCGAGGGCCGCGGCCGCCGCGCTGCCCGTGCCGCTGGTCAACAGCGCGGACCCGGCGGCCGGGTTCCTGACGGGCCTGACGGCTCGCGATCCCGGCGAGCTGGCGGCGGCGCTGGCCACACCCTCCGTACCCTCGCTGGAGGTCACCCTGGCGCTGGCCCGCGTACGGATCGAGCTCGGCGAGCTCACCGAGGCCGCCCACATGCTCGACGGCATAGCCGACGACAATCCCGACGACTGGCGCGTGGACTGGTACCGCGGCGTCGCAGCGCTGGCCGGGCGGCGGTTCGACGAGGCGATCAGGGTCTTCAACCGGCTGTACGACCTGATGCCGGGGGAGACGGCGCCCAAGCTCGCCCTCGCGTTCGCCCACGAGTGCAAGGGGGCGGACGAGAAGGCCGGGTACTACTACGAGCTCGTATGGCGGACCGACCCCACCTACGTGAGCGCCGCGTTCGGTCTCGCCCGCGTACGGCTCGCCTCCGGTGACCGGATCGCTGCCGAACAGGTGCTGGACTCCGTTCCGCCGATCTCCAGCCACTATCTGACCGCGCAGCTCGCCGCCGTCGCGGCCGTGGTGCGCGGCAGGGGAGCGGGCGAGCTCGGCGGCGACGAGCTGGTGGAGGCCGGGCGCCGGCTGGAGACGCTGCGCCTGGACACCGAGCGTTACGCGAGGTTCGCCGCCGAGGTTCTGGAGGCGGGTCTCGGCTGGGTACGGGCGGGCCGAGCCGGCGCGGGAACGAAGCAGACCGAACTCCTCGGTGCCCCGCTCTCCGAGATCATGCTGCGTCGGAAACTGGAGGCGACGTACCGCCTGCTGGCCAAGCTGGCCGAAGGCCCGGGCGACAGGCACGAGCTGGTCAAACGGGCCAACTCCGTACGGCCGAGGACGTTGTTCTGAGATGGCCCGGGGCGATGACGTGACCCCCACGGGGCGGGCGAGCACGTCACCAGCCGAGGGCTGCCACGACTGCGGCGAGCCGTTGAACGCCGATGACCGGTTCTGCGAGGCCTGCGGCATGCCGAGTGATCTCGTGGTCGCGGCGCCCCGGAAACCGGAGGGTGCGCGCCAGGCCTGCGCGGACTGCGGCGCGGAGGCGGTCGACGCGGACGGTTACTGCGGCGCCTGCGGATTGCGCCAGCCCCACGGCCGCGAACGCGTCGAGCTCACCGTCACCCGGGACGGGACGGTCTCCGCACACCCCGCGCCTGATGGCTCGGCGGCCGGGATCAGTGACCGCGGCCTGCGGCGGAGCCGGAACGAGGACGCCCTCGCCCTCGCCTGCCTCGCCCTCCCCCAGCCTGTTCCGGCGCCCGGCGGGCAACTGGCCGCGCGTGGTTCGATGCCGCAGGGCAAGACGCCCACTGAACGGCTCGTCTGCGCGGTCGTGTGCGACGGCGTGGCGTCCGCGCCGGGTTCGGAGGAGGCCGCGAGGATCGCCGCCGACACCGGTATCGCGACGCTCGTACGCCGGTTGTCGCTCGGCGCGGACCCGGAGAACGCCACGCGCGCGGCGGTGACACGGTCGGCCCGCGCCGTCGCCGGACTGCCGGGCTCCGACCACAACTCCCCTGCCTGCACGTACGTCTCGCTCGTGGTCGGCGCAGACACCGTTACCGTCGGCTGGGTCGGTGACAGCCGCGCCTACTGGCTCCCAACCGCCACCACCAGCACAAACCCGTCGGCTACATCCGGCACGCCAGCCGCCCGGAGAAACGCGGACGAGGCGGAGGTCGCGGGCCCGGGCGTTCTGCTCACGTTGGACGACTCGTGGGCGGTGCGGATGGTGGCCAGCGGGGAGCTGACCGAGGACGCCGCGTTCGCCGACCCGCGGGCGTACCTGCTGACCGGCTGGCTGGGAGCCGACGTGGCGTCGGTCGAGCCGCATGTGACCACGTTCGAGCCGGGCTGTCCCGGGCTGGCCGTCGCGTGCAGCGACGGGCTGTGGAACCACCTTCCCGAGCCGGACGCGCTCGCGGCCGCCGTGTGGGAGGAGCCGGACGGCGATCCCCTCGGGGCGGCGCGGCGTCTGGTCCGGGCGGCGCTGGACGCGGGCGGCCACGACAACGTCACGGTGGCGCTCATCCCGTACCCGCCGGCCTCCGCCTCCGCCTCCGCCTCCGCCTCCGCCTCGGCCTCCGCCCATCGACCACCGAGGCCGCCGACCGACCCTGCCAGGGAGCCCCTCTCATGAGCGACCTTCCCGAGTTCACGATCAAAGTCGACCAGAATCCCTACCTTCCGGACGGCGGCCGGGAGATGCACGCCGTCGTCACCGTCGAGGCCACCGGGGCGGCGGCCGGCACGCCCCGGCCGTCCACCGCCGAGGCCGCGGAGATCATCATCATCGACACCTCGGGGTCCATGTCGTACTCCGGGAAGATGGCCGCCGCCAAGCGCGCGGCCAAGGCGGCGCTGAACGTGCTTCGCGACGGCGTGCACTTCGCCGTCGTCGCCGGAGCGAACCAGCCGCGCATGGTCTATCCCCTGGGCGAACGCCTCGTCCGGGTGTCCGACAAGACGCGGCACGACGCGCAGGCCGCGGTGTCCAAGCTGGACGCGGCCGGGGGCACGGCGATCGGGACCTGGCTGAGGATGGCCGACCGCCTGTTCGCCGAGCATCGTGCCGCGATCCGGCACGCGATCCTGCTCACCGACGGCAAGAACCAGCACGAGCCGGCGGAGGAGCTCGACGCGGCCCTGCGGACGTGCGCGGGGAGCTTCGTCTGTGACGCGCGCGGCGTGGGAACGGACTGGGAGGTCGCCGAACTGCGCAAGATCTCGTCGGCGTTGCTGGGAACCTTCCTGGACGTGCCCGACCCCCAGGACCTGGAACGCGACTTCCTGGAGATGACCCGGGCGGCGATGGGCAAAGAGGTCGCCGACGTGATGTTGCGGGTGTGGACTCCGCAGTTCGCCCGGCTGAAATTCCTCAAGCAGATGACCCCGACCGTCGAGGACCTGACCGAACGGCGGCAGGGGTCGGGGAAGCAGACGGCGGACTATCCGCTCGGGGCCTGGGGCGCCGAAGACCGCGAATACCACCTGTGCGTCGAGGTCGAACCCGGAGACGTGGGACGGCAGATGCGCGCGGCCTGGGTGAAGCTCGTCGTGCCGGGAGGCGGTACGGACGAGGTGCTCGCGTCCGGCAACGTGCTCGCCGAATGGACGGACGACGAGGCCAAGTCGACCCGCATCAACGGACGCGTGGCGATCCACACCGGGCAGTCGGAGCTCGCCGACGCGATCCAGGAAGGCCTCGAAGCCCGCCGTACGGGTGACGAGGAGACGGCGACGGCCCGGCTCGGCCGCGCGGTCGTGCTGGCCAACAGGGTCGGGAACGAACAGATCGCCGGGCTGCTCGATCGCGTCGTCGACGTGGTCGATCCCGAGTCCGGGACCGTACGCCTGAAGAAGGACGTGTCCAAGGCCGACGAGATGTCGCTCGACACGCGTTCGGTCAGAACGGTGCGGACCCGTCAGGGCGGCGACACTCCCGCGGACCGGCAGCAGGGCGGGGGCTGACCACCATGCCGCTCTGCCCACGCGGACACGACTCGGGCGCCGACGACTACTGCGACGTCTGCGGTGACCTGATGCCGGCCGCGGCCCCGGCCCCGGCTCTGGGCGCCGGGACCGCGTCCGGCGCGGAGGAGTGCCCGCACTGCGGTACGCCTCGCAACGGCGCGTTCTGCGAGGTGGACGGGTACGACTTCGAGCACAGGACGCTTCCCCGCGCGGTCTCCCCGGACCCCGGCCTCACCGGCCAGGCCACGCAGTTGCTCCAAGACCCGATGGCACGCTTCGCCCCACCTCCGTCCCCGTCCCCGTCCCCGCCCTCGTCGCCGCAGCGGCCGGAGATCCCGCGAACGACCATCGGGGTTTCCTCGCCCACGGGCTGGTCGGTGCTGATCGCCGCAGACCGCGACTACTACGAGACGATGATGGCCTTGGGTGGGCCGGAGGCGGCGGCGCTCCAGTTCCCCCCGTACTGTCCCGACCGCTGGATACCGCTGATCGGCGAGCAGATCCGCATCGGCCGCCGGAGCGCCTCGCGGGCGCTCTTCCCGGAGATCGACCTGTCGACGCCGCCCGAGGACCCGGGCGTCTCGCACGTCCACGCGATCCTGCTCGCCCAGCCGGACGGCACCTGGGCGCTGGTCGATCCGGGTTCGACCAACGGCACGACGGTGAACGGCGCGACGGAGCCGATCGCCGTCAACGTGCCCGTCCCGGTCGGTGCCGGCGACCGCATCCACGTCGGCGCCTGGACCACCATCACGCTGTTCCTCGAAGGAGAGAACCGCCGATGACGACGAAGTCCGAGAGCGAGACCCGGCCGGAGGCCGCGACCGCGCCGGCGACGCCGCCCACCGCGCCCACCGGGCGCCACGCCGCGCGCCGGTTCCCGGGCGACCTCCCTGACCTGCGGCGGCCTTCGGGGATCGCCGCGCGGCTCCGGACGTTCCTGCGGGCGCGGTGGCTCGGCACCATCCCCGGCAGGATCCGCGCCTACGCGGCCCTCGCCCTGGCGGGCGTCGCCGTCCTGCTCGCGGTGCTGAGCGTGGCGATCGGCAGCGCGCGCGACGGCGTGCAGACGATCGGCCACGACGCGGGGCCGCGGGTCGTGGCGACCGGCTCGCTCTACTTCGCGCTCAGCGACATGGACGCCCAGGTCGCGAACGTCCTGCTGATCGGGCGGCAACACGACCTCGGGATCGGGTACGACGAGGCGCTGCGGCGGTACGAGGTGCGCCGGGTCGAGGCCGGGCAGGCGGCGGTGCAGGCGGCCCAGCTCGCCGGCGACAACGTCCACATGCAGCGGACGGTGCGCGAGGTGCTCGACGGGATCGGCCGGTACGAGCGGCTCGTCGGCGAGGCCATGGTCCTCGACCGGCAGGCGAACCACGCCGCGGGCAAGCTTCCGCAGCAGGTCATCGACACCTACCGCCGCGCCACCGACCTGATGAAGTCGGAACTGCTGCCCAAGGCGTACAACCTCACGCTCGACAGTGGCGCGACCGTGCGGCAGTCGTACGAGAGCAAGCGCACGGCCATCGAGTCCGGCCGTACCTGGGTCGCGATCACCGGCGCCCTGCTGCTGGCCGCGCTCGTGGTGCTGCAGGTCTACCTCGCGGGGCGGTTCCGGCGGCTGGTCAATCCGGCGCTCGCCCTCGCGACGGCCGTCGCGTTCGTGCTCGTGGCCGTGAGCGTCGGCCTGCTGTCCGCGCAGGCCGGGCATCTCAGGAAGGCCAAGGAGGACGGGTTCGACTCGGTCCTCGCGCTGTCGCGGGCCCGGGCCATCAGCCACAGCGCGTTCGCCGACGAGAGCCGCTACCTCCTCGATCCCGGACGGGCCGACACCTACGAGCAGACCTATCTCGACAAGTCGCTCGCGGTGCTCTTCGTCGACCCCAAGGACAGGCCCGTCAACCTGGAGACCTACTACGCACGCCTGCCGGAGGTGCTGCGCGCCTTCGACCCCGGCCGTGACCGGGGCGCGTTCCTCGGGTTCTTCGGGAACGAGGCCGACCGGGTCCGTCCCGGCCAGGAGACGGCCGCGCTCAACGACACGCTCCGCGCGTACCAGAAAATCATCGAGAACGACCAGAAGATGCGGCGGCTCGCCACCGGCGGCGACCGGAACGGGGCCATCACGCTCCGGATGGGCCGCGAGTCGGGGGCGATCAAGGATTTCGACGACTACGACCGGGCGCTGGTCCGGCTGGCGGAGGCCCACCGCGCGGCGTTCGACCAGGCCATCAGGGACGGCGACGGAGGGCTGGGCGGCTGGAACGTGATCCCGGTGGGGGCGGCCGTCGTCATCGCCGGGCTGGTCCTCGCCGGGGTCCGGCCCCGGCTGGCCGAGTTCCGCTGACGTGACCAGAGGAGACGAGAAGCATGCGCACTGCACGCGTCGCCGCCGCCGCGATCCTGCTCGCCGCGACCGCCCTGGCCGGCTGCGGGCTGAACGGCGAGGCCGACGAGGGCTCGATCCTCCACAAACGGTCGCTGGTGATCGGCGTGAAGGAGGACCAGCCGAGCCTCGGCCTCAAGCGCCGCGACGGCACGTACGAGGGCTTCGACGTGGACGTGGCCAGGTACGTCGCGGGCAAGCTCGGCGTGCCGCCGGACCGGGTCACCTTCCGGACGACGCCGTCCTCGGAACGGGAGGCCGCGCTCGCCTCCGGCAAGGTCGACATGATCTTCGCGACGTACTCCATCACCGCCCAGCGCAAGACCAAGGTCACGTTCGGCGGGCCGTACTACGTGCCGCACCAGGACACGCTGATCCGCGGCGACGACTCCTCGATCAAGAACGTGCGCGACCTCAAGGACAAGCGGCTGTGCGCGGTGAAGGGCTCCAACTCCTGGAAACGCGTCACCGAGGAACGGAAGATCGCCGCGAAATCGGTCGAGGCCGCCAACTACGGGGAATGCCTGACCATGCTGCTCGCCGACCGGGTCGACGCCATCTCCACCGACGACCTCATCCTCGCGGGCTTCGCCGTCGGCCGGCCCCTCAAGATCATAAACGCGCCGTTCACCGACGAGAAGTACGGCATCGGCCTCAGGAAGGGGGATCTGGCCGCCTGCGAGGCCGTCAACAGGGCCGTCATCCAGATGTACCAGGAGGGCAAGGCCAAGGAGTACCTCGAAAAGTGGTTCAGCAAGTCCGGCCTGCGGCTCACGACCAGCGTTCCCCAGTTCGAGGGCTGCACCTGACCCGGGGTCGTCAGGGTGTGGTCGTGGAAGGGAACGTGGCGAGGGCTTCGCCGACCGTGTCGTAGATGGGAACGAACTTGTCGATGCCCGTGATGCGGAACACTCGCCGCACGCGTTCGGGCAGGCCGACGAGCGCCATGACGGTGCCGCGCTCTCCGGCCCGCCGGTTGGCCGCGACGACCGCGTTCAGGCCCGTCGAGTCGCAGAAGGTGACGCGCCGCATGTCCACGATCATCGGCCCGCCCGTGTCGACCACGTCGAACATGGCCTTCTCGAACTTCTGGCGCGACACCACGTCGATCTCACCCCGCACCCGCAGGAGGGTGCAGCGATCGTCATGCATCAGCTGAACGTCGAAGTCCATGGGTCTACCTCACACCCTCAGTCAGGAGTGGACCTGTGACCCTGCCCCAATGACTCAACAGGATTGCGCACCTGTTGGGCCTTTCCAAGCGCTTCCGGGGAATAGGTCCAGGTCGTCAGGGTGGGGTACCGGCCCGTATTCAGCGGGTGCAGCCGACCTTGCCGAGGTCCGGATTCTCGGCCAGGGATCCGTCTGCCGCCCTCCGGAAGCGATAGGCGGAGCAGTGGTAGAAGGACAGCTGGTCGTTCCTCCGCAGAGTGACCGGCGCCCATTGGCCGACGGCGACCGGTTCCAGATAACGGAACGACTGACCAAGGAGAACGTCGTCCGCGGCGGGGTCATGCTTCAGGTATTTCGCCAACCACGCCTGGGTGTAGACGCTCGACAACGCCTGTCCGTAGCGCGACGCGGGCAGCACCAACGGGATGTCGGTGTAGTCCAAGTGCGTGGCGGCACGCGGGACGACGAGCATGCTGTCCACATTGGCGGCGGCCCAGGTGTCGTAACCCGTCTTTCGCTCGCGGTACGGGTCGGGTGCCTTGTCCGGTGAGCATCCCTCGCACGAGTCGTACGCCTGCGGCAAGAAGGAGTAGTCGGCTTGTAGTGCGAGCGCGGGAACGACGGGCTTGCCCACCGGCCACGCCTTGTCGCTGCGCAACCCGAGCTTGTCGAGCGCGACGACGGTCTGGATACGGGAATCGACGGTCTGCAGGTAGGAGACGGCAGCGGCCCCGTAGGAATGGCCGATGACGGCGATCCGGCTCGTCCGGCCGGGGGTGACGCTGCGCGTGTCCGGACTGCGGTCGTAGAGCTGCCAGAGCGGGTTGTGGCTGTCGACGGACGCCGAGCCGGCTCCCGGATTGCGCCAAGGCGAGGCCGGAGTCGACTGGAAGAAGCTGAGCGCGTCCTCGGTGCCGTACCTGAAGTTCGCGCCCTGCTGTGAGATGACTCCAGGACAGCCGGACTGTTCGCCCGGCAGCGGCGCGGCCGACGGGTCGCAGAGCGGGAGGTCCTCGACGGGGCCCTGGTGCGGGAGCGTCTCGCTGCGTCCCTGGCCCTGGACGTCGTAGGTCATGACGACGTAGCCGCGCTCGGCGAGGTCCTGGGCGAGCCAGGTGTACATGCGCTCGGTGCCCTGGACCGAGCCCGTGGTGATCACCACACCGGGGAACGGGCCGGAGTGCCGGACGCCGGTGTACGGATCGCGGGCGCCGGGCAGCGGCGCGTACATCGTGCCCTTGATCAACGCGCCGTACCGGTTGGTGTAGCTGATCGGCACCGCCCGGCCGCGCCGTCCCGACCAGCCCTCGCGCAGCGGGTTGCCGAGGTTGGCGGGCGGGAAGATCATGCCGAGCGTGACGCTGGGCCGGTTGAGCCGCCGGGCCTGGTCGGCCCAGTCGGCCAGCGTCTTCGGGCCGACCTGGGTGGCGAGCGCGGTGAGGTAGGGCAGGCTGCGCAGCTGGCCGCCGGGCCCGAAGATCCGGCCCCAGGCATCGCGCTGGTTCTGGGCGTCCCGTTCGCGGTACGCGGGTGTCCCTGGCTGCGGGCTTTCGGCGAAGGCGGAGACGGAGGCCAACGCGGAGACGGAGGCCGAGGCGGAGACGGAGGCCAACGCGCCAGCGGGGGCGATCATGCTGGCGGACGCCGCGAGAACGGTGAGCGCCGCCACGCCGGGCACGCCCTTGACGAGGAGCCGGAGGCCACGGCGTTCTCGGCCCGGTCGTACGGTCATCGTCGCCTCCACCGCCCGATACCGCCCGTATTGGGCGCATGATCGAGTTTGGGGCCAAGGGTAGAGCGGTGGTGTGGGGCGTGCCAGCGGGCAGGTGGTGGTTCCGGTGGCCGGGATGGGTCACGCCATCGCCCCCGGCACACTCGAAAACCTACGCGCGAGAAACTTACTCAAGGGTAGGAAATGGCGGGCCGATTGGATCGGCGGTCCAATATTGCGGCCGTTCCGAGGCCGGTTCTTGGTGTGACTAATCTTTCGACCAACCCTCCTGACCTGCGGTTCGTCCATTCCTGGCAGTCCGGCGATGACAAGAATGGGGATGGTGGAGCGGGCTCGGATCGGTATGGGCGTTACAGTGTCGGTGCCGAATTCAGGAGGCTGGGTGTTCTACACGTTCATGACCCTCGTGGTCCGTCCGATCCTGTGGGTGCTTTTCCGCCCCCGGGTCATCGGTGGCGAGAACGTTCCGGACTACGGTCCGATCATCGTGGCCAGCAACCACCTGTCGTTCATCGACAGCTTCATCATCCCGCTGGCCATCCCCCGCCCGGTGACCTACATCGCGAAGGCCGACTACTTCACCGGCCGGGGCCTCAAGGGGCGCTTCGTCCGCTGGTTCATGACCAACCTCGGGCACGTGCCGGTGAAGCGCGGCGCCCAGCGCGCCGCGATGGGCGCGCTGGAGCAGGCGGTCGAGATCCTCGACAACAGCGGCGCGTTCGCCGTCTACCCGGAGGGCACCCGATCGCCGGACGGCCGGCTGTACCGCGGTCGCACCGGTCTGGGCTGGCTGGTGCTGGCGTCCGGCGCGCGCGTGCTGCCCGTCGGCCTTGAGGGCACCGAGAAGATCCAGCCCATCGGCGCCTCGCTGCCGCGTCCGTTCGGCCCGCGCCCCACCGTGCGGATCGGTCCGCCGATCGACTTCACGCACTACGGGGACCTCGCGCCGGCCAAGGCGAGGCGGGCCATCACCGACGAGGTCGTCGAGACGATCCAGAAGCTCTCCGGACAGGAGTACGCCGGCGTCTACAACGACCGTGCCGACGGCTCCGCGCCGCCCGCCGGCTGACCCGCTCCGTTCAGCCCTCCATCCCTGCGTCCCTCCGTCCCAGTCCGATCGTGGTGTGTCTGGGTCGACTTGGACCAAGGGCGTGTCGTCTGCACCGTCTTGCACCGAGTGCGCCTAGGGTCACCCGCATGGCGGCGCAGAAGGTCCTTCCGATCGTGGTGATCCTGACGGCGACGGCGGCCGTGTCCGCCTGCAGCGGTGGCGGCGACGAGCGCTTCGAGCCGGTGCGGGCGACCGGGCGGGCGGCGCTGGCGGGCACCGGTTACACGTCCGACCAGCTTGAACAGGCCCTGCTCCTCGACGTGCCCGGCTACCAGCGCACCGGCGAGCCCGACTCCGGGGAGTACGGGGCGCTCAAGGCCGTGCAGAACTCCGCGCAGCTGCAGCGCCAGGCCAGGCTGGACAAGCCGCGCTGCGCCGGCGCCGCGAACAGTTCGTTGCGCGCCGTCGACGCGGGTCTCCCGGCGGCCGTCGCGACGTTCTCGCGCGGCAGCGGCCAGATCGCGACGGAGACGCTGGTGGCGATGCCCACGGAGGCCGCCGAACGCCTCGTCGGCAACCGCGTGCCCGTCGGATGCGCGACGTTCCGTACCAGGGTCGGGGCGCAGTGGTCCGAGCACCAGATCGTCGAGACGCCGCCCGGCACGATCGGCGAGGGTTCGCGCACCGTCGGGATCACGACGGTGTCCGGCAACTCGCACACCAGGGCGTGGTACGTGACCCTGCGCGGCCGCCGCTACCTCGCCACCGTCAGCCTGTACGGGCCGAACGCCACCCGCGCCGACGCCGAACTCCTCGCCCGCCACGCGTACGACCAGGCGCAGCGAATCCTCCCCTGACGATCTCGCGGTCGCCGAAGGCGGCCGTGAACCGTGCCCTGACGATCTTGCGGTCGCCAGAGGCGGCGTCCAGCGGATACCGTTCACCTGCGGGCCCCGCCGACGTCGCACACCGCGGCGCGTTCGGCCCGCGGACGGCCACGTGAGCGAGCGGGAGAGACCTTGATCGGCAAGGAGGGCCGGGTCACCGGCAGGATCGGCCCCGGCCTGGTCGGGGAGGTCATGATCCCGATCCGCGGCGGGGTGGAGGCGTTCTACGCCCATCCGGTCGACCCCCGCGACGAGATCCTGGTCGGCACCATCGTCGTGGTCGTCGAGTACCACCCGCCGCGCACCGTCTACGTGGCTCAGGCGTTCGGCGGCTGAACCCCGCCGGTTCCGCCGCCTCCTCCGCCTCCTCCGGCTCGTCCTGCGCGGATGCGAACCGACTGGACCTCCCCTGCGTCTATTCTGCGACGCCGATTCGCGCAGTCTGTCGCTGATCGCACCAGTCCGGTCCTGTAGGAGGTCCTATGCCCTTGATCGCTGTGGTGGCGATAGCCGCCGTCGCCGCCATCGTCCTGCTCATCATCTTGTTCAAGATGGTCTGGCGGGTGGCCGAGCCGAACGAGGCGCTGATCATCTCCGGGCTCGGGGCCAGGTCCAAGCCGATCGACGGGGTGGACAGCCTCGGTTTCAAGATCGTGACAGGCAAGGGCACCTCGGTGCTGCCGGGCTTCCAGGTCTCCCGCCGCCTGCGCCTCGACAGCCGGGCGGCCAACCTCGAGGTCAGCTGCGTCACCCAGCAGGGCATCCCGGTCAAGGTGCGCGGCGTGGTCATCTACAAGGTCGGCGACGACTTCGTCTCGATCGCCAACGCCGCCCGCCGCTTCCTGGAGCAGCAGGGTTCGATGGACGGCGCGATCCACGAGCTGTTCACCGGTCATCTGCGTTCGATCATCGGCAACCTGACCGTCGAGGACCTGATCCTTAACCGCGAGCGGCTCACCGGGGAGACCCGCAGCTCGGCCGCCGACGAGATGAACAAGCTCGGGCTGGTGGTCGACTCGCTGCAGATCCAGGAGATCGACGACGAGACCGGCTACATCATGAACCTGGGCCGCCCGCACGCCGCCAAGGTCTCCGCCGCCGCCCGGATCGCCGAGGCCGAGCGGAACCAGGAGGCCACCCAGCGCGAGCAGGAGGCCTTGCGGGAGAACGCGGCCGTGATCAGGGACACCGAGATCAAGAAGGCCGAGTACGAGGGGCAGGTCCAGCAGGCGGCCCAGCAGGCCCGCCAGGAGGTCATCCTCAAGGAGACCCGCAACGCCGAGCTGGAGGCCGAGCGCACCGAGAAGCGCCTGGAGAGCGAGATTCGCAAGCCCGCCGACGCCCGCGCCTACGAGCAGGTCAAGCTGGCCGAGGCCGAACGTGAGGAGCGCATCGCGCACGCGCAGGCCGCCGCCACCGAGGTCCAGCTCAGGGCACAGCGCGAAGCCGAGGCGACCCGCCTGCACGGTGAGGCCCAGGCCGACGCCATCAAGCGCAAGGGTCTGGCCGAGGCCGACGCGATCCGCGCCCGTGCCGACGCCCTGGCGGTGAACCAGGAGGCCGTCATCGCGCAGCAGCTCGCCGAGCAGTGGCCGCAGATCGTCGAGGCCGGCGCCAAGGTGTTCGGCAACGTCGACAACATGGTCGTGCTGAACGGCGCCGACGGCATCGAGGACATGCTCGCCAAGGCGCTCACCCTGGGCGGCACCGGCCTGGGCGTGGCCCGCACGCTCCTCAACAACATGAACGGCTCCAACGGATCGAACGGCTCCAAGGGGAGCGAAGTGGCGAACGGCGCCGCGGTGGCGCCCAAGCCCATCGAGGAGAGCACCGCCGTCCCGACGGTGAAGAAGTCCCCCGACGCCTGACCCGCAAGACCGGGCGCGACCGCGACAAGACGGGCCGTGGGCACGACCGCCCACGGCCCGTCCGCATTTCGGTTGATTAGGGTCGTCGCCATGACCGAACCAAGCTTCGTCCGTACGACGCGGACGTTCTATGACGCCGTGGCCGTCGACTATGCCGAGCGCTACAAGGACCAGCTCGACACCGTGCCGCTGGACCGGGCTCTGCTCGCCGCGTTCGCGGAGCTGGCCGGGGGCGCCGGTCCGGTGGCCGACCTCGGTTGCGGTCCCGGCCGCATCACGGGGCACCTGCGTTCGCTCGGCGTGGACGTGTTCGGTGTCGATCTGTCGGCGGAGATGGTCGCCCTCGCGCGGCGGACGTTGCCGCAGATCCGGTTCGAGCAGGGATCGATGGCCGACCTGGACGTGCCGGACGGCTCGCTCGCCGGTGTCGTCGCCTGGTACTCGATCATCCACACGCCGGCCGAACGGCTGCCGGCGGTGTTCGCGGAGTTCCACCGGGTGCTCGTTCCGGACGGCCCGCTGCTGGTGGCCTTCCAGGTGGGCGAGGAGCCGCTGCACATCGCGGAGCCGTTCGGCCACCAGGTGGCGCTCGATTTCAACCGCCTGTCGCCGGACCACGTCACCGGCCTGCTGCGGCAGGCGGGCTTCCAGATGATCGCGCGTACGCAACGCGAACCGGAGGAGGGCGAGAACGTGCCGCAGGCCTTCCTCCTGGCCCGCAAGACCAAGGACTAACGGGCGGCGGCCGGGAAACACTCACCACCATGTTCGACGATCTCGATCTTGATGCCCTGCGGAGCCGCCCAGGCGTGAAGTGGGCCAAGGCCCGGCCCGGGGTGCTGCCCGCCTGGATCGCCGACATGGACTTCCCGGCCGCCGCTCCGATCAGGGAGACGCTGGAACGGCAGGCCACCGGCGTGCTCGGCTACCCGACGTGGATCGAGGAGCCCGAGACGCATCCGCTGAGGGCGGCCTTCGCCGAACGGATGCGGAGTCTCTACGGGCTCACGTTCGACCCCGCCCACGTCCGCGTCTACACCGAGCTGATCCAGTCCCTCCAGATCGTGCTCCACGTCGCGACCCGGCCTGGCGACGCGGTGGCGATGCACACGCCCAGCTACCCGCCGTTCCTGCGGACCCTCACCGACATGAAGCGCCGCCTCGTGCCCATCCCCATGGCCGACGACGGCACCGGCTGGACCTTCGACGCCGAACGCCTGGCGGACGACGTCGCCCGCACGGGATGCCGCGCGCTGGTGCTGGTCAACCCGCACAACCCCACCGGCCGGGTGCTGACGCACGAGGAACTGGCCGCGATCGCGGAGATCGCCGAACGCCATGACCTCCTCGTCGTCTCCGACGAGATCCACGCCGAGCTCACCTACGCGCCGCATCGGCACGTCCCGTTCGCCACGCTCAGTCCCGACCGCACGGTGACCCTGTC
The DNA here is from genome assembly GCF_039533225.1 of Actinomadura fulvescens. Classification (NCBI taxonomy): domain Bacteria; kingdom Bacillati; phylum Actinomycetota; class Actinomycetes; order Streptosporangiales; family Thermomonosporaceae; genus Actinomadura; species Actinomadura fulvescens. The sequence continues at coordinate 286,179 of NZ_BAAATD010000010.1, read as the reverse complement.
GTCGGCCAGCAAGAGCTTCAACCTCGCCGGGCTCCGCTGCTCGGTGGCCCATATCGGCGACGCGCGCGTACGCCGGGCACTGGACGCCCAGCCACCCGCGCTCTTCGGGGAGGTGAGCTTCCTCAGCGTGCTGGCCACCCTCGCCGCCTGGGAACGCGGCGACGCGTGGCTGTCAGAGACGCGGCACATCCTGACCCGGAATCGCCGGCTCGTCGCCGACGGCCTGCCGAGCGGAATACGGCATCACGTCCCCGAGGCGACCTATCTGGCCTGGCTTGACTGCCGCAAGCTCGGCCTCGGTCCCGATCCGAGCAGGTTCTTCCTCGACCACGCCGACGTCCTGCTCAGCCAGGGCCCGACCTTCGGCCCGGGCGGCGAAGGATTCACCCGGCTCAACTTCGCCACGTCCGCCCCGGTGCTGGAAGAGATCCTCACCCGCGTCCGCACCGCCGTGGAGCACCGCACCGGTACCTGACTCCCGCGCCGGTACCTGATCCCACCCCTCCGGTGCTGGATCGAGACGGGTGACCCTACGGTGGCCGAACCGCCGAAACGATGGACGGGAAGGCTTTCGTTCCGCTAAGGATGCGGGGTATGACCGCTTTGGTTCTCGGCCCCCTGCTACGTCACGTCGGAGATCGGACGGCGACGGTGTGGGTGGAGGCCGATCGTGCCGGCGAGGTGCGCGTCTTCAATGAGGAACGCGGCCTCGACGCCTCCGCCCGTACGTTCACGGTGCACGGCCATCACTACGCGCTCGTCGAGATCGGCGGGCTCGAACCCGGTTCGGACACCCCGTACTCGGTGGCGATCGACGGAGAGACCGTGTGGCCGGACGAGGTGACGCGGTTCCCGCAGAGCCGGATCCGCACGCTCGACCCCGCCGGGAAACTGCGGATCTCGTTCGGCTCCTGCCGCAGGTCACCGGACAAGGCGAACGAGCACGGCATCGACGCGCTCGCCGCGTACGCGCACCGGCTCGCCGAGGCGGACCCGGCCGAGCACTGGCCGAACGCGCTGCTGATGGTCGGCGACCAGGTGTACGCCGACGAGCTCAGCGACGAGATGCGCGCGTTCATCCGGAGCCGCCGCGACCCGGCCGAGCCGCCGGTCGGGGAGCTCGCCGACTTCGAGGACTACACCTACCTCTACAAGCTGGCCTGGCACGAGGACCCGGCGGTGCGGTGGCTGCTGTCCACGGTGCCGACACTCACGATCTTCGATGACCACGACATCCGCGACGACTGGAACACCTCCTACACCTGGCGGCGGCAGATGTGGGCCCAGCCGTGGTGGCGGGCCCGCATCACCGGCGGCATCGGCTCGTACTGGATCTACCAGCACCTGGGCAACCTGTCGCCGGAGGAACGGGCGAACGACCCGGTCTACGAGGCGGTACGGGCCGCGTCCGCCGACGGCGGCGACGCGGGCAAGATCGTCGACGAGTTCGCGGAACGCGCGGACAAGGACCCCGCGTCCGCCCGCTGGAGCTACGCGCACGACCTCAACGGCACCCGGCTGATCGTCGTGGACAGCCGCTGCTCACGCCTGCTGACCGGGGACCGCCGCGGCATGCTCGACGACGGCGAGTTCCAGTGGCTGGACGAGCAGTGCCAGGGCGGCGTGGACCACCTCCTGATCGCCAGTTCGCTGCCGTACCTGCTGCCGCGCGCGATCCACCACGCCGAGGCGTGGAACGAGGCGATGGCGGAGGGCGCCTGGGGGCCGCGTGCCGCCCGGCTCGGCGAGAAGCTCCGGCAGGGCGCCGACCTGGAGCACTGGGCCGCGTTCGAGAAGTCGTTCCGCGAGGTCGCGCAGGACGTGGTCGCCGTCGGCGACGGCCGCCGCGGCACGGCGCCGGCGACCATCTCGTTCCTGTCCGGCGACATCCACTACTCCTATCGGGCCCAGGTCACCGCCCCGCACACCCAGTCGGTGATCTCCCAGATCGTGTGCTCGCCGCTGCGCAACCCGCTGGTGGGCAAGTTCCGCCTGGCGAACAGGTTCGCTTCCCTGCGGGCCACCGGCGCTCCGTTCCGCCTGCTGGCCAAACTCGCCAAGGTGCCCAGGCCGCCCCTGTCGTGGAAGCGCACCGAAGGCCCCTGGTTCGACAACGCCATCTGCACGGTCGAGCTCAAGGACCGCGACTGCCGCGTTCGCTGGGAGACCCCGGAGTCCGAGACCTCCCTCGCCGAGCTGGGTCGCGTCGACATCCGCTGAGGCCGTCCGGATTCCGGCCGCGTCCCTGTACACCGGCCGGAATCCGGGCGCCGGCCGGCAAGCCAGGACGACGCCGGCCGGCAAGCCAGGACGACGTCAGTCAGCAAGCCAGCACTTCGAGCAGGCACAACGCCTCGGTGAGTGATTCCGGCAGGCGCTCGACCCAGACGAGGACGCCTTGGCCGCCGAGGGGACAGTGGCCCTTGGCGGAGGTCTCGGTGAGCAAGCGGCGGAGCGAGTCGAGGGCCGGCTCCAGCCGCGGGCCGACGGGCACCAGCGCCGCGGCACGGCCGGTACCGACCAGGGTCAGCGTCTCGCCGCCCGCGAAGACCGTACGCAGATCATGCGCCACCACGACCGCGCCCGCCAGCCGCCGCCACGGCTCGGACCCGTCCGGCAGGTCGACCACCACCAGGCAGTGCGTGTCGGGCACCGCCGTCCCGGCCGCGTCGCCGAGAGCGGCCGCCTGCCGGTAGATCTCGCTGACCCTGCCGCGGAGGTACGAGAGCGTCATCAGCCCCGTGAGAGGGTCCTCGCAGGACTCGGCGGCGAGTTCCATCAGCCCGGAGTCCACCCAGCCCTCCGCCGTGCAGCGCACGAGCGACAGGGGAGGGTCGGGCCAGCTGAGGACGGCGAACAACGCCCCCAGATCGTCCAGCGTCTCCCCGATGCCGATTCCGGCCCTCCCGCGTGCCCGGCCGAGCCGCGCGCACGCGACGGCCATGCCAGGGCCCGTACGGGCCGCGGTGACGACGGCCTCGACAGCCGGACTCCACCAGTCGGCGGGCACGGACCAGCCCGCCTCCATGCTGCGGCTACGCCAGCGCTCCCGCAGCTCGTCCGCGCCCAGCACCGCCTTGTCGCTCGGGAGCGGCGCGCTCCAGAGGTACCCCATCCCCGCCTCCGCTCGCCGTATCGATCTTGGAGAACGGCCAGGTCGGCGCGTTCTCCCAGACCTTTGACGGCGAACCGATGTGGTCATGACGCGGTTTGAGGAATCATCTTCCCGCGACGAGCCGTGGTCAATTGATTACAATGAGCTAGCAAAGCAGGAGGAGGGGTCCCGTGGGCGAGGCCGCGTCAGACCTGACTCTGGCCAACTCCAGCGACGCGGTGCTCCTCGCACGCATCCGTGACGGTCACGTCGCGGCCTACGGCACCTTGTACGAACGTCATTTGGGCGCGGCACGCAGGCTGGCCCGCGACCTCATCGACGGTGACCGCGCCGAGGACGCCGTCCAGGACACGTTCGTCAAGATCCTGGACGTGGTGCGCCGCGGCGGCGGTCCCCATTCGGCCTTCCGCCCCTACCTCCTCACCGCCGTCCGCCGCACGGTCTACGACCGGCATCGCAGCGAGAAGCGCCTGCAGCCCACCGACCAGATCGAGTTGTACGACCCGGGCATGCCGTTCACCGATCCCGCCGTGGAGGGCCTCGAACGGTCGATGATCGTCGGCGCGTACCAGTCGCTCCCCGAACGCTGGCAGGCCGTCCTGTGGCACACCGAGATCGAGGGCGCCAAGCCCGCCGACATCGCGCCACTCCTCGGCCTGACGGCGAACGGGGTCGCGGCGCTCGCCTACCGTGCCCGCGAAGGGCTACGCCAGGCCTACCTGCAGATGCACCTGGCAGACCTGACAAGGACCGGCCTCAGCACCGGCCTGGCAGCACTCGATACGGAGGCAAGCACACAAGCCGGCGCGGTAGGCGGCTTGCCGGGCGGTGTGGAGGTCGCGACAGAGCGGTGTAGGCCCGTGCTCGAAAAGCTCGGTTCGTTCGTACGCGGCGGGCTCGCCAGACGTGACGCGCGTACCGTCGAACGGCACCTCGACGAGTGTGACCGCTGCAAGGCCATCTACCTCGAACTCGCCGACGTCAACACAGCCCTGCGCGAGGCTCTCGGGCCGTTCGTCCTGGGCGCCGCGGCCACCGCCTATCTTGCGGCGGCGGCCAAGGGCGGGATCGCGGCCGGTGGCGTCTTCGGCTGGTTCCGCCAGCTTCCCAGAGGGCAGCAGCAGGCGCTGGCAGGCGGTATGGCCACCGTGGTCGTCGCCGTCGCGGCCGGTCTCGTTCTAGCCTCGGACGAGCGACCTGACCGACCGATGCGCACACCGTCACCGGCGGCCCAGCCTCCGGCCGCCGAGCCGCCCAGGCCAAGGGCCTCCGCTCCGGCACCCGAGCGACCTCCACCACCGCTCACCTCACGTTCTCCCACGCTGAGGCCTCCGTCGCCCGCTCCACAGCCGCCGCCTCCGGTCCGGCACGCCGAGCTCACGACCCGTATAGGAACGATCGGCGCGCTCTTGCGCGAGCAGCCCGGCATAGTCGCGATGTCGGTCAGCAACACTGGCGACGCCGCGTCCCGCGACGTCATCGCCGATGTGGACCTGCCTCCCGGCGTGACGTACGCCGGAGGTGCCACCGGCCGCAACTCGGTCGCCTTCAAGCCGCGCCAGGAGCCTGGCGACGGCTGGAGCTGCCGCCCCCTCTCCTCCCCGGTCACCCGTACAAAGGACTCGGCGGCCGGCGCAGGCGTCGAACCCGACACAGGCATGGACGCGAGCACGGGCAACGAACACGACGAAGACACGCTCGTAGCTCCGGCGGACAAGGCGGACAAGGCGGACAAGAGCGTTGAGGTCGCGCCGCAGGATGACGATCGCAGTCGGGTGCGATGCACGCATGCGCCCGTGCCGGCGGGTGCCGCCACATCGGCCTACCTTCATGTCGATGTAGGCGAGAACGCTCCGTTCAACGCACCTCCGCAGGTCACGTTGCGGGCAGGTGACGTGCGCGCCGGAGCACGGGCGGCGGACGGGGTGAGGGTGTCCGGCATGCCCGCGAGGTTCGCGGCAGACGGCAAGCTGCGGATCGTTCAGGCCGGCAACGCCTTGCTCAGCTGCGACGCGAGTGAGGAGCCAGGCTGCGCCAAGGCGCTGCGCAGGCAGGGAGAACGCCGCGACAACGACCTGTGGGACATGGCGCCTCTCGACCTCGACCGCGTAGGTGCCACCGAGTCGTCGAGTGCGGCACAGGTGGAAGTGCCCGGCGGCGCCAGAGTGCTGTGGGCCGGACTGTACTGGTCGGGTGTGGGCGGCGCGGGTCCGGCCAAGCTCCGGCCGCCGGGCGGTACGTACGAGCGCGTACGACCCGCGCAGGTCGACCGTCGACAGATGCCGGACTTCGGCGTCTACCAGGCGTTCGCCGATGTGACCGAGCTCGTGCGGCGGCACGGCGGCGGGCAGTGGTGGGGTGCCGACGTCCCCACCGAGACGGGCACGTCGCACTACGCGGGCTGGGCACTGGTGGTCGTCATGGACGACCCGAAGGCGCCCTACCGGCAGGCGATGGTGCTCGACGGCGCGCGCTCGCTAGGCCCGCATGCCGCGCACCGCGTGAACGTGCCGGTGAACGGGCTGCTCGCCACGGCGGAGCCGGCCCGGATCGGCGTGGTGGCGTGGGAGGGCGACGCCGGGCTCACGGGTGACCGGCTGCTGCTGGGAGGCCGGCCGCTGACTCCGGCGGCGGGAGACCGGTCGGCCGACAACGTGGCCGATGGCTCGGCGAACGGTGCCATCGGCGCGGAGCTCACCTTCGGGATAGATGTCGATTACTTCTCGACGCGGCTCGACGGCCGCGGAACCCTCCGGCTGACCACGCGGCAGGACGCGTATCTGGCGGGTGTCATCACGGTCACCGCCCCCATGCGCAGTTGAAGTGCCGGTCGCGGATGGTTGTGCGGCTCTCCACGACTGAACCGGGTTACCGATTCTTCTCGTAAAGATCATGAGGAAGCATTATGGACAGACCGGAACGGCTGGTAGCGTCCGCGCTGTCGTGTGCCGACCTCCGGTGCGGGCGGGCACCGAACCGAACACGACATCGGAGCGCCGTTCCAAGGGGTTACACGCGGCTTACTCTCGTGAAAGAGTGGCGAATCGCCGTATTGGCCTACGGGACTAACGGGCTTCACTACGCTATGGAGCCCGGGGTCAGTCGCCGGCCCACGTCCCCGAGAGCATGAAGGGCAGGCCACCCAGAAGATGGTCCCCCTCACCACCCTGATCGTGGAGTGGGTACCCGGAGAGGTCCCGTGTTGAGGAAAGGCGGTGTCGCATGGATCGCTGCGCGCTGTTCGTAGACGCCGGCTACCTGCTGGCGGACGGCGCCATGGCGGTGCACGGCACTCGCCATCGAGAGACCGTCTCGTGGGATTTCGGTGGCCTGCTCCAGTTGCTGAGCAACCTCGCGCGCGAGCGCACCGGACTGCCGCTGCTGCGCTGCTACTGGTACGAGGCGACCGTCGAGGGACGCCGGTCTCCCGAGCACGAGGCCCTCGCCGACCTGCCCGGGCTCAAGCTGCGGCTCGGCCGCATCCGGCCCGGCCGCCGCGAGGGCGTCGACACCGAGATCCACCGTGATCTGATGGCGCTGGCCCGCAACGGCGCGCTGGCCGACGCGGTCGTGGTGAGCGGTGACGAAGACCTCGCCCAGGTCGTCGCGGACGCCCAGGACCTCGGAGTACGGGTGACGGTCGTGCACGTCGCCGTCGACGGCAACTGGACGATCTCCCGCGTGCTGCGGCAGGAGTGCGACGACCTGATCGAGATCGGCACCGGCCATCTTCGTCCGTTCGTCAACCTGCTCTCCGGCCTCGACAGCGGCTCGTACTCGACGAGCCCGCTGTCCAACGGGCACGGCACCCACACCGGCGGAACGCTCGGGACCCTGGCGGCCGGCCAGCACAACGGCCCGCCGCCCTCGTCGCCGATCACCGGCCGGCCACAGCTCTCGCCGGGCTCGTCCGCCGGAGGCCAGCCGACCGGCGCGCGTTCGTCCGGCGCGCAGTCGACCGGATCAGCGTCGACGTCCGGTCTCACCGGCGGCAACCTGAGTTCGGGAGGGCTGGGCTCAAGCGGCCTGGGCTCAAGCGGCCTAGGGTCCGGCATGCCGTCCGGCCTAGGCAACAGCACCGGAACGGGCGCGAACGTGCCGTCGCAGTCGCAGTCGCAGTCGCCACCGAGCTCGCTGCACGCCGCGCCGACTCCGGCGCCCACGCAGTCGCCCAACACGGGTCCCATCCCGAGCACGCAGTACGGGTCGCCGTCCTCCACACCGCCCAGCCAGCCGCACGGCCCCTACACCGGGCCCCAGCAGATCGCGCCGCTGCCCGTCCAGCAGCAGGCCGCGCCGTCGCTGTCGGACGCGGTCAAGGCGGCCCACCAGGAGGGGCAGGACTTCGGCGAGTCCGTCGCCCGCGACGCTCCCGCGCTCTGGCTGGAAGCCGTCCTGGCCCGCAAGCCGCGCATGCCCTCCGACCTGGAGGCACGCCTGCTTCAGGGCTCCTCACTGCCGATCGATTTTCTGCTGCACGACGAGGTCCGGCATGCCCTGCGCCGCGGGTTCTGGGACGCCCTCGAACGGTCGCGCCGGTAGCTCGTACGCGTAGGTAATTCACGATCATCCTTGATTCGCCCGCTTCGGCCGCCGGGCGGCGGGTAGCGTTGAAGCGTGACGCATGTGACGGAAGACGATCTCGACGATCTGGAGTTCGACACCCTGCGCACGGGCGATCACATCTCGGCCGCCCGGCGGCTCTCCGAGCTCGCCGAGTCGGTGTCCGGAGGGGTGTCACGTGCCAATGTGCTGCTGCGTGCCGGTGAGCAGTGGCAGCATGCAGGCGATCATGATCGGGCCGCCGCGCTGTACCGCCAGGCCATCGAGGACGGCGGCGAGACCTACGGTGATCCCCGCGCGTACCTCGCCGACGCCCTCTTCGAGCTGGGCAAGGCCGACGAGGCCCGCCGGCTGGTCGAGGAGATCCGCGCCGACGCGCCCCGCGACCCGGAGGTCTACCGGGCCGTGGCGGAGGTGCTCTACGCCCAGGGTGACGCCAGCGGAGCCCACGACTGGGCCACCACGGGCGCCGACGTGGTGCTGGCCCTCCGCGACCGCGCCGTCGGCACCGGCATCGTCGCCGGAGAGGCCCCGGAGGACGCGGGCTCCTTCACCCCCGGCCCCGACGACGTGGCCCTGGCCGAAGACAGCCTGGAGGCCCTCCTGAGACTCCGCTACCGCGCCCGCGTAGACCTGGGCCGCGCGGAGGACGACTACGACGCCCTCCTGGACGACCTTCTCAAGAACGCCTAAAGGGTGGCGATCAGTTCGCTGAGGGACTGGGCCACGGCTGTGGGTGGGCGGTGTTCGACGACGGGCCAGCCTCGCAGCCTCGCCTCGCGCAAGAACTGGTCGCGTTCGTCGGGCTGAGCGATGCTGCCGTCCTGCCTGGTCAGGTGCGTGTGCAGGTAGCCGCACGGTGCGTCGGGCCAGTCTGCAGGGATCGGAGCGGGCGGATCGGCGTCCGTATGGTCGTGCAGGCGTTGCGGCCGTGGCAGCTCGGCGTCGACGAAGACATAGCCGCCGACCTTGCGGTGAGCGGCGCGCTGGGCCAGCGCCAGCGCGGGCAGTAGAGGCCCTGCCGCGCCGTACGCGACGAGCACCAGCGGCGAGGACGGGGCCGTCGCGGCGATGATCAGGGATGCCCGTGCCACGTACCGCGTGCCCCCGTCGGCGACGTCCGGCGTGACCACGTCCAGCCCGTACGAGCGCAGCATCTCCGGGAGGTCGCCCCAGGCCGCCGCCGAGGCATGGGGCTCGTGCAGCAGGACGAGCGTGCCGGGCGTCACGTCAGTGCCTCCTGCTTGTCGGATCCGCCCCGTTACCGTACCCGGGACGGCGAGCGAGGGGATGCCGTACGCGGGGCAGTCATCGCGGATGAATAGGGTTCTCGATGTGAGCGATCGTGATGACCTGCTGAGAGAGATCCAAGAGAAGGCCGTCGTCCACGGCGACTTCGTGCTGTCGTCGGGGAGGCGGGCGTCCTGGTACGTCGACCTGCGCCGGGTGACCCTGGACGGTGCGGTGGCGCCGCTGGTCGGGCGGGTGATGCTGGACGAGACCGCCGACCTGGACTACGACGCCGTCGGCGGGCTCACGCTCGGCGCCGACCCGGTGGCGACCGCGATGCTGCACGCGGCCGCCGTGCGCGGCCGCAAGCTGGACGCGTTCGTGGTCCGCAAGGCCGACAAGCAGCACGGACTGCAACGCCGGATCGAGGGCCCGGATGTGGCGGGGCGCCGCGTTCTCGCCGTCGAGGACACCTCGACCACCGGCGGCTCGGTGCTCACCGCCGTGGAGGCGCTGCGCGCCGCCGGCGCGGAGGTCGTCGCCGTGGCCACCATCCTGGAACGGGGCGCCGCCGAACGCATCGCCGCCGAGGGCCTGGAGTACCGGCACCCGTACAGCGTCCCCGACCTCGGTCTCGACTGAGAAACGTCCGCGTCAGCGATCCGGCACACTCCACTCGCCGCGCTGCCCGACCTTTCCGCGCGGCTGCAACTGGCCGTAGATCGTGACCTCGACCGACCCGGCGTCGGCGGCGACCACGCTCAGCGGCGCCTGCTCGTACTGCCGTGCCTCGCCGGTCTCCAGCCTGCCGTTGTGCAGCACCTCACCCGTCCCGGCGACCGTGACCGTCACGGTCGTCGGTGACCCGACCACGCGGATCACCAGAGGGGTGGACGCGGTCGCGGCCGGAGACTTCGGAGACCGGCTCGGCGGCGCGGCGCCGGACCGGGTGCCGCCGGTGCTCTCGCTGGCGGTCTCGGTCGGGCCCGGCTGCTTGGAGTCGGAAGTCAGCGCGTTGACCAACGCAATGCCGCCCACGATGAGTAGCGCTAAGGCGAGCACCACGGCAATGGCCGCGATCAATATGCGCGCGAGACCCCTAGGGTCCGACCGATGACGTCCCACATGGGGAGGTTAGCGATAACTGTCACCGCTGAGCGACGGTCGTGACTCTTCAGAGTCATTCTTATTCGGACCGTTGCCTTGACCGCTCCTGCTCTTCAGGACCTCCCGGACGATTGGGATGACCGACAGGACGAGGATCACGGCCACCCCGGGGAGGATGTAACGCTCGATGTCGGGGACCTTGGCGCCGAGGAAGTGCCCCAGCAGGAACAGCGAATCGGTCCAGATCACCGCGCCGATGACGTTCCAGACGAAGAACTTGCGGCGGTCCATGCCGAGCATCCCGGCGAGCGGGTTGAGGAACGTCCGCACGATCGGGATGAAGCGGGCCAGGACGACCGCCTTGGCCGGACCGAAGCGGTTGAAGTAGTACTCCGCCTTCTCCACCCACTCCTGGCGGAAAATTCGGGAGTCGGGGCGGTCGAAGAGCTTGCGGCCGTACCGTTCGCCGAGCCAGTGGCCCAGCTGGGCGCCGGCGATCGCGGCGATCGGACCGCCGATCAGCAGCCAGGGCAGCGACAGCGGCTGGAAATGCTGACCGTTGACCGTGCTGACCGCGGTGAGGATCCCCGCCGTGAACAGCAGTGAGTCACCGGGCAGGATGCATCCGAACAGCAGTCCGGTCTCCGCGAAGATGATCGCGATGACGCCGATCGTCGCGAAGGTGCCGAACAACTGCAGCCAAGCGGTCGGGTGCAGCCACTCGGTGACATTGAGAGAAATGAGCGTGAGATCCACACCGTGAGCGTACCTGTCCGGGCGTCTCGTTTCCCTGAGAAGTGACTCCTCGGCCGCTCCTCCCGGCACTTTGGTCACTCTGGGGCGAACCGGCACCAAGCGATCAGCCGCGCCGGACGCGTGGGGGCCCCGGCTGGCCCGCCGGGGAAAATTCGAGATACTGGCCTGGGCGACATCCCATTCCCGGCCCTTGTACTCCTCGGAGTCCTGACCTGGCCCGCGAGCGGCAGGCATCCGGGAGCACACCGCCCGGCCCGGATGCCCGGCGGCACCACGCGTACGAAAGGACGTTGATCAAATGCCCATCGCGACCCCTGAGGTCTACGCGGAGATGCTCGACCGTGCCAAGCAGGACGGTTTCGCCTACCCCGCCATCAACGTGACGTCGAGCCAGACGCTGAACGCGGCGCTGCGCGGCTTCGCCGAGGCGGAGAGCGACGGGATCATCCAGGTGTCCACCGGCGGCGCCGAGTACCTGTCCGGCGCGCCCGTCAAGGACATGGTGGTGGGATCGGTCGCCCTGGCCGAGTTCGCCCACGTCGTGGCCGAGCACTACCCCGTCAACATCGCGCTGCACACCGACCACTGCCCGAAGGACAAGCTGGACGGCTTCATGCGGCCGCTCGTCAAGATCTCGCAGGAGCGCGTCTCCCGCGGCGAGCAGCCGCTGTTCCAGTCGCACATGTGGGACGGCTCGGCCGTCCCGCTGGAGGAGAACCTCCAGATCGCCGCGGAACTGATCGAGGAGTGCGCCAAGGCCCGCGTGATCATGGAGATGGAGATCGGCGTCGTCGGCGGCGAGGAGGACGGCGTCGCCAACGAGATCAACGAGAAGCTCTACACCACCACGGGCGACGCACTGGCCACCGTCGAGGCCGTCGGCCTGGGCGAGAAGGGCCGCTACATCCTGGCGGCGACCTTCGGCAACGTGCACGGCGTCTACAAGCCGGGCGCCGTCAAGCTGCGGCCCGAGGTGCTCAAGGAGCTCCAGGACGCGGTCGGCGCCAAGTACAACAAGTCGAAGCCGTTCGACCTGGTCTTCCACGGCGGCTCCGGCTCCACGCTGGAGGAGATCCGCGAGGCGGTCTCGTACGGCGTCATCAAGATGAACATCGACACCGACACCCAGTACGCCTTCACCCGCCCGATCGCCGCGCACATGTTCACCAACTACGAGGGCGTCCTCAAGGTGGACGGCGAGGTCGGCAACAAGAAGAAGTACGACCCGCGCTCCTACGGCAAGGCCGCCGAGGAGGCCATGGCCGCCCGCATCGTCACCGCCTGCGACAACCTGCTCTCCGCCGGCAAGAAGCTGAAGTAACCCCACCGGAAGCGCACGCGCGGCCGCCACCACCCACGTGGCGGCCGCGCCGCTCCCACCCAACGCGAGGACAAACCCCAGCCCATTTCAAGACAGGCCCGGCAGAGCAGGCCCGGCAGAGCAGGCCCGGCAGGCCAGGCCCGGCAGAGCAGGCCCGGCAGAGCAGGCCCGGCAGAGCAGGCCCGGCAGAGCAGGCCCGGCAGAGCAGGCCCGGCAGAGCAGGCCCGGCAGAGCAGGCCCGGCAGAGCAGGCCCGGCAGAGCAGGCCCCGCCCGCCCCGGGGGCTGACCCTCTTTTATTGTCGAACGCCCTGGTGGCGGGTTTGAAGTGGAATAGCGTTCTGTGGATATCCGGGCCGCTGGGTGTCCCGGTGAGCGCGGCAGTCGCTGGTTAGGCGGAGGCTTGGGTTTGCGCGGCGGCGCCGGGGCCTGGGCGGGGGTCCACGTCCTTGGGGCCGAGTTGGGCGCCGCAGGAGTCGCAGGTGAGATGGTCGGTGAGGGCGCCGTCGCAACCGCGGTGGCCGATCACCAGGGGCGGGCCGTCGGGCGCGTAGTGCCGGTCGCCCCAGAGCATCAGGGTCATCATGGCCGGCCAGAGTTCGACGCCCTTGCGGGTGAGGCGGTATTCGTACCGTTCGGGGCGTTCCTGGTAGCGAACGCGGCGCATCAGGCCCTCTTCGCACAGCCGGGTGAGCCGGTCGGTCAGGACGTTGCGGGCGATGCCCAGGCCGTCCTGGTAGTCGTCGAAGCGGCGGACGCCCTCGAAGGCGCTGCGGATCACCAGCATCGTCCAGCGATCGCCGATCACCTCCAGGGCCCGGGCGATCGAACAGTTCTGGGATTCGTACGTGCGGGGCAACACGCCTCCGACCTTACCTGAGTTGTGTCACACAACGAACCTCCTCCAAGTCACGGCTTGGAGAGCCCCCAGTCCGGCCTAGAGGGTTGCTTCACGCAACGGTCTACGGTCCAATAGTTTCATGAAGCTACTCGATGTGAGCAACGGCGCTTGCGTTGACGCGACGGTTCACGACGTGCGCATCCGCCCGTACGGGATCGGCGACGAGGAAGCCCTGCGCAAGATGTCGGACCGCCTGTCCCGGGAAAGTCTCTACACGCGGTTCTTCACGGGAACGCCCGCGCTCCCCGAGGCGTACGTACGGGCGCTGCACCAGCTCGACCACTGGGACCACGAGGCGATGGTGGCGCTGCTGGACGGCCGGATGCTCGGGATCGCCGAGTACGTACGCGACCGCAAGGAACCCTGGCGAGCCGAGATCGCCGTCCTCATCACCGACCCCTGGCAGCGCCACGGCCTGGCCAGCCGGATGGTCCGCTACCTGTCCCAGCTGGCCGAACGGCGCGGCATCAGCGAGTTCGACGCCGACGTCACGCTGGCGAACCGCACGGCCATGTCCGCCATCCGCACCGGCTGGCCCGCGGTCAGGCCCTCCAGCGACGGCGGATCCGCCCACTACAGGCTTCCGCTCCCGCTGACTTCAGCGAACGGGTTGCGGGTCCCGGGTTGATGAGCACCGGGGCCGGACATTTACGATGACCGGCATGACCCAGAACCTGCTCGGCGGCCCACCTCCGACCGAACTCCCGGACAACCCCGAGGCCCGCGAGGCCTTGGAGAAGGGCGTCGACCCGTTCGAGGTGGCCGCCCGCCATCCGGACTACCCGGGAGTGTGGGCCGAGCTGGCCGACCGCGCGTTCGCCCGGGGCGGCGTCATCGACTCGTACGCCTTCGCGCGCACGGGTTACCACCGCGGGCTCGACATGCTGCGGCGGGCGGGCTGGAAGGGGCAGGGCCCCATCCCCTGGGAGCACGAGGCCAACCGGGGCTTCCTGCGTGCCCTGCACGCCCTGGGACGCGCCGCAGCCGCCATCGGCGAGGACGCTGAGGCCGAACGCTGCAAGACCTTCCTACGCGACAGCAGCCCTACCGCCGCGGAGGCCCTCAGCAACTAACCCGCCACGTTTGAGCGACCAACCGCCACCCCGGCGGCTGGCCCGCCTGGACAACCGCCCGCAGCGCCGAACGGCCGATCCGGCATGGCCGCGACCTGATCTGAGCGGCTGACCGCCAGGGCAGGGCGGCATGACCTGCCTGCGCGGCCGTAAGGAACGAGCGGTGTGGTCTAGCTGGGCGTCGGACCGCCCAGGCGGTTGGTCCGGCATGGCCGCTGGGATGGCGAGGTGCGGTTTCTTCAGTCCCCGGCTGCGGGTACGATTTGATCGCAAGAGGCCCCTTCGCGCTTGCGATCAGGGGCCTTCGTCGTGGGAAGGAAGAGTGGCATGCCGGCCATCGTTCTTGTCGGAGCCCAATGGGGAGATGAAGGCAAGGGCAAGGCGACCGACCTGCTCGGCGGCGATGTCGACTATGTCGTTCGCTATCAGGGGGGCAACAACGCCGGCCACACCGTGGTCATCGGCGACAAGAGCTACGCGCTGCACCTGCTGCCGTCCGGTGTGCTCTCGGCCGACGTCGTCCCGGTGATCGGCAACGGGGTCGTCATCGACCCGGCCGTGCTGCTGCAGGAGATCGACGGGCTCAAGGAGCGCGGCATCTCGTGCGAGCGGCTGCTGATCTCGGCGAACGCGCACCTGATCATGCCCCACCACCGGGCCCTCGACAAGGTCACCGAGCGTTACCTCGGCAAGGCGCGCATCGGCACGACCGGCCGCGGCATCGGCCCGGCGTACGCCGACAAGATCAACCGGATGGGGATCCGGGTCCAGGACCTGTTCGATCCCAACATCCTCACCCAGAAGCTCGACCTATCGCTGCGCGAGAAGAACCAGGTCCTCACCAAGGTCTACAACCGGCGCCGGATCGAGACCGGGCCGATCGTGCAGGAATACCTGGAGTACGGCGAGCGCCTCAAGCCGTACGTGGCCGACACGACGCTCGTGCTCAACGAGGCCCTGGACGACGACAAGGTCGTGCTGCTGGAGGGCGCGCAGGGTACGCTCCTCGACATCGACCACGGCACGTACCCGTTCGTGACGTCGTCGAGCCCGACGGCGGGCGGCGCGTGCGTCGGTTCCGGCGTGGGGCCGACGAAGATCACCCGCGTGATCGGAATCCTCAAGGCCTACACCACCCGGGTCGGCTCTGGGCCGTTCCCCACCGAGCTGCTCGACGAGTGGGGCGAGTTCCTGCGCAAGACCGGCGGCGAGTACGGCGTGACCACCGGCCGTGACCGCCGCTGCGGCTGGTTCGACGCGGTGATCGCCCGCTATGCCACCCGGGTCAACGGGATCACCGACTACTTCCTCACCAAGCTCGACGTTCTGTCCGGGCTGGAGCGGGTACCGGTCTGCGTCGCGTACGAGATCGACGGGGTGCGGCACGACGAGATGCCCGCCTCCCAGACCGAGTTCCACCACGCCAAGCCGATTTTGGAGTACCTGGACGGCTGGCAGGAGGACATCACCGGTGCCAAGACCTTCGACGACCTTCCCAAGAACGCCCAGGCCTACGTCCGCGCCCTGGAGGAGATGTCCGGGTCGCAGATCTCGGCGATCGGCGTCGGGCCGGGCCGCGACCAGACGTTGCAGCTGCGTCCGCTCGTCTGACGCACGCCAATCGTTCAACCGGTTCTCACCGATCGGCCATCGGGCCATTGGTGACTCCCTGTAGCCTCCCAGGCGTGATGACCAACGGGGGGTCCGTCGAGCTGCACGGTCACCGTGGAGCCCGCGGGTTGCGGCCGGAGAACACCCTGCCCGGGTTCCTGCACGCGCTGGAGCTCGGCGTCGACGTGGTCGAACTCGACGTGGGCCTGACGGCGGACGGCGTCGTCGTGCTCAACCACGACCAGGTGCTGTCTCCGATCAATCTCGCCGACACGGGCCCCGCCCGGTCCGGTGACGGCATGTATCCCTACGTGGGCAAGGCGATCCGGGATCTGACCCTGGATCAGGTCAAGACCCTCGACGCCGGCGTGCGGCGGCCCACGACCGACGACGACCCGTTCGTCCTCACCCAGCTTCCGCTGGACCGGACGCCGTTGCCGACGCTGGCCGAGGTGTGCGCGCTGATGTCATGCGCGCCCGGCGTCGGGCTCGCGGTCGAGCTCAAGACCGACCCGGGCTGGCCCGAGCCGGACGTGGCGTTCTTCACCGCGGCGGTGGCGGAGGTGCTCGGCGCGTTCGACCTGATCGGCCGCAGCCGGCTGCTCGCGTTCGACTGGCGGGTGCTCGTCGAGGCGCGGCGGTACGCGCCGGACGCGGCCCGGGTGGCCCTGATCGAGGCCAAGACGCTCGGCCTCGGCACACGCTGGCTCGCGGGACAGCACCCGGACGACCCGGCGCGGGCCGCCCTGGACATCGGCGCGACCGTCCTCTCGCCCGAACACCACCTCACCACGCCCGAACTGGTCATCGCCGCCCACTCGCTGGCCTTGCCGGTCGTGGTGTGGACGGTGAACGAACCCGCCGACATGTCGCGCTTCGTCACCTACGGCGTGGACGCGATCGTGACCGACTATCCCGACCGCCTGCGGGCCGTGCTCCAGGGACACGGGCTCCCGTTGCCGCATCCCCTCACCGCACCCATCCTCCGCTAGGGCGTGTTTCATAAGTCGCGTCCGTAGCGAGCGGCGTCCAGGTGCGTGCATCGCAAGGCGGAGGAGGGAGTCAGCCCGGGTTTGGCTGTCGACCGCTTGTCCGGGGTCCCCGCCGAAACGCGGAGCTCTGCGGAGCGTTTCGGTGGGGTGGGGCGACAACGCGGCGAGGCGCGTGCCTGGGCGTTGCGCAGTAGGACAGGGGCTTATGAAACGCGCGCTAGGCGCGCACCGCCAGGTCTAGAGCCAGCCGTTGCGGCGGAAGCCGCGGTAGAGCGACAGACAGGCGGTCGCGATGACGCCCAGGATCAGCGGGTAGCCGAACCTCCACTGCGTCTCGGGCATGAAGTCGAAGTTCATGCCGTAGATCCCGGCGATCGCCGTGGGCACCATGAAGATCGCGCCCCAGGCGGAGATCTTGCGCATGTCCTGGTTGTCGGCCACCGTCACCTGGGTCATGTGGGCCTGCAGGATCGGGTTGAGGAGCTCGTCGTAGGACTCGACCTGGTCGCGGACGCGGGTCAGGTGGTCCTCGACGTCCCGCAGGTACTCCTTGATCTCGTTCGGCACGAACCGGCGGTTGCTGAGGTTGCGCAGCGGCCCGGACAGCGGCCCGACCGCCCGCTTGAGCTGGATCACCTCGCGCTTGAGCCGGTAGATCCGCCGCGACTCGTCGGTGCGCTCGGGGGAGAACACCGCCTCCTCGACCTCGTCGATGTCCTCCTGGACGGCGTCCGCGACGTTCACGTAGCCGTCGACAACGCGGTCGGCGACGGCGTGCAGCACCGCGCTCGGACCCAGGCTGAGCCGCGCCGGGTCCTTTTCGAGGTCGTTGCGGACGCAGCCGAGCTCGCAGTGCGTGCCGTGCCGCACCGTGACCACGAAGTCCGGACCACAGAAGATCATCACTTCGCCGGTCTCGACGACCTCGGCGCCGTCGGGTCCGCGCCGCACGTAGCCGACGGTCTTCATGACGAAGAAGTTGACGTCGTCGTAGCGCTCCAGCTTGGGGCGCTGATGGGCGTTGATGGCGTCCTCGACGGCGAGCTCGTGGAGCCCGAAGACCTCCGCCAGCTCGGCGAGCTCGGTCTCGGACGGCTCGTGCAGGCCGACCCACACGAAGCCCGCGCTCTCCTCCGCGCCGATGCCTGCGCCCGCGCTCAGGCCACGTCGGGCCGCCAGCTCAGTCGCGCCCACGCCACGCCGGGCCGCCAACTCAGCCGCGCCCGCCCCACGTCGGGCCGCCAACTCGGCCGCGCCCGCCCCACGTCGGCTCGCCTGCTCGGCCGTGATGGCTCCTGAGCCCAGGCGGACCGGGTCGTCGGCGTGCTTGAGCCTGCCGTCGCGGATCATGCGTACGGCGTCCTCGATGGTGTCGGTCGACACACGATGACCGTCGATGTAGGCGGCCCAGTCGATGACCGCCGAATCGCGCTGGGCGACGGCCGTGGTCATGGAGGTGGGGCGCCCGCGCGTCTTGAACAGTGACTTGGTCGCCCGGCCAGGGCGGACTCGGGTCATGGCCATGAGGTGCTCCTATGCCTCCGGCACACGCGCGCAGTGCGCGCTCGACCCGCGCTGTCAGCGGGGGGAACGCGCGAAGGCAGCGGCCGGACGCCGAGTAGAGGCGGTCGGTTGAACAGTCCGGCTCGGACTGTGAGGGGGCTCCGCAGAACTGCAAGGATCACCAGGACTCATCCCGACCACCTCCCTTCGTACCTAGGCGACAGGCTTCACGAGCCTACCAGTCGACATATTTGACGTTGTGGACATCGTTCAAGTTCGCGATCCTGCGGGGTGGCACCGATCACACCGCCGTTCCCCGGAAAACGTGCCCGGTCCGCCGTGCCGGCGTCCGGCCGACTAGGCTCCTGCTACGTGCGAGTACTCGTCCTTGGATCCGGCGGCCGTGAGCATGCGATCGCCCGTGCCCTGCATCGCGACCCGTCCGTCACCGCGCTCCACTGCGCGCCCGGGAACCCCGGCACGGCAGAGATCGCGGACAACCACGCGCTCGATCCGACCGATCCGACGGCGGTCGTGGAGCTCGCCGGGCGGCTGCGCGCCGGGCTCGTGGTGATCGGCCCGGAGGCGCCCTTGGTGGCCGGGGTCGCAGACGCGCTCCGCACGGCCGGAATCCCCTGTTTCGGTCCCGACAGGGAAGCGGCCCGGATCGAGGGCTCCAAGGCGTTCGCCAAGGAGGTCATGGCCGCGGCGGGCGTGCCGACCGCCGCCGCGCGGGTCTGTGAGAGCACCGACCAGGCCGCCGCCGCGCTCGACGAGTTCGGCCCGCCGTACGTGGTGAAGGACGACGGTCTCGCCGCGGGCAAGGGCGTCGTCGTGACCGAGGACCGTACGGCGGCGCTCGACCACGCCGCCGCGTGCGAACGGGTCGTGATCGAGGACTACCTGGACGGCCCCGAGGTCTCGCTGTTCGCGCTCTGTGACGGGCAGGACGCGGTGCCGCTGATGCCCGCCCAGGACTTCAAGCGCGCCTACGACGACGACGCCGGACCCAACACCGGGGGCATGGGCGCCTATACCCCGCTGCCCTGGATCCCCGAGGGCCTGGTGGACGAGGTGATGGCCAAGGTCGTCCAGCCGACGGTCGACGAGCTGCGCCGCCGTGAGACGCCGTACGTGGGCGTGCTCTACGCGGGGCTCGCGCTGACGTCCAAGGGCGTGCGGGTGGTCGAGTTCAACGCGCGTTTCGGCGACCCGGAGACCCAGGTCGTCCTCGACCGCCTGGCGACCCCGCTCGGTGGCCTGCTCCAGGCGTGCGCCCTCGGCGGCCTCGCCCGGGGCACCCGCCTGTCCTGGCACGCCGGTGCCGCCGTGACGGTCGTGATCGCCGCCGAGAACTACCCGGCCGCGCCGGTCAAGGGCGATGTGATCATGGGTCTCGACGAGGCCGCGAAGGTGCCCGGCGCGTACGTTCTGCACGCGGGTACCCGCCGCGAGGCGGACCGCCTGGTGGCCTCCGGCGGTCGTGTGCTGAACGTGGTGGGCACAGGCTCCGATCTCGCCGAGGCACGCGCCGCCGCCTACGAGGCCGCCGAGAAGATCGAGCTCCGAGGCTCGCATCACCGCAGCGATATCGCCCTCCGAGCCGCCCAGCGCTAGAGGACTCACCGCCGCGCCACAGTTCCGACCGTTCCGCTGCCCCACGTCTCCGTCCCTGCTGATAGTCGGGATGAACACTCACGGCGACGGGGGCGGCGATGGTGCGGAAGCGGCGGCTCGTTCGGCGAACACTGCGAGCGCCGGGGAGGTGGGCCTACCGCCGGTTCGGAGCCTCCGGCGCTTGGCGGACGTACGTGGAGTCACGCGCGATCCAGGTGCTCACGGACGCCAAGCGCGCGGGCATCCAGTCCGGGCCGCTGACCTTCAGCCACGCCGGCCGTGCCCGTCCGTCCCGTAACGCACCGACCAGCACCCCGGCATCAGGCACGCCGTCGGCCGCAACGACGAGGCGTCCGACCACGAACGCGACGCGGCGTCCGGCGACAGACGCGGACGCGACGCGGCGTCCACCGACGGCCAAGACCACGGACGCCGCTACAAGCGCGATGCGAAGCGAGGGAGCGGGCGCGGCGACAGGCGGAGTGCTGAGCACGGGGCCGGACGTGGCGGGCGGTGCGGGAATGGGCACGGCCACACGTGCGGCGTCGGCTGCGACCACGCCACAGGCCGCAGCCGCGGATACCAGCTCACGTGCGGCGACAGACGCGCGGGGGCGTGCGGCGACGGTCGCGGTCACAGACGCGACGCAGGGCGCGGCTACGGCCGGGAACGCGATGGAGGGCACGTCTGCAAGGGTGGAGCCTGACGCGACGGGCGCGGAATCGGCATCGGAAGGGAGTCGGCGGTGGGGGGCTGAGGAGATCGCGGTTAGTTATGACGCGATCTTGCGGCAAGTCGTCCTGGCTCGGTACTACGCGGCCAGCCGGAGGCGGTGGCGTGACTGGTTGTCTGGGCGCGCGGTCGACGGGGCCTGGTTCAACATCAATGCCGGGGCGGCGCAGTTGCTGGCAGTCCAGACGTCGGAGCAGGTCTGCGGGCGTGTGCCGGAGGTGCTGGCGCTCGTACGGGCCTACCTTCCGCCTGAGGACCCTCGCCGGATCGCAGTGGAACGGCGGTTCGGCACCGCGCACGATCTGCGGTCATCGGACTTGGCCGAGAGCGACAGGCACCTGCTGATGGTGGCGCTGCACGGCGCCTACTTCCAGGAGGCCGTGGAGAACGGCAGGGTACGGCGCTTCCGTAATGTTCTGCTGGGAACGTTCCTCGTCCTCGTCATGCTCGTCGGCGGAGTCGTGGCGGCGGGCATGTACTGGCCTCAGGTCGTGCCGCTGTGCTTTCCGTCGGGAGAGGGCCTCATGTGCCCGACCGGGCCACATCGTTCGGCCACCGGCGGGGACGTGCCTCTGGTGGCCCTGCTCGGCCTTGTAGGCGCGGCGTTCTCCGCTGTACGTACGCTGCGCGTTCCCTTGGAGCTGCCTACGCGATACTCCCTCACGGTCCCGCTCGTCCTGCTCAAGGTGTCCATGGGAGCGGCCACCGCGATCTTCGGGCTCGTCGCGCTCGGACTGTCGGCGCTCTCCGAGGTCAATTCGCAGGCCGCGCTGCTCTTCGGGGCGGTGCTTCTCGGGTACGGGCAGCAGCTTCTGACGGGCCCGCTGGACCGTCGCGTCGGCGGTCTGCTGCGGTCGGCCTCGCCGGAGACGGCGGCGAACGCGCCTGATCAGCGGCCCATGATCACTTGATCACGCCCAGCGGGCGCTCGGCCGCCGCCGAGCTGATCCTCGTGGTCACGGCCGCGCTGCTGCTCGAATATCGCGCCCGTACGGCCACGGCGACCGCGCCGAGCCGCCCCGGGGGTGGGAGCACCCCCGGCCACCTGGGACAATCGGAGGTGTGATTGAGCGGTACACCCTTCCGGAGATGGGACGCGTCTGGAGTGACGCGCACAAGTACGAGCTTTGGTGCCAGGTCGAGACCCTGGTGGTCGAGGCCCACGCCGAGGCCGGCACGATCCCGGCGGAGGTGGTGGAGCCGGTCCGCAAGGCCCCGCCGCCCACCCCGGAGGCGGTGCACGAGATCGAGGCGGTCACCCAGCACGACGTGATCGCCTTCCTCTCGGCCTGGGCGGACAACACCGAGCCCCGCGAGGCCGCGCGGTACGTGCACTTCGGCATGACCTCGTCCGACCTGCTCGACACCGCGCTGGCGCTGCAGCTGGTCGAGGCGACCGACATCCTCCTCGCCAAGGCCGACACGCTGGTCGCCACGCTGCGCGACCACGCGCTGGAGCACCGCGCGACCCTGCGCGTCGGCCGTACGCACGGCATCCACGGCGAGCCCGACGTCTGGGGCCACCGGGTGGCCGACTTCGCGTTCGCGATGGCGCGCTCCCGCGACCGGCTCAGGAGGACCCGCGAGGCGGTCGGCGTGATGGCGATCTCCGGCGCCGTCGGCACGTACTCCAACATCGACCCCGAGGTCGAACGGCACGTCGCGCGCAAGCTCGGGCTCAGGTCGGCCGACGTGTCGACCCAGGTGGTCATCCGCGACGGCATCAGCGAGTGGGTGTCCAGCCTGGCGATCATGGCGACGGTCCTGGAGGCCATCGCGCTGGAGGTCCGGCACGGCCAGCGCACCGAGGTGCGCGAGCTCTGGGAGCCCTTCGGCAAGGGCCAGAAGGGTTCGTCGGCGATGCCGCACAAGAAGAACCCGATCATCTCCGAGCGGCTCGCCGGGATGGCACGCATCGTCCGCGCCCAGATCGTCCCGGTCATGGAGGGCATCCCGCTCTGGCACGAGCGCGACATCTCGCACTCGTCCACCGAACGGATCGCGTTGCCGGACGCCTCGATCGCGCTCGACTACATGCTCAACCTCACCAACCGGCTGATGTCCGGCCTGGTCGTGGACACCGCCCGGATGCAGGCCAACCTCGACTCGACCGGCGGCCTGATCTACACCTCGACCGTGCTGCTGGAGCTGGTCGAGGCCGGGATGTCGCGCGACGACGAGGCGTACCCGCTGGTGCAGAAGGCCGCGATGGACACCTGGCAGACCGGTGTGCCGTTCCGCGAGACGCTCCGCAGGCACGCGGCCGAGGCGGGGCTGACGCTGGACGAGGCGAGGCTCGACGCCGTGTGCCGGCCGGAGCGCTTCGTCGAACGGCTCGGCTCGATGTTCGACCACCTCTCGGCGCTCGCCTGAGTCACGACCCGACAGGAGATCTTTTTGGGCGCGGTACTCACCGAGCTGAGCGTCTATCCCCTCAAGAGCGGCGGCGGCACGTCCCTCGACACCGCCGAGCTGACGTCCAAGGGGCTGCTGTACGACCGCGAATTCATGCTGACGACGCCGGACGGCCGTTTCCTGTCGCAGCGTGATCTCGCTCGGATGGCGCTGCTGCGTCCGTCGTACGACGGCGAGGAACTGGCGGTCGAGGTGGCCGAGATCGCCGTCACACCGCTTTTCCACAAGCCTGTGAACGACGGGCCGCTGATGGACGTGGTGGTGCACCGGCAGGAGTGCCAGGGCATCGACCAGGGCGACGAGGCGGCGGACTGGTTCGGCGCGCTGCTCGACACCGAGGTGCGTCTCGTCCGCTTCACCGGCCATCGGGCGACGAGCCGGGGCGGCGGCGAGGTCGCCTTCGCGGACGGCTATCCCCTGCTGCTGATCTCGGCCGAGTCGCTGGCCGACCTGAACGAGCGGCTGGACGTCCCGCTGCCGATGAACCGCTTCCGGCCCAACCTCGTCGTTTCGGGGCTCGGCGCGTTCGGCGAGGACGGCGTCCGGCGCCTGCGGATCGGCGAGACGGAGATCGAGCTGGTCAAGGCCTGCGCGCGGTGCGTGATCACCACGACCGACCAGGAGAGCGGCGAACGGGGCCGCGAGCCGCTGCGGACGCTGGCGAGGTACCGCACCATCGACCGCGGCATCCGGTTCGGGATGAACGGCGTGCCCCGCGGCACCGGCAGGCTCTCCGTGGGAGACCCTGTGGAAATCCTCGAAAGGGCCCGCTGATGGACCAGCTCAAGCACCTGCACAGCGGCAAGGTCAGGGATCTGTACGAGCTGCCCGGCGGCGAGCTGCTGATGGTCGCGCGCGACACGATCTCCGCGTACGACCACGTGCTCGACTCCCCGATCCCCGACAAGGGCAAGATCCTCACCCAGCTGTCGTTGTGGTGGTTCGAGCAGCTCTCCGACCTGCTGCCCAATCATGTGATCTCCACGGACCTGCCCTCCGGGGCGTCGGCCGACTGGGCGGGGCGGCTCATGGTCGTGGAACGCCTCGACATGGTCAAGGTCGAGTGCGTGGCCCGCGGCTACCTGACCGGCGGCGGCCTGAAGGAGTACCGCGAGCACGGCGCGGTGTCCGGCGTCCCGCTGCCCGCCGGCCTGCTGGACGCCTCCGCGCTGCCCGAGCCGATCTTCACGCCGACCACCAAGGCCGACGTCGGCGAGCACGACGAGCCCATGACGTACGCCGAGGTCGAAGCGCAGGAAGGCCCCGACGAGGCCGCGCGGCTCCGCGACCTCACGCTCGCGGTCTACGGACGGGGCGCCGGGCTGGCCCGCGACCGGGGGATCATCGTGGCCGACACCAAGATCGAGCTAGGCCGCCGGGCCGATGGCACGCTGGTGCTCGCCGACGAGGTGCTCACGCCGGACTCGTCCCGCTTCTGGCCCGCCGACCAGTGGGAGCCCGGTCGCGCGCAACCCTCGTACGACAAGCAGTTCGTCCGCGACTGGCTCGTCTCGCCGGAGTCCGGCTGGGACCGTTCCTCAGGCGAGGCGCCTCCGCCCCTGCCAGAGGAGATCGTCGACCGCACCCGCGCCAAGTACGTAGAAGCCTACGAACGCCTGACCGGCCGCACCTTCACCTGACCCGAACTGAGTTTGGCGCGGAGCCGAGTCCCGCGTGCAGCGGTCGGCGGCCGTATGTGCGGCCGAGCAGGGCGCGTTCAGCGCCGCACGCGGCCAAGCATGGCGCGTTCAGCGCCGCACATGCGGCCGAGCATGGGGCGGTCAGCCGATTACTTCTCCGGTCTCGTTGCCGTGCTGGTCGCGCATCGCGGTGGGTACGACCTCCACCAGCAGGCCGGGCAGGGCGGTGACCGGTGTGGTGCCGGCTTCCGGGCGCAGTGCGGCGGTGAGGTCTTCCAGGGCCGGGAGCGGTACGTCGATGTGGAGGACGTTCGGCTCGGCCTCGGTCACGGAGAACATGTCGCCCGGCGTGAACAGCAACGTCGCGTCGTCGGACTTGAGGACCAGCTCGTTGCCGTACGGCAGCCTTCCCCGCAGAGCCTCGGCGATCGCTGGTGCCTGCAACGCCCCTACGCGGAGGGTGGTCGTGCCGGGGCCGATGTCCCACTGCGCCGTCGTCACGTACAGCATGCCGACGCTCGAACCGTCGCGTTCGATCCCCTCGGCCACGGTCGCGGCCAGCTCAGGGTCGGCGAGCAGGGAGCCGCGCTCGATGTCGGTAACGTAGAGCGGCATCCGAGGCGCGAGCACTTGCAGGAACGACTCGGTCCGCCATTGCCGGGCGGCCTCGTACTCGTCGATGGCGAGCCCGACGACCTGCAGGAACTGCACGCTTCCGTGCGGCGTCGCGATCTGGCCCAGCTCGGGATCGAGAACGAACGCGAGGGCGCGGATCGCCGAGTCGTCGCGGTCGGCCGCGATCGGGCCGTTGACGTTCATGTGGTGGCCGGACTCGAACCAGTTGCCGCTGTTGAAGACGTAGCGACCGAGGTTCTGCAGGAGGCTCGCGGCCCACACCGGCGGCGTGGTCTCGTCCGGCCGTCTGGCCAGCCGGAACGTGAACTCGAACCCCCAGCCCGACTCGTCGGGGTTCTCGGAATGCTTCTCGTAAAGCTCGGTCATGCCGTACGAGACGAAGTGCCAGTGCGGAACGGGCTCGGCACGCGCATAGACGCTGATGCCGTCGAGCGGGTCCGGCCCGCCGAGCATCCATTTGTGCAGCGTGCCCCAGTGATGCGGCTCGGTGTCACCGTAGATGCGGGCCAGTGCCTCGTCGATCGCCGCCCAGCCGGGCGCCTCGTCCTCGTCGATCTCCATGGACGATCACCCTAGAGCCACCCGTAGCGGCATAAGTCGTCAATGAGTTGCGGACTCCGCCTTGTGCCGTGGCGATGGGGTCTAGCCTGGTGACGGGCTTGCGTTCGGACACACCGGGCCGCGAGTGGACGAGCGGTGCGGCGCGGCTCACACTCTAGGCGCGGCAAAACGTGAACTTTCATGTCTTTGCCGCTGTCCAAGTGAACGTGGTGGGAAGAGGGGCTATACCACCGCTACGTGCCGTGCACGTCGGCCACCTCACCCTCGGCGCGGTGGTTTACTGGGGGCGTTTGATATGGAGGGACACCGTTCGGCGTGCTCAGCCCTTGTCATCCCGCTGTTCCGGAAGTGAACAGCCGGGTCGGCAGTCCCATTTGAACCGGTAGCACACTTTCCGCAGTTAAGGAGTTAGGCGGCATGAGCATGGGCCAAGACGTTCGTTACCGCGTACACGGAGGCCGTCCTCTGCAGGGCACGGTCTTCATCCAGGGCGCGAAGAACGCGGTCCTGCCAATGATCGGCGCATCACTGATGGCGGCCAAGGGCCGGACGGTCCTGCGCAACGTTCCGATCATCGAGGACGTCCGCCGCGCGGTCGAGCTGGCGCGGGCCATCGGGGCCAAGGCGGAGCTGCACGAGGCGGAGCGCACTCTTGTGATCGACGCGTCGACGCTCAGCAGCCCGGTGCTGCCGGCCGACATCGCCTCCCGCTTCCGCGGCTCGTTCCTGTTCGTGCCGGCGCTGCTGCACCGGCTGGGCGAGGCCGTGATCGAGGGCGTGGGCGGGTGCAACCTGGGTAGCCGCAACCTCGACTTCCACTACAACGGCTTCAAGCGGATGGGCGCCACCGTCACCGAGCAGATCGCCGACAACGGCGACGGCATCATCCACATCAAGGCGGGTGACCTGCGCGGCGGCACGCTCTACTGCGACACCCCCTCGCACACCGGCACCGAAAACCTGATCATGGCTGCCGCGCTCGCCCAGGGCACCACGTTGATCAAGAACGCGGCGCTGGAGCCCGAGGTGCTCGACAACATCGAGATCCTGCAGCGCATGGGCGCGCGGATCAGCGGCGGCGGCACCGGCTTCATCACCGTGGAGGGCGTCGACGAGCTCAACGGGATCGAGCACACCGTGATGCCCGACCGGATCGACGCGGGCGTGTTCGTCATGGCCGCCGCGATCACCGGCGGCGAGCTCAGCCTGGTCGGCGCCTCCCTGGAGCATCTCGGCGTCGCGGCCGACAAGCTGGAGCAGATGGGCGTGGAGTTCCACCAGCAGGGCGCGGTCCTGCAGGTGCGGCGCGAACGTCCGCTGCGGCCGATCAACGTCATCACCGACGAGTACCCCGGCTTCGCCACCGACCTGCAATCGCCGATCATGGCGCTGTCGTGCTTCGCCGACGGCCCGTCCTACATCTACGAGCGCATCTTCGACGGCCGTTTCAAGCTGGCCGAGGAGCTCACCAAGATGGGCGCCGACATCGAGGTCAACGGCAACCGCGCCAAGGTGAACGGGCCCAACGTGCTGCGCGGCGCCGAGGTGGAGGCGCACGACCTGCGCTGCGGCAGCGCCCTGGTGCTGGCGGGTCTGGCCGCCGAGGGGCTGACCACCATCACCTCGGCCTACTACCTCGACCGCGGTCACGCCCACACGGCGGAGCGGCTCTCGCAACTCGGCGCGGACATCGTTCGCGAAGCCGACTAAACGGATGACCCGACCGACCGGCTGACGGATCTGACCGTAAGCGGTCAATCTTCATTCGGACACCAAGTCCAAATCAGGGGCAAACGTCCAACCCTTAGCCGATACGGTCAGCTGCCGTGCAGAGGCTAACGGGTCGGTCGATTTTCGGGCCGTGCGTAAACCAAACGGACGTCGCAGGGGTCTCCTCAGTGCGCATCAGCGCCAGGAGGAGGCCCCTGCGGTGTTTTCGGGTCTTGTTTTTTATCTTCGGACGTCCGAAGATGCAGAATCAAGACTGACCGAATGGTGACAAATTACTGACCAAGGGGTCGCGTAGGTTACTTTTTCGCCGCACTCTTGATTCGATTTCGCGTCTGGGCGTCACACATCGTCGCCCTGACCCGATCTGCCCACTAGGAGGACGCCGAGCGGAGCTCGTCCAACGAAAGGCTGGTTGGGCATGGGCTACGGGAAGGCGAATCGCACGGGAACTGCGGTGCTGGGTCAGAAGGCAGGGGCGACAAGCCATGAGTCAACCGTTGGGCGGAGCGTGCGCGAACGCATGGCCGGGGCCGGGCCCCCGACACAGAGCCGGCCAGGACGTGAGCTGGGCAGACCGGGAAGCGAGCGGGCGCTGATGACGGCAGCGAGGACGGGGTCGGTGACCCCCGACCTGA
Source organism: Actinomadura fulvescens (assembly GCF_039533225.1). Taxonomy (NCBI): domain Bacteria; kingdom Bacillati; phylum Actinomycetota; class Actinomycetes; order Streptosporangiales; family Thermomonosporaceae; genus Actinomadura; species Actinomadura fulvescens. The sequence continues at coordinate 258,042 of NZ_BAAATD010000010.1, read as the reverse complement.
CGATCGGCGTCGTGGGTCCGCATGACCTTGTCGAACGGGTCATGCTGATGGGCCACGGCCCGACGCCGGTACCGAGCCGGCTCGTGGCCGCCGCGTATCGCGACGAACAGGAAGCGGCCGACAAGGTCGTACGGCTGGGCTCGGGCGTGGACGTGTGCCTGTTCGCGAGCCCCGTGCCGTACGACTTCGCACGTAAGGCGGGCGTGCTCACGATGCCCGCCACCTACGTGCCCCTGAACGGGGCGGCACTACAGGGCGCGCTGCTGCGCGCCTCCCTCGACGAACGTTTCGATCCGGCCAAGGTGAGCATCGACGTGCTCGGCCGAGCCGAGGTCGAGGAGGCGTACGCCGAGATCAATCTGGCCACCGACCAGGTGCATCTCCGTGAGGAGGCGGCCGGTCCCGGGACCCTCGCCGCGTTCCACGAGCGCCTGTGGCGGCGCGGCGCGACCACGGTCGCGATGACCTGCGTGCACGCCACGGCCGAACGCATGGAGATGGCCGGGGTCCCCACCATCCGGGTACGCCCGACCGGCGCCGCGATCCGCAGTTCGCTGCAGACCGCCGCGCTCCTGGGCGCACACCACCGTCTCGAAGAGTCGCAGCTCGTCACCGTCCTGGTCGACGTCCCCACGCTCCGCGAGACACCACGCCGCGTCACACCCCGCTACTGGCGGGACGAGCTCAAGCTCGCCCTCCACCGCGTCCTCCTGCAGGAGGCGCACCGGATGAACGCGTCGGTGTGGCCGCTGGACGACCACAGTTACCTGGTCATCGCCACGCGCGGGTCGGTCACCGCGTCGACCGAGGGCTTCCGTACGCCGCCCTTCGTCGAACGGGTCCGCGAGGAGCTCGGACTGGCGATCGAGGTCGGCATCGGCATGGGCCGGACGGCGCACGAGGCCGAGACCCACGCCCGGGCCGCGCTGGCGCGCTCGCAGAGCTCGCAGCGCGCCCAGGGCTTCGCCCTGGACCGCGACGGCCGGGCCCTGGTGCCCGCGCCCCGCACGCCGCCCCGGGCGCAGCCACAGGTCAAACCGAAGGGCTTGGAAATCCTCGCCCGCCTGGCCGACAAGCTGGGCGACCAGGACCAGCCCCTCATCGTGGACGCGGAGAACGCCGGCAAGATGCTCGGCGTCACTCCCCGCACCGCCCGGCGCCTGCTGCGTACGCTGGTCGAGGAGGGCCTCGCCTGGCCCCTCCCGCCCAACCGCACGCCGCAGCCCGGCCGCCCACGCCAGCTCTACCGCCTCATCGTGGAGAAACTGGGCCCCAAGGCCAGCACCTGAGCACGAGACCCGAGCGGCCGGGCCGACCCCGGCCGCTCGGCAGCCTCACCCACTGCTGGCACGGCCTTGACCCGGCAGCGACCAGCGCGCCGGGTGGGGGGCTGTGATCAGTTGCGGTGGGGGAAGGCTTTGGCGACGGCCAGGAAGGCGTCGTTCTCCTCGGGGGTGCCGATGGAGACGCGGGCGCCCTCGTTGGGGAACGGGCGGACGCTGATCCCCTGGGCGTCGCAGGCGGCGGAGAACTCCATGGTCCGCTCGTTCAGGCGGAGCCACACGAAGTTGGCCTCGGTCTGCGGCACGGACCAGCCGTCGGCGAGCAGGGCGTCGCGGACGCGGTCACGTTCCTTGACCGTGTCGTCGACCCGCGTGAGGAGTTCGTCGGTGGCGGCCAGGGAGGCGATCGCCGCGGCCTGGACGACGGCGTTCACGCTGAACGGGAGGTAGGTCTTGCGGACGGCCTGGGCGACCACCGGGTGCGCGACCATGAAACCGATGCGGAGACCGGCCAGTCCGTAGGCCTTGGAGAACGTCCGCAAGATCGCGAGGTTGGGGCGGGTCTCGTAGAGGTCCAGGCCGTCGGGCACGTCCTTGTCGCGCACGTACTCGCGGTAGGCCTCGTCCAGTACCACCAGGCAGTCGGCCGGGACGCGGTCGAGGAACGCCTCCAATTCGGCGCGCCGGACGATCGTGCCGGTCGGGTTGTTGGGGTTGCAGATGAAGATCAGCCGGGTGCGTTCGGTGATGGCGGCGGCGATCGCGTCCAGGTCGTGCGCCTCGTCGCGCAGTGGTACCTGGACCGAGGTGGCGCCGGACAGCGAGACCAGCAGCGGGTACGCCTCGAACGAGCGCCAGGCGTAGATCACTTCGGCGCCGGGCTCCGCCACCGCCTCCAGCAGCATCTGGGTGACCCCGACCGAACCGCAGCCCACCGCGATGTGATCGGCCGGCACCTCGAACTTCGTGCTGATGGCCTCGATCAGGGCGGTGCAGTTGTTGTCGGGGTAGCGGTTGACCGTGCGGGCCGCCTCGGTGATCGCCGTCACGACCGACGGCAGCGGGCCGATCGGCGACTCGTTCGACGACAGCTTGTAGGAGCGGCCCTCGGGCGACACCACGACCTTGCCGGGCTTGTAGGCCACGAACCGGTCGAGGACGGAGCGGAAGCGCGGAGTGGTTGCCTCGGACACCGTTGTCCTCCAGTTGTACGGGTGGGATCGCCCCAGCCTACGGATTGTGCCGTTATGGGATGGAGGCGGTGTGCCTCAAACGTTCTCGCGCATCATCCAGCAGACCGCGACGATGTGCACGAACTCCCAGTCGCGCGTGCTTCCCGGCCACCAGCCCCGCCGGAACGCGTCCTCGGCGAAGCCGTGAAGGTAGTCCATCAGCGCGTCCTGCGGCGGCCGGTGCGCCCCGAACCGGTCGCGGACGGCGGCCACGTGCTGGTCGACCGCCGCCGCGAGCCCTGGGGCACCGGCCATTTCGGCCACTCCGGCGTCCCCGATATCGCGTACGAGAAGACTCAGCTCCTCGGACATATCGCCATCCATGGGACAAAAAGCTAGCAACGTCCCCGGCATGCCCTGTCCGTCTCGGGCACTTCTTTAATGTTCCATCTCAGCGGACGTCGATGTAGTCGTCCTTGCCGAACGAGCGCAGGAAAGTCTTGTCACCGGCGAAGTAGGCCCGCCAGACCCCGTCCCGCTTGGCCGTCGCCTTCAGGCCGAAGAATCCGTTCCCATCGGTCACGTCGCTGCCCGCGTACGTCCACTTTCCGGTCTTCGCGGCGCGGAAGTAGAACTTCACCGTCCGCCTGGCCAGGGGCGGCAGCAGGACGTTCCCCGGCTCCCTGTACGCCAGCCCGCCCCGGAGCGTGATCTTGCGGCCCTTCCGCACCGGCTCCGGCGTCGCGTTGAAGCCCTGGATGAACGTCGCGAACCGGGCGTCCACATAATCGACGCCGCTCGCGCTCGCGGAGAACTCGGCGCTTCCCGGCACGCGGGCCTGCCAGTCGCCGTCACCCGGCACCCGCATCGGCACTTCGGCATATCCGTTGGCGCCGACGTAACCGCCGTTCACCCTCCGCCACGACTTCGAGCCCCGCGCGCGGAAGTACACCGCCACGGGAGTGCCGCTGGGCGCGGCCTCCCACCGCTCCGCCTGCCGCAGCACCCGGAAGCGCGTCAGCCCGTAGCCGCCGAGCGGCGCCGGCTCGGCCGCGTCGAAGCGCTCGATCTTCGTGGGCTGGCGGACCGCCTGCTCACCGGCGTCGGCGCCGGTCCACTGATAGAAGTCCTGGTGGAACGGGTTGGCGAAGACCACCCATGACCCGGTCCGGTACACCGTCGCGTTGACGCGGAACCGGCCGTCGGCGCCGGTGCGGGCGCCGTAGGCATGGTCGATGTCGCCGGACGCCCCGTTGACGTAGTGGCTCGCCCGGACGCGGGCCTGCGGCATCGGCCGCCACACCCCGCCCTTCTCCACCTCGACCCGCCCGGTCAGCGTCACGGCCGCGCCGCGCTCGGCCCGGGCGCTCACCCTCCGGTCGACCGAGACGCGCGTAGGCCAGGCCTGGGCGCGGACGACGACGCGCGCGTACGCCTGGCCGTAACCGGCCGCCATGGCCATCGCGCTGATCGTTCCGCCGCGCGAAAGCGTCGCGCGCACGGTGAACGCGCCGGACGCGTCGGTTCGCACCCCCGTGCCCAACGAGCCGTCGGGGCCGCCGAGCGACACCGGCAGCCCGGCGACGCCCGCCGCCGGATCGGCGGTCTTGGCGATCCTGCCGCTGACGGTGACGTCGCGGTCGTCAAGGTCGATGAGCTGGGGCGTCACGGTGAACGCCGTGAACTGGATCGGAGTCTCCGCGGCGGTCTCGGCCGCCGGGGCTACGGCGCCCGCGGCAGCCGGGGCGGAGGTCAGGGGGACGGTGAGAACGGCGGCCAGCAGGATTGCGGGCACGCCAAAAGACGCCTTGTGCAAGGGATCACTTCGCTCGTGCGGGGAGGAAAGTGTTGGCGATCACCGTACACCCGAGATCGTTCAGAGTCCTTAGACGGTCGCGACCGCGTGCGGCGAAGGACGGAGCATGGGCGGGCGCAACTGCTCCGCGTGCCCCCGCGTGTAGAGGCGCGCGGGACGGCCCCCGTCACGGGTGGTCGTGCGCCCGGTCGGCACCAGGAAACCGTCGGCGCCCGTGACCTTGCGATGGAAGTTCCGCGGATCGAGCGGCGTGCCCCAGACGATCTCGTACACCCGGCGGAGCTCGGCCACGGTGAACTCCGGCGGGCAGAACGCGGCGGCCAGCGAGGTGTACTCCAGCTTGGCCCGCGCGCGCTCGACCCCGTCGCACAGGATGCGGCGATGGTCGAACGCCGCCCGATCGTGGTTGATCAGCTTGTCCACGGCCGACCACAACACCTGCGCCCGGCTCGACGCGGGCAGGTCGGGCGCGAGGCCCAGGTAGGCCACGCTCACCACACGCTGCCGCGGGTCGCGGTCCGGGTAGCCGTACGTGGCGAGCTGCTCCAGGTGAATCCGTACGTCGGCCAGTCCCGCCCGTTCGGCCATCAGGCGGGCCGCGGCGACCGGCAGGTCCTCCTCCAGCTGGATGAACCCGCCCGGCAACGACCAGCAGCCGTCGTAGGGAGCCCGGTCACGCCGCCACATCAGCGCGCACAGCCGCTGCTCCCGCACAGTGAGGACGACGAGGTCGACGGTGACGGCGAGGCGGGGCACGGACATGCCCTGAACGTTACCGCCTGCCGCTGAGCCGGACCCGCCCCTCGAACACGCCGAACGATCTCGAACCGACCTCCCCGGCACCGGACGATCTCACGTGAACCTCGATGGTGCCGGACGGACGGTTCCGGGCGACCTCGGGCGAACGCCGACGACCTGGACGATCATGGTAACCCTGAGGCGCTGGACCCCTTCGGACGAACGCTGAGGGGGTCTGATGATCTCGGACCGTGGCTGACTTCTCGGGCGATCTGGGATGGGACTTGGTGGGTGATTTCGGGTGAATGCTGGTGGTGTCGGGGCGGCCCTGGCGGGTCCGGACGTTCTAGGGTGAACCTCGGTGGCTTTGGGGGCGTCTGAGCCTGAAGAGCGTTGTGCGAGTGGACCAGTGGAGGTGTCCGGTGACCGGCTTCGAGGTCTCGCCCGACCGCGTGCGTTCGTCCGCCTCGGAGTTGCGGGCGATAGCCGACCGGATGTCGCAGGCCGTGCAGTCGTTCCAGGGCGAGGTGACCGGGCTGGGCGACTGCTGGGGCGCCGACGACATCGGGATGATCATCGGTGAGGCGCACGCGGCGGTGTTCGAGGGGGCGATGGAGTGCTTCACCACCAACCTCGAAGAGATCACCGGCCACGCGGAGACGCTCGTCCAGGTCGCCGACAACTACGTGCAGATGGAAGACACGAACGCCCTGTACGTCAACAAGATCAATGAGCTTCTCTGATGGGGATGCAGCTGCCGGGTGAGCTGATCGGCCTGCTCGGGATGCTCGGCTACACCTGGCCTGAGGCGGACGAGACCAAGCTCTTCGAGCTCGGCAACACGTGGATGGGGCTCGCCTCGACGCTGCAGTCCGGGGCGGCCGACGCCGACGCCGTCGCGCAGCGGATCTGGACCGACAACAAGGGCGAGGACTTCGACGCCTTCCGTACCGAGTGGAGCGGCGCGGAGTCGGCGAGCCAGAACCTCGCCGACTCCGCGAACGGCTGTCTCATGGTGTCGGTCGGGCTGATGGTGGCCGCGATCGTCGTCCTCGCGTTGAAGATCCAGGTGATCGTTCAACTGATCATGCTGGCGATCCAGATAGCCCAGGCGATCGCCACGGCACCGGTCACGTTCGGCGCCTCGCTCGCCCAGATTCCGATCTTCAAGACGATCGCCGGCATCGTCATCGACCTGCTGATCGACCAAGCAATCCAGGCGTTGCTCAATGACTGAGGTGAAGCGGCGGATACCTGCCGCGTTCCTGACCGCCGTCCTGCTCCTGCCCGGCGCCGTCCACGTCGCCGCTCCCGCCGCCCCGGCGTCCGTCCAAACGGCCGGGCGGCGCGGTGGCGGACGGCGCGGCGGTGGCGGCAAGAAGGGCGGGCGCGGCCCGATCGCCAGGCCGCTCCGGATGGGCATGTTCAAACCGGGCAAGGGTGCTCCTGGAGGAGGAGGTGCCCGGCCCAGCACGCCACCAGGAGCCCGTGGCGCGCCCAAAGAGCACCCGACCGGCATCAACCAGCAGAAGCAGAGGGGACACATCCGTGGGACCCCTCAGTACGACAACCGCAGAAGAGCGGGCAAACCCACGTCCACCTGGGCAGGTGACGAGAGTTGGGCGAACTCCCACACCTACGAGGCGTGGTACAAGGGGACACCTGACCCCAACCGACCTCGTGTCCGCGACTACGACTTTGGGCCGGGGCATACGACCGGCTACAGCCCGCAGGGACAGCCACAGCGCAAAGTCAGAGTGCACATGGACGACGACGGGTCGATCCATGGCCATCCGAAGTAGGAAGCGTCAGACCAGTGGATGAGATCTCGCGGCGTATCGAGGACACCTACGGTTCCTTGGCGGAGCCGAACTTCGGCTCTGTCGCCGCCGGGCTGGAGGCACGGCCCTACGACCGGCTGGCGGAGGAGATCGGTACGGTCTTCAAGGTCGCTGAGGATGTCGACCCCGACGACGACCACGGCTTCATGTACAGCCTGGAACGCGGCGGTCGGCGCTGGGTGCTGGTGCTCTCCCTGGTCGGCCCGTACGCCGCGTTCGCCCGCGTCTCCAACGCCTGGGACACGCTCCTCACGAGGACGAGCCCCGACCTGTCGGACGAGGAACGCTGGCTCGTGGAAAAGGTGTCCCAGGCCGGTCTTCAGCTGCTCACCCAGGAAGAGCTGGAACGGCCGATCGACCTCCGGCTCTTCAACGTGGAGCCGGGCTCCGTCCGGGTCTTCCACGCCCTCTTCACCGACTCGCCGGGCCTCCCCTGGGACAAGGAGACGCTCCGGCGACTCGGCCTGATCTAGCCGTCGTTCTTGAGCCGACTGGTGAACGCGCGCCACGCCTCATGACTGAACGCGAGCGCCGGCCCATCGGGGTCCTTCGAGTCACGCACAGCGACCACACCCTGCAACGGCGCCACTTGGACGCAGTTGCCACCATTGGAGCTGCTGTGGCTACTCGTGTGCCACGCGGCCACCTCGACGCATTGACCACCGTTCGAACCACTGTGGCTGCTCTTACGCCATGCGGCTACTTCGATGCATTGCCCACCGTTGGAGCTGCTGCGGCTGCTCTTTCTCCAGAGGACGCCGGTCAGGTCCATCGCTCTTCCGCCGTTCTTCTTATGAGTTCGAGGGAGTCTCGTTCCGGGAGCGCGTCCGTCCGGATTGACTCCCAGGTGTCGGTGAGGTCTTCGAGGTCTTCAGGGCTTCTGGTGATTTCGCCTCGTAGGGCCGTCTCCACGTACGCTACCTCGCCGTTGCCTGCCCCGAGCGAGGCGATGACGAAAGATCCTTGGAGGCCGGTATGCACTCCGAACGGCAGAACCTGAACACTGATCCGCGGTGAAGTCTCTGCGGCTTCGGCGACGTGGATGAGTTGCTCGTACATGACCTTTGCGTCTCCGACTGGGCGGTGCAGGACTCCCTGGTCCATGACGAAGCGCAGCTTGGGTGGGGGAGGCTCATCGCGGGCGAGGACTTGCTGCCGCTCGACTCGACCGTCCACCGCGTCCTTGTCGTACCCAAGCAGGTTGGTCGCGTATGCCACGGTCTGGACGAGACCGTCGATCACTGCCAGCTGAAAGCTACGGAGGACGGTGGTTTTGGTTTCGATGATGGGCCACTCGCCGAACCACGAGGGATAACGCGCCGTCTTGGACTTGCGGTAGTCGAGGCCGCGGGTCAGGGCGCCGCCGGTGTTGAGGACCTGGTCGCAGGCCTCCGCGAACTCGGGAACGGCCGGGACGTGGCCGTTCTCAATGCCGCTGATGAGGGACGGGGCGAAGTTGATGAGACCGGCGAGCTGGGACTGGGTGAGCGAGGCGGCTTCGCGGTAGTGGCGGAGTTCGCGGCCCCAGATGGCTTTCGGACTGTACGGATCGGTCATTGTCGTCTCCCGGGGGGATGGAGTTTCAACGACCTTCAAGAGCGCGCGGTGTTCTTCAAGGTTGTTGACCTTGTGATGATTCGCCTACTTACGGTAATCGTCCGCGTTCACTCTGGGAAGCCTCGTAGCTCATCTGGAGGGAGCCCGGCGGTGTACGACGCGAGTGGTGCGGGGCGGCGGGGGCGCTGCCGCTGTGAGGAACTGTCCGTTCTGCTGAGCGTGCGACTGCCCGCGTGCCCGGCCGCGGTGGAAGTGGCGCGGCATCAGGTGCGAGGCGTTCTGGAACTGTACGAGGCGGACGCGGTCGCGACGGACGACGCCGAACTGCTGACGTCGGAACTCGTAACCAACGCGGTCGTTCACGTCGGCCGCGAACGCCCGGGAGCCGAGCTCGGGCTGTCGCTCATCCGCGACGGAGGCAGCCTCCTCGTGGAGGTCCACGATCCGAGCCGCGAGCTGCCGTACGTGCGGGACGAGGTGGGCGAGCTCCAGGAGTCTGGGCGGGGGCTCCTCATGGTCGCGACGGTGGCCCACGACCACGGTGTGCACCTGACCGAGGGGGCGGGGAAGGTCGTGTGGTTCGAGCTCATCGCCTGGCCGGTCCTTCAACCGACGTGAGGCCCGCGGACGGCCACGACGCGTCGGCGAACGCGCGTCATCAGCCATGAAGAGATCGCGGCAGCATCGTCGGCTCCTGGCTCAACCGAGCCAGGAGACCCGTGATGGGGGCCACTCCAAGCAATGACCCGGCGGCGGTCACCTCGCCGATGGTCTTCCGTCGTCGCAGCGTGAGTTGCGTTCTGCCGCCGCTCCACCGCGACCCCACGCGCTGTCGATGCTGACGCTCTGGCTTGGGGTTTCGGCCACGAGGCCATCGGTCGAAGGAGTGGTCGTCTGCGGCGGCGAGCCGTGCGGGGTGGTCGAGGGCGGAGGGATTAGCCTCCTGCCCGTGCTCAAGATCATGATCTTGGCGTTGGTGGTCGCCGGGGTGACCCCGGTGGTGGCTGAAGCGCGGGAATGTGGGGAAAGCGTCGTCTACCGCTCGGGGAGCGAGGGCTATCACACGTTCCGTATCCCTGCCGTGGTCAAGACCGCCGAAGGGACTCTGCTGGCCTTCGCCGAGGGCCGCCGCGACTCGGCGGGGGACAGCGGCGATATCGACCTGGTCGTCAAGAGGTCACGCGACGGCGGGTGTTCCTGGGGTTCGTTGGCGGTGGTGGCCGACCATGGCGCCGATACCGTCGGGAATCCTTCGCCCGTAGTCGATCCACGTTCTGGTGATGTCGTGCTTGTGACGTGCACCAACGGCGGCTCGGCGTCGTTGCGGCAGATCATGGACGACGAACTGCTGCCTGGGCAGGGGAGACGAGTCTGGGTTCAGCGGAGCAGGGACGGAGGGACGAGTTGGAGCGCTCCCCGGGAAATCACCTCCTCGGTCAAGGACCCTGGATGGCGGTGGTATGCGACTGGGCCGGGACACGGATTGGCGCTTCGCGGAGGGCGGCTGCTGGTTCCTGGTAATCACACCGGGGGCGACACAACGGAGTCGAGAGTCCATGGTGGTCATGGCCTGATCAGCGATGACGGTGGGCTGAGCTGGCGAATCGGCTATGTCGACTCCCGCTCCGGCGGGCAGGTGAAGCTCAGCGAGAGTACTGCCGCTCAACTTCCGGACGGTCGTATCTATGTGAACGCTCGCGAGGGCGGACCGGCTCCGGGGACGAGGGCCACGTCCTATTCATCCAGCGAAGGGCAGAGTCTGGACCGCCCATTCCGGTCAGAACCGCTGCTGGAGGCGCCGGTCGTTCAGGCCAGTGTGCTGCAGGCGGGCGCGCTGGTATTCGCCGGACCGCTAGGGCCCGGACGCGCCCGCATGACGCTGCGGGCTAGCCACGACCTAGGGCGGACGTGGAGTTCGGGGCGTACGTTGTCGTCCTTGCCCGCGGCCTATTCCGACCTGGTGCGCCTAGACGGATCCAGGCTCGGCGTTCTCTATGAAACCGGCCGAGTCAGCCCCTATGAAACGCTCACCTTCACGTCCGTTCGTTTGTAGGTCCGGTCTAGGCGAGAGCGTTGGAGATGGGCGGGGTCTCCCGTAGGGCGGCAACGCGGCCATTCCGGCGTCGCGCCAGTCCGCAATGCGATCGTCCCGGTCGTACTCGGTTCATGCGATGCCCGACCTGGCGTTCCGGCTGTGCTTGTCCCGTTCGAGCGGGTCCGCGTTCGGCTGCCTGTGTGCCGCTACGCGGCGCGCTCCAGGAGGCGCTGTCATGCGAGTGCGGAACGGACGCAGCGAGCGCGGTGATTCGCGTTCACAAGCTGGGTGGCTGTGATGGCGGCTGAACGCGCGAGAGGGTCCGGGGTGGCGTCGCCGGTGCGGGTGTTGACGAGCCGGTGGTGACCAGCGCATCGCACGAAGACATGCCGGCGCCCCGGCAGGTCCGCCGGGGTGGTCTCGGTGCCTTTGGCTGGTCGAGGTCGAAACCTGGTCCCCGCTGTAGGAGTCCGCGAACGACCCTATGAGGCGCCGGGTCAACTACAGTGCCGCCGTCATGGCGCGCGGACAAGGGGAGACGTCTCGATGCGGGACGTCCATGGCCGGGGTGTTGGCCTTGATCGCCACACTGACCAGGGAGACCAGCAGGGTGACGTCAGTGGGGTGGTCGAGCCGGACTCGGACCCATTCCTGGTCGGGGGCCATTGTGACGCGTCCGGTCTCGTTGAGGACTTCGGCCATCCTTTGTAGGACGGGCCGGGTGAGGTAGACCTCTGCTTCATCTTGGCCATGCAGGTGCACGATTTGCCTAGTCCGCAACGCCAGAGCTTTGCCTGAGCCGGCGGCGGTCTGGCAGGCCGTCAGTACGGGCCAGGTTCGTAGCTGCCGATAGGCGCAGTCTGCGAAACCTGCCTCTGCGGAGGGAAAACCCATAGCGCCATGGTCTGTCCCTGGCAACCGGACCGACACCCCCACGACGCCAATCGTTATCGACCTGCCAGCCGCACTGAAACACTCCTCTCCGCGCCGCGACCGAGATGGTGCGATTTGCCGGTCAGAGCACTGACCGGCGGTTACGGCCCGCGATCCGTGCGATGGCTCAGGCCGAGGCGGCAGCGAGCCCCGGCAACGCGAAGAGGCCCGACAGCCGGGTGAGCGCCTCGGGCACCGGCCGGTAGTAGACCCACGTTCCGCGCCGTTCGCCCTGAATCAACCCCGCCTGGCGCAAGACCTTCAGGTGATGGGAAATCGTGGGGGCCGACAGGTCGAACGGCCCGGTGAGATCACAAACGCACGCCTCCCCGCCCGGGCTGGAAGCGATCAGGTTCAACAGCCGCAACCGGACCGGGTCCGACAGTGCCTTGAACACCTTCGCCAGCTCGGCAGCCTCGTCCTCCGCCAACGTGGGGCCGCTCAGTGGCGCGCAGCATCCGGCGTCGACGACCTCAAGTGCTTGCAACTTAGACATAGCTCTAATTTGACATCCATCTATCCAACGATGCAAGCTGATCCTGATTCGATGGATGTCAAAACAGGAGCCGTCCGATGAAGACCTTGATCTCCGCCGCCCGTCACCTCCGCGCCGAGCGCCGCGTCTCGTTCGACGAGAGCCGCGGTGAGGTCTGCACCAGCGCCTGCCGCACGTCCGCCGCCCAGGACCGCGCCCGCACCGCGGCGATCGCCGCCGGCCCTCGCTTCTGACACCACCGCGCACCCACGCACGACAGGAGAACGGCATGACCACCAGCCAGCACGACCCCGAAACCCCGGCGGCCGACGGCGCCTGTTGCGGGGTCAGCGCCTGCTGCACCACCGGCGAGCAGGCGGCCGACCCCAGGCAGACCATCCATCAGGCCAAGACCGACAGCGGCTGCGGCTGCATCGCCGACCGCCTGCCGGTCGCGGTGATCGGCGCCGGTCCGGTCGGCCTCGCCGCCGCCGCCCAGCTCGCCGAACGCGGCCTGGACTTCGTCGTCCTGGAGGCCGGAGACCAGGCCGCCGCCTCGATCGCCGAATGGAAGCACGTCCGGCTGTTCAGCCCGTGGCGCTACAACACCGACGCCGCCGCGCGCCGCATGCTGGAGGGCACCGGCTGGACCGCGCCCGACCTGGACGCGCTGCCGACCGGCGGCGACCTGATCGAGCACTACCTCCGGCCACTGGCCGCGCTGCCCCAGATCGCCGACCGGCTGCGGTTCGGCGTCCGCGTCGAGGCGATCACCCGCGACGGCTACGACCGGCTCCGCAGCAACGGCCGCGATGACGCCGCGTTCCTGCTGCGCCTGAACGGCGGCCAGGAACTGCGCGCCCGCGCCGTCATCGACGCGTCCGGCACCTGGACGCGGCCCAACGTGCTCGGCGCGACCGGCCTGCCCGCCTATGGCGAGGCCGAGTTCGCCGACCACATCACCCACGCGCTGCCGGACGTTCTTGGCCCCGACCGCAAGAGGTTCGCGGGCAAGCACAGCTTGGTCGTCGGCGCAGGTCACTCGGCCGCCACCACCCTGCTGGCCCTCGCCGAGCTCGCCAACGACGATCCCGGAACGCAGATCACCTGGGCCATCCGAGGTGGCGACGCGGCCCGCACCTATGGCGGCGGCGACGCCGACCAGTTGCCCGCGCGCGGCGCGCTGGGCACCCGCGTCCGCGACCTGGTCGAGTCCGGGCAGATCCGCCTGCTCACCGGCTTCTTCACCCACGCCCTCACCAGCACCACGGCCGGGATCGAGGTCACGTCATCCGGCGGGCATGCAGTGATCGTGGACGAGATCGTCGCGGCCACCGGGTTCCGGCCCGACCACTCCATCACCGCTGAGCTGCGCCTGAGCTGGGACCCGATCATGGGCACCACCCCTGCCCTCGCGCCGCTGATCGATCCCAACGAGCACTCCTGCGGCACCGTCCCGCCGCACGGCGTCGACGAGCTCACCCACCCCGAGACCGGCTACTACGCAATCGGAGTCAAGAGCTACGGTCGCGCCCCCACGTTCCTGCTCGCCACCGGCTACGAGCAGGCCCGCTCCGTCGTCGCCGCCCTGGCCGGCGACTGGGAGGCCGCCCGCAAGGTCGAGCTCGAACTCCCAGAGACGGGCGTGTGCTCCAGCAATCTCGCCCCGGCCGGAGCGCCCGCAGGACTCGCCACCGGCATCAGCGGCGGCCTGCTAGCCCAACCCCTCGCGCTCACCGACGCCTCGGGCGGCGGATGCTGTGCCTGACGCTGGCCTCGACCCTGCTCCCGCCGTCCACCCGGACGGTGGGAGCAGCCGCGTCTACTACGACTGATGAGATGCCGTGCGCCGTGCGCCGTGCGCCATGCGCGGTGCGCCATGTGCCATGCGCCATGTCATGTGCCATGCGCGGTGCGCGGTGCGCCATGCGCCATGCGCGGTGCGCCATGTGCCATGCGCCATGTCATGTGCCATGCGCGGTGCGCGGTGCGCGGTGCGCGGTGCGCCATGCGCGGTGCGCCATGTGCCATGCGTCATGTCATGTGCCATGCGCGGTGCGCGGTGCGCCGTGCGCGGTGCGCCATGCGCGGTGCGCCATGTGCCATGCGTCATGTCATGTGCCATGCGCGGTGCGCGGTGCGCCATGCGCCATGCGCGGTGCGCCATGTGCCATGCGTCATGTCATGTGCCATGCGCGGTGCGCGGTGCGCGGTGCGCCGTGCGCCGTGCGCCATGTGCCATGCGCCGTGCGCCGTGCGCCGTGATCTGCGCATCACCAAGGCCCTCGGGCTGCTCGCTATCGCCGTCCCGGGCGTGACCGCCGTCCCCGCCGTCGCTGCTGGCCACCACGGCGGGCGCGCCATTCTCATGACCCTCGGCTCGGCGCCGCTGCCCTTCTCATCGCGGCCTGGGCCGCAGTCATCTCTCACCGAGCCGTGCCTGGTGCTCATTGGTACCGGCCTGGTGCAGGTCATGGTGCTCCTCCACGAACCGGCGTTCGCCTGGCTCCGTCAGCGCCACCGCCTTGCTGGCCATCGCCAATGCTCTCGGCCCTCTCGGCGCGGGCTTCTTGTTCGCCTACATCCAGGTCGTGACCGGCGCTCACACGTTCCGCCTGCCCTCTTCTCTTCCGTCGCTTTATCGTCTATCGTCGATTAACGATGGATAGTTTCGAACCGCTCGACAGGCCCACCGCGGAGGAGTACGCCTCCTGGTTCAAGGCTTTGGCCGACGCCACCCGCATCCAGATCGTCACACTGCTCGCTCGCGCCGGCCGTCCGATGAGCGTCGGTGAGATCGTTGCCGCCGCCGATGTCGGTCAGTCAACGGTCTCAGCCCATCTGAAGGTGCTCGCCGAGGTTCGCTTCGTCTTCGTCGAACGCCGGGGCACCTCCGCCTATTACGAAATCAACAGGGCATGCGTCAGTTGCTTCCCTACCGCCGCCGACGTGGTCATGGGCCGCCCGGTACCCGAGGCGCCCACCTGCACCCCGGAGCCCAGCCATGCTGGACACGCCGGACCAGGTTCATGACCAGGTACGCGACCGGCCGCACTCGCCGTTCTCAACAACGCGGCGACCTCGTGCTGCGTGCTCCCGCCACGGACAGCGCGTTCGGTCTAGGCCTAGATGGCAGCGCCGAACTTCACGTCGGCGCCGTCACCGCCGGTCTCGGCTGCGGCGGTCTCCTCGCAGCCGCCGCCCTCCATGAAGGCGAAACTGTCTCGGTCCGCCGCTTGGGCGCAACCGGCAGGGCCTGGGGCCTGGACATGACCGACGAGATGCTCCAAATCACCCGTGCCAACGCCGCCGAAGCAGACGCCCCGATCGTTCGAACGGCCGCATCGGCATCACCGACCTCCAGATCACCACAAATCACCAGGTAGCCGCTGACATGGACTCTGCGATCATCCGCGCCCTCAAGCCCGCCCACCTGCACGGAGTCACCATCCGTGCCATGCGGCCGACCGACGCCGACCAAGTTCTGGAGATCTACCAGGCAGGGCTCGACACCGGAGACGCCAGCTTCGAAACCACCGCCCCCACCTGGGCCGACTTCGACGCATCCCGACTTCCCGGCCACCGCTACGTCGCCGCCGACACCACGACCGGCGACATCCTGGGCTGGATCGCCGCCGTCCCCGTCTCCGCCCGCTGCGTCTACAGCGGCGTCGTCGAACACTCCGTCTACGTCCACCCCGGCACCCAAAGCCACGGCATCGGCACCACCCTGCTCAACATCTTCATCGCCTCGACCGAAGCCGCCGGCATCTGGACCATCCAGTCCGGCATCTTCCCCGAGAACACCGGCAGCCTCCGCCTCCACCACCGAGCGGGCTTCCGCACCATCGGCACCCGCGAACGCTTCGGCAAACACCACGACCGCTGGCGCGACGTCATCCTCCTGGAACGGCGCAGTCTCAACATCGGCGCAGACTGATCGGGCTACGACGAGCGTGAAGCCGTTCGTCCCGAGGAATACGCGACCCGGATCGTGGCGCGTGGTGGCGAATAGTTGATCAAGACTCTGTGCCGCCCTGCCTGATTGCACGCCGCGAGTCGGGCTGATCTGGGCTCACTCGTAGATCAGGGCTGCGGAGAGTGCGCGGGCGAGGAGTGACCACGACGGCTCGGTCTCGTCTCGAACGTCGCCCAGCCAACCTGCCAGGGCCTCAAGGAAGTGTTCGGTCGTCGGATTCTCGATTTCCTCGCCCTTCGCCAGGGCTTCATGAAGGCGCGAGATGTGCGCGATCAACTCATCGCGAGTGCTGACGGCAAGCGCCTCATCGAGCGTCGGAAGCGAATCCATGCCCGGCATCCTGTCTTACCGTGCTGGAACGCCTCAATCCCTGCCTGATTGCGCGCCGTGAGTTGGGCTGGGTCTGGGCTCAGTTCAAGGCTGCGGACGGTGCGCGGGCGACGAACGACCACGACGGCTCGGGTGAAGGGAAAGTTGCGGAATTGTCCCCGATCTTGTGATTGCTTCACGTGCACGACGTTCGATGGATACCTTCGGAACGTGACCTCTATCAGCCATGCGCGATCCGAGGTGATTCCGATGCATGAGCCGGACTTCTCGCCGTACAAGCCGGATCTGAGCGTCCCCAACGCCGCACGTATGTACGACTACTACCTGGGCGGTAAGGACAACTACGAGGTCGACCGGATCGCCGCGAAGAAGATCATGGCGTTGGGCCCGAGCCGGGACATCTGCATCGCCAACAGGCGGTTCCTGGGGCGGGCGGTCCGGCTGGCGGCCGAGCAGGGCATCCGTCAGTTCCTCGATCTGGGCACGGGGCTGCCGACCCAGGACAACGTTCACCAGGTCGCCAAGCGGGTGGTGCCGGACGCACGGGTCGCGTACGTCGACTTCGACCCGGTGGTGCTGTCGCATGCGCGCGCGTTGCGGGCCATCGATGACAGCACCGCGGTCATCCAGCAGGACATCCGCCAACCGGACAAGGTGCTGTCCCACCCTGATGTGCGGCGGCTCATCGACTTCGGCGAACCGGTGGCGGTGCTGTTCGTGGCGATCCTGCATTGCCTCACCGACGCCGAGGACCCGTGGGGGATCGTCAAGGAGCTCACCCGGAACGTGGTGCCGGGCAGTCATCTGATCGTGTCCCATCTGACCGACGACGCGCATCCCGAGGTCGGCATGGCGGCGCGGGAGGTCTACGACGACGCCAACGCCCCGCTGGTGCATCGCGGCCATACCGCGGTCGAGCGGTTCTTCGACGGTTTCGAACTGGTCGAACCGGGGGTCACACGGGTCGACCAGTGGCGGCCCGACAACGACGAAGACCGAGAACGGCCAGGTGGCGAGTGGTTCTACGTGGGCGTGGGAAGCAGGTCGTGACGCGATGAAGACCATGGCTCGTTCGTGGATGGTGGCTGCGACCTGCATGTTGGCGCTGGGGGCGTGCGCCGACTCCGACAACGGCGGGGCGAGCGGCGCCCAACCTTCCGGTAAGCACGGCAAGGACATCGCGTTCTTCGGGTTCGCCAAGGCCAACTCGTTCTCGGCGGCCACGTTCGAGGGGGTGCGCGAGCAGGCCCGCAAGGCCGGCGGCACCGCCGAGTTCTTCGATCCCAACTTCGACGCCCAGACCCAGGTCCGTCAGCTTCAGGACGCGACCACGTCCGGCCGGTTCGGGGTGTTCGTGATCCAGGCCAACGACGGAACCGCGGTGATGGGCGCGGTGCGCGCCGCGGTGCAGAAGGGGATCGCGGTGGTCGTGCAGTTCACCCCGGTCGGGCCTCGCTACGACACCGTCCAGCCGCAGGTGCCCGGCACGATCTCACTGGTCGACGTGCCGACGGAGAACGGTAAGCGCCTGGGACGGCTCGCGATCGCGGCGTGCGGCAGCAAGAAACTCAAGCCCTGCCGGGTCGCCTACCTGGAAGGCATGAAGACGCTGCCCCTGGACAACGCGCGGACCAAGGCGGTCGTCGAGACTCTCAAAAGCGCGCCCGACGTGCGGGTCACCGCGCAGATCGAAGGCGGCTACACCCGCGACTCCGGACGCAAGGCCATGCAGGACCTGCTGCAGGCCCATCCCGATGTGAACGTGGTCATCGGATCCTCCCAGGCGCTGTTCGGCGCGCAGGTCGTCGCCAAGAACCGGAAGAACATCGTCTACGTCGCCAACGGCGGGTCGCGCCAGGCGGTGAAAGAGGTGCGCGACGGCCGATGGTTCGGCATCCCTTACCTGGCGGTTAAGACCGCGGGTGCGAAAGCGGCCGAGTTGGGCCTGGCCAAGGCACGCGGCGAGAACGTGCCTGCCGCCACCGACGTGTCGTCCCTCGCGCCCGGAGCCGAAGCCACGCGCGATGTGATCGTGTCGTCCGGGATCGTCGGCGAGTACGACGAGTGACCCGGCGACAGGTCTCCCGGAATGGACGCCATAGGGGCTGCCGTCGGCTGCGGCCATGACGTCATGACCGCCGTCAGGGACGTCCCGGTGGCGGCGGGACGGCGGTGAGGGCGATCACGGTGAACGCGGCCATGGCGCGCGACCATGGCATCCTGGCCGTCCTCGCAGGGTTGTTCCTGGCTCTGTCCCTGTCCACCGATACGTTCCTGACCAGCGGCAACCTGGTCAACGTCCTGGACCAGACGGTCGTGGTCGGGCTGCTGGCATGCGGCATGACGCTGTGCGTCGTCTGCGGGATGTTCGACTTCTCGATGAGCGCGGTGCTCGCCGTCAGCGCGGTCGTGGCCATCAAGGTCACCCCGGTGGGAGGGATCGCCGCCGGATACGCCGCCGGTATCGGCACCGGACTGGTGATGGGCCTGGTGACCGGACTCGTCGTCGAAGCCACGCGGGTGCACTCGTTCATCGCCACCCTCGCGCTGGGCATCGTCTACCGGGGCCTGGCGATCGTCATCACCGGCGGCGCCATCGTCTACCCCGAGCCCGCGCAACTCCAGGACTTCCAGGCACTAGGCATGCCGACCGTCATTGGCGGCATCACCATCCCGACCCTGATCCTCGCCGGTGTCGCGGCCACCTGCTGGGTCGTGCTCTCGTCCACCACGCTCGGCCGGCGGGCCTACGCCATCGGCGGCAACGCGACCGCGGCCCGCCTGGCGGGCATCCGGATCGCGTCTGTGCGCGTCACCGTGTTCGCCATCAGTGGCACCTGCGCAGGCATCGCCGGCTTGGTCATGGCCACCCGAAGCGGCACCGCCCAGGCCGACCTCGGCACCCTCTTGGAACTCACCGCCATCGCCGCCGTTGTCATCGGGGGCACCAGCATCCTGGGTGGCCACGGAGCGATCTGGCGCGGCCTGGCCGGAGCACTGATCCTCACTCTCATCTCCAACGGGTTCAACCTCCTCGGCTGGAACCTCATTTACAAACAGACCATCGAAGGGCTCCTCATCCTCGCCGCCGTCACCCTCGACCGAAGGCTCCGGAAGGACCAGCAGGCGTCTTCCTGAGCTGGCGCACACGTCGATCGGATGGACTCGCGCCGTAGGCTCACACCTGACGAACGGACCGGAGCAGTTCTCCATGCGGTGACCGACATCCTCTGACGTTCAGCGACTCCCGTTCGCGCTGACGCTGCGGGTTTAGGGATCGAGCACCGCTTGTCCGGCCGCCCGCTGGGTCCTTTTGCGGCGGCAGGCGGCACAGACGTCTGCCGGGGATTGATGTTCGTTCGCTTGCCTCGGGTGCGGCCCATCACCCACGTCACTCCCGACCTGCCCGACGTCCATCACGAGGAGATCGCTGGACGAGGCCGCACCTCGACGGTTTGGCCGTGCCCCCGAGTGAAGTTCGGTGCAGTGGGTGTGCCGCAGCGATCATCGGCGGCGATGTCGGCTTCCAGGGACGAACGGGATGCGACGAACGGGATGCGGCGATTCACCGTCAGTCCCGGCTGATCGGGAAGGTGCCGCAGGCTTGGAATGACTGCGACAACCAGGCGGTGTGGCTTCGGCTCTCCATCAGCCGCAACTGTATGTGGTCATCGCGATTCACGCCGTCGTTGCGCCGCCGACCTAACCGTTCCACGCATACAGAAACAGCCCGTTCAAAACGTCGGGTTAATCGAATGATAGAACGCACCCATTGAATAATTGATACTTTACGGCATCCGGATCATATCAATAAAATTTCTTCCGCCTTGCCCTCCCCATGCGGAAGGATTGCCATGTCCTCGCTGAAATGGTCGGGAGTGGTCCTTGGGTTGCTGTTCGCGGCCGCCACAGCGGCACCGGTGAATGCCGCACCAGCGCCCCCATC
Source organism: Actinomadura fulvescens (assembly GCF_039533225.1). Classification (NCBI taxonomy): domain Bacteria; kingdom Bacillati; phylum Actinomycetota; class Actinomycetes; order Streptosporangiales; family Thermomonosporaceae; genus Actinomadura; species Actinomadura fulvescens. Next base: position 237,937 of record NZ_BAAATD010000010.1, on the reverse strand, counting down.
ACCCCCTCTCTCCGCCCAGGTCACAGCCCCCGCACCCGAAGTGGTCGGCACCGAGCAGGCAGCGTCGGCCCAGCTCGGTACCGGTCGGCTGCGCACCACGATCCGGCACCCTGGCGCGTCCTACGTCAAGGTGCATTTCGCAGTCCTTTCGCTGCGCCGAGGTGATCATGTCACCGTCACCGACGCCACGGGACGAGAGCGCCACCGTTACCATTCCGACCCGACCCGAGCACAGGTGCCTGGGAACTCTCCCGCGACCGCTGCCGAGCAGGGCTTTTGGGCTCTGTCCGTCGAAGGGGACGCCGCCACGGTGACCCTGCACAGCACCACGGGCGGAATCGGCTCGCAGGTGAGAATCGACCGGATCGCCCGCGGCTTCACCGCCGCCGAGATCGCGGCGCGTCCGCGTCCCAAATCCATCTGCGGCACCAACGACTATCGCGACGCCGTCTGCTACCGGTCGAGCCACGCGACCGAGTACCAGCGCTCGCGCGCGGTCGCCCGGCTGCTCATCGGTGGCACCTCGCTGTGCACCGGCTGGCGGGTGGGTCCCAACAACCGGATGCTGACCAACAACCATTGCGTCGCTACCGCCTCGGGCGTCCGCTCGACCGAGGTCCAGTTCAACTACGACTGCCCGACCTGCGGTGGCACGGGGTCCGGGCCGATCACCAAGGTGACCGGCGACCAGATGCTGAAAACCAGCTCGCGTCTGGACTACACGCTGTACACCGTGCAGAACTTCAGCACGATCAGCAGTTTCGGTTACCTCGAACTGGACGCCCGCAACCCCACCCAGGGCGAGCAGATCTACATCGCCGGACACCCCCGCGCCCTCGTCAAGAAGCTGTCCATCGCCAGCGATCGCGACGGCGGCGTCTGCAAGATCGGCACGGTCGTGGTCGGTGTGAACTCGGGCTACAACTGCGACACCGAGGGCGGCTCGTCCGGCTCGCCGGTACTGGCCCGTTCAACGCACAAGGTGATCGCTCTGCATCACCTCGGCGGCTGCCCCAACATGGGCACCCGCATCTCGCTGATCCAACCCGAGATCGACGGCATCCTCTGAATCCCGGCGCGCGCCGTGCCGCACCCGGCGGCACGGCCGCTCCGACGCATGACCGTTCCCGCGTACGCGGCGAGCGACCGCCACCACTGACGCCGTGGCAGCAGCGACGCAGGCAAGGTCGACAAGACGGAGCCCGCGCAGGAAGAGCACGGGGCACCTGGACCGGGCAACCGTGGGGTCGGCGCCGCGCAGGAACAACAAGCTGTCGACTGGGCCGCATGCCAGCCGAGCAGCTGGGTGCGCCACTGGTCGCGGCCGAGGTATCAGTACGCCACCCCCTTCGCGACTGGGTGCGGCTTCGGCGCGTTCGCGCAGCCGCGAAGGGTCGGCGTGTTCTTGCCTTGAGGCAGGGTTCCGGGACCCCGGCGGAGAGGCCGGAGCCTTCGCCTCATCAGGGCTCCACACCAAGAGCTTTCCCATAGACCGGCGTTCCGGGGCTAGCGTTTGCGGCGTCGCGGGGTTGAGACGAGCGCGGCGGAGCCGGTGGCGAGTCCGGCGGGCCGTTGGGCGGTCGGTTGTGGATCCATCCCCGGGCTTGGCTGGCCCGGGGCTCGGTTGCAGCGCGTAGCGTTGGCCATGTGTACCGACGTGCTGATCTGCTGATGAGAACGCGTTCTGCTGTCAGCGTTCGAGTACGCACAGGAGCGACTGAGCGGTGATCACCAAGGCCCGCTCCGCGGTGTACGGGGTCGTCCAATGGCCCTGTCGTTGTGCCGATGGCTCAGCTTGGTCGCCCTGGAGTCGTTGGGCGCCGGGACTTCGGACAAACGAATTCGGTGGAACCTGTCGAGGACCGGTGCCGGCCGTTCGTCACACGGATGACGCAGCGCTTCCAACCACGAGGAGCAACGATGAAGTACGCGATGCTGATCTTCGGCGACGACCGCGAGTGGGCCGCGCTGTCCCCGGCCGACGAACAGGACGTGATGAAGCAGGTCTACGAGTGGTTCGAACGGTGGCAGCCGACCGGCAAGATCGCTGACGGTGGTGCTGAGCTGCAGCCTCGGGACACGGCGAAGAGTGTGCGCGCCGACGCGAACGGCCAGCCGGTGATCACCGACGGGCCGTACCTGGAACTCAAGGAGGTCATCGGCGCGATCGTCATGCTGGAGTGCGACGACATCGAGGAGGCCGCGCGGATCGCGGCCACCTGGCCACTGGCCGCGGGGATGAGCGCGCTTGAGGTCCGTCCGGTGATGAGCGGCCAGTAGCGGCACTCTGGGCGCCGGTCTCACGGCCGGCGCCTTAGCTCACCCACCCGACGCGACATCAACTCCCGTTCGGCTGGGTTCGTCGCCAGTTCCAGAGCCCGCTCCGCCGCCGTCAGTGCCTCGGCCGGACGGTCGAACGTGGCCAGCAGGTCGGCCCGGGCCGCGTGCCACAGGTGGTAACCGGCAAGCCGGTCCCCGAGCGCGTCGACCTCATCCAGCGCCGGGGCCGGACCCACCGCGAACCGTGTGGCCACTGCCCGGTTCAGCAGCACTACCGGCGACGGGTCCACCGCGTACAGCCGGTCATACAGCGCCCGTACGTCGGCCCAGTTGGTGTCCTCGTACGAGGCGGCCAGGGCATGGAGCGCGGCGATGCCGGCCTGCAGCTGGTACGGCCCGGTCCGGCCCTGTCGCACCGCCGCCCGCAGCCGCAGCGCCGCCCGTTCGATCGCCGCCTTGTCCCACAAGCGCCGGTCCTGCCGGTCGAGTAGCACGATGCGGCCCCAGGAGTCGAACCGCGCGGCGGCGCGGGCGTGGTGCAGCTCCAGCAATGCGGCCAGGCCGGCGGCCTCCGGCTCACGGGGCAGCAGCGCGGCGAGTTGGCATGCCAGCTCGACCCCCTCGCGGGCCAGCTCGTGCCGCTGGGCGGACCGGCCACTGGACAGATACCCCTCGTTGAACACCAGGTAGATCACCGCGAGCACGGCCGGTAGCCGGTCGGCGTACTCATGCGACTGTGGCACCTCGAACCGGATGCCGCGCTCCCGCAGCTGGCGCTTGGCCCGGGACAGCCGCTGCGCCATCGTCGGCAGCGGCACCAGGAACGCGGCGGCGATCTCGGCGGTACTCAGGCCGCTGGCGGCGTAGAGCGTCAGCGCGACCCGGGCCGGCTCAGCGAGGTCTGGGTGGCAGCACGCGAACACCATGGCCAGCCGATCATCCACGCCCGGTTCCGGCGGCGGTTCCGCGGCCACCTGTGCCACCTTGGTACGACCGACGGCGTCGCGGCGCAGCCGGTCCAGCGCCTTGCGCCAGGCCGTGGTGACCAGCCAGCCGGTGGGGCTCTCCGGCACACCCTCGTCAGGCCAGCGCTTGAGCGCCTCGGCCAGCGCGTCCGACAGCGCCTCTTCGGCCCGGTCGAAGTCACCGAGCCGTCGGCTGAGCGCGCCGAGCATGCCGGCCGCGTCCGTCCGCCAGATCCGGTCCAACAGCTTCGCCACGTCGTCCACCAGACCAGGGTGCAATGGAACGTCCCCTTCCCGCCGCGCGAGCGCCGAGATGGGAGGCCGGCCCTCATCGACTTCTCCGGTGGCCAAGCCAGCAGCCGTCGACTCACGGTACGCCGCTGAGCAGGCCGGCCGGTGAGGTCGCGCGCACGTCAATGTCCCCGGGTAGCACCACAGCATGTGCTCGCCGGCGCCTCGGTGCCGGCCTCGGATCTGTCGCCGAACGGGTGTTCGTCGGCCATCTTGAGTCTTGGCCGGGGCGCTTAACCGGGGTGGGTCAGCTGCGGATCAGGCGCTTAGCGTGGTGTGTTTCGTCTGCTGAGAGCTGGCTGGGTTGGCTTGTGTATAGCCGCCATGGAGTGGTGAAGCCGTCCGGGAAGGTGAGCTTTCCAGACAGGGCCAGTTCAATGAGTTGCCGGACCTGGTGTTCGGTGTTCGGCTCGGCGGCGAACAGAATCCGCACGTGCAGTGCGCCGTCGACATGGTCTGTGTGGACATGATGCGGTGCCAGCGGGCAGGGCGGCTCGTGATCCCAATGCCCGCACAGCGCCACCGTCACCGCCGCCCCGGGAGCCCGGATGTCAGCGTCCTGCTCAATCGTCAGGACCGCCTCGTGAGCAAAGGCTTGGCGCATAAGGCAAGTATGCGGGGCAGTCTCGCCTGCCGCATTCGGCGAAAGTGATACCCCGGTGTGACACCTAGCCATGGTCGGTGCCGTGCCGCGTCCCGCAGCTGGATGTCCCGCTCTGCGGTCTCGGTCGCCGTCCGGGGCGTCGTGTGGCGGCTCCCCGTACGTCACATGCTGGCGATGAGTTTGTCGACGCGTTCGTCGACGGACCGGAACGGGTCCTTGCACAACACGGTGCGCTGCGCCTGATCGTTGAGCTTGAGATGCACCCAGTCGACAGTGAAATCGCGGCGCTTCTCCTGCGCCTTGCGGATGAACTCACCACGCAACCGGGCCCGCGTGGTCTGCGGCGGCACCGACTTGGCCTCGAAAATCTCCAGATCCTTGGCCACCCGCTCCACCGAACCCCGCTTCTCCAGCAGGTAATACAGGCCCCGCTCCCGGTGCACATCGTGGTAAGCCAGATCCAGCTGCGCCACCCGCGGCGAGGACAACGGCAGATCATACTTGCGCCGGTACCGCTCGATCAGCTGGTACTTGGTCACCCAGTCGATCTCACGCGACACCAGATCCAGATCGCCGGTCTCCACCGCGCGCAGCGTCCGCTCCCACAAATCCAGCACCCGCATCGCGACCTCGTCGCCGCCGCGCCGGTCGATGAAGTCCTTGGCCTTGCCGAAGTACTCCTTCTGAATCTCCAGCGAACTGGCCTCCCGGCCATTGGCCAGCCGCACCTTACGACGCCCGGTCATGTCATGGCTGACCTCACGGATCGCCCGGATCGGGTTTTCCAGCGTCAGGTCGCGCAACACCACGCCCGCCTCGATCATGCGCAGCACCAGATCGGTCGCCCCGACCTTCAGCAGCATCGTGGTCTCGCTCATGTTCGAGTCGCCGACGATCACATGCAGCCGCCGGAACCGCTCGGCATCACCGTGCGGCTCATCGCGGGTGTTGATGATCGGCCGCGACCGGGTCGTCGCCGACGACACGCCCTCCCAGATGTGCTCGGCGCGCTGCGACACGCAGTACACCGCCCCACGCGGGGTCTGCAGCACCTTGCCCGCGCCGCAGATGATCTGCCGGGTCACCAGGTACGGAATCAGAGCGTCCGCGAGGCGACCGAACTCGCCGTGGCGACCGACGCAATAGTTTTCGTGGCAGCCGTAGGAGTTGCCGGCCGAGTCGGTGTTGTTCTTGAACAGGTAGATGTCGCCCGCGATGCCCTCCTCGCGCAGCCGCCGCTCGGCATCGACCAGCAGCCCCTCCAGGATCCGCTCACCCGCCTTGTCATGGGTGACCAGGTCGATGACGCTGTCGCATTCGGGCGTGGCGTACTCGGGATGGCTGCCCACATCCAGGTAGAGCCGCGCACCGTTGCGCAGGAACACATTGCTGCTACGACCCCACGACACCACCCTGCGGAACAGATAGCGCGCCACCTCATCGGGTGACAACCGCCGCTGACCGCGGAAGGTGCAAGTGACGCCGTACTCGTTCTCAAGCCCGAAGATGCGCCTGTCCACACCGCGAGCGTATGCGGCCCGACGTCCAGTTGACAGTCCCTGAAGCCTCTGTTCAGCCGCCGTGCGACGGCTGAGCAATCGGTCAACAGCCATCCTTGAGTACGCTGGCCTGCTCAGTCACGCAGCCGATGACCGGCTCTCCGATCACGCCGCCGACGGGCTCGCGTTCGGTGGGCGGCTCGCGCAAATCGTCCTCGGCGAACCGGCTCCCTTGTCGCCCAGACCCTGTCTTCGCGCTCCCGCCTCGCGACCACGAACTCTGATCACGGCGCGGACGATCGCTATAGGCAGCATCTCCAACACACTCATCTACCGAGATGAGTGCAGGTGCGCCGTGGCCGGCGGAATGCGTCGCCTACCTCCACACCTACGTCACGTCGCATACTGCGGGCGCCCGGTCAACCGGTAGACCCCGAGCGTTATGCCCTTGGAGAAGGCTCGTGACTCGACCAGGTCAAGCGCGGCGTCCGGGCCGGTGGCGGGGAACAGCCGCGTGCCCTGGCCGACGACCACGGGATAGGTGAGCAGGGTGATCTCGTCGATCAGGCGGTTGTCGACGAGCCAGCGGACCAGGTTGCCACTGCCGTGCACCTGCAGCTCGCCTCCCGGCGTGGCTTTCAGCTCGCCCACGGCGGCCGCGACGTCATCGGACAGGACGGTCGTGTCCGCCCATTGCGGGTCGGTGAGCGTGGTCGATGCCACGTACTTGGGCCCCCTGTTCAACGCCACTGAGATCGGGTTGTCGCCCTGATCAGCTCCCCAGGAGCCGGTTCCCCACGAGCCGGCGAAGATCTCGTAGGTCCGTCGACCGAACAGAAACGCGTCGGCGCGCTGGAAGACCTCGCCGAGGAACGTCGCGGCCTCGTCGTCGAACAGCGGCAGAGCCCATCCGCCGCGTTCGAATCCACCCCTGCGGTCCTCATCCGGACCGCCGAGTCCCTGCATCACTCCGTCGACGGAGACGTGCGTGATGGTCGTCAGCTTCATGATCACGGTTCCTTTCTCCTTGGGCGGCCTCCTGGCGGGGCCTCTCACCCCTGCTACGAACGCCGCTGCCCCGATCCGACACCGCCGCCCGCATTTCTTCCGAGGACTCCCTGGACCGCCGGTTGTCAGCGATCCGACGAGGCACTCACCGTCTAGATGCGGAACCAGACCGCGTTCGGCCGTCCACGCCCGGGCCTGGTCGACCAGGGCCGCCGCCAAGGTCCTCGGCGGAAGGCCACCCCCACCTGGCGTGACATCTGAGACACCAGATACAGAGTGAAACTTCCCTAGGTCGGTGTCATCAGGCTTGATAGGTGGCGTCCTGTTCGTCCGATGCTGTTGAGCGGACGGTCGTTGGATGTGTCGCACTTGACTCGGGCTCGTTGTTGGTTCGCGGTCGGGATCGTGGGCCGGGTGTGGTCATAAGTTTCCAAGAGGGTGTCCCCGGTGCAGGTTGGTTCCTACGGTGGGTTGGTGAGCATTCCTACCGAGCCCATTGGCAGCATTCCCAGGCCGGCCGCGCTGCTGGCGGTGTTGAGCGCGCATGCTGCGGGGGAGGCCGACGATGCCGCGCTCGCCGCCGCGCAGGAGGCGGCGGTGCGCGAGACCATCCGCCGGATGGAGGAGGCTGGGTCACCGGTTGTGACCGACGGCGAGCAGTCCAAGCCCAGCTTCGCGACCTACCCGATCGGCGGGACGGACCTGGCGGGCGACGGGGTGGTGATCCCGTTCGCGGACGGGCATCAGCGGCAGCTGCCGGTTATCACGGCCGGGCCGTTCGGGTACGCCGTGCACGCCGACCGCTATCTGAGGGCGGCCCTGCCGCACGCCAACGTTCCGGTGAAGCAGGCCGTGATCGCACCGTCGGCGTTGAGCCTGCTCTACCCTCCAGGCGGGATCGACGGCTACTCACAGGCCGCATTCCTCGACGACCTGGCCGACGAGGCAGAAGCCGACATCCGAGGCTGCCTGGACGCCGGGGCGCACGCCGTCCAGCTCGACTTCACCGAAGGTCGCCTGTCGCTCAAGCTGGACCCGTCCGGTGGCGTCCTGGACGCCTTCATCGCGTTGAACAACCGGGTGCTGGAGCGGTTCACCCAAGCCGAACGGGCCCGGATCGGCGTCCACACCTGCCCGGGCGGCGACCAGGACTCCACCCACAGCCTCGACATCGACTACACGGGCCTGCTGCCCAAACTGTTCCAGCTCAAAGCCGGCAACTTCTATCTGCAGCTGGCCAGCGAACCCGACCCTGACAAGGTCCTGGCGGTCATCGCCGACCACCTGCCGCCCACCGCCCGCGTCTTCATCGGCGTCACCGACCCCATCAACCCCGAGATCGAAACGCCGGAACAAGTCCGCGACCGCGTCCTGCGGGCCGCTCGCCACCTGCCCGCCGACCGCCTCGGCACCTGCGACGACTGCGGCTTCGCCCCCTTCGCCGACGACACCTCCACCTCCCGCGACACCGCCTTCGCCAAAATCGCCGCCCGCATCCAGGGCACCGCCCTGGCCGCCATCGACCTCGGCCTCTAACCCGACCCGCACAGACACCCGAGAAGCCGGTCGAGAAGCCGGCCGTGACCTCACCATCACCCATGCCCGATGAGAGGCGGACCGGTGGGCGAGCGGCGGTGCCTATGGAGCGGTACGCCACGCACGCTCAGGGCGCGCTGGCCGAGGGCAGGTGCTCCCGACTTGCGGCCGCGCCCGGTGACGCTGGCCGACTGGGAGGCACCGAGCGGACCGTAGAGGTGCTGGTGTGCCGGTCCTGCGATACCGATTGGTTGCCGGCGTGGATCCTGCGGCCGGGCGCGAGGACCGCGCGTTCCACGCCAAGCGGGATCGGCGCGAGGCCATCAAGAGGTGGGGTCGGCTGAGTGGACGGCCGGTGAGGACGCCCCGCAGGCGCTCGTCGAGGCGTACGAGGTCGCCGTCGAGGCACGTCGCAGACCGGCGGCCGGTTGCTGGGCGTTGGTGTCACGACATCGAGACCGTTCTCGGACGTCGCCATGACAACCCGGTAGTGGACTCGTGTGGCGTAACCGACCGACCAAGAAGGCGGAGCATCACATGAGAAAGCTCGTTACGGTCGCCGTCTCGGCGGCCGTCCTCGGCGGTGTCACCACGGCCGGCGGGACGGCAGCCGCGACAGCCACGCCCGCCCAGGAGTCCCCCAAGCCCTCAGCCACAGCCCCCGGTGTCACCGCTGTTGGCGGGATCTACGGCACAGTGATCTCAGGGCCCATGACAGCACCGACCGCGAAAGCCCAGGCTGGCTGGTCCGGCTGCCGTTACGCCTCGAGCGCGATCGCCGGCGCCTCGATTAAGGGCAAGCTGTGCTGGGACTGGGGCGAGGGCATCTCGGTGAAGGGGTCGGTGACCGACAGCGCGCGCGACGGCAAGTACGCGATGTTCCGGATCCACTGGCGCTGGTCGCGCACCCCCTTCCCCGGCTGGCAAACGCAGACGAAATTCATCCGCACGACCAAGGGCAAGAAGGCGCCGATCACGCGCAGGTTCTACTGGGACCAGCCTGACGGCAAGGTCAAGGACTTCTGGATTCAGGTCTGCAAGCAGGGCAGCGGAAAGCGTACCTGCGACTCCCGTTGGCACTGACCTGGCGTCCGGCCACCCGGCGACAAGCCGCCCGTGCCATGCGAGAGCGGCGTCGGGCGGCCGCCGTCACGTCATCACCATGCACGTGAACGACGCCGAGTACGAGGCGATCACCGCGCGCGATCGTGGCCCGGGTGTCCAAGCAACGGCTCGTGATGGTGGCCGCCGGGTCAGCCCACGCCAAGTCGTCTCAAACCAAAGACACCGTCGATATCCGTGTCCCGAGAACACAACGCCGCCGATCTTCGCTAGGCGCAAGTGACGATCGCGCGCCATCGCAAGCGCGCTTACGCACCCTCCAAGCACCGGCCGCCTTCGCGGGCGAGCGACGCCACCACCACGTCGTGGTGATGGCGTCGCTGAGTTCCAGTCGAGCCGGACCGCGCCTGCGGATGCTGGCAGGCGGGCCCGGCAGTGGGCTTAGTAGTAGAAGCGCTGACCGCGTCCGCACTGGAGCCGGGGCCTCGTGGAGCACACCTGGACCTTGACACCCTGCGAAAAGACACCAGGACGATAGTCTCTGTGGAACCCGCGACCGTTGTTGCAGGCGGTGTTGCTGTAGAAGGAGTAGTCCCCCCCAGGCTCCATCCAGGTCATTTTGACGCGGCTGCCGCCGTAGTAGCGACAGTTGCGGTCACGGACGATCCCCTCGATGCGAGTCCGGCCGTTTCTGAGCCTGATGACCTTTCCATCGGCCCATCCGTCCCGGTAGGAGGTCTTGATCTTCTTGGTCCCTCGGTAGGAGCTGGATTTGGCGGCGGTCGACGACTGTCCAGCGGCGGCGGTCTGTGCGGCAGGTGCCGGTTGCGTGGAGACGCGAGTCTGGGTGGCGGCGTTGGCGGCCTCGGCTACCGGAACCACCGCTATCAAGCCGGCCATTCCGATGACCACGCCCGCGAGTGTCTTGCGCATCGACAGAGTCCCTTCTTTGCTCAAGGCCCGCCGCCCGGATGGGTCGGCGTCGAAGGCCTCGGCAGCACTGTCGACGCGGACGTTCGACGGCCACAAGATCTTCGCTGTCCAGGACAGTCCCAAGACATCCACGGACATACAAACAGTGCGCTGAACAGCAGAGATACGGCCCAACACTCGGGTGACGCACTTGAGCTCGTGCCGCCGGCACGGCCCAGTCGGCGCGGTGCGCTGGTTCGCCGCCCGCCACGCCGACGATTGGCGTGCTGATCCGTCAACGTCTCAGCCACACCCGCCCCGGCAGATCACCGGCTAGCGTCGCGGTGTCGTGTGTGCCGCTTGATCGCGGGCGGTCCGGGTGCCATTTGGGTGATAAAGATCTTGAACTCTGATCGACTGGAGTTGATCAGGGCTCTGGGTTGCTTGAAGCGAGTGACGGAAATCGAGCCCGCGCTACCAGCTTGGAAATTTAAATTCTTGTCCATTCCAGTCGCCAGCATGTTCGGCATTTCTTGTTAAGTGCTACCTCGGAAACCGGCAGGTCATCATGCCCTGCCGACGTGGGCGCGACGGCGGCGAACTGCTGGCCTGGCAGGACGAGGTCAACACCGTCCCCAAGAAGGTCCATGCCACCATCGAGCATGCGTTCGCACGGCTGAAGTGGTGGAACATCTTGCGCAACGGCTGCCGCGAACGCGACGGCGTCTACCACGCCACCCGGCGGTATCGCACTCATGCGCAACCTGGCGATGACCAGCTGAGCGGCCGGACGCTAGGCGGTGGCGCTCCAGGCCAGCACTTCATGGCGGCCTCTAGACTGAACGTCGATGGACGTGGTCGCAAAAGGAATGTGGACATACGCCGACTCTGTCCTCATGCCTGTCTTCATCGTGGGACTGCGTCACGACTTCTGGTATGAGGTCGCTAAAGAAGACGGCCGTCTGGACCTCGGCGAAGAACCTCAGCTCAAGAATGAGGGATTCGCCTACTACGTCTCCTTCCACGGCATCCGCGCCGACGGATCGTTCTGGCCGGACTCCGAAGGACACCTCTCCATCGAGGACGCGAAGACGGCCGCGGCATCAAAAGTGCCCACCGCTATCACGTGGTCCGGAACCCCGACCTGACGCGTCGCCCGGCCGTTACCGGAGGGCGGCGGTGGAGTCGCCGAGGAAGACGAACCGCCCGCCTTTCACCTGGTAGGCGTAGCTCACACTGTCGAGGAGCAGCCCATGGGCATCGAACCGGATGCGCTGGGTCGCGCCGGGACGGCTCATCCCAATGAGATAGTCGCTGATCTGTTCTCCGGTGCGTTTGCCGTCCTTGACGGCGTGCAGGATCGCCCAGGTCGAGTCGTAGGCCTCGGGGACGTCATCGGCAGGTTCCTTCCCGCCGTTCGCCTTCGCATAGCGGGACGCGAAGTCAGCGAGCCTGGGTGGCAACGGAACGGCTGCTGCGCCGGTGAAGCGAACGCATGAGCAGATCAGAACGCTTCCTTCGGCTTCGCCATTGGCCGCCTCCTTGAGAAACCACGAGTTCAAGGAACCATCGCCTAGATAGAACCTTCCGGTGAAACCCGCGGCGCGCGCCTCCCGGATGAGTCGCACCGTACGGTCGCCGACACCGCCGTAGTAGATGGCGTCGGCGTCCTTCAGTTGCTTGGCGGCGGGCCTGAAGTCGTGTTTCTCGTCGTCCGGTGGCACCGGGATCCTGACGCGCCGCACCGACTTGCCCCCGGCCTTCACACCGGCTTCGAAAACGTCCGCCGTGGGTGCGAGGCCGTCGTCCACCACCACGACCTTCTCCGTCTCTCGCTGGCGGACCACGAGCCGGGCAAGATCATCCGCGGGCTTCTCGAAGTCGGGACGCATCGTGAACCAGTACTTGCGATGATCACCTGACAGGCCGTAGTTGTCGTGGGTGGGCGAGACGCTGGGGATCTTCTGGGGAGCCAGGATCTCCACGGCCTGCTGGCTCTCCCCGCTCATCATCGGTCCGACCACGGCGTCCACCCCGAGCCGGACCGCCTCGCGCGCCTGCCTCGTGCCCTCTTGCGGGTCGGCGTTCTTGGTGTCCAGGCGTACCAGTTCCGCGCGCCCGGGCGGGTTGGCGGAGTTGTACTCGGCCACGGCCAACTGTGCGCCCGCCCACAACGCCGTGCCCCTGCTCGACTGGAACTTGCCGCTCATCGGTCCCATCACGCCGATCCGTGCAGTCCCGGGGAAGTCATCGCCTGCTTCGCCGGAACGAACCAGGACGACCACCGTCGTACCGACGGCCGCCAGCGCCACAGGCAGGCCGATGCCGAAAATCAGGCGGCTACGACGAGACGATCGGCCACCGGCCGTCGTGGGAGTGGCCATGGGGGTTCCCTTCGTGAGCGGCGAGTTTCCCGATCATGGCAGGAAACCGACGACTCCGACCACGGCCGCCCACATCGACGCTCCACCAGCGCTACCTGACAAGAGCCCACACGCATTTCCAGGTGACTCGCTCCGCAGGACATGGCTGTCGTACAGCAACGCGGCGCGGTGCCTCAGACGGGACGGCCGACCGCTACGGGACAGCCCTTCGCAGCACCGTGTCGTCCAGCAAGACCCAGGCGATCCGGATCCGAGATCGCCGGCAAAGCCGCTGAGACCTGCCAGTTGTCTGGACGCCAACGACAACCTGATCCGGTCCCGCTGTCAGCGGCCTCAGAATGTACGAGGCTCGCACGAGAACACCTCTCGTTTTCCACGACGGCCGAGACGAGGCCAAACAGGGCGTCGTGGTCAACGAGCTGTCGAGTCGTGATGCTGCCCGGGCGATGAGTTCAGCAGGATTTTGGCGTGCTCCCGAACGAGGCGGTCGTGGATGGGGTCGCGTTCGGCGGCTGGAGCAGGATTGCCGCCACGGTGAGCTCGGCAAACCAGCCTTCGGGTGTCGTGAGGATGTCGGCGAAGGTCTTGCGGACCTGGGTGGGGCCTGCTCGGGGATCGGCAGGGTGTAGGCGTGTAGGTGGGGCGGCGTCGAAGCCGTAGGAGGCGGGGCCGAATCCTTCCCAGTCCAGGATGGTTAGTTCGGGGCTGGTGAGGTTGGCTCAGTGCAGGTCACCGTGGACCAGGCTCCATCGCTGAACGGTGGTGTCGATGTCGGTCTCGCCGAGGTAGCGGTCGGGCGCCGTCGACCTTGGCACGGAAGGCCGCTGCGCCAGCCGGCGAAAGGCGACCTGGCCGGAACGTGTCGGGTACGTGCGCTTGTCCGATCCAGACCGCCTGGCCCTTAAGGGTGCCGTTCTCATACCACTCGTACTTCAGGTACGCGGTGGCGCAGGCCGAAAGCGCGACAGGTTCACATACCCGAGCTTGCACACCTCGGTGGTGCGCGGAGCAGCAGAGGGCTTCACCCGGACCGCGCCAGGCGCCAGCTTCGGTTCGGTGAACGACACCGAGCTGCGCACCGTCCGGCCTGGCTTGCCCGAGACGGGGCCACAGTCGGCGGTCTGGTCGGTGCATGCCTGCGGCCGTGGGATCTCCATCATCTCGTCGTCGATGAAGACCGGGTCCAGCGCATTCGGGTCGGCCTCAGCAGCGTGATGTCGGGCATCGAGCCAGAGGTGTCGGTCAGGAAATGGCGGCTGGTATCCGAGGACGCTTCGAGGCCGCACTCACCCATAGCGACGGTAGGGATGTGGTTGCGCTACGGCGTCCGATGCAGACGCGCTGGTCAAGAGCTTGGTGTACATGATTCTCAGTGACTTGAATCACTTTGATCTTGGGAACTGGCTTCTTCCACCCGCTTCGCGATCACGCTAAGTTAAGCCGACTTTATCTCCGCTTTACCTCGTGTTGGGGTGTCTGTGTCTGCTTGGCATCATCGAGGCTCTCTGCGCCTCACCTCCCGGTCTGGTGTAGTTAGAAGGCTTCGATCGCGTCGTTCGCCCAAACGGCCTGCCCCGACGGACTCCGGCCGAGGACTCAACAAGGCGCAGCAGGCGATGCTGCGTCAGGGAGATCAGAAGGGGTTTGGTGCTGGAGCCTTCTAGGGCGCGTGGATGCGAGAAGCTATTCGGCACTACTGGTCGCCCTTACGGTGATGCCAGAGGTGAGAACATTTCTCGGGAAGTGTCGAACAGCTAGGGATGAACTCAGTTGAGGTGCACGACGATATCGCCGCCGAAATCTCCCTGCGGCGACCCGCTGCGTGACGATATAGAACGCGCCAGGGCGTCCTCTACGCTCAGGATGGTAGGCATAGGATGTCTGAAGCCCTTCGTCGCTACCTCGGCGGTAGCACGGTGGTATCGAGCGTCTTCTTAATCCTGCCGGCGTCCTAGGAGAACAGGGGGCGTCGACGGGTTTTTAAGGCCCGCTCTCAAGGGCATGAGAATTGGTATCCGCCAGACCTGGTGTGTCATATTTATTATGTTGAGTTGAGGACTTTTGTGAAAAATAGGGTTGTTGGGCTTCTGCTGCTTGGTGCTGGTTCGGTTGCCGTTGTGCCTGCGGCTGCGGCGGCTGAGGTTGGTGCGCGGGTCGCGTTGGTGGACGTCGGGGCGAGCCGCGCGTTCGTTGACCTGGACAATCAGGTGGTGCATTTTCAGGGTCGGGTCGTGGTGGGCGGGCAGCCGGTGGGCGGGATTTATGTCTACGCCCGGTGTGACGGTCACGAGGGCATGGCCTTGGCCTCCGGGGCCGATGGCGGTTTCCGGGTCTCGGCGGGCGTTTTCGGCGCCGGGGATTGCTCGGTCAACACTGGTGCCAGCAGCGACTACGATCCCGCGACTGTCGCGGTGAAGGTGCCGGTGCGCCGGCAGCAGGTACGGATCAGCGTGAACGGTGGACCGCCGCGGCTCGCCCCGGGCAAGTCGGTGACCATCACCGGTCGCGTACAGCGCCTTGGTTCCTCCGGGTGGGTGGACCTTCGAGAGGGCAGGTGGCTGTCGTTCTACGAGCAGGACGGTCGCCGGCACATCGGTGACGCCTTCAAGCCGGGCGGGACGGCGGCCTTCACCGCCGCGCTCACCTCGGACGGCCTTGGCCCGATCACCGCGCGCTTTGACGGCGATCAGTGGTTGGAGCCCCTGCAGGGGCAGATCGTGGTCCGCAGCCGCTGGCTGACCAACTTCGCGCAGGTGCGGCCGCTGATGCCGGAGTATCCGCACTACGGCAAGAAGATGACGGTCAGTGCCCGCCTGATGCCCATGGTCAGTGCCAAGGGTCCCGTAGCCGGCGCGAAACTGGAGCTGCAGGCGGGCCCCTTCCGCGGCCGTGGGCGCTGGACCACCATCCGCACGCTCACCACCGGACCCCAGGGATACGCGCGGGTCAGCCTGCCGGTGAACAAGCGGCAATCGTTGCGCTTCCTCTTCAGGGGCAGCGAGTCGTACGCGCCCGCGGAGGGTTCCTACTCCCTCGTCCACGCCACCTACCAAACCGCCATCACCAAGTTCAACGCCGGCCCCGAACCTGTGCGCAGGGGTAAGGAGGTCACCCTGACGGGCCGCCTCACGCGGTGGACGACCAAGGGTGGCTGGCGCCCCATAGCCAGCAAGCGGATCAGCGCGCAGTACCGCCTCAAGGGAACCAAGCGGTGGCGTTCGGGCTACTGCGCCAACGGCGGCGCCCCCACCAGCGCTAACGGCTGGTTCCGCCTGAGCTGCGATGTCACGGGCGACGCAACCTGGCGCGTCTACTATCTCACCGACTACGCCTCGCCGTACGGCCTCGTAGCCGACTTCCCCGCGCGTTCTGCAACCGACTACGTCGACGTTCGCTGACAGATGGTGCTGCTGATGCCCGCCCCGACCGAGACGGCCGCCGAGCAGCGATTCGCCGAGTTCGAGGCCACCTGGGGCGACCGCTACCCGGCGGTGATCCGGCTCTGGCGCGACGCGTGGCCGACCTTCATCTACACCACCAACGCGATCGAAAGCCTCAACGCCCGGTTCCGCCAGGCGGCCCGCCGACGAGGACACTTCCCCACCGAGCAAGCCGCGCTCAAGGTCCTCTATCTGGTCATCCGCAACCCGATCAAGAACCGGCCCAACGTGACCGGCCAAATCCGCGGATGGAAGGCCGGGCTGTACGCACTCTCGCTGCACTACGGCGACCGCATCACACTGAACTGACAGCGATCACCGCCTCACCCACAGACTTTCGGACAGTCCCCAAGGCGGCGTGACGAGCCGCGATAGCTGTCACTCGCCACGATAGTTGTCACCAAGATCCCGCTGGTGCGGTTAATGGCTGTGGTTCCCCGGCCATAGATGGCAGTTCCCAGACCTTGTTGGCGGCTGGAGGGTCGGCTTGAACCCAGCTCGGTGTCGATGGCTGGTTGGTGTTGACTTGATCGCTATGACCGAGCTGCCCGCTGGCGCTCCCCTGTCGGATGAAGAATTCCAGACGATGCTTGGCCTGCTCCGCAGGTCCACTGATCGCGAGATGGACCAATTCGCCCTCTGGCAGTTCTGCAGCCGCGTGTGGGGACGGTGTTCGTCTCGGTCGTCTTGGAGCCTGTGGGAGCTTCCGCTGCGGCGTTCACCGAGGTGACACACCTCATGGAGGGGTGAGCTGTTGGGGCGCTATCTCAACAGGTCTTTCGCTGCTGGGGCCGTCTTCAGGGGCGGGAGATCGGTCAGCTGCTGGGTTCCTTCGAAGGGGAGGGCCGCCGGGGTCTGCGGTGGGCCTGTGCCTGGCCGGCTGGCCGGTTCGAGCCCATCCGGGTCCGGCTGTATGAGGTCGAGGATCTCGGCCCGGGGATGCTGCCGATGGATCAGTTCCCTGCCTTCTATCCGGCCGAGAACTTCGATCCGGAGACCCTCCGGGTAAATGAGTTCCGTCGCGACGACGCGGGCGGGGCGCACCGTTGCGACCAGCGAGTCCGCCGAAGAGGCGCTTTCGATCGCAGAACGCGAGGTAAGAGCGGGTCCGAGGCGTTGGGTGAACGGGTCGGTGCTGCTGGACGAATACATCGACTACCTGGAGCGGGCCGCCCGTTGGGCCCGTGGCCGCCCGCCTGAGCGATGTACGTAAGTCGATTGCGAACAGCGTCCAGGTGACAAGAATCTTGAGCAACGGTGACAACCATCCTGGCGAACGGTCAGAGCACAGCCCGTGTGACAACTAACGTGGCGAGTCAAGGCGGACGCGGTGGCGGCACGACTGAACGTCTCGCCGAGTTGCGCGGGGTGCCGTCCTGCTCGGTGGTGGTCTGCACGGGCGTCGGAACTCTTGTGCATGTGCTGCCGCAGGGCGCCCGTCGGCGGACGGCCCACGACCCGCGTGATCACGGTTCGGGGATGATGCTTCTGTGAACCATGTCCTTTGCGGGCTGGCGCGGAATCCGGCTCTTGGCGCTGAGCTGGTCGATCAACTGATCACGATGGTCGATGAGGACATCGCTGCGGATCTGGTCGAGCGTGCGGATCTCACTCGTGCGCAGGCGGTTGCGTTGGCCCCGCGCATCGAACAGAGCATTGTGCGGCTGGTGGCGCGGGGCCTGCTGATGGCCGACGACATCGACCCGGTCGCGCGGCCGGACGCCGCGCTCGCCGTGCTCGCCGATGGTGGCGGCTATGCGGCATGGGCACGCTGGCTTGCGGCGGATCCGAGCGTCGGACGCCGTGAGAGATTGGCCACGTGTCCCGGCCTTCCCGGTGACGTGCGGGAGCTTCTGGCAGCCGATGGGGACCTCCGGGTCGTGGCAGAGCTGGCGTTGTGGACGACACCGGATACGGCGGCGCTGCTCGCGGAGCATCCGCACGCCGAGGTCCGCTGCGCGGTGGCGGGCAATGAAGCGACACCGCCGCAGGTGTTGGCTGCGCTGATCACCGCAGAGGGCGTGGACCCGGCGCGATCGTGCCTGGTCTGCGACCGCGTCGCAACGCCGTTCGCTCATGATCCGCATTGCCCAGAGCCCGACTGTGACCTGCCGCCGGGGGCCTCATGCGACGGCTCCCACGAGTCCACCGTTCACGAAACTCAGCTGAGGGCGCTGCGGAATCCGGCCACGCCGACCGCAGCCGTCATCGGCTTCGCCGACCATCCCTCGATGCTGCTGCGCCAGCAACTGGCCGCCCGCCCCGATCTTCCGCCGGCGACCTACGAACACCTCGCCGGCGCCCCAGAACCCGGTGTCCGCGCCACCCTGGCCCAGAATCCCGCGATCGGGGACCGCCTGATCGGCGAATGGCCACCGACCCCGGCCACGACGTCCAACGCAGCGTCGCGCACAATCCCCGGGTGCCGCTGGAGGTGATCATCCGGCTGGCGGGTACAGCCAAGATCGGCCGCGCTCTGTTGCCCCGGGTCGCCGCTGCCTCACCCGCCGAGGTCAGGGAACTGGCGGGTTCACCGGATCCGGCCGTGCGGATGCTGGTGGCCGGGCGACGTGATCTGCCGCCTGAGATTCGTGACGCGCTGGCCGCCGACCCTGACGCCAAGGTGCTCAAGTCCATCGCACCGCACCCAGGCCTGTCCGACAGGCAACTACGTGCCATGGTCGACCAGCATGGTGTGCGCGTTGTCACCAAGGTCGCGACGAATCCGGACGTCTCACCGGCACTGCTGGAGCACCTGACTCGGCACCGGCCGCCGGTGCGGAAAGCGTTCCGCGAGGTCGCCCGCCATCACAACGCGACGGCCCCGGCACTGCTGGCCTGCCTGACCGACCGGCAGGCCAGGCCCATCGCGGCCGATCACCCGGCCCTGCCGCCGGAGGTCATTGCCGACTTGCTCAGCGATGAGGACTGGCAAGTCGTGGAGGCAGCGGCCGCCAACCCGTCGCTGCCGACCTCGCTGATGTCGAAGCTGATGCCCTGGTGATCAGGGAAGCGACCAACAACTGCGTTTCCAGAAACAGCCTGCAGTGAGCGCCCGGTCAGCGTTTGCGGCCCTATACCCGTGGCAGAGCAGCGATCCCTGTCGTAGTCCGCGCCGCCGTTCAGCTCGTTGCGCCCAGGCCGCCGCCGATTACGCCCTGGCGTCGGCGCACGACTTCAAGTGCATGGCCAGGTAAAATGGCTGGGGGATCGTGCCCGACGCGGTGGCGTCTGGGCACGTGCGGGTGCCATTTGGGTGCCGAATGATCTTGAGCCCTTCATAGACCGAACGATGGCAGTCATGGCGTGCCACACTGAGTGACCATGGCGGAGTACAGCCCCACAGTGCGGCATCGGCGTCTGGCCAGCGAGTTGAGGGCGCTTCGCGAAAGCGCCGGCCTCAGCCCCGAGAACGCCGCCGCAGCACTTGGCTGGAGCCGTCCAAAGCTCGTGCGGTTCGAGACGGCCAAGGCCCAACCCAAGCCGGCGGATGTCGCGGCGATCCTCGATTTGTACGGCTGCGAGGAGAGCCTCAGGCTGGCGCTCATGCAACTGGCCCGCGACATCCGCAAGCGCGGCTGGTGGACGGCTTACGACGATGTCCTCACAGGCCCGTTCGCCGAACTGGAGGACGTCGCCTCCGAGATCAAGAGCTGGCAGATCGAACTCATCCCCGGACTGCTCCAAACGGAGCAGTACGCGTTCGCGATGATCCGCTCAGGTGACCTCTCAGAAGAGGAGCTCGACCGGCGGCTCCAGGCGCGCATGACCCGCAAAACCCTCCTCGCCCGCCAGAACGCACCGAAGCTCACGGTGATTCTCGGCGAGGTCGTCCTCCGCCGGGTCGTCGGCGACGCCGCCACCATGCAAGGCCAACTCCAATCACTGCTCGCCTCGGGCCAGCGCCCCAACGTCTCCATCCGTATCGTCCCGATGTCGGCCGGACTACATCCCGGGCTCGGCGAAGGATCCTTCGTCATCTTCGGCTTCCCCAGCCCGATGGAACTGGACGTGGTCTACCTCGAAAGCGCAGTCGGCGACGTCTACGTCGAAGAGATCGAACAGGTCCGGCGCTGTAATCTCACATTCAGCCGCATATCGGATGTGGCGCTGTCTGAGGAGGACTCGGCACACCTCATCGCCGACATCGCCAAGGAGTACACCCAGTCCCATGAGAACCCCGCCTGACAACCCCCAGCTGATCTGGCGCAAAGCCAGCCGATCAAGCGCCACCGGCAACGACTGCGTAGAGATCGCATCAACCCACCACGGCGTCGCGATCAGAGACTCCAAGAACCCCAACGGCCCCAAGCTGACTCTTAGCCGTTCCCAGTGGCGAGGAATCGCCGCCCACATTACCGCCGACGAACTGAAGCCCTGATCTTCTAGCACGCGACCAGACAACGCTTCACGTAGGCCCAGCCGTCCCGGCTCATAGGGTCCGAGTGTGTAGTGCACGCGCCGGAAGGGCGGCTGTGGCTAGCCTCTTGAGTCTCCGCGCACCCATCGCTTGATGGATGGTTCCCGCCCAATACACGGGCACAGGTCGCGCGGGTCTACTCGAACGGTGGGGGATCGCCCGTGCCGAACCATCCCGCGTGCGCGGGGAGCAGGGCCAGTCCGAGTCGCCCTGGGAGCTGGACCCGGGACCATCCCCGCGCAGGGATGGTCCCAGTTCGGACTCATGGACGTGCCGGGACTGCCACTGCTCCCCGCGCACGCGGGGATGGAGCCGGCTCAAGGCGTTCCTTGGCCGCCCGGATGAACTGCCCCCCGCGCATGCGGGGATGGCCCGCCTGGCGCTACGGCAGATGCGCCCGGTTTGTCTGCTGCCCGTGTGCGGGGGATGGTCCCAACGTGGTCCAAACGGGTTCGGAAGAGAATCCGCTGCCCAAGTGGGGCATGGTCCGGCGAGTGCGCAGCGTCAAGATCGGCTGTAGCCAGCCATGTGATGGGGCTGGTCAAAGAAGCTCGTGAGCTGGCCAGCATGCGCGCCGTGTGAAACTATAGAGCGTATCCATTGTCAAACAATGTCAAACAGATTTCACAGAGCAGTCCAGGCTTGCTCGGCCCTCGAAGATCACTTCCCTCCAGTGCTCCACCCTGCTGACAAGGTTCTAGATCAACGGCCGTGACCGAGCTCTCTCGCGAATGGCGACGTCCGTGGCGCTGGCCTTGTTGGACGTGACTTGGCACCGCCTTCCCGAAGGCAACCGAGTGGCCTTGCCTTCGCGGAGCAAGAAATGGCGTAACCAGCACTTACACAAGTTCTGGACCGGGCGCGGTCCAGAGGGAGGCAGTTCGTCTGAGGCTCTGACAGCTGGTCGGCGCCGGGCCTGCAGAGACGATTTAGGAGGTTCGTTGGACGAAGTCAGCGACGGCATTGCCGAGCAGAGGCAGGGGCGTCGTCGATGTCGGCGTCGTGGCGTGCTGCGGGACAGGAGCTTGCGAGTGCAGGTCTCGGAGTCGGAGTACATCGTCGTGCGTTCGGCGGCCCAGCGGTTGGGCTTAGCGGTGGGTGCCTACGCTGCGGAGGTCGTGGTGGCGGTGGCGTCCCAAAGCGATCCGCCGCAGTGGTCGCCACTCCGCGAGCTGATGAGCGAGGTCATGCGTGCGGCCGGGCAGGTGCGCCGCGTCGGCGTCAATCTCAATCAAGCGGTAGCCGCGTTGCATTCGGCCGGCTATCCCACGGCTGCTCTGCAGGAGTACGCGCGAGTGGCCGTTACGACCGTCACCAAGCTGGACGACGTCGCGGAGGAAATCAGGAGGAACGTTCGATGAGTGCGAACGTCCGGCGGACGTGGTCGCGCTGATCACGCGTTTGTTCGCCGAGGGCTGCTGCGCGAGTGGTGGTGTGCCTCGCATCATCACCGGCTACCCGGACTTGTTCTTGGAGCCTTTCCTGGAACCTGAGCCGCTGGTCGGTGGTGACTGGGACTGCCGCGAGCTGATCACGATGTTGAGTCCTCCGGCGAGATGGCGGCAGGAAGAGCCCGTGTGGCACAGCCGGGTACACATCTCGCCAGAGGAACTCCTCCTAGACGAGGAGGGATGGGCGCAGGTCGCGCTGGCGATCGCGATTCAGAACGGCGTCGCCATCAATGACGGGTTCTCGTCCTCGATCGCACCCTGCACGGCGATCCAGCACGCAGACAATCACATTCACATCGTCATCCGCCTGCACTCCTGCGCAGGCGACCGTCTGCTGCTGTCTCGCGATCATCTGCAGGTCGCGCATGCCTGCGCCGTACTCAAGAGCCGCTTTCGGCTGGCGGCCTCGGGCAACGAAGCCACATATCGGGACCGCGAGGCCAGCGCAGCCGTGTCGAAGGCGAGCAGAACGGTAGCCAAAGGCACGACCTCGCAGGGGGCGTCAGCGCCTCGTGATCGGGAAGGTGTTGCGGGGAAGCCGAGTGCAGGGCCTGATCCGATACCTGTACGGGCCGGGACGATTCAACGAACACCGCAACCCGCACGTCGTCGCGGGATTTGACACTCCAGCCGCCCTGGAACCCGGAATGCTGGCTGATGGACGGCGGGACTTCCGGCGGCTGGAGACGCTTCTGAGCCAACCGCTGGCCCTGTTGGCTGATCGCACCCACCCACGGCCGGTGTGGCACCTTCCCCTTCGCGCTCACCCAGATGACCCAATCCTGTCCGACGACCAATGGGCCGATATCGCGACCGAAATCATGCAGCGCACCGGCCTGGCACCGCGGGGAGATTCTGACGCGGTTCGCTGGATCGCCGTCCGCCACGCCGACGACCACATTCACATTGTCGCCACCCTCGCCCGCGTGGACGGCGGACGGCCGAACGTGTGGAACGACGGCTACCGAGTTAGAGATGCCTGCCGCACCGTCGAAGACCGCTACGGGCTCCGGTCCACCGCCCCAGCGGACCGGACCGCGGCCCGTCGACCCAAACGTGCCGAGGCCGAGAAGGCAGTCCGAGAAGGACGGACCGAACCGGCCCGGACCGCCTTGCGGCGTCAGGTCCAGACCGCGGCGGCCGGAGCGCGGACCGAGCAGGAATTCTTCGACCGGCTGGCCAGCGCAGGCATCTTGATCCACAAGCGCATGAGCCGGCACGATCCGCACACAGCCACCGGATACGCGGTCGCGCTTCCTAGCGACCGCGCTCCATCTGGACAACCGGTCTGGTACGGCGGAGGCAAGCTCGCCGCCGACCTCACCCTCCCCAAACTCCGCCGCCGCTGGTCCGTCCCCGGTCCGCGCAGAACCACCGGTCCGCGCATCGGATTGTGCTCCGGTCCGGCCGGTCCGCAGGCCGCGGACTACCAGCCGGTATCCGGACGGCATCTATCCGGCCGGTCCGCCCGAGCGGTCCTGCGGTCCACCGTCCGCCAAGCCGCAGACCAGGCGCGGACGAGTGACGAGTTCTTCGAGCAGCTTCACCGCGTAGGTGTGTTGATCCGCCAGCGCTTCAGCCAGACCCATCCAGGGCAGATCACCGGCTACGCCGTCTCGCTGCCCGAACATTTAGGGCAGGACGGCAAGCTCATCTGGTACAGCGGCGGACGTCTCGCCGCCGACCTCACCTGGTCCCGTCTCACCCAAAGATGGAACGGCGACGTCCGCCGACAGCGCAGCGACCTCGTGCAGCTCGATCTGATCCCGGATGAACGACAAGCGATCTACCAGGACGCCGCCCGCGCCGCCAGCTACGCCACCGGCCAGATTCGCCGCTACAGCGTCATCAACCCCTACGCGGCCCGTGATGCCTGCTGGGCCGCAGCCGATCTACTGCACTCCGCGGCCCAGGCGACCGGCAATGTGCACCTACGACGAGCAGCCGATGCCTACGACCGCGCCGCCCGCGCACCGTTCGGACGCATCCCCCACCCGACACCCGCCGGCCAAGGCCTCCGCACCGCCGCACGCATCCTCGCGCTCGCCGGTCGCATCACACCGTCCATGAACAACGCGGTCACCGTCTTGACACAGAGCCTGCTCACACTCATGGTCGCCGTCACCCAGCTCCACCGCGCCCGCGGCCGACCTCCTCAGGAAGCAGCCTCCCGCATGGCCTGCACACACCTCCGCCGCAGCAGTGCCTCACCGACCACGCCGGAAGAGACTCCCTGGCTGATCACCTCAATCAGTCCTTCGTCTCCCGCCACGATCGCCATGAGTGGCTTCCCCGCTCCGGAGACGGCGACCGTCGTTCGAAGCCGTGCTGACTCCAGCACGGCACAGCGAAGCGATCAATCCCGACCTTCCTCGGCAAGAAGGCACCGCAGGTAGCCGTCGCTCCTTGGTCACCGGCTCCTTCGGCGGCCTGGGAGACGATCACGGCAGCATGATCGATGGCGCTGGCTACCGGTATGAGGGCTTGGACGTTTCAAGATCCAAGGTGAGCTGGCCGACGGAAACTCACCCGGTCTTGTGTCGGGTGGTGCCGCTTGATCGCGGGCGGTCCGGGTGCCATTTGGGTGCCGAATGATCTTGAGCCCTGATCATCTTCGGATGATCAGGGCTCTGAGCTGGGGGTTCTTGGAGCGAGTGACGGGAATCGAACCCGCGCTACCAGCTTGGGAAGCTGGAGTTCTGCCATTGAACTACACTCGCGCGGGCCGTCGGTGGGGACGGCCGTGCGGTTATGGTACCGGAATCCGGGTGGTTGGCGAGACGGGGTGTGTGGCGGACGCGGGTGGGGGCTCGGCACGGTAGTTTTCTGGCGTGCTGCTCTCCGATCGCGATATCAGGTCCGAGCTCGAGTCCGGGCGGGTCAAGATCGACCCGTACGAGCCGGGCATGGTTCAGCCGTCCAGTGTCGACGTGCGGTTGGATCGGTATTTCCGGGTCTTCGAGAACCACAAGTATCCGCACATCGATCCGGCGGTCGAGCAGGGTGATCTGACCCGGTTGGTGGAGGTCGAGTCGGACGAGGCGTTCGTCCTGCATCCCGGGGAGTTCGTGCTCGCCTCGACTTATGAGGTCTTCGGGTTGCCGGAGGACCTGGCCGCAAGGCTGGAGGGGAAGTCCAGCCTGGGGCGGCTGGGGCTGCTCACGCACTCGACGGCGGGTTGGATCGACCCCGGGTTCAGCGGTCATGTGACGTTGGAGCTGTCGAACGTGGCGACGTTGCCGATCAAGTTGTGGCCGGGGATGAAGATCGGGCAGATGTGCTTGTTCAGGACGAGTTCGCCGGCTGAGTTCCCTTACGGGTCGGAGCGGTACGGGTCGCGGTACCAGGACCAGCGGGGGCCTACGCCGTCGCGGAGTTACCTCAACTTCCACCGCACCAAGGTGT
This sequence comes from Actinomadura fulvescens, assembly GCF_039533225.1. Lineage (NCBI taxonomy): Bacteria > Bacillati > Actinomycetota > Actinomycetes > Streptosporangiales > Thermomonosporaceae > Actinomadura > Actinomadura fulvescens. Next base: position 212,680 of record NZ_BAAATD010000010.1, on the reverse strand, counting down.
GACCCAGAACACCCAAAGATGAAACATTTGGTGACTGCAGGTAGTTTCGGGTAGCACAAAGCGTTGGTTTATGCCTTCGTGCTCTGTTTCCGCGCTGTGCCGCGGAAGCCCGAAAGGAGACCGTGTCCATACTGCGCGCGGAAAGCGTCACAAAGGTGTTCGGCCGGAGGACGGCGGAGGTCGCTCGGAGGCTCGATTCGGGCGCCGACATTCGTGATCTGGGTTGCACGGCCGCTGTGGTCGACGTCTCGTTCGAGGTGCGCCGGGGCGAGATCTTCGTGGTCATGGGCCTGTCCGGGTCCGGGAAGTCCACGCTGATCCGGATGCTCAACGGCCTGGTGGAGCCCACGTCGGGCAAGATTCTGATCGATGGTACGGACCTGACGAAGCTCTCTCCCAAGGCGTTGCGGGAGGTGCGGCAGAAGAAGGTCAGCATGGTGTTCCAGCACTTTGCCTTGTTCCCGCACCGGACGGTGCTGGAGAACGCGGCGTACGCCTTGGAAGTGCAGAACGTTCCTCGGACCGAACGGCTTGAGAAGGCCACCGAGTTCCTGCGTCTGGTGGGGCTTGAGGGCTGGGGCGACCGGTTTCCGGACGAGTTGTCCGGCGGCATGCAGCAGCGGGTGGGGATCGCGCGGGCGTTGACCGCGGGCACCGAGGTCCTGCTCATGGACGAGGCGTTCAGCGCTCTCGACCCGCTCATCCGGCGGGAGATGCAGGAGCTTTTGCTGGAGCTGCAGAGCGAGCTCGGTAAGACCATCGTGTTCATCACGCACGACCTGAAGGAGGCGATGCGGCTGGGTGACCGGATCGCGATGCTGCGGGACGGGCGCGTGATCCAGATCGGGACCGCCGAGGAGATCCTCACGGACCCGGCGAACGACTACGTGGCGCAGTTCGTGGCGGACGTGGACCGCACACGGGTGCTGACGGCGAGCTCGGTGATGGAGAAGCCGCTGTCGGTCGTTGATCCTGGGAACGGTCCACGGGCCGCGGTACGGGCGATGCGCGAGGCGCAGACCGCCGGGGCGTTCGTGGTGGGACGCGACCGCAAGCTGATCGGTGCCGTGTACGCCAAGGAGGCGGCGCAAGCCGTCCGGGACGGCGTCGGCGCTCTGGACACGCTGATCGAACGTGAGCTGGACCCGGTCGGGCCCGACACGCCGCTGGCCGATCTCTTCAGCCGGTGCGCGGAGAGCGCGTTGCCGGTGCCGGTGGTGGACGGGGCCGGGCGGCTGCTCGGCGTCATCCCGCGGGTCACGCTGCTGGCCGCGCTCGGCAATCTGAACGGTTCGGCGGAGGAGGCGGTGATGGCCGATGCGTAAGATCCCCATCGGCGACTGGGTGAACGACGCCGTCGACTACCTGACCGACCACGGCCGGCCGGTGTTCGACGCGATCAGTGACGCGGTCAGCGGCCTGGTCGGCGGGCTGGAGTCGGTACTCGGGGGCCCGCCCGCGCTGGCCCTGGCCGGCATCGTCGCGGTGCTGGGGTGGTGGCTGCGCGGCCCGCTGTTCGCGGTGCTGAGTTTCGTCGGGCTCGCGCTCATCGACAACCTGGGCGAGTGGGACGCGGCGATGTCGACGCTGGCGTTGGTGCTGGTGGCGAGCATCGCGGCGCTGGTCATCGGGGTGCCGCTCGGCATCCTGGCGGCACGGCGGCCGGGTGTGGCGACGGTGGTCCAGCCGGTGCTGGACTTCATGCAGACGATGCCCGCGTTCGTCTATCTCATTCCGGCGATCTTCTTCTTCGGGGTCGGCGAGGTGCCCGGCGTCATCGCCACCGTGATCTTCGCGCTGCCGCCCGGGGTGCGCCTCACCCGGCTGGGCATCAGCCAGGTCGACAAGGAGATGGTGGAGGCCGCCGACGCGTTCGGCACCCCGCCCGGCCGCACCCTGACCCGGGTGCAGCTGCCGCTGGCGCTGAGCACCATCATGACCGGTGTCAACCAGGTGATCATGCTGTCGCTGTCCATGGTCGTCATCGCCGGCATGGTCGGCGCGGGCGGGCTGGGCGGCGAGGTGTTCGGCGCGATCACGCAGCTGGACGTCGGCCGCGGTTTCGAGGCGGGTCTCTCGGTGGTCATCCTGGCCATCACGCTGGACCGGCTGACCGGCGCGCTCGGCGTCCGGCTGAGCCCGGTGACGCGTGCCCGGTCCGCGGCGGCCACCGCCGCCCGCGGCTGGCAGGGGGCGTTGCACTACCGGCCGCGGCCCGCGTTCGCGCTGGGCGGCGTGCTCGTTCTCGCGCTGGTCTCCGGCGGCATCGGGCTGACCGGTGACGACAAGGGCGACGGCGGCAAGAAGCAGCTGACCATCGGCTACATCCCGTGGGACGAGGACATCGCCATCAGCTATCTCTGGAAGGGCGAGCTGGAGAAGCGCGGCTACGCCGTCAAGCTCCAGCAGGTCGACGCGGGGCCGCTCTACTCGGGTCTCGCCGCCGGTCAGATCGATCTCTTCCTTGACGCCTGGCTCCCGGCCACGCATGCCGACTATTACGCCAAGTACAAGAACAAGATCGAGGACCTGGGCACCTGGTACGACAACGCCAGCATGCAGCTCGCCGTACCCAAGGACGACCCGGCCAACAGCGTCGCCGACCTGGCCGCGAACCCCGGGCGCTACAAGCGCCGGATCATCGGCATCGAGCCCAGCGCGGGCGAGATGAAGCTCGTCAAGAACAAGGTGATACCCGGGTACGGCCTGAACGGCAGGTTCGAGCTGATCCAGGGCAGCACGCCCGCGATGCTGGCCGAGCTCACCCGGGCGACGAACGCCAAGCAGCCGATCGTGGTGACGCTGTGGAAGCCGCACTGGGCGTACGCCACGTTCCCGATCAAGCCGCTGGCCGACCCGAAGGGCACCTTCGGCTCCGCCGAGAAGCTGCACATGCTCGGCCGTCAGGGCTTCGCGAAGGACTTCCCGGAGCTGACCGGCTGGCTTAAGAAGTTCAAGATGGCCGACCAGGAGCTGTTCCCCCTGGAAGACCTGATCATGAACAAGTACAAGGGCCGCGAGGCCGCGGCCGTCGAGGAGTGGACCAAGGCCAATCCCGGCTTCATGAAGAAGATCACCGGCTGATCCACCCTCCGCGTACATGACGGAAGGCCGCCCGGGACGACGCGTCCGGCGTACATGACGGAAGGCCGCCCGGGACGACGCGTTCGGCGTACGTGAACGACGGAAGGCCGCTCGGACGACGTGTCCGGGCGGCCTTCGGCCGTTCTCACCCGGCGATGCCGACGATCAGCATGACCGCCAGCACGCCGAAACCGGTCGCGCACAGGGTCAGCGCGCTCGGATGGCGGCTGTGCGCCTCCGGCAGGATCTCCGCCGCCGCCAGATACAGCAGGACACCCGCGAAGAAGCCGAGGTACGGCCCGAGCGCCGCCTTCGGCACCTGGACGAACAGCGTGACCACGGCCCCCGCCACCGGCGCCAGCGAGTCCGCGATGAGCAACGTGATCGCCGGCCCGCGGTCCGTACGGTGCAGGGACGCGGCGGTGAACGTGTTGAAGCCGTCCGCGAAGTCGTGCGCGATCACGGCCATCGCCACGAAGATCCCCACCGAGGTACCGGACTGGAACCCCAGCCCGATGCTCAGCCCGTCGACGAAGCTGTGCCCGACCAGCGCGCTCGCCGCCACCAGCCCGACCTTGCCCTGTTCGCCGCCCGTCCCGTGACCATGCCCGCCGCCCGTCCCGTGACCATGCCCGCCGCCCGTCCCGTGACCATGCCGGCCGCCCGTCCCGTGACCATGCCCGCCGCCGCACTTTCGGCCGCCGCCTCCGCGCACTTGGTCACCGCCGAACGCCTGGTCACCCTGGGGACCGTGGCGGTGGTGGTGCAGGGCGTAGGCGTTCTCGTGCGCCTGGTGGATCGCGGTCGCCTGCTCGATGACGTGCAGCAGCAGGAACCCGCAGGCGAAGCCCGCCATCGGCGCCGGAACGCCCAGGACCGCCAGGTCCGACAACTCCAGCGACTCGGGTACCAGGTCGAACGCGGAGATGCCGAGGATCAGCCCGCCGACGAGCCCGAGCACCAGGTGCCGGTGGTGGCGTACGCGCATCGCCGCGACGCCGCCGACCAGCGTCATCAGGCACGACACCACCGCCAGGACCACGACCATGATCCGGTCCTATCAGCCGCCAGGCCACCCGGGAGCCAGGCACGGGCCAAGAAAGCCCGACGATGCAACGGAACGGTAACGATCTTCTCGGCCCAGCCCGCACCGCGATAGCGTCCGCATCCGCGAACGATCTTGATTTCGGCGCCCCCGAAGGGAACTCACGCCCATGCGTCGACCGACCGCCGCCCTCACCACCACCACGCTCGCCCTCGCCGCCATGGCCGTCACCGCCTGCTCCGCGGCGGCCCCGAGCCGCGAAGGCCTGCCCGCCGGCGCCGAGACCACCGCGCTGACGGGCAAGCTGCACGCCACCGCCAAAGAGGCCTTCGTCCGTCCGAACGGCAAGCCCGTACGGCTGAACGGCCCGAACCTCCAGCCGATCTGGGACGCCAACTCCTCCGGCACCTGGAACCAGGCCACCTACAACGCCATCAAGGCCAAGGGCTTCACGGGCGTGCGGATGGTCCTCTTCTGGGACGACTTCGAGCCGCGCAAGGGCGCCTGGAACGAGAAAGCCTTCACGACGCTCTCCACGGCTCTCGCCCGCGCCAAGTCCGCCGGGCTCTACGTCGTGCTCGACTGCGTTCACCTGTACGGCAAGCCGGAGGGCCAGTCCCGGGTGCCCGCCTGGGCTCGCAAGGCCGACGGCATGGGCGCGGTAGCGGCCAACGGCCTGCGCTTTCTGCAGCAACTCGCGTCCCGTTACGGCAAGAACCCCGCGCTGGCGGCGTACGACCCGGTGAACGAGCCGTACCGCTGGCCGGTGAACCACAAGAGCGTCCTCGCCGACTACACCAAGATCGTCAACGCCATCCGTGCCAAAGACGCCAAGACCACGATCGTCCTGGAGCCCACCTACGGCGACGCGAAGGTGCCGGTGTCGGCGTTCGCCTCGTTCAAGCCCGCCAAGCGCACCAATCTGGTCTGGTCGATCCACGACTACTACGTGGGGAACGCGGGCGCGGGCTACGACCGCAACGGCATCGGCACCTCGCCGAACGCCTCGGACGGCAAGACCGGCTACCGGCCCGCCGACAAGGCGAACCTCGCCAAGCACCTGAACGTCCAGCTCGCCATGGCCAGGTCGGTCAAGCTTCCGGTCTGGATCGGCGAGTTCGGGATCGGCGCGCGTGCGGCGGGCCACGACCAGTTCATCAAGGACAAGGTCGCGCTCTACAAGTCCAAGGGCATCGGCTACTCGTGGTGGGAGTACCACGACGGCAGCGGGGCCTTCAGCATGATCAACGCCAACGGCACCTGGAAGCCCTGGGCCACCTGGGTCCGCTAGCCGACAAACGACAACCGTGTCATCGGGGCGTGACGGTGACCTTGATCCTGCTGCCCGGAATCCCGGTGGCGTACACGCTCAGGATGTTCTTCGTCCCGTCCCAGGCCTTGGTCGCCAGGCCCTCGATGGCCACGTCGAATCCGTTCGGGTAGACCTCGTCCGGAAGTGAGATCTCCGTCGTGCCGACAGCGGTCAGGGGCAGGGTGTAGGCGGTGCTGAAGACGCGGCTCGAGTCATTGAAGCTGTGCGCGGTCAGCTTTCCCCCGATCCACCGGGCGTACGGGGCGAACGCGGGTTCGTGGCCCGGCGCGGGAGCGCCGCTCGGGTCCAGGGCGCAGTAGCCGCCGGTCCCCTTGCACCAGTACCAGACCGCCTCACCCACGGCGAACCGGTTCATGGCCTCCATCTGCCGGGCGACCAGCCGCCTGTTCCCCTCCGTACGCGCCGTGGGCGGCCCCCATTCGCCGACGACCAGCGGCAGCCGGTTGGCCTTGGCGTAGGCGGTGATGGCCGCCTCGTAGCGCTGGACGAAGCCGCCATCGGGGTCCCAGTCCTGGCCGGACTCGACCGAGGTGTCGTAGAAGTGCGGCGCGTAGGCGATCCGCGCGTCGTCGAACGCGGGCAGCTTGGTGGGCACCCCCTCGCCGACCAGAACGGTCGGCTCGACGAAGATCCACGACCTGCGATCCACCTCCCGGATGCCGGTGATGAGGCGCCGGTACATGTCGGCGAGCTGACCCTGCTCGAACCGGGCGGAGGCGGTCGGCAGGTCCTCGCCCTCCTTGATCTTGGCCATCGGCTCGTTGAACAGGTCGTACCCGAGCAACGACGGATGCGGGGAGGCCGTCCGGGCCAGCTTCTGCCACATCGCCACCTGTGCCTGCCGCAGGTCGGCGTCCTCGTAGAGGTGATCGAACGCCGCCTGGACGCCCGGCTGGAAGTAGTCGTTGAACCAGTTGCCGTCCGGATCCTTCTCGAACGGCAGCCCGTCGTCGCGGGTGGCCCACGCGGGCATGCCGTTGTGGCCGCCGAAGTACGGCCCGAACACGTCCTGGTGCATGTCGATCATGACGAACACGCCATGGCGGTCGCCGTAGCCCAGCACCCGGTCGATGTAGTCGAGATAGGCCTGGTCGTACACGCCCTTCTGCGGCTCGATGTACTGCCACTGCACGACCAGCCGGAGGAGGTTGAGCCCCTTGGCGGCCATCTCCTTCACGTCGGCCTCGGAGACGCGGTCACCGGGGTACTTCCCCCGGTTGGCGCCGCGCAACTGCAGCGACCGGCCGGCGGAGTCGGTGATGAACGTACGGTCGCCGACCGTCACCTTGCCGTATCCGAGGGGCAGCGCTGCCGCCGCGGCGACGGGCGCGACGGTCTCCGCCGCCCCGGACCCGGTCCCGGCATACACCCCCACGGCCGTTCCGGCGACGGCGATCGCGGTGAGCGTGGTGGTGGCGGTGACCGCCAGACGACGGCTGATTCGGCGGTGAAGGCGCACGGGAGCGATCTTTCCCGAACGCCCTACGCCGTCTCTAGACAAATTGTGAGCAAACGGAACGCCCCGGCGGTCCGTGCGGACCTCCGGGGCGTCACCCTTCGAACGGACAGGAGCAGCGAGCCCTACTCGGCTCCGACCGGCTCCTTCTCGGTCGGGGCGGTGCCCTCGCCCTTGATGGAGCGGATGAGCAGCTGGGAGACGTCGACGACTTCCAGCGACTCCTTGGCGGCGCCCTCGTTCTTCTTCTCGTTGATGGCGTCGCCCAGCATCACCAGGCAGAACGGGCAGGCCGTGGAGACGGTGTCGGGGTTGGTCTCCAGCGCCTCGTCGACGCGCTCGGTGTTGATGCGCTTGCCGATGCGCTCTTCCATCCACATCCGGGCACCACCGGCGCCGCAGCAGAAGCCGCGGTCCTTGTGCCGGTGCATCTCCTGCGTCTTGACGCCCGGGACCTTGGCCATGATGTCGCGCGGCTGCTTGTAGACCTTGTTGTGGCGGCCCAGGAAGCAGGGGTCGTGGTAGGTGATGTTCTCCTCGATCGGGGTGACCGGGGTGAGCTTGCCCTCGTCGACCAGGTGCGCGAGCAGCTGGGTGTGGTGGACGACCTCGTACTGGCCGCCGATCTGCGGGTACTCGTTGGCCAGCGTGTTGAAGCAGTGCGGGCAGGTCGCGACGATCTTCTTGACGCCCGCCTCGTTCAGCGTCTCGACGTTCTGCTGGCCGAGCATCTGGAAGACGAACTCCATGCCGAGGCGGCGCGCCGGGTCACCGGTGCAGGCCTCCATCGGGCCGAGCACGCCGAACTTGACGCCCGCGATGTGCAGCAGCTCCGCGACCGCCTTGGTGGTCTTCTTGGCCCGGTCCTCCAGGGCCCCGGCGCAGCCGACCCAGAAGAGGTACTCGACGTCCTCGGGCATCTTCTCGTCGATGACCTCGACCTCGAAGTCGAGCTCCTCGATCCATTCGAGGCGCTTCATCTCGGACATGCCCCACGGGTTGCCCTTGTTCTCGAGGTTCTTCAGCATGACGCCGGCCTCGCTCGGGAATGAGGACTCGATCATCACCTGGAAGCGGCGCATGTCCAGGATGTGGTCGATGTGCTCGATGTCGACCGGGCACTGCTCGACGCAGGCACCGCAGTTGGTGCAGGACCAGAGGACGTCGGGGTGGATGACGCCGTCCTCGGCGACGAGCTCCTTGTCCACCTGCATGGCGAGCTTCTGCTCGTCGGTGAACTTCTCGCGCTCCTCCGACGAGGCGATCATGTACGGCGCCTTGGCGAACGCGTGGTCGCGCAGCTCCAGGATCACCATCTTCGGCGACAGCGGCTTGCCGGTGTTCCAGGCGGGGCACTGCGACTGGCAACGCCCGCACTCGGTGCAGGTGGCCATGTCGAGGAGGCCCTTCCAGGTGAAGTCCTCGATCTTGCCGCGGCCGAAGGTGTCCTCGTCGGGGTCGGCCTCCTCGAAGTCCAGCGGCTTGCCGTTGCTCATCATCGGCTGGACGGCGCCCAGGCCGTCGGGGCGGCGCTTGAACATGACGTTCAGCGGCGCGATGAAGATGTGCAGGTGCTTGCTGTTGACGACGATCACCAGGAAGACGAGCGCGACGCCGATGTGCAGCAGCAGGCCGATGGACCCGAGCACCTCCAGCGTGTCGTGGCTCAGCCCGTCGAACAGCTTGCCGGTGGCGTACGAGCCGTACGCCGCCTTCCCGTAGGCCAGCTCGTCGGCCGCCGACGACACGCCCCGGAAGAAGAACATCGTCCAGATGACGTTGAAGATCATGAAGAGGATGAGCCACGCGCCGCCCAGGTGTGACCCGGAGAATCGGGATTTGCGGCCCAGCTTCTTCGGCGCGTTCTTGAACCGGATGATCGCGAACGTGATCAGGCCGAGCAGGCACAGGATCGCGATCGTGTCCTGGACGAACCCGATCGGCCCCCACGTCTGGAGGAACGGAATGTGCGTGCCGAGCCCGAACAGCAGCTCGACGGCCGCCTCGCCGTAAACGGTCGCCAGGAGGATGAACGCCCACATGACGGCGGCGTGCGCCAGGCCCGCGACGGTCCACTTGAGCAGCTTCTTCTGCCCCATGACCTCGACGACCTGACCCTCGACGTCGGCCTTGGGGTCACGCTTGACCTGCAGGACGCGCTCGGGGTCGGGCTGGCCGCTCTTGAACAGCTTCCACAGGAACAGCACTCGCCGGCCGGCGAGCGCCAACGCGACCGCCGTTCCGGCGAGCCCAATGATCAATGTGAGCCAGAACACTGTTCCGTCCTCCTGAGGTACGGGCGTTGGCTGTCAGCGTAGGGCTCGCGACAGACTGCACTTCATCCGGGGCCCGAATACTACTCGGCAGTAGCTTATGCGTCATAGTCGTCCCCGCCACGAACGCGGGTCCAGATCTTTGACCGCTGTATATATACGCGTACCGATGCCCACCGCAATGCCCTTGCAACCTCGCGTCACGCCCCGACGCCGAACGGGGCGCCCTCCTTGCCCTACGGCAAGAAGAACGCCCCTGCAACAGGCCCCGGCGAAAGTTCCCAGCGACAAGGCCCTGCTGAGAGCTTCCGGCGGGAGGTCCCAGCGCCGGTCGGTCAGAAACGCTTCGGCGGCATGCCCGGGGGAACGGCCGGCGCCTGCGGCTTCGCGTTCGTCCAGCCCGAGTCGAGGAAGATGCTGGCCTTCTGCTTGATCTGCGCGTTCTTGCCGCCGGAGGACTTGATACCCCTGGCCAGTACCCGAGCCGTCTCGGGATCGATGATCAGCTTGAAGTCATCGGCCGCCCAGCGGTAGACGAATCCCACTCCGGACCGGCCCAGGTCGTCCTTCACCCGGCCCTGCGCACGAACGGCGGGCATGTCGGCGAGTGCCCGGAAGGCCGCCGCCCGGACCTTCGCCGTCGCCGGCACGTCGGTCAGCAGGTCCACGAGGCTCTCAATGGCATGGGCGGACCTGGCCTCGGGCCCATCCGCTTCAATTTCACCATCGGGGCCGTCCCACAGCGCGTTCTTCTCGGCCATGGCGCGCAACCGCCGTGGATCGGCCGGCAGCTTCCTCACCTCGGCCAGCGTGAGCTGGCCGGCCGCGAGCCTCACGCGGAAGCGCTCCTTCCCCTCCAGCTTGATCAGGCTCCCCCTGCCGGGCGCGGTCGTGAGGATGTCGTGCCGGCGGTCCGCGGTGTCCATGGGGCCGAGATCCCACTTCCGCGGTGAGCCGTCGGCCTTCCACGCCGCCACGTCGCCCGGTGACCACGGCCCGGCCCCCACCTCCCGCATGCCCATCCAACCGGCCCCGTCGCGGGCGGTCCAGGTCTCAAGGAGCCTCCACCGGTGCACGGTGTACGGCCGCGACTTCGGTCCGACCTGCGTCGGGAATCCGACGGCCGTCGCGACCCGCCAGTATCTGCCGTCGGACGCCTGCTCGGCCTTCTGCGCCGCGGCGAGCAGCACCGTCCGGGAGTTCTGCGGATCGACCGCCGTCCCCTGGGCTCCGTCCTTGCCCTCCGGGCTGCCCGGGCCGGTCGCCGTCGTGGCGACCACCAGGGCGGCGGCCGCCGCGGCGCCGACGAGGCCGAGCCCCCACATCGGCCGTACGCGGCGCCGGGCGGGGAGCACCCCCGCCGAACGGCCCGCCGAACGAGGCGGCGCCGTCATGGCCCGCGTCAGTTCGGCGTTCCTCGTGGCCTCGTCGACCCTCGCCTCCGGGTCGAGCTCCTGCGGCCGGGCCTCCGCCAGCATGCGCAGTACGTCTCTCGTCATGACAACTCCTCACTGGTGATCCCGACACGGGCACGAACGGCGGGGGCGGCACCGGCCGCCGGTTCGTCGACCGCACGCAGCAGCCGCTTGCGCGCCCGGTGCAGCCGTACGCGCAGCGCCGCGGGGGAGCAGCCCACGACGCGGGCCGCGTCGCGGGGCGACAACCCCTCCCAGGCGACCAGGATCAAGATCTCCCGGTCGTCCTCCGAGAGCGTGGCCATGGCCCGCAGCACCGCGAGCCGCTCGGCCACCCCCTCGGCGACGTCCCGTTCGGCCGAGCGGCTCCACCTCCGCAGTTCGGTGTCGAACGCCTCGCGCCGGGCCTGCGCCCGGTAGTTGTCGCGCAGCACGTTGCGAGCGACGCCGAGCAACCAGGGCAAGGCCGGCTCGGGCACGTCGTCCCGCCGCCGCCACGCCACCGCGAAGGTCTCGCTCACCACCTCGTCGGCGACCTGGTGCCCGGCACGGCTGACCGCATAGGCCCACACGCGCTGACGGCAGGCGTCATAGATCGCCGTGAAGCGCCGTGCGCTCTCGGACTCTCCGGCCTCGTCGGCCATCGCCCGCACCTCCGTCCATCCGTCCCGTGTTCTCCATCACCAGGAAGTGGGGCGAGGAGGCCCATCGTTACCGATGGGATGTGACCGGGCGAAGGCGTCGATCACTCGCGGGCAGCATTGCAGAAGTGATTTCTGTAAGACAGACTCCAGATTCCGGCCTCTTCATCCTATTTCGCCCGATGGAGGTCCGCCGTGCTGGATGTGGCCGCCGTCGTCGCCGAGGTCCGGCGCGGCATGATCCCCGCGCACGTCTACAACGACCCGGAGATCTTCGCGCTCGAACGCGACCGGCTGTTCTCGCGCGCCTGGGTCTTCGTCGCCCACGAGTCCGAGATCCCCCAGCCCGGCGACTACGTGGTCCGCCGCGTGCTCGCGGACTCGTTCATCGTCGCGCGGGACGAGGGCGGCACGGTGCGTGCGATGTTCAACATGTGCCTGCACCGGGGGATGCAGGTGTGCCGGGCCGAGATGGGCAACGCCTCGCACTTCCGGTGCCCGTACCACGCGTGGACCTACCGCAACGACGGGCGCCTGGTCGGCCTGCCGTTCCACATGGACGCGTACGGCGGCGAGGACGGTTTCGCCAAGGAGGGCCAGAGCCTGCTGCCCGCCCCGGCACTGGACACCTACCGGGGACTGATCTTCGTCAGCCTGGACCCGGACGCACCGCCGCTGCGCCACTACCTCGGCGACTTCGCCTTCTACCTGGACCTCTACGCGCGGCAGAGCCCGGCGGGCCTGGTGCTGCGCGGCCCGCAGCGCTGGCGCATCAAGGCCAACTGGAAGATCGGCGCGGAGAACTTCGCCGGCGACAGCTATCACACGCCCCACACCCACGCGAGCGTCGTCGACATCGGGCTCTTCCGCGAACCGCGGGCGAACAAGCGCAAGGAAGGGGCGCTCTACACCGCGGGGCCGGGCGCGGGCACCACCTACAAGCTCCCTCCGGGCGACCTCACCGCCAGGCTGCGGCACGTCGGCTATCCGGACGAGATGATCGCGCGCATGCGGGCGTCGTGGACGCGCGCCCAGCGCGGCCTGGTGGAGGACGACGGCTTCATGGTCTCCGCGGCGACGCTCTTCCCCAACCTCAGCCTCGTGCACAACTGGCCGAAGATCGACGACCGGGGCACCGTCGTCCCCTTCATCTCGCTGCGCCAGTGGCAGCCCGTCTCGGCGAACGAGACCGAGGTGCTGTCGTGGTTCGCCGTGGACGCCGCCGCGCCCGAGCCGTTCACGCGCGACTCCTACAAGGCGTACGTGATGTGTTTCGGCAGCTCGGGCATGTTCGAGCAGGACGACGTGGAGAACTGGGTGTCGATCACCGATGTCGCGGCGGGCACCATGGCCCGGCGCCTCAATCTCAACAGCCGGATGGGGCTGACGTCCGCCGGTGAGCCGCTCAGGCCGCCGCTCGCGGGCTTCTCCGGTCCGGGCACCGCCTACCAGGGCTTCGGCGAGTTCAACCAGCGGCACTGGCTGTCCATGTGGGGCGACCACGTGCTGAGACCGCCTCCCGCGCACGCCTCCGCCGACATGGGGGCCGCACAGTGAACGCGCCGCTCCGCTACACCGACCCCGACCACCACGACGCGCACCAGTTCCTCGTCGAGGAGGCGGCGACGCTCGACCGCCAGGACTTCACGGCCTGGCTCGGCCTGCTGACCGACGACATCCGGTACGTGATGCCCGTCAGGGTCACCACGGCCCGCGGCGCGGGCTTCGACTCGCTCGCCGGCATGGGTCATTTCGACGAGGACCTGTACTCGCTGCGCAAGCGCGTCGAACGCTTCGGCACCGAGCACGCGTGGACGGAGGACCCGCCGTCGCGCACCCGCCGCCTGGTCACCAACGTCCGGACGTTCGGCACGGCCGGCGGCGAGCTGCGCGTCGAGTCGTACCTCCTGCTCTTCCGCAGCCGTGGCGACACCCGCGAACCCGACCTGGTGTCGGCCGGCCGCGCCGACACGCTCCGCCCCGCGCCGGACGGGCTCCGGCTCGCCCGTCGCCAGATCACCGTCGACGAGTCCGTGCTCCGCACCCAGAACCTGGCGTTGTTCCTATGACCGGAGTTCCCTCCGCCGACGTTCCCTCGGCCGAACCACTCGTGATCGCCAACGAGTTCGCCGAGGTGCTCATCGAGAAGGTCCAGACGCGCAACGGCGTACGGCTCCGGATCAGGGCACCGCACGCGGGCCGGGAGATCCTGCTCTGCCCGCTGGAGCTGGAGGCCCTGACCCGGCAGGACCACGACCTGTTCTCCCGGCTCCTGGCGGACTGATGGGCTGGCTCGACGGCAAACGCGCGCTGGTGGTCGGCGCGGGCTCGGGCATCGGCCGCGCGGTCCTCGACGCGTTCGCCGCCGAGGGCGCCCGCATCGCCTCGCTGGAAATCGACCCGGCCAAATGCGAACGGCTCGCCCGCGAGCTACCCGGCTGCCTGGTCAACCACGGGGACGCCACCAGCCTGCCGCAGGCCGAGACGGCGATGGCCGCCGTACGCGAGGCGCTGGGCGGGCTGGACGTGCTCGTCAACTGCGTCGGGATCTTCGACTTCTACCGGGGCCTGGGCGACCTGGACGCCGGATCGCTGGACGACGCGTTCGACGAGACGTTCCGCGTCAACGTCAAGAGCCAGCTGGTGTCGGTGAAGGCCGCGCTGCCGGACCTGCGCCGGTCGCACGGCTCGGTGGTGCTGACCGTGTCGACGTCGGGCTTCTACCCGGGACGCGGCGGCGTTCTGTATGTGGCGTCGAAGTTCGCCGTGCGCGGTTGCGTCGTCGCGCTCGCCCATGAGCTGGCGCCCGACGTACGGGTGAACGGCGTGGCCCCGGGCGGGACGCTCGGCACCGAGCTCACCGGCCCCCGGAGTCTCGGCCTGGACGGGCGGAGCCTCGGCGGCGCACCCGGACGGGAGGACGACCTCAAGGGGCGCACGCCGCTCGCCGTCGCGCTGACCGGCGCCGACCACGCGGGCGGTTACGTCTTCCTCGCCTCCGACCGGGCCCGCGGCGTCACCGGGACGATCGTGCACTCCGACGGCGGCATGGGAATCCGCTGACCGCGCCGCAACCCTGTTGTGACCACAGCGTGAGACCCTCCGATCACTCCTTTCGAGCACGGAGTGGACCTTGGGCGATCGGGTTTCTCTCGCCGCGGCGGTACGCGCCCGGCCGGCAGCCGCCGCACTCGTCATCGTGCTGGTCGCGACCGGAGGATCGAGCCGGCCGGCCGACGCGGGATCGTGCTGTGCCCGTCCGGCCGGGCACTCGTCCGCCGACGCCGCCGTCCTGGAACCACCGGCCCCGGCCCCGGCGCCGCCCCCGTCGGCCGGACGTCGCGCACCAGCGCGTCCGGTCCTTACCGGGGCCGCGCGCAAGAAGCTGACCCGCAGCCTGGAGCGGTATCTGGGCGGCCGGTCCGGCACCGTCTCGGTGGCGGTCACCGACCTGACCACTGGCCTCGGCTACGCCTTTCACGGTTCGCGCCAGGTGGCGACCGCGAGCACGGTGAAGGTGGCCATCCTCATGGCGCTCCTGCTCCGGGCACAGCGCGCGAAGCGGGCGCTCAGCCCGCTGGAACGGAGTCTGGCCGCCGCAATGATCAAAACGAGTGACAACGGCGCGGCCACCACGCTGTGGCACATGGTCGGCGGATCGGCCGGGATGGCGTCCGCCTATCGCAGGTTCGGGTTGCGCCGCACGACGCCCGGCAACGGCGACTACTGGGGTTCGACGACGACCACCGCCATCGAGCAGATCCGGTTGCTGCGCGCGCTCACCTTGCGCACGAGCCCGCTGAACGCCAGGAACCGCCGCCACGTTCTGGAGCTGATGGCGAGCGTCGCCCCCGAGCAGGCCTGGGGCGTCAGCGCCGCGGCGGTGAGGGGTGACACGGTCGCGCTCAAGAACGGCTGGCAGCCCCGCAAGTCGGACGGCGGCCTGTATGCGATCAACACGATGGGCCGGGTCCGGGGCGCCGCCCATGACTTTCTCATCGCGGTGATGACGAGCCGCAATGTCAGCTCGGCGGCGGGCATCGACACGGTCGAACGGGTCGCCCAGCTCGTCACGAACGCCCTCCGGAAGGCCGGGCACGTCTGACCGGCTCCTCTCCAAGCCGCTCAAGCCGCCCAAGCCGTTCAAGCCGTTCAGGCCCTCTGGCCCTCCGTCCGGCTCGTTCAGGCGGCGGTACCGAAGCCCACGAGGCGCGCCAGCCGTTCGGCTTCGTCACCGAGGCGCGCCGCCAGCTCCCCGGCACGTTCGCCGGGCAGCCGGGAGACGGGCGCCGAGATCGCCAGCGCCGCGACCGGCCTGCCGCGCGGCCCGAGCACCGCGACCGCCACGGACGCGACGCCGTCCTCGCTCTCCTCGCGGTTGACCGCGTGGCCGCGCTCGCGCACCCGGGCGAGCTCGGCCATCAGGCCGGCCGTGTCGGTGATGGAGTGGCCGGTCTCGGCGGGCAGCGGCCGTCCGGCGGGAAGGAGCGCGGCGACCTCGGCCTCGGGGAGGGCGGCCAGCATCGCCTTGCCCGACGCCGTGCAGTGGGCCGCGAGCGTCGTGCCTATGCGGGCGGCCACCCGCAACGACCTGGCACTTTCCACCGCGTCCAGGTAGCGCACCATCGCCCCTTCGAGCGCGACGAGATGGACCGTCTCCCCGGCCCAGGTCGCCAGATCCTCCAGCAGCGGCCGGGCGTGCAGCCGGATGTCCATGTTGCGGACGGCCGAGAGCCCGATCTCGACGAGCATCGGGCCGGCCACGTACACCCGTGAGTCCGGCTCCTGCCGTACGAAGCCGTGGTAGGCGAGCATCGCCAGCAGCCGGTGCGCGGTCGAGTGCGCGACGCCGAGGAACTCGCGCGCTTCCGACAACCGCACCTTCTCGTTCTCGCGGAACAGCGTCAGCAGGCGCAGGGCGTTGTCGACCGACGCGATCGGATACGCGGGCCGTGGCCCACCGTCTTTCCGCACACCAGAACAATAGAGCGCAGGTCCCTCGCCCACACCGCCCGCGAAGCCTTGACCACCGCGATGTCGAGCGCGGGCTAGTCCTTGGGGAGGTAGGCGCACAGAGCACGCAGGCCCGCGATGACCTCCTCGGCGGTCGGGGCGGACTCGGGGTCGGTGAGGTGCTGCATCATCACGCCGCTGACCAGCGCGAGCTGCACCGCTCCCAGTGAACGGACGGTCGCCTCCGGCAGGTCCTCCTCAGCCTCGCCTGTGACGACTCGCGCCATCCCGCTGCGGCCCTGCCCCTGCCCTCCGGCTATCTGCGCGCGCAAGTCCGGATCGCGTTGCGCCCGCAGCACGGTTTCGAGGTTGGCGATCCAGAAGGTCCGGTTGGACGAGAACGACGCGACCAGGCGCCGCCAGAGCGCCGCGTAGGCCTCCGCGTCCCCGGTCTCCTCGTGCTCCCCGAGGAACGCGTCGCCGCCGTCGAGTGCCTGGAAGAGCGCCTCGTTCAGCAACGCCTCCTTCGACCCGAAGTGGTAGCCGATGGCGGCCATGCTCACGCCCGCCGCCGACGCGAGGTCGCGCACGGTCGTGCGCTCGTAGCCCTTCTCGAAGAGGCACTGCTTCGCGGCCTCCAGCAGCTTCTCCCGATTGCCCATGGCAGGACCCTACCAAAGGACTTGCGCAAACGCCTTAGGCGATCGCCTTGCGCAAACGTCTTGCGCAATTGCCCAAATCCGGGCTACGGTCCTCCCACTGACAGCACACGCCGGTTGGAGCACGAGATGAGCAAGAAGACGCGTTACACCGCCGCGGCCACGGTCGCGGTCGCCGCGACCCTTGGCGGCACGATCGCGGCCGGTTCTGTGGCCGGTGCCGCCACTGCGGCACAGCCCGACGCCACGAAGGTCACGACCGTTGAGGGTCCGGTGCGAGGTGCGGTCTCCGGAGACGTCCGCACGTTCCAGGGCATCCCGTACGCGGCGCCACCCATCGGCGACCTGCGGTGGAAGTCACCGCGACCCGTCACGCCGTGGTCGGCTCCCCTGGACGCGCGGAAGCCGGGAAGCGCCTGCCCGCAACCCGCCGACCAGCCGATCGCCGTGCCCGGTACCAACGGCGAGGACTGCCTGTACCTGAACGTGACGACCCCGGCCAAGACCGGCAAGCGCCTGCCCGTCATCGTGTGGATCCACGGGGGCAGCTTCGTGTACGGCGACGGGGCGACCTACAAGGCGGCCAAGCTGGCGTCCAGGGGCAAGGCGGTCGTCGTGACCGTCAACTACCGGCTCGGCGTCTTCGGCTTTCTCTCCCACCCGGGTCTGCGCGCCCCGGCCAACCTGGGCCTCCAGGACCAGCAGGCGGCCCTCGGCTGGGTGCGGCGCAACGCGGCGGCGTTCGGCGGCGACGCCCGCAACGTGACGATCATGGGCCAGTCGGGCGGCGGCTACAGCGTCTGCGCACAGCTCGCGTCGCCCGGCGCCCGCGGCCTCTTCGACAAGGCGATCGTGCAGAGCGCCGGATGCGTGGGAGAAGACGGGTCGATGTCGTTGAAGCAGGCCCACGCCAACGGCATCGCCACCGCCAAGGCCCTCGGCTGGGACGGCGCGGCCGACGCCGACGCGTACCTGCGGAGCGCGAAGACGGCCGACCTGGTCAAGGCCACGGCCGCGGGCCACGGGGGTTACCGTCCGGTCGTCGACGGCAAGGTGCTGCCTCTCGCTCCCGCGCGTGCCCTCGCCACCGGCCGGTTCAACCGCGTGCCGGTGCTGCACGGCTCCACGCACGACGAGATGAGCGGGCCGGTCGGGGCCGAGGAGACGAGGACCGGCAAGCCGCTCACCGCCGCCGGCTACGCGACCGAGGTCACGAAGGTGTTCGGCGACGACGCGGCGGCGGTGCTGGCCGAATACCCCGCCGGGAGCCACGGCTCGCCCGGCGCCACCCTGTCGGCGGTGCTCACCGACTCCGCGTGGTCGGCCCCCGCGTTCGACACCCAGCGCGTGCTCGCCCGTCACGTGCCGGTCTACGCCTACGACTTCGCCGACGCGGACGCCCCGTACTTCAAGGGCGTCCCCAGGCCGAAGAGCTTCTCCCTCGGCACCGGCCACATGGTCGACCTCGCGTATCTCTTCGAGAACGACCTGTTCGAGCCCCTCAACGAGCGTCAGGCCCGGCTGTCGGACACGGTGATCTCCTACTGGAGCCGCTTCGCGCGCACCGGGCGGCCGAACGGGCACGGGACCCCGGCGTGGCGGCGGTTCACGCCGCGCGACGCCTACGTCCAGAAGCTCTCCTCCGGCAAGGACGGCATCGGCCGCACCGACTTCGCCGCCGACCACCACTACACGTTCTGGACGTCGCTCCGGAAGTGACCCGGTACGACCTGGCGGCGGTCAGGCCTGGACGCGCTCGAAGACGGCGGCCAGGCCCTGGCCGCCGCCGATGCACATGGTCTCCAGGCCGTAGCGGACGCCGCGCCGGTCCATCTCCCGGGCCAGGGTGGCGAGGATGCGGCCGCCGGTCGCGCCGACCGGATGGCCGAGCGAGATGCCGGAACCGTTGACGTTGGTGCGGTCCCAGTCGGCGTCCTTGAAACCCCATTCGCGGGTGACGGCGAGGACCTGGGCGGCGAACGCCTCGTTCAGCTCGATGAGGTCGAGGTCGGCCAGCGTGAGCCCGGCCGCCTCCAGCGCCTTGGCCGTGGCGGGCACCGGTCCGATGCCCATGGTGCGCGGCGGCACTCCGGCACGGGCCCACGACACCAGCCGGACGAGCGGGCGCAGGCCCAGCTGGGCGGCACGTTCGGGCGTCGTCACCACGGCCACAGCGGCGGCGTCGTTCTGGCCGCTCGCGTTCCCGGCGGTGACCGTCGCCTCAGGATCGGCCTTGCCCAGCACCGGCTTCAGCTTGGCCAGGCTCTCCACGGTCGTGTCGGGACGCGGGTGCTCGTCGGTGTCGACGACGGTCTCGCCCTTACGGGAACGTACGGTCACCGGCACGAGCTCGTCGGCGAAGCGGCCTTCCCTTTGGGCGGCCACAGCGCGCTCGTGTGAGCGTACGGCGAGTTCGTCCTGCTCCAGCCGTCCGATGCCGTACTCGCGGCGGAGGTTTTCGGCGGTCTCCAGCATCCCGCCGGGCACGGGGTGGTTGACGCCGCCCGCCGTGACGCGTCCGCGCGCGAGTGCGTCGTGCAGCTCCAACCCGGCGCCGCGGATGCCCCACCGGGCCTCGGTCGTGTAGAACGGCGCGCCGCTCATGCTCTCGGTGCCGCCGGCGAGAACGAGGTCGCTCACTCCCAGCTGTACCTGCATGGCCGCGTTCAGCACGGCCTGGAGACCGGAGCCGCAGCGCCGGTCGACCTGGCTGCCGCCGACCTCGACCGGCAGCCCGGCGTCGAGCGCCGCCACCCGGCCGATCGCGGGGGCGTCGGAGTTGGGGTTGCACTGCCCGAGGATCACCTCGTCGACCGCGTCGCCGGGCAGCCCGGTGCGCGCCAGCACCGCCCTGATCACGGTGGCGGCCAGCTCGACCGGCGGCACGTCCCTCAGCACCCCGCCGAACCGGCCGATCGGGGTGCGCACCGGCTCGCAGATCACCGCTTCGCGCATCGTCGACTCCTCATCCTCGTGTTCCCAGTCGCAGGCTAGCGCCGGGCGTGCCCGCACTCCCACGGTCCTTCCGCTCAGTGGTTGAGTGGGGCCGGTGGCGTGGGTCACGCTCGCTTTGAATATATTTCTAGAATGCTTTTCTAGGATGAGGAGGACGGGCATGGAGCGGTGGGCGCGGCAGGTCTCGGCGATCCGGGTGATCGGGACCGGGGTGATGGGACGCGGGATCGCCCAGCTCGCGGCGGCCTCCGGGATCACCGTCGAGCTCGCCGACGCTCGTGCCGAGGCCGTGGACGAGGCCATCGCCCACATCGGCGGGATGTACGACAAGCTCGCCGCCAAGGGCCGGATGGACGAGGCAGGCGCGGCGGCGGCCAAGGCCCGGCTGCGTCCCCTGGGAGATCCGCTCGCTCCCGCCACCGGCTGCGACCTGGTGATCGAGGCCGTGCGCGAGGATCTGGAGACCAAGCGGGAGCTCTTCGCCTCCCTGGAGAAGGTCGTCGGCGAACGGACCGTCCTCGCCACCAACACCAGCTCCCTGTCGGTCACCGCGATCGCCACCGCGCTGGCCGACCCGTCCCGCCTGGCCGGGCTGCACTTCTTCAACCCGGTGCCGCTGATGCGCCTGGTGGAGGTCATCGCGGGCGCCCGCACGGCCGGCTGGATTCCGGACGCCCTGACCGACCTCGTACGGCGCCTGGGACACGAACCCGTGCGCGCCCCCGACACCCCCGGCTTCCTTGTCAACCACGCCGGACGCGGCCTGCCCACCGAAGCGCTGCAGATCGTCTCCGAAGGCATCGCCGAGCCCGTCGACATCGACCGCATCGCCCGCGACGTCCTCGGCCTCAGGATGGGCCCGTTCGAGCTCATGGACCTGACCGGCCTGGACGTGTCCCATCCCGTCCTGGAGACCGTCTGGTCAGGCTTCCACGGCGAACCGCGCCTGCGCCCGTCCCACCTCACCCGCATCCGCCACGAGGCCGGACTCCTCGGCCGCAAGACCGGCGAAGGCTTCTACACGTACGTGGACGGCGTCAAGCAGGAGCCCGCCGAGCCCACCCCGCCGCAGGCCGAGCCTCGTCCGGTCTGGGTGGACGGCAACGCCGACCTGGCGGCGCGCACCCGCCTGGAGGTGTCGCTGCGGGAGAACGGCGTCGCGATCGAGTTCACCCGGTCGCCGTCCCCCGAAGCGATCGTCCTCACCGCCACGTACGGCACGAGCGTCACGGCGCACGCGGGCGCCCACGGCCTTCCGCTCGAACGCACCTTCGGCGTGGACCCGCTGGGCGACTTCGCGTCCCGGCTCACGCTCGCCGTCCACCCCGGCGCGGATCCGGCCGCCGGACGCGCCGCGCTCGCCGCCCTGGCCTCGCTCGGACGCCCGGTCACCGTGGTCCGGGACGCGCCGGGGTCGGTGGCCCAGCGGATCGTCGCCTCGATCGTGAACGTGGCCTGCGGCATCGCCGAACGCCGCCTGGCCGATCCGCGTGACATCGACACCGCCGTGCGACTCGGGCTCGGATATCCGCGCGGCCCCCTGGAATGGGGCGACCATGTGGGCCCGGCGACCGTTCAGAAAATCCTGCGCGGGCTCCAGGACGCGACCGGCGACCCGCGCTACCGGCCGAGCCAGTGGCTGGTCGAACGCGCCGAGCTGGGAATCCCCCTGGCCTCCACCGGCACGGCCCCCGCCGACCTCTACCGCTAAGGACCTACGACATGGACTTGGAACTCAACGAGACCCAGACCGCCTTCCGCACGATGGCGGCGGAGTTCGTGGACGCGGAGATCATGCCCAACGTGCGCGAATGGGATCGGCGCGAGGAGGTCGATCTCGGCATCGTGCGGCGCCTGGGCGAGCTCGGCTTCCTCGCCCTCGGGATCCCGGAGGAGTACGGCGGCGTCGAGTGCGACATGGTGGGCTACACGACGGTGATCGAGGAGCTCGGCCGGGGTGACTCGTCGGTACGCGGCATCGTGTCGGTGTCGCTGGGGCTGGTGGCCAAGTCGATCGCCGCGTACGGCACCGAGGAGCAGAAGCGCCGGTGGCTGCCGCCGCTGACGAGCGGCGAGGCGCTCGGGTGCTTCGCGCTGACCGAGCCGGGCACCGGTTCGGACGCCGGATCGCTGATCAGCCGGGCGCGCAGGGACGGCGGCGACTGGCTGATCAGCGGTCAGAAGATGTTCATCACCAACGGCACGTGGGCGAAGGTCGCGCTGGTCTTCGCCCGGACGAGCGATGACGGAGGTCGTGGGATCACCGCGTTCCTGGTGCCGGCCGACGCTCCCGGTTTCACCGCCAACACCATCCACGGCAAGCTCGGACTGCGCGGCCAGGCCACCGCCGAGCTCGTCCTCGACGACGTCCGCGTGCCGGACTCGGCGCGACTCGGCGAGGTCGGGAAGGGGCTCGGCATCGCGCTCGGCGCGCTCACCAAGGGCCGCATCTCGGTCGCGGCGGGCGCCACCGGCCTCGCTCAGGGAGCGTTGAACGCCGCCGTGAAGTACGCGGGCGAACGCGAGCAGTTCGGCCGGCCGATCGCCGCGTTCCAGCTCGTCCAGGAACTGCTCGCCGACTCGGCCGTGGAGGTCGAGGCCGCGCGGCTGCTCACGTGGCGGGCCGCGTCGATGGCCGACCGCGGGGCGGCGCGCCAGGAGCTGGCGACCGCCGCCTCGATGGCGAAGTACCACGCCAGCGAGACGGCGGTGAAGGTGTCCAACAACGCGCTCCAGGTCTTCGGCGGCTACGGCTACACCGACGAGACCCCGGTCGGGAAGTACGTGCGCGACGCCCGCGTGCTCACCCTCTACGAGGGCACCAGCCAGATGCAGAAGCTCATCATCGGCCGGGCGCTGACGGGCATCGACGCCCTGGTCCCGCGCTAGCAGCGACGGCCTGTTTCAGACCGGCGCCGCGCTAGCCGATCTTGCCGAGCGGGTAGTCCGGGACCGTGTCCGTCCAGCCGTACGAGACGATCGCGTGGTAGCCGGTCACGGTCGCGGGCTTGCGGACGTCCTGGTGCGCGAGCACCCGCCCGGTCGCCGGGTCGAGCACCAGCCACTCCTCGTACTGGCCGCCCTTGACGACCTGGCGGGCGATGGCGGTGCCCTTCCGGCCGAGCGGGTCGGTGACCTGGCCGACGACGCGGAGCCCGGGGTCGGTGGCGAGCAGCCGGTAGGTCGCGCCGATCGCCTTCGGCGACGCGGGCGTGGTGCCGATCTTCTGCGCGTTGCTGAAGAGCCACTCCACCGGGTCGACCCTGCCGCCCTCGGCCTTCTCCAGCCGCTTGAGCGCCCGCGCCAGGAAGGCCTTGAGCGCCTGCGGGTCTCCCGGGAGCCTCCGCACGTCCGGCGGCGTGAGGGCGCCCCACTCCTGGAGCCGGAACGCATGGCCGCCCGGCACCTTGACCTTCGTCCAGCCGGTCGGGCCGCTGTCGGTGGTGCGTTCGGGCCGCGGCTTGCCGCTCTCCTGGGTGATCACGGGACCGCCGTGCGGCGCGCGACCGAGGTAGCGGGTGCCCAGGCCGCGTTCGGCGTACCAGGCCTCGCGTCCGGGACCGGCGTCCCACCATCCCGTTTGCGAGCTCGTGTCGTACTGGCTCTTCCCTGACGTCATGAGGAAGCGCTCCTGCGTCACCACGTGCCAGTACTTCCCATGGGCGAGCGATGCCCTCTCGACCTTCGACGCCGCCGAGAGCAGCACCGTACGGGCCGACATCGGCGCCGCCGAGACGGAGCCGTCGGAACCGTCGGAGCCGTCGGGCGCTCGCGGGGTGGTGCCGGAGGACATCCCGACCGCGATCGCGGTCACCGCGGCGACCGTGCCCGTGGCCAGCACCGGGACCGCGATCCTCCAGCGCGGCATCGAGAACCGGGGCCTCGGTGACGTGATCTCCCGCTCCAGCCGGGCGCGCCCTTCCTCGACCGACCGCTCGGACGGCCGCTCGTCGAGCAGCGTGCTGATCATCCGCATGTCGTCCATCGCTACAGACCTTCCAGTTCGAGGGCGGCGCGCAGCTTGCGGCGCGCGCGGTTGAGGCGGGAGCCGACCGTGCCGTACGGGATGCCGAGCGCGGTCGCGATCTCGTCATGGCCGAGGTCGCCCAGCGCCACGAGGAGCACGACATCGCGCTCCTTCGCCGACAGGGCGGCGAGCGCCCGGGCGAGCTGCGGCTGGAGGCCCTCAGCGGTCACCCACGTGACGACCCGTTCCTCGTGGCTGCCGATCGCGGGGTCCGACCCGACCCGGGCGAGGGCCTGGAAGCGGCGCGTCTCAGCGCGGCGGTGCTGGGACACCAGCTTGGTCGCGATGCCGAAGAGCCAGGACCGCAGCGTGCCCTTGCCCGCGTCGAAGCTCCGGCGCCGCCGGAACGCGACCAGGAAGGCCTCGGCCGCGATGTCGTCCGCGGCCTGCGGCCCGAGGCGGCCCGCGACGTAGCGATAGATGATCGTGTAATGACGGTCGTAGACGGCGGTGAAACACTCGGGGTCGCGGAGCGACGCGGCGATGAGCCGCGCGTCCTCAGCGTTCGGTATTTCGTCCGCGTTGTGCGCGTGATGCGCGTGATGCGCCGCCCCTGACTCCGATGTCCGGTCGTCGTCGGGCGGCGCATCCACGGGGTAGGTCATGGGGAACCCTCCGGGATCATGTGTCCGGCTGTCACTCCTTACTCCGCCGCGAACACCGATCCCTTTCGCTCCGGAGGGTCAGCGTATGTTGTAGGTCTTGATGATCCGCTGGTCGACGGCGCTGCCCCCCGCGTCGCGGGCGGCGACGCGGAGCGAGATCGACTGGCCCTTCGCCGGGGCCGGGAGCGGCGCCGAGAACCGGCCGCCGCCGAGGGCCTTGACGGTGACGGGCGTCCACGTCCTGCCGTCGTCGGCCGACGTCCAGAACTTCAGGCCGGTGACCTTCGCCGTGCCGCCGCCCTTGACGCGCGCGACCGTGAAGACGGCGGGCCTGCCCACCGGCTGGTTGCGCAGGTCGAGGCCGAGGTCGTAGTCGACGGTCAGGAGCGGGAGCCGTACGGTGCCGGTGCCGGACGGGCCGGCGGACTTGAACGTCCAGGTCGTGGACGTACGCGTGGAGACCGGCAGCTTGGCGGACGCGTCGTTGTCATAGCGGAGGCGGTACGTGGTGGCCGCCCTCGGGACCGGGAACCGGGCGCCCTGGGCGCTCGCCTCTCCGACCTTGCGGTTCCCCGCGTACAGGGTCATCGTCCGCTTGATCGGGTCAGGCTCGTCCAGCAGGCCGCAGTCGAAGCCGTCCGGGCGGGTCTGCAGGTCGACGAGGTAGACGGTCATGACCTCGCGCGACCTGACCGACGGCGGCGGTGAGCAGAAGCTCGGCGAGACGGCGGTCGCCGAGTACGGGCCGGGGCGCATCGGCTGGCGGCCCCACGTCTTGGTTTCCCGGCTGCCGGGCGCGCGCTCGTAGAACGGCTCCTGGTCCACCCAGCCGTCCATCGCGCCGGGGAATGCCTCGTCGTTCCACAGGAGGCCGCGCCCGGCCGACATGTAGTCGGTGCGGGTGGTCCCTGCGGGCGCGTCACTCGCGGCGTCGTGGATCATGAAGCCCTCCGGGGTGATGCCGTACCGCTTCTCTCCCACCGGCTTGGTGGTGTCGCCATCGATCGCGGCGAACCGCTGGTCGAGGCGCGCCATCCTCGACTGGACGGCGGGCGTGACGACGAACGAGGGGTCGGCGGGGAAGCGGTCGCCGAGCCGCTCCTGGAGATCCCAGACGTTGCCCGGCGCGGCCAGCCGGAACCCGACATAGGCGTTGAACGTGCCGGTGCTCACCTTCTCGGTGGGCTGGGCGTAGACGGTCTCGTTGTCGCCCTCGAACGTGAACCAGCCGCCTCCCCAGAGAGCCTGGCCGTTCCCCTGGGACCAGAATCCGTAGGACATGGTGGTCTTGGTGTCCCGGCCCTGGACGCTTCCCTTGATCTCCTTGGCCGCGGCGCCGTCGAACGTGACGGTCAGGTCGCGGTCGAGCATGACGTCCGGGTCTCCCACCAGGGCGGCCCGCAGCTTCCCCTCGGTGCCGTCGACGACCTGGCCCATCACGCTGTAGCGCCCGCGCGGCAGCCGTACCGTCCCGGTGCCGTCGGCGCCGATCTCCACCTCTGGGACCGGCGACGTCACGTCCGTCAGGTTCGTGATGTTGGGGCTGGCCGAGAACGCGCCGTCCGGGGTGCCCGGCAGCGGTGTCGCCTTGATCGTCAGCGTGTGGCCGGGCGGCTCCACGGTGAACGTGACGAACGTCCGGGGCCCGCCCTTGGCCGTCACCTCAGCCACGTACAGGCCCGGCTTGCTCTTCAGCCTGGCGGCGTCGATCTTCAGGCCGACCGTGGCCGTGCCGTTCGCGGGCACCTTTACCGTCGGCGCCGAGAGCTTCAGCGCGCCGTTCACGACCCCGCCCCGGCGCCGGATCAGCTTGGCCGAAAGCGCGAGGTCGGTGGCCTTGCGCCCGGTCCAGCTCAGCTCGACCGCGCGGGTCCCCTCGACGGAGCCGAGATCGATCACCCCGGTCGACGACACGACCGGCGCGGTGACGGCGGCGCCCGCGTTCAGGCGTCCCGCGCCGCGCTCGAACGCGTCGCCGCCCTTGGCCGGGTCCGCCGAGCCGGTCAGCGCGGCCTTGAGCCGCGCCGCGTTCCAGTCCGGGTGCCGCTGTGCCAGCAGGGCCGCCGCGCCCGCGACATGGGGCGTGGCCATCGACGTCCCGGACGCGGCCGTGTAGCGGGCGTCCACCGGCTCGCCCATCGTCGTGCCCTTGGCCCGCGCCGCGACGACGTCCACTCCCGGCGCGACGATCTCCGGTTTCATCGCGGCCCTGCCGGGACGCGGCCCCCGCGAGGAAAACTCGGCCAGCGTGTCCTTGCCGTCGACCGCGCCGACGGTGAGCGCCGAGCCTGCCGCGGCGGGCGTGGAGATGTCCGCCAGCCCGCCGCTGTTGCCCGCCGCGGCGACGAACAACGACCCGTGTGCCGCCGTCAGCTTGTCGATCGCCTGGGAGAGGGGGTCGGTGCCGTCCGACTGCTCCCATCCGCCGAGGCTGAGGTTGACGACCCTGGATCGCGGCGCGGCCCATTCCGCTCCGGCGATGAGGTCGGAGAGCTCGCCCTCGCCCTCGTCGTCCAGCACCTTGCCGATCATCAGGGAGGCTCCGGGCGCCACGCCCCTGCGTTCGCCGCCCGAGGCCTTGCCGGTGCCCGCGACGGTGGCGGCGACGTGCGTGCCGTGCCCGTTGCGGTCCACGACGTCGGCGGCCTTGCTGAAGTTCTTGGACTCGGCCACACGTCCGGCGAGATCGGGATGGGTGGCGTCCACTCCGGTGTCGAGCACGGCGACCTTGACGCCGCTGCCGGTGAATCCCGCCTTCCACGCCCTGGGCGCCCCGACCTGGCTCAGGTTGCGGTCGAGCCTGGGCGCCCTGGACGCCGCTGGGCTGAGCTTTGGAGTGCCCGGCGCCGCCGTGGCCCGCACCTTCTGGTCGAGCCAGATGTGCCGGACGCCGCCGGAACGCGCCGACAGGGCCGACGCCAGCCGTGTCCCCTGCCCCTTGGGCTGCCGGACCGCGACGGCCCCGATGCTGGACAGGCGCTGGTCCTCCCGTGCGCCGAGCGCCCGCACCCCCGGGGCGCCGGCCACGATCAGCGGCAGTTCCCTGGTGCGCGCGTCGTCGTACCCCTGCCGGATCAGGGTCGTCACGTCGAACAGCGCCGGGTCGAGGACCCGTCCCACCTGCGACGCCACGTCCGCCGGCGTCACGATGACCCGCCCGTCCGGACGGAACGACTGGTGGAACAGCCTGTTGGCCCGTCCCTTGCCCGGCTGGACGGACACCAGTGGCGGGCGCCCCTTGACCGTCCGTACCTTCACCACGTCACCCGTGAGCAGGGTGACCGTCCATGATCTCCCCGCCGGTAGTGCCCCGGCCGGTAGTGGCCTCGGCTCCGCCTGCGCGGCGCCGGCCGGTAGCACGGCCATGCCGCCGCCCACCAGCATCGCGCAGACCGCGACTCGCCCTGTTCGTCTCACCCAGACCTCCTTGTGATCGTCCGCCCTTGATCACCCGAAGCGCCGTCGCGCTTTCCCGGCGATCAAGGTCGATCAGAAAGGAGTCCCGGGACGGAGGGCCTTCTTACAGGCGCGGTGGCGGCTCCTGCCTGAGGGGGAGACGCCGGGGCGGGAGGTCGTCCTGGATGAGGAAAACGACCCCGGGATGGCGCCCGGCGGGAACGGGAATACCCGGCTCACTCGTCCTGTTGACGAGGGCAGCAGCAAAGTTGAGTCTGGTCGACTCAAGTCATTTGACAACGTGATCCGTACCAGGCAACCTTGCGAAACAGAGACTCAGTCGGCCGCCCTCCGGGGGCGACGGCGGCCGGGTCGCACAGCGAACACAGAGCAACCAGACACCGACGAAGCAGCATCACGACGGAGGACGAGAGACATGGCACGTGCGGTCGGCATCGACCTCGGGACGACCAACTCGGTCGTCGCGATCCTTGAGGGTGGCGAGCCCACCGTCATCGCCAACGCGGAGGGGTCGCGGACCACGCCGTCCGTCGTCGCCTTCGCCAAGAACGGTGAGGTCCTGGTAGGCGAGGTGGCCAAGCGCCAGGCCGTGACCAACGTTGACCGCACCATCCGGTCGGTCAAGCGCGAGATGGGCACGGACTGGAAGACCACCATCGACGGGAAGGACTTCACGCCGCAGCAGATCAGCGCGTTCGTGCTGCAGAAGCTGAAGAGGGACGCCGAGTCCTACCTCGGTGAGACCGTCACCGACGCGGTCATCACCGTCCCGGCGTACTTCTCCGACCACCAGCGCCAGGCCACCAAGGAGGCCGGCCAGATCGCGGGCCTCAACGTCCTGCGCATCATCAACGAGCCGACGTCCGCGGCGCTGGCCTACCACCTGGAGAAGGAGAACGAGGCCACGATCCTCGTCTTCGACCTCGGTGGCGGCACCTTCGACGTCTCCCTCCTGGAGGTGGGCGACGGCGTGGTCGAGGTCAAGGCCACCAGCGGTGACAACCACCTCGGCGGCGACGACTGGGACCAGAAGGTCGTCGACTGGCTGGTCGAGAAGTTCAAGAACGCCAACGGCGTGGACCTCGGCAAGGACAAGATGGCGCTCCAGCGGCTGCGCGAGGCCGCGGAGAAGGCCAAGATCGAGCTGTCCAGCTCGACCGAGACGCAGATCAACCTGCCCTACATCACGGCGTCGTCCGAGGGTCCGCTGCACCTGGACGAGAAGCTCTCCCGCGCCGAGTTCCAGCGGCTGACCGCCGACCTGCTCGAGCGCACCAAGGCGCCGTTCCACAACGTGCTCAAGGACGCCGGCATCACGGTCGACGGCATCCACCAGGTCGTCCTGGTCGGCGGCTCGACCCGCATGCCCGCCGTCTCCGAGCTCGTCAAGGAGCTGACCGGCGGCAAGGAGCCCAACAAGGGCGTCAACCCCGACGAGGTCGTCGCCATCGGCGCCAGCCTCCAGGCGGGCGTGCTCAAGGGCGAGGTCAAGGACGTCCTCCTGCTGGACGTGACCCCGCTGTCGCTGGGCATCGAGACCAAGGGCGGCATCTTCACCAAGATCATCGAGCGGAACACCACGATCCCGACCAAGCGCTCGGAGACGTTCACCACCGCCGACGACAACCAG
The DNA here is from genome assembly GCF_039533225.1 of Actinomadura fulvescens. Classification (NCBI taxonomy): domain Bacteria; kingdom Bacillati; phylum Actinomycetota; class Actinomycetes; order Streptosporangiales; family Thermomonosporaceae; genus Actinomadura; species Actinomadura fulvescens. Next base: position 183,187 of record NZ_BAAATD010000010.1, on the reverse strand, counting down.
CCGTCCGTGGAGATCCAGGTCTTCCAGGGCGAGCGCGAGATCGCCGCGTACAACAAGAAGCTCGGCACCTTCCAGCTGACCGGCCTGCCGCCGGCGCCGCGCGGCGTGCCGCAGATCGAGGTCACCTTCGACATCGACGCCAACGGCATCGTCAACGTCAGCGCGAAGGACCAGGGCACCGGCCGCGAGCAGTCGATGGTCATCACGGGCGGCTCCGCGCTGCCCAAGGACGACATCGAGAAGATGATGCGCGAGGCCGAGGAGTACGCCGAGGAGGACCGCAAGCGCAAGGAGGAGGCCGAGGTCCGCAACCAGGCCGACACCCTCGCCTACTCGACCGAGAAGTTCCTGCGCGAGAACGACGAGAAGGTCCCGGGCGACCTCAAGAAGGAGGTCGGGGACGCGGTCGCCGAGGTCAAGAAGAACCTTGAGGGCACCGACGTCGACGCGATCCGCACCAGCGCCGAGAAGCTGGCCCAGGTGAGCCAGAAGATGGGCGCCGCGATGTACGCGCAGAACCCCGAGGGCGCCGCGGCCGCCGGTGACGACGCCGGTCCGACCGCCGACGCCCAGGGCGGTGAGCAGGCGCAGGACGACGAGGTCGTCGACGCCGAGATCGTGGACGACGACAAGCCGAAGGGCGGTGCCGCGTGACGAACCCTCCCGTCGAGGGCGAGGAGCGCGAGGGCCCGGTGATCCGCGACAAGCGGCGCATCGACCCCGAGACCGGCAAGGTCCGGGAGCCGGCGGAGCAGCCGGCCCCCGGAGCGCCGGGGGCCGGGGGCGCCGCGGCGTCGGGGAGCACCGCGGCCGGCGAGGAGACCGAAGCCCTCAAGACGCAGCTCGACGAGCGCACCGCCGACCTCAAGCGGCTCAAGGCGGAATACGACAACTACCGCAAGCGGGTCGAGCGTGACCGGGTGGCCGTGCGCGAGCAGGCCCTCGCCAACGTGCTGAACGAGTTCCTCCCGGTGCTCGACGACATCGGCCGGGCACGTGACCACGACGAGCTCACCGGCGGCTTCAAGTCGGTGGGCGAGGCGCTGGAGGCCGTGACCGGCAAGCTCGGACTGGAACGTTTCGGTGAGAAGGGCGAGCCCTTCGACCCGATGGTGCACGAGGCGCTCATGCACGCGTACTCGTCCGACGTGACCGAGACGAGCGTGGCGGACGTGCTCCAGCCCGGTTACCGCATCGGCGAGCGGGTCCTGCGGCCCGCCCGTGTCGCGGTGGCCGAGCCCGAGCCGGACGCCGGCGACGCCGAGAGCGGCGGCGAAGGCGAGTGACCCACCGGTCCGGGTGGTCCCGCTATGGAACCACCCGGGCCGGGAACGACCCAGAAGCAGTGAATGACGAAGACGCCGCGGGCGAAGACGCAGTAGACGAAGACGCAGTGGCACTAGCAGAAAGCGGGGCGCCGTGAGCACCAAGGACTACCTGGAGAAGGACTACTACAAGGTCCTCGGTGTCTCGAAGTCCGCCTCGCAGGACGAGATCAAGAAGTCCTATCGCAAGCTGGCGCGCAAGTACCACCCGGACGCCAACAAGGGCGACGTCGACTCCGAGGAGAGGTTCAAGGAGGTCTCCGAGGCCTACGACGTCCTCTCCGACGAGAAGCGCCGCAAGGAGTACGACGCCATGCGGGCCATGCCCGGCGGCTTCCGCGGCCAGCAGGGCGGCGGGTTCGGCTTCGACCTGGGCGACCTGTTCGGCCAGACCGGGACCTCCGGCGCGGGTGGTGCCGGCGAGCGCATAGGCGACATCTTCGGCGGCCTGTTCAACCGCGGCGGCGCGACCGGCGGCCGGACGACCGGAGCACGGCGCGCCCGGCGCGGCGCGGACGTCGAGACCGAGGTGACGCTGTCGTTCGGCCGTTCGATGAACGGCGTCACCGTACCCATCAAGCTGACCAGCGAGGCCGCGTGCCCGACCTGCCGCGGCACCGGAGCCAAGGCCGGGACCGTGCCCCGGGTGTGCCCCAACTGTGAGGGCACCGGGCACGAGACGCGCAATCTGGGCAGCTTCGGCTTCCAGGAGCCGTGCCGCGAGTGCCGGGGCCGCGGGCTCGTCGTCGACGACCCGTGCACCACGTGCCACGGCAGCGGCCGCGCGACCGGTACCCGGACGATCCAGGCCCGCATCCCGGCGGGCGTCGCCGACGGGCAGAAGATCCGCCTGAAGGGCAAGGGCGCGCCCGGCGAGAACGGCGGCCCGGCCGGCGACCTCTACGTGAACATCAAGGTGCTGCCGCACCGGGCGTTCGGCCGCAGCGGCGACAACCTGACCCTGACGGTCCCGGTGACCTTCCCCGAGGCCGCGCTGGGCGCCGAGATCAAGGTCCCCACGTTCCAGGGCCAGCCGGTGACGCTGCGCCTGCCGGAGGGCACGCCCAACGGCCGCACGCTCCGCGTGAAGGGCCGCGGCGCCCCGCGCCGCGACGGCACCAAGGGCGACCTGCTCGTCACGATCGACGTGCAGGTGCCGCAGAAGCTCGACGACACGACCCGCGAGGCGCTGGAGCGGATGCGCGCCGCCGGTGACGGCGACGACCTGCGCGGCGAGCTGCTCCAGCAGGCCCGAGAGGAGTGATCATGGACCCGTTCGGCGACGACACCCCGGTCTATGTGATCTCGGTGGCGGCGCAACTGTCCGGCCTCCATCCGCAGACGCTGCGGACCTACGACCGGCTCGGCCTGGTCTGCCCCGGCCGCACCGCGGGCCGCGGCCGCCGCTACTCCATGCGCGACATCGTGCAGTTGCGGGAGATCCAGCGGCTCTCCCAGGAGGAGGGCATCAATCTCTCCGGCATCAAGCACATCCTCGAACTGCAGCGCGACAACATCCATCTCCGCGAGGAGCTGGCCAAGGCGCACGCGGCACTCGAAGAGCTCGCCAACGAGCTCGAATCGACCCGGGCCGTGGCGGCGCGGCTGGCGCAGCAGCGCCGGCGCGGCGACGTCACCGAGTCACCGGGCACCGACCTCGTGCCGATCCGCCACACGGGCGTCGTGATCTGGCACGAACGCCACTCTGACTGACCACACGGGGCGAACGATGGAAAACAGGCTGACACTCAAGAGCCGCGAGGCGCTGACCGTGGCGCTCCGCCAGGCCGCGGGCGAGGGCAATCCGCAGGTCGAGCCCCTGCACCTGCTCGCGGCGCTGCTGACGGTTCCGGAGGGCACGACGGTGCCCCTGCTGAAGACGGTCGGCGCCGACCCGCAGGCGGTGCGCCGCCGGGTGGACGAGCAGCTGGAGCAGCTGCCCAAGGCCTCGGGCTCCACCGTTCCCGAGCCGCGGCTGTCGGGCCAGCTGCAGCGCGTCATCAACACCGCGCAGCACCGCGCCGAAGAGCTTGAGGACGAGTACGTCTCGACCGAGCACCTGCTGGTCGGCCTGGCCACCGACGGCGGGCCGACGGCCGAGCTGCTCAAGGAGTTCGGCGCGACCCCGCAGGCGCTGCTCGACGCGTTCAAGGACGTGCGCGGCAGCGCCAAGGTGACGAGCGAGAGCCCGGAAGACACCTACAAGGCGCTGGAGAAGTACGGCGTCGACCTGACCTCGGCGGCCCGTGAGGGCAAGCTCGACCCGGTCATCGGCCGCGACACCGAGATCCGCCGCGTCGTGCAGGTGCTCTCGCGCCGCACGAAGAACAACCCGGTCCTCATCGGCGAGCCCGGCGTCGGCAAGACCGCCGTCGTGGAGGGCCTCGCCCAGCGCATCGTCGCGGGTGACGTGCCCGAGTCGCTGCGCAACAAGCGGCTGATCTCACTCGACCTGGGCTCGATGGTCGCGGGCGCCAAGTACCGCGGCGAGTTCGAGGAACGCCTCAAGGCCGTGCTCACCGAGATCAAGGAGAGCGAGGGCCAGGTCGTCACGTTCATCGACGAGCTGCACACGGTCGTCGGCGCGGGCGCGGCCGAGGGCGCGATGGACGCCGGCAACATGCTCAAGCCGATGCTGGCGCGCGGCGAGCTGCGCATGATCGGCGCGACCACGCTCGACGAGTACCGCGAGCGGATCGAGAAGGACCCGGCGCTGGAGCGCCGCTTCCAGCAGGTCTTCGTCGGCGAGCCGTCGGTCGAGGACACGATCGCGATCCTGCGCGGGCTCAAGGGCCGGTACGAGGCGCACCACAAGGTACAGATCTCCGACGCCGCGCTCGTCGCCGCCGCGACCCTGTCCGACCGCTACATCACCGCGCGGTTCCTGCCCGACAAGGCGATCGACCTCGTGGACGAGTCGGCGTCCCGGCTCCGCATGGAGATCGACTCGCGGCCGGTGGAGATCGACGAGCTGCAGCGCGCGGTGGACCGGCTCACGATGGAGGAGCTGACGCTCGCCAAGGAGACCGACGAGGCGTCCAAGCAGCGCCTGGAGCGGCTCCGCAAGGACCTCGCCGACCGGCAGGAGCAGCTCAACGCGCTCAACGCCCGGTGGGAGCACGAGAAGGCCGGGCTCAACCGGGTCGGTGAGATCAAGGAGCGCATCGACCAGCTGCGCGGCGAGGCCGAGCGCGCCCAGCGCGACGGCGACCTGGAGACCTCCGCGCGCCTGACGTACGGGGAGATCCCGGCCCTGGAGAAGCAGCTCGCCGAGGCCTCCGAGCAGGCCGAGAGCGACACCACCGACGCGATGGTCAAGGAGGAGGTCGGCCCCGACGACATCGCCGACGTGGTCGCCTCCTGGACCGGCATCCCGGCCGGGCGCCTGCTGGAGGGCGAGACCGCCAAGCTGCTCCGCATGGAGGACGAGCTCGGCAGGCGCCTCATCGGGCAGCGCGCCGCCGTGAAGGCCGTCTCGGACGCGGTGCGCCGCGCCCGCGCGGGCATCTCCGACCCGGACCGGCCCACCGGCTCGTTCCTGTTCCTCGGCCCGACCGGCGTCGGCAAGACCGAGCTGGCCAAGGCCCTGGCGGAGTTCCTCTTCGACGACGAACGGGCCATCACGCGCATCGACATGAGCGAGTACTCCGAGAAGCACTCGGTGGCCCGTCTGGTCGGCGCGCCTCCCGGCTACGTCGGCTACGAGGAGGGCGGCCAGCTCACCGAGGCCGTCCGGCGCCGTCCTTACTCGGCGGTCCTGCTGGACGAGGTGGAGAAGGCCCATCCCGAGGTCTTCGACATCCTGCTCCAGGTGCTGGACGACGGGCGGCTCACCGACGGGCAGGGCCGCACGGTCGACTTCCGCAACACGATCCTGATCCTGACGTCCAACATCGGCTCCCAGTTCCTGGTCGATCCGACCTTGCAGAACGGGGCCAAGCGCGACGCCGTGATGAACGCGGTGCGGAGCTCGTTCAAGCCGGAGTTCCTCAACCGGCTCGACGACGTGATCCTGTTCGACGCGCTGACCACCGACGATCTGACCCGGATCGTCGACCTGCAGGTCGACCGCCTGGCCGCGCGCCTGGCCGACCGGCAGCTCGGACTGGAGGTCACCGACGCGGCCCGCGAGTGGCTGGCGCTGACCGGCTACGACCCGCTGTACGGGGCGCGCCCGCTGCGCCGGCTCGTGCAGACCGCGATCGGCGACGAGCTCGCCCGGGAGCTGCTGGCGGGCGAGGTCCGCGACGGCGACCGGGTGGTCGTGGATCTCGACGAGGCCGCCGACGCCCTTACCGTCACCCCGGCCAAGGGCCTGTCGCTGGCCAAGTGAATACGCCGAAAGGCCGCCGCCCGGGGCTGCGGGCGGCGGCCTTTCGCATGGGCACGAAATCTGGCGAAGAAAGGGGTTGACGGGCCGGGGACTCGTTTATAAAGTCTCCCGCATGGAGTCCTGATCCTCACGGTTGAGCACAGTCGCCGCCTCGCGCGGCCCGCTCCCAACGCATCGCTCCCGGCCCGTCAGCCCGTGATCTTCGCCGTTCCTCGTTGGTGCCCCATCGTGCCCGCATGGGACGCGACCTCGCGCTGAACGCCCGGCGAGCACACCCCGTCCATTCACCGGTTCGCCATGACCCTTTTTCGGCGACCATTCACAAGCGTGCTCGGAGGTTTGTCTTATGCGTGCCCAAAATCAGGACCTCGCCACTATTCTCGCCGCCAAGAACCTGAGCGAGAACGGCAAGAAGGACAAAAACAAGAAGAAGCCGCAGCGCAACTTCGATCCCAGGTCGGCCGCGGCCTTCACCCGAGGCGCGACGGCGCGCCGCAACGCCCGGCAGATGCCCACGCGGCAGCTCAACCGAGGCCGCTGAGACGACGAGCGGGCCGGCCCTGGTTCACCGGAACCAGGACCGGCCCGCTCATGCCTCATGCCTCACGCCTCCCGCGTCACCGCCGCGCCGGGTCTGCGCAGCGCATCATGCTCCTCTGATGGGGAGTGATCATGTAGGGCGGTCCACATTGTTCACCTCCGCCCGCTTCGCGGGGGTGTATCTGGCTACACCCTGGATTCGGGAGCCTGCTCGCTCGTTGTGGCGGCCCGCGTTCAGCAGAGTGGAGCACGTTCGACAGATCACCCGCACCCTCGGAGGACAACCGTGAAAGCCCTGCTCTGGCTCGTGCTCGCCGCCGGCATCGCCGTCAACGCCTTCGTCAGCCTCACTGGAGGAGGCGCCGTCGAGACCACGGTGAACGTGGCGACCGGCGTGGTCGTGATCGCCGCCATCGCGGGCCTGGTGATGGTCCGCGGCCGGAGCCGCTCCTGACGGCCCGGCCCCGTCCGTTCACGGTCCCCCCGCATGTTTCCGCCCGACAGGGCATGTAACGTACGACGTACATTTGTCCATGGCGCGAAGTACCAACGGTGGGGAATCGATGGACCTGACCGGCGCTGTCTGGCGCAAGAGCAGCCGCAGCGGCCCCAACGGCGGTAACTGCGTGGAGGTCGCGGGGCTTGCCGGTCTGGTGGCGCTCCGGGATTCGAAGAACGGCGCGGACGGGCCCGCGCTGATCCTCACCGGCGACCAGTGGCGCGCACTGCTCGGGGCCCTTCGCGCTCCGGAGACTTCTGGTTGAAACTGCAACCACTGTAGGTCCGCCGGGGTTCCCCCTCATGAGAGCTCACGCGAGAGCTCTTTCCCGTCCACCGGGACGGGACCGTACCTCGTGAGGTAGGAACAGATGGACCTGCAGCTTTCCGGCCGCGTCGCCGTCGTCACCGGAGCGTCGAAGGGGATGGGCCTCGCCATCACCCGCACCCTGCTGGAGGAAGGCGCCCGCGTGGTGGCGGCCTCCCGCAAGACCAGTCCCGAGTTGGACGCGCTCGCCGGCCCGCACCTGGTGCACGTCGCGGTGGACCTCATGGACCCGGAGGCACCGGGGCTGCTGGTGGAGCGGGCGGTCGCTGAGTTCGGCGGGCTCGACATCCTGGTCAACAACGCGGGCGGCCCGCCGCCTGGAGTGTCCCTGCCGCGTTTCGGTTTCCTGACGCCGGACGACGACGACTGGCGGCAGATGTTCGAGTTCAACCTCTTCTCCGTCGTGCGCGCCGTCCGGGCCGCCATTCCGGCGATGCTGGAGCGGGGCGGGGGCTCGATCGTGAACATCTCCTCGGGCGTCGCGCGGCGTCCCGGCCCGATGAACTACGACTACAGCGCCGCCAAGGCGGGTCTGAACAACCTGACCAAGGGGCTGTCGGAGGAGTTCGGCCCGCAGGGCATCCGCGTCAACACGGTGTCTCCCGGCCCGGTGCGCACGGCGTGGTGGACCGAGGAGGGCGGCGCGGCCGACATCCTGGCGGGTGCGACCGGCGCCGACCGCGACGCCGTGCTCACCAAGGTCGCGCCCGAGATGATGAACCTCACCACGGGCCGGCTGGTCGAGCCGCAGGAGGTCGCCGACGTGGTCGCGCTGCTCGCCTCGCCGCGTTCGGCCAGCACGACCGGCGCGGAACTCGCCGTGGACGGCGGATTCCTCAAGGAGCTGTGACGACCTCTTTGCCCTGCTGAACGATTCGCCTTGGCGTGCGGACGGGCACAATCACGCCCGTGACTCCCGCACACGAAGGGAGTCGGAGGAGCCTGTCACTGGCCCGGAGGGCCGGCGCCCCGCCTCTGCGGCCGGGCGCACGCCCCCGGGCCGGGGCAGGCCAGAGACGCCGACCTACTCAGGGAAGCCGTGGAACGGTTCGGCCCCGGCAAGCTCCTCGTCCTGTAGCTCCGGCCCTGCGCGGAGACCCTCTTCGAAGGCGGCGGTGTAGGCGTCGTCTCCCAGGGCGTCGCGTACGGCGGTGGAGATGCGGTCCACGTCTCCGCGTTCCGCCTTGGGCAGGGGAGCGCCGACCGACTCGCGGAGCGCGGTCGCCGCACCCAGCAGCCGTGCGGCCCGTTCCGGCTTTCCGGCGAGCGAGCGGACACCGGCGAGACCTTCGAAGGCGAGGGCGACCGCACGGGGATCGCCGATCTTGCGGGCGGAGGCGAGGCCGTCCAGGTGGTACGCGAGAGCGGCCGAGGCGTCACCACGTTGCTCGGCCGCGAAGCCCAGCTCCGCCAGAACGAGCGCCAGGCCCGGTTCGCCCTTCACACCGCGTATCCAGCCGAGCCACTTGCCCAGGTGCGCCTCGGCCAGGTCGAACCTGCCCTGCCGCCGGGCGCTGAGCGCGAGACCGACCTCGGCGAAGTGTTCGGCCACCTTGTTCGACTGCCCGGACGCCAGTCGCATCGCCCGTTCGTGGAACTCGTCGGCCGCCGCGAAGTCGCCGGTGAGCAGCGCGATCCGCCCCAGCCCCGAGAGCCGGAACGAGGCGTCGGTCCAGAGTCCGAGCTCCTCGGCCATGCGCAGGCCCTCCCGGTGCAGCCGGGCCGCGCGGTCGTAGTCGCCCGCGATCTCGGCCAGCTCGCCGAGGGTGTTGGTCGCCTTCAACCGGCCCCAGCGGTCACCCAGCTCACGGAACCCAGCCTCGCTCTCGGCGGCGTCCAGCCGTGCGCGTCCGAGGTCCCCGCGTGCCCGGCCGACCGTGGCGCGCACGCTCAGCGCCGCCGCGACACCCCAGCGGTCGTCCAGCGCGCGGAACTCGCCGAGCGCCGCCTCGACCAGCTCCACGGTGCGGGCGAGATCGCCGAAACCGCGCCGGGCGAACGCCAGGAACCAGCGGGCCCGCGCACGCGCCTGCGGATCGTCGATCCGCTCGCATGCCCTGGCGGCCGCCTCGTCCCGTTCGGCGCCGTCACTCCCCAGCAGCGCGAGACCCGCCTGCCAGGCCAGCGCCTGTGCCCGCGCCGAGGCCTGCCCGCCGTCGAGCCCGATGGCCCACTCCAGGGACCGCTGCGCCTCGGTCCACCTGCCACGCAGGTACCAATACCAGACCAGCGCGTTGACCAGCCGCAACGCGCTGTCGGCGGACGTCGCGCCCTCGAACGCGGCGCGCAGCTCGGCGGTCTCGCGGTCAAGCCGTTCGAGCCACTCCCGCTGGCCGGGACCACGCAGATGCGGCGCGGCGCGTTCGGCCAGCTCGGTGTAGAACGCGAGATGCCTGCGCCTGATCTCCTCGTACTCTCCCGCCTCCCGCAGTCGTTCGACGCAGTACGCCTTGACCGTTTCGAGCAGCCGGTAACGCGGGCCGTCCGACATGAGGACGAGCGACCGGTCCACCAGGCGCGGCAGGACGTCGAGAACGTCCTCGCCGGTCACCCGTTCCGCCGACGCCAGGGTGAAGCCGCCCGCATGGACCGCCAGGCGCCGCAGGACGGTCCGCTCCGGCCCGGTCAGCAGCTCCCAGCTCCAGTCGATCACCGCGCGGAGCGTCTGCTGGCGCGGCGGGGCACCGCGCCGCCCCGACGTCAGCACCCGGAACCGGTCGTCCAGGCGGGCGGCCAGCTCGTGCACGCCCAGCGCCCGTACGCGGGTCGCCGCCAGCTCCAGCGCCAGCGGAATCCCGTCCAGCCGCCGGCAGATCGTCGCCACGGCCTCCGCGTTGTCCGGCGTCAGCTCGAAACCGGGAGCGGCCGCCGTCGCCCTCTCCACGAAGAGCCGTACGGCGCCGGGCTCCGCGAGCGGCGGCACGTTCCACAGCGTCTCACCGCCGAGGCCGAGCGGCTCCTGGCTCGTGGCCAGGATGCGCAGGCCGGGCGCGGCCTTGAGCAGCGACTCGGCCAAGGCCGCGACGGGCTCGACCACGTGCTCGCAGTTGTCGAGCACCAGCAGCGGCCCGCGGTCGCGCAGAACGCTCTCCAGCTGCCCGGTCAGATCGGCCTCGGCGTCGTCGTCACGGACGCCGAGCGCGGTCGCGACGACATCGGCCGGTGTGGCGCCGGACGCGGGTTCGAGCCCGGCCAGTTCGACGAGCCACACGCCGTCGGCCACCTCACCGGACACGGCCCTCGCCGCCTCGATGGCCAGCCGCGTCTTGCCGACACCGCCAGGACCGATGAGCGTGACCAGCCTCGCCTCGTCAAGCAGCCCGCGCAGCCGCTCCAGCTCCCCGTCCCGCCCGACCAGATCCGTCAATGAGGCAGGCAGATTGCCACCCATACGGCCAGATCTCCCCACCGAACGACCCACTCTGGTTGGAGAGGGAGGGGCGGATGCGGGGATTGGTCGGGACGGGGCTAGCGCGGGGTCTTGACGGAGGATCGCCTTGTGGAGGGCGGCGAGCTCTGGGCTTGGGTCGAGGCCGAGCTCCTCGGCCAGCCGTTCGCGCAGGTCGGCGTAGGCCGCGAGTGCCTCGTTCTGCCGTCCGGCGCGGTAGAGGGCCCGGAGGTGTACGGCGCGCAGCCGTTCCCGGAGCGGGTGCTGTGCCACCAGGTCGCCCAGCTCGCCGACCAGCAGACGGTGTTCTCCCAGGTCCAGCCGGACCTCCGCGTGCTCCTCCAGGACGGCGAGCCGCTTGTCCTCCAGGCGGGTCACCGCGGGCCGCGCGAACTCCTCATCGGCGAAGTCCGCGTACGCCGTGCCCCGCCACAACGCCAGCGCGTCCGCGAGCAGATCCGCCTTGGCGCCGAGATCGTCGGTGGTCCGGGCCCGGTCGACGAGCGTGTGGAAGCGGCCCGCGTCCACAGCCTGTGGATCGAGCGCCAGCAGATAGCCGGGGGCCTGGGAGACCAGGAGGTCCCGCGCGCCCGGCTCGGCCGCCTCCAGGGCGCGCCGTAGCTGCGACACCCGGGTCTGGAGCGTGTTGATGGGGTTGCGCGGCAGCCGGTCGCCCCACAGGTCGTCGATCAGCCGGTCGACCGACGCCGGGCGTCCCTCATGCGCGAGGAGATCCGCGAGCAGCGCGCGGACCTTCAGTTCGGGGAGGCGAACGGGCCGCCCGTCGTCGGTCCAGGCGGCGAGCGGACCGAGTACCCCGAATCGCATGAACGCAGGCTAGCCGCCGACCTACAGCGGACCTACAGGGGACCTGAAGTGCCCGTCGGCACAGTGAGGCCATCGAACGGAACAACCTGAGAAGGGCACCACTGATGATTTCCCGTGAGATCCGCCTTGCGTCCCGGCCCACCGGCGAGCCGACCCTGGAGAACTTCGAACTGGCCCAGGTGGACGTGCCGGAGCCCGGTGAGGGCCAGATCCTGGTCCGCAACACCTGGATGTCCGTGGACCCCTACATGAGGGGCCGCATGGACGACGCCGAGTCGTACATCCCGCCGTTCCAGCTCGGCTCGCCGTTGGAGGGCAGCGCCGTCGGCGAGGTCGTCGCCTCCGGTGACCCGGGCGTCCCGGTCGGCGCGACGGTGTCGCACTTCCTCGGCTGGCGCGAGCACGTGGTCCTGAACGCGGCGGAGGCCGTGGTGATCGACACCGGGCTCGCCCGGCCCGAGGACTACCTCGGGGCGCTCGGGACGACCGGCCTGACCGCCTACCTCGCGGTCACCGAGATCGCTCCGGTGCGCGAGGGAGACGTCGTCTTCGTCTCCGGCGCCGCGGGCGCGGTGGGCAGCGTCGCCGGTCAGCTGGCGCGCGGTCTCGGCGCGGCCAAGGTGATCGGCTCGGCGGGCGGTCCGGAGAAGGCCAGGAAGCTGGTCGACGACTTCGGCTTCGACGCCGCCATCGACTACCGGGCCGGCTCCCTCTCCGAGAGGCTCGCCGACCATGCTCCCGAGGGCATCGACGTCTATGTGGACAACGTCGGCGGCGACCACCTCGAAGCCGCCATCGACGCGTTCAAGGACCACGGCCGCGCGGCGCTGGTCGGCATGATCAGCGAGTACAACGCGCCCGTGCCCGGCCCCCGCAACCTCTACAGCGCCGTCAAGAAGCGCCTCACCCTGCGCGGTGTGCTGGTCAGCGACCACCTCGACCGCTTCCCCGAGTACATCGGCAAGGCCGCGGGCTGGCTCGCCGACGGCACCCTGCACACCGAGAAGACCGTCGTGGAAGGTCTGGAGCACGCACCGGACGCCCTCCTCGGCGTGCTGCGCGGCGCCAACACCGGCAAGATGCTCGTCCGGCTCTGAGGAGAGAACCCATGAAGAACGCGCTACTGGTGGTCGCCCACCCCCGCCGCGACTCACTCACCGCCCAGGTGGCCGAACGGTCCCGCGCACAGCTGGCCGCGAACGGCTTCACCGTCGACCTGCTCGACCTCCACGGCGAAAACTTCGACCCGCGGATGACCTTGGAGGACGAGCCCGACTGGACCGACCGTGACAAGGCCTACTCGGCCGAGGTCCGCGACCACATGCGGCGGATCGACGCGGCGGACCTCATCGTGGTGGTCTTCCCGGTCTGGTGGTACGGCCTGCCGGCCATCCTCAAAGGCTGGATCGACCGGGTGTGGAACTACGGCTTCGCCTACGGCCGCAGCAAGGCGCGCCTTGACGGGAAACGCATGTTGTGGCTCGGCCTGGCAGGGGAGTCACGCGAGTCGTACGCCGAACACGGCCTGGACGAGTTGCTGGCCAAGCAACTGCGCGTGGGCATCTCCAACTACTGCGGCATCAAGGACGCGGAGGTGCGGTTCGTGTACGGAACCATCCCCGAGGAGCCCGCAAGCGCCACACCCCTGGCCGACGCGGACACCGCGCTGGGCGACTACCTGTGACGATCCGAGTGCCCGCGAGGAGCCGAGCGCCCTCGCGGGCACTCGTCCCGCGCCGTCCGCCTCCCTACTTGGGCAGGCGTTCGAGAAGCTCTCCCAGCCGGTCGTCCCGGCGTTTCGCGGCGCTCCAGAAGAACGAGGCCAGGCCGGAGAAGAACGCGGCGCCGGACAGGACCGCCAGGACCACGCCGCGCAGGAACGCGGTGGCCTCGATCGTCTGTGGGCCTTGGTCGGCTTCCCTCAGCACCATGGGCCTGAAGGGCACGGGCTGGAGCGAGGCGAAGACCTGTTGCGTCGATGCGATGGCCAGGATGGCCGCGAGGGTCAGGAAAGCCCATCCCAGGATGATCCAGCGCTGTGGAGTCATGCGGTGATCGTGCTCCCTCCGTGCTCCCGGAGGAAAGCGGCGGCCGGATTCGGCCTCGGGCTCGGAATCCGCCGGATTCCGAGCCCGGCGGCGGTCAGTGGTGCGGGTTGTTGGTGTCGGGGATCTCGATGCTGATGGGCAGCTTGCCCTCGGACAGGAAGAGCAGTGCCCCGATGCGGAGGATCTCGTCGAACGCCCAGTAGGCCTTCTGGAGGGCTCCCGGCGCCTTCTCCAGGGAGAGCAGCCCTTCACGGACGGCGACGAAGGGCTCCCAGGCCACCTCGAAGAGCGGGTCCCACAGCGGGTCCCTGCGGATCTTCAGCCAGCCGGCGATCTCGTCACCGAGCACGTAGCGGGTGAGCGAGCCGAGGATCGGCTTGGTGAGCAGGCCCCCGTCGATCGTGGCGCCGAGGTTGAGCAGGATGTCGGCCAGCTTGACGCCCTCGGGCGTCGGGGCCAGCACCGGGGTGAGGATCTGCTCGGCCTGCGCGTTGGCCTCGGCCCACGACTTGGGGATGTACTCGTCCCTGATGCCGAGCATGTGCGCGGACAGCTGCCAGGTGTGCAGGAAGGCCTCCGACTCGGCGGCGGGGATGGGCACCTTCCACTTGACCAGGTTCTGCATGACGGTCGTGGGCAGGCTGTGCCACGTGACCATCATGTCCCGCTGGCTGATCGGGATCTCCTCGTCGGCGACCTTGGACCAGTACGGGGACTTCGGCAGCAGGTGGCGGACGCCCGCGTGCGCCAGCCGGGTCTTGACGCAGGTCACGATCATTTCGCCGTCGGGCTTGTAGGCGTTCGACGTGCCGATGTCGTAGCCGAGCTTGGCGGTCTTGGTGATGCGGTCCTTCATGTCCGCACCGCCCTTGGAGTAGTAGACCGCGCGGGCCTCCCTGGGGATGACGGTGCTCATCATCCCGCTGGCGAAGCCGTAGGTGACGCCGAGGTAGAGGCCGCGCTTCTCGTTGAAGCCGACCGCGGTGGCGAGCTTGCCCTGGTCGGCCCAGGACGGCAGGCGGCGGGCGCGTTCCATGAAGTCGCGCAGGTCCGCCGGGAGCCCGCTCGGGAGCGGCTGGCCGTTCTTGGTCCAGGTCCGCAGCAGCTTGTTGACCTCGGGTACGGCGCCCCGGTCGAGCAGCGAGGCGACCAGCGGGTCGGCCTCCTCGTCCCACACCCAACGCGGGTCGGCGCCCGCCCCCGTACCGGCGACCGAGCCCTTGGGCGACCACGTCCACGCCTGCGCGGGCGTCGCGGCGCTCACCGCGCCGAACGCGCCCAGCGTCCCCCCCGCCATCAGCACGTTGCGTCTGCTGGGTTTCTCCATGCTTCGCTCCTCCTCGGGGCCGAGAGCGCCGTCCTGATACGATGAAACAGATCAAGCCTCTGCGTATCATCGACCGCGAGTCCCATGACAGCACACTGTGGTGGGCATCACAAGACCTCAGGCGAGGCACAATGAAGCGCCTTAGGAGGAGCACGTGGAACCTACGCAGTCCTTCCTCGCGACCGCCTCGGGTCAAAAGTCGCTGCTCGAACGCGCGTACAGCGACGCCGTCGAACAGGTCGACGACCAGGACGAGAGCCGCGCGCGCATCCTCGACGCGGCCTACGAGCAGTTCTGCCGGATGGGCATCCAGCGGTCCACCATGGACGACGTGGCCCGCCGCGCCGGGGTCTCGCGGATCACGGTCTACCGGCGGTTCGCCACCAAGGACGCCCTGGTGGAGCAGGTCGTGCGCCGGGAGTTCCGCCGTTACTTCGACCAGTTCCTCGTCGAGATCCAGCAGGCCGCCACCGCCGCCGACCGCGTCGTGCTGGGCTTTGTGAGCTCGCTCCGGGCCATCCGCCGCAACCCGCTGATCGGCGGACTGATCACCACGGAACCCGACCTGCTGGTGACCTCCCTGATCAAGGACGGCGGGATGACCGTCGCCACCGTCCGGCAGTTCGTCGCGGGCCAGCTGCGCCACGAACAACGCGCGGACAACGTGCCGGACGACCTCGACATCGACCACGTCGCCGAGCTGATGGTCCGCGTCTCCGCCTCGTTCCTGGCCATCCCCAGCCACCTCATCGACCTCGACGACGACGGCCAGCTGGCCGCGGTGGCCCGCCGGTTCCTCGTGCCCATGCTCGAATCACCGCCCCCCGGGACGTGGTGACCATCCGGCGCTGAGACCACGCGCGGCTGGCGGTGCGTCCTCGTCGGACGCACCGCCTGCCGAATGTTGGGGGCTAGATGCGGCGGTACGACCAGTTCGCGACGGTGGTGTACCCGGTCCTGGTCTTCTTCTTCTGGTGCAGGCGCAGGGTCTTGGCCGTGCAGGTGAACGACACGTGGAGGGGAACGAGCGCCTCGTCGGCCTGGCCACGCTTGAAGAGATGGGTGAAGGACTGCTTCTTCAGGGGGTACTGGGCGGGCTTCATGACACGGCCGTGCAGGGTGGCCCGCCCGGTGGCGGTCTTGGGACGCAGGGTGATGGTGCCCTTCTTGTTGCCGGTGATCTTGGCGTTGATCAGCACGCCCTTGTCGTACTTCAGCCACAGCTGGAACGGCACGCCCTTGGCGCTTCCGTATTCCGTCACACGGGCCGAGCGCGTGAAGGTGTAGATCGCCCTGCCCTTGGGCGTGAGCTGCAGCGTCGTGCCGTGGCCGCCCGCGAACCTGAGCGTTGAGCTGGGTCCCTTCACCTGGCCCGCCGCCTTGGTCAACCGCCACTTACCCACGGTGCACTTGCGCGGCGCCGCCTCGGCCGGTGCGCTGATCGCCACCAGAGTGCTCGCCGCCGTCAGAACGGCCAGGGCCGCCCCCGTCACCTTCCGCATGATTCTCCTCGTCGCCAGAGCGCCGCAGGATGCCGACGCGACCGAAGATTCTCCGGGTGCGCGAGGGGCGGCGCCATGGACTCCACGACGAAAAAGGCGCCGGGGATGTGTGTCCAGGGCAGGTTCCGCCGCCTCCGGGGGACCATTCCTCTCAACGAGAATAATCTCAACGTTCATCTACTTGACGATGAAGCAACTGATGAGGAGCGTCCGACATGGCCAGCATCGCCGCCCCGCGCGCCGCGTCCTTCCCCCACCTCCGGGATCTCGCTCTCACCGCCTACGCGCCTGCCACCTGGGGCACCACCTACGTGGTCACGACCACGATGCTGCCGCCCGATCGGCCCCTCCTGGCCGCCACGCTGAGAGCCCTCCCGGCCGGGCTGATCCTGCTGGCGGTGACCCGGCGCCTGCCGTTCGGCTCCTGGTGGTGGAAGTCGGCGGTCCTGGGCCTGCTCAACTTCGGCGCGTTCTTCCCGCTCCTGTTCTTCGCGGCCTACCGCCTGCCCGGTGGCGTCGCCGCCACCATCGGCTCGGTGCAACCGCTGATCGTCGCGCTGGTCGCCGGCCAGGCCCGCCGCCGGGCCTGACCGCCGCACCGCGCTCCTATTCGATAGATGTCCAAAAAGGCCGTACGGCGGCTACGGTGGGACTCAGTTGATCTACGTCGGTACTCGCCGCAGGGGGCGATGGCATGCGGATCAAGGGCAAGGGCACGCCCGAGGCGGAAGCGCCGTGGCATGAGATCGTCCCCGGGCTCTGGATGGGCGGTCACGTGTACCGCGACGCCACCGGAGCATCGGTGCCCGCCGTGGTCACGGCCGAGTTCGACCTCGTGCTCAGCCTCTACCGGCGCGACGGGCACGGGCCGGACGCCGCGGTCGAGCACCACTGCGTCGAGGTACCGGACGGGCCGCTGGTCCCCGAGCAGATCGCGGCGGTCTGCGAGCTGGCCGATACGGCGGCGGCGGCCGTCCGCGACCGGCGCCGGGTCCTGGTGCGCTGCCATTCGGGATACAACCGCTCCGGGCTCGTCGTGGTGCAGGCCCTCGTCACCCTCGGCTACTCGACCGAGGACGCGATCTTCCTCGTGCGTTACCGGCGCTCCAAGTGGGCGCTCAACAACCCGCTCTTCGTGGAGTACCTCACCTCCGGGCTCGACGTCGCGCGGCTCCTCACAGGATTGGCCGCGCTGGACGGATGATCCGTTCGTGCCCCGGTGCGAACGGCTGCGGTCCCAGGGATTTCCCAGTCAATTCCAGGGCCTTTGGCAGCGCCCGTCGCTTGGCTGGGGCCATGAGAATCGACAGGAAGACCGGCGTGGCGGCGGTCGGCGCGGCGGGACTGCTCGGTCTGGGTCTCTACCTCGCCGTTCCGGCGGCCGCGGCCAAGCCGTCTCCGTCCGCCTCGCCCACGGCGTCGTCCTCGGCCGCCCCCGACCGCCACAAGCACCGGCATCCGCGCCTGCACGCGGCACGCGGCATGCGCGGTGTGCACGGCGAGATGACGGTACGGCGGGACGGCAAGTTCGTGGAGATGGCCTGGCAGCGGGGCGAGGTCACGGCACGGACCGGAACGAGCCTGACCGTGCGCAGCGCCGACGGCGTGAGCTGGACGTGGAGCACGAGCGCCGACACCAAGGTGCGCAAGAACCGGGCCAAGGCCGCCCTCGGTGACGTGGCCGGCGGCGACCAGGTCGTGGTGTGGGGCGACCGGAGCGGGACGGCCCGTACCGCCAAGATCGTCCGGGTGCCGGGCGCGAAGGACCGGCCGCGGCCGACCCCGAGCTGACGGGCGGTTCTCCTCGCCGCCGGGCTGCAGTAACGTCGAGGCCGGACGGCGGGAGGACGGCGGACGGACGCGGCGGGGAGCCCATGAACGAGGAACGGCGGCGCGTTCTCGTCGTGGACGACGAGGCCAACATCCGCGACCTGATCGAGGTGGCGCTGCGTTTCCACGGCTTCGAGCCCGTGACCGCGGGCAGCGGCGCCGCCGCGCTGCGCGAGGCCCGCGACAGGCCGCCGGACCTGATCCTGCTGGACGTGATGTTGCCGGATCTCGACGGGTTCGAGGTCTGCCGGCGGCTCCGGGCCGCCGGCGACGAGGTGCCGGTCATCTTCCTGACGGCCCGCGACACCCCCTCGGACACCGTCACCGGCCTCACGCTCGGCGGCGACGACTACGTGACCAAGCCGTTCTCCATCGACGCCCTGGTGGCCCGCGTCCGCGCCGTCCTGCGCCGGACGGCGCGCACGCCCGTGCTCGACGGCGCGCCGGCCTCCGACGACGTGCTGCGCGTCGGCGACCTGGAGCTCGACGAGGTCCGCTGGACCGTGCGGCGGGCGGGCGTGGAGGTGGACCTGTCTCCCACCGAGTTCCGGCTGCTCGCGCACCTGATGCACAACGTGGGCCGGGTGCTGACCCGCGCGCAGCTCCTGGAGTCGGTCTGGGGCTGGGAGCACCACGGCAACGGCCAGGTCGTGGAGACCTACATCAGCTATCTGCGGCGCAAGCTCGATCCGCTCGGCCCGCCGCTGATCCACACTCGGCGCGGGGTGGGGTACGCGCTGCGGCCATGACGCTGAACGCGCGGCTCACGGCCGGGCTGCTCGCGGTGACGCTGGCCGGGTCGCTGATCACCGGGTTCGTCAGCGCGTTCTTCCTGCACGGCTATCTCATGGACCGGGTGGACGACCAGTTGCGGGCCGCGCGCGACCGGGCGGTGGCGCGGCTGATCCGGCCGGGGCTGTCCGGCGAGGGGGTCGCCCCGGCCCCGTTCATCGTGCTGTCGGTGACGCCGGCGAGCCAGGTCCGCGTGCTCAGCGACCACGAACCCGATCCCATCCCCGCGGTCGTCGAGGTCCGGCGGCTGGGCTACTCCGGTGTCCAGGCCCGCTCGTCCACCCTCGACCCGTTCTCGCTCGCCGGCCTGCGCGCCGTCGCCCGGCCCGCGCGCAACGGCAACCTGATCGTGGTCGCGACCCCGCTGGAGGAGATCAACTCCGAGGTCCGCAACCTGGTGCTCGCCGAGCTCGCCACGACGACGGCGCTGGTCGGGCTGCTGGCGCTGCTGGGCCGGCAGCTGATCGCGCGCGGGCTGCTGCCGCTCGGCCGGATGGCCGAGACCGCGCACGGGATCGCGACCGGCGGCGATCTGCGGGCCCGCATGCCGGACGCGGACGCGCGCACCGAGGTCGGCCGGCTGGCGGCGGCGATCAACGTGATGCTGGACCGCATCGAGCAGGCGTTCTGGGCGCGCGGGCGGTCCGAGGCCCGGGTGCGGGAGTTCGCCGCCGACGCCTCGCACGAGCTCCGCACGCCGCTCACGACGATCCAGGGGTACGCCGAGCTCTACCGGCACGGTGCCCTCGGCCCCGACCAGCTGCCGGACGCGATGCGCCGCATCGAGGAGGAGGCGCAGCGGATGAGCCGGATCGTCGGCGATCTGCTGGAGCTGGCCCGGCTCGACCGCGGGCAGTCGTTGCAGCCCGCCGAGACCGATCTGGCGGCGCTGGTCAGGGACGCGGTCGCGGACGCCTCCGCCGTCGCGCCGGACCGATCGCATGAGGTCGACGTGCCGGACTCCCTGCTCGCCGTGGTGGACGAGGCCCGCATCCGGCAGGTGCTCGCGAACCTCCTGGCCAACGTGCGGGTGCACACGCCCGATGACACCCCGGTGACCGCCCGGGCGGCCCGGACGCCCCACGGGATCGTCCTGGAGGTCGCCGACCGGGGGCCGGGCATGAGCCCCGAGGACGCCGCCCGCGCGTTCGAACGGTTTCACCGCGCCGAACACCAGTCCGGCGGCGCGGGCCTCGGCCTCCCGATCGTCGCGGCGATCGCGGCGGCCCATGGCGGGCGGGCTGACCTGTTCTCCGAGCCCGGGAAGGGCACGACCGTCCGGGTGACGATCCCCGGTGCCGGTGGCGGGTCTGACGGGAAGGCCGCCGGGGGTGGGCGGCGGCCTCGGGCGTCAGGCGCTGCGGAAGGCCCGCCGCGCCGCTTTTTGGGTGGTCCGGCGTTGTGATCCGGCCTGCCGGGCGCGATCGAGGCTGGCGCGGGCCTTCGCGGCGCCGCGCATGGCGATCGTGGAGTCTTTGACCCGGCCCGCATAGGGAGCCAGGACTTCGGCGATGGGTGGCGGGGACGCCTCTTCGCGAACGAGCGCGAAAGGCGCACCGGACGGTTGGCTCCCCGCGGCGGGGACGAGCGTGAGAGCCGTTTGGCAATGCGGGCACCGCAACCCCGGATGGGAGTCTCTGCTCATACCACGGATCATTACCCGAAGGTCTGACATTTGAGCCCCGCCGCTGTCTGAACGGCGGCTTAACCGCGAGAAGAGTTTCCGGTGTCGAAAAGATGATCAAAAGGGTCGACCGCGACCGGGGTCTGTGGAACCTTCGAAGATGATCGTGCTTCCCAGGGAGGGACGGCCTTGTGATCTTGGTCTCGGGTGCGACCGGCAACGTCGGCGGGGAGTTGGCGCGGCGGCTGGCCGCGTCCGGGACGGCGGTCAGGGCGCTGGTACGGGATCCGGCGACGAGCGAGCCACCGGCCGGCGCCGAGCCGGTCGCCGGGGACCTCGATCACCCGGAGTCGCTCGTGGGGGCGCTCAAGGGAGTCGACGGCGTCTTCCTGCTGAGCGGCTACGCGGACATGCCGGGATTGCTGGCGGAGATCGACCGCGCCGGGGTGGGGAAGGTCGTGCTGCTCTCGGGCAGCGCGGTGCTGGCCACCGATACCAAGAACGTCATCTCGCGCTATATGCAGGAATCCGAAAGGGCCGTGCGGGAGTCCGGTGTGCCCTGGACATTCCTGCGCCCCAGCGGCTTCATGTCCAACACCTTGCAATGGGCCCCGCAGATCCGCGCGGGCGGTGACGTCGTGCGGGCGCCTTTCCCGGACGTGCGCGTAGCGATGGTGGACCCGTACGACATCGCGGCGGTGGCGGCCGAGGCGCTGCTGGGAGACGGCCACGAGGGCAACATCTACCATCCGACCGGCCCGGAGGCGCTGCTGCCCGCCGATCGCGTCCGTGTCCTCGGCGAAGTGCTGGGCCGTGAACTGCGCTTCGAGGGGCAGACGCACGCCGAGGCGCGCGAAGACATGATCGGCTCGATGCCGGTCGAGTACGTGGAGGCGTTCTTCGGCTTCTACGCCGACGGCAAGCTCGACGAGTCCCACGTTCTGCCGACCGTACGCGAGGTCACGGGCAACGAGCCGCGCACGTTCGCGCAGTGGGCCGCCGCGCACGCCGACGCCTTCCGCTGAACCGCCGGTACGGCCGGCCGCCCGAACGTCATGCCGACTCGGCCGGCGCGGCGGCGGCCTCCTCGGGCGAGTGCACGCGGATCCAGGTGTGCAGCAGCAGGAGGAGTTCGACCCGCCGGTCCGGGTCATAGAGCACGTCGCCGAACATCTCCTCCAGCCGCCGGATGCGGTAGCGGACGGTCTGCTCGTGGACCAGCAGCCGTTCCGCCGCCGCCACCGCGTTGTCGTGGCACTCCATGTAGGTCAGCAACGTCCGGGCGAGCGGCTCGCGCCGATGACGGGGGAGGTCCATCAGCGGCGCGAGCCGGGTCCGGAGCGCGACGTCGATCAGTTCCTGGCTCGTCGCCGTGACCAGGGTGGGAACGTGGTCCAGGCAGCGGACCGGGTCCTTGGACGGCAGCACGCCGCGTTCGATGAGCCGCAGCGCCTGGCTCGCCCAGCGCAGCGACAGCGCGCCGCGCGTCATCGGCACGGTCGGGCCCACGGCCGCCTGGCAGTCGCGGACGAGCGAAGCGATCAGCCGGTCCTGCCCGGGGCCGTCGGGATCGGGGACGATCAGGTAGGGCGTCGGACCGTGCCAATCGGCGAGCACCGCCGGCGGCAGCACGGGCGCGGTATGCCCGTCCGGCGGCCGGACGGCGATGACGGCGAGCGTGCGGGGCGGCTCCCAGCGCGCCGGGCGGGCGAGTTCGACGATGGCCTCCCGGCTGGCGGGCGGGTCGACGACGAGGAGGTCGCGAAGCCGCCAGCGGAAGCGTTCCCGCTCGGTGGCCAGCAGCTCCTGGGCCTCGGCGTACCCGCGGGCCGCCGCCCCGGCGATCTTCTCCAGGAAGACGAACAGCGACTCGGTGATCTCGCCGAGGGTCTGGAGCGACCAGTTCAGGCGCTGGGCCTCCTTGATGAAACGGCGGCAGGCGACCTGGCCGCTGACCCTGATCGCGCTCTGTAGGCCGTCCAGGCTGCGTCCCTTGCGGGCCTCGTACGCCCCGATGCCCGCGAAGATGTCGGTCACGGTGACCCAGGAGATGTCCTTGTTGCCGAAGGCCTCCACGAACTGCCGGACGCTCTGCGTGACCGCCCATTGCATCCGCTGCCCGTACGCGCTGTCGGTCGGCCGCGCGTACTCCGGTACGAGCGCCTTGATCTCGCGGACCATCTCCTCGGCGGCGGCTTCGAGGTGGGGACGGAGGGGTTCGGCGAGGTCCGCCGAGATCTCCGTGAGTGGACGGCAGGCGGCCGTCGACCGCGCCTCGCCCATGCTGACCTCCCGGGAAGGGTGGTGCCAGATGACTCTGACGGTCCAGGATCAACCGGTGGGGACCCGAGCCATAAGTGGCTCATGGACGAGTTTCCGAGGCGTGAATTGTCACATTCGCAACAAGGGTGTCATGTAGTGCCGTAGCTGCCCCGCCACAACCTGCAGTTCTCGGTATAGGCGGCCAGCTCGTGCTCGCTGAAATACGCCGGATCCCAGTCGTAGGGCTCGGTGGCGTCTTTCCAGACGTACGCCCAGGCCTTCTCGCCGCCGTCGAGAGACAGCAGCGTCGGCTCGTAGAGGTCGTTCTCGTAGTCATCCAGCAGCCGCCGCTCGGCGGGGGCCAGCCCGGTGATCAGCAGACCCTCGGCGACGCCCGCCGGGTCCGCGACGAGCCCGGGATAGACGGCGCCTGGAAGCGCGCGGACGCGCCAGCCCGTCGCGGTGGCGGGGACGAGGTCCGGGACACGGCCGAGGAGGACCTCAAGCACGGCCGGGAAACGCAGCGTCCCGTACACGAACAGTCCGGCGGTCATGTCCTCGGAGCGTACGCCTGCCCGCCCCGAACGAGTGACGGCCCGGAACGAGTGACGGCCCTGGACGAGCCGTGGGCCGGTTCACTTCCTGCGGAAGATCCGGGTGATGCCCCGCGACTTCGCCTTGGACCCGACCAGCGACTTCGGCTTGGACCGGATCACGGCCTTCGGCTTGGACCGCAGCATCGGCTTCGCCTTGGAACGGATCATCGGCTTCGGCTTGGACCTGGTCATCGACCTGGCCTTGGCGCCGGCCTTCGTGCTCGCCTTGGCCCGCGCCTTGGTGGCGGCGCGGGAGAGACGGCGGCCGCGCAGCAGGCGGCGGCCGACGATGAGGGCCACGGCCGCGGCGGCGGTGCCGGCCACGGGTCCCGGGCGCTTGCGCACCTGGTCGGCGGCCTTGGTGGCGGCCTCGGGCGTCGCCTCGCGGGCCCGTTCCTTCAGCTCTCCGGCCTTCTGCTGGGCGCGGGCCTTGACGTCCGCGCGCGAGGCGAGCTCGCCGACCGTCGCGCCCAGGTCGTTGCGGGCCTGTTCGGTGCGGTCGCGCTGCGCCCGGAGTTCCTGGTCATGGTCGGTCATCGGTGGCCCCTGTTCTTGATCTCCTGGACGTCGGCCCGGACGCTCTCGGCGGTCTGCTCCGGTTTGGGCGGGGTGGCCAGGGCCATCTCCTTCTTGCCCCGCTGTGCGAGCACGCCGGCCACGACGAACAGGACGGCTGCGACGATCACGGCGGCGGCCCAGGTGGGCAGGGCCAGCGCAAGCAGCGCGATGATGCCGGCGATCAGCGCACCGCCGCCGTAGAGCGCCGTGATCCCGGCACCTCCGAACATCTTGGCGCCCTTGGCCGCGCTGCTGCCCTTCTGCCGTAGTTCCAGCTGGGCCAGGCGCAGTTCCTCGCGGACCAGCCGGGCACTCTGCTCGCTCAGCTGCTTGACGAGCTCCGACGTCGGCGCGCCTGTCATATCGCTCATCGGTCCTCCCTCATGAGACTGTTCGAATACCCGTTGTCATGGCGTCCTAACGGGGCTTGGCGACGCTGTGCCGAATCGGAGGCGCGGCAAATAGACGCAGGTCACAGGCCTGACGCGGTGGCGCTCCGACGGGCAGGCCGGTGTGAGGCGGCCCAGGGGTCCCGAATACGGGCGGAGTGCGTTCTATGGGGCCTGTTGGGGGAGAATGCTCTTATGAGGTGCCCGCGGTGCGGGCCGGCCGCCGCCCCCGGACATCGAATGATCTCTGGAACCAGGGGGATGACTCGTATGTCTGACCAATGCTGAAACGAGATCGTTCGACTGCTGTTCATCTTGGCCAGGGAACATTAAGAACATGAGCGTCAATCCAGGACATTTCCCCCTCGACGAGGAGTCGCTGCCCGATGACCGGTTCTTGGACCGCGAGGAGAGCTGGCTCCGGTTCAACCAACGTGTCCTGGAGCTCGCCGAGGACCAGGAGCTGCCGCTGCTGGAACGGCTGCGGTTCCTGTCGATCTTCGCCAGCAACCTCGACGAGTTCTTCATGGTGCGGGTCGCCGGGCTGA
The DNA here is from genome assembly GCF_039533225.1 of Actinomadura fulvescens. Lineage (NCBI taxonomy): Bacteria > Bacillati > Actinomycetota > Actinomycetes > Streptosporangiales > Thermomonosporaceae > Actinomadura > Actinomadura fulvescens. The sequence continues at coordinate 158,471 of NZ_BAAATD010000010.1, read as the reverse complement.
CCCGCCGCATGGCCACCGGCCTCGCGGTCCAGTCCGCCAGCGGCCGCCAGCCCCGTGAGGTGCTGGAACGGACCGGCGCCGTGGCCCATGAGCTGATGCTCCGGCACGCCGCGTGCTTCCGGGACGACCTGTGCCCGGCGCTCTCGGAGAAGGGCATCGAGATCCTGCGGTGGGCCGACCTCGCCGAGACCGAGCAGGAACGGCTGCGCCGGCTGTTCCGCGACCGCATCTACCCGGTGCTGACCCCGCTGGTCGTCGACTCCGCCCACCCGTTCCCCTACATCTCCGGCCTCTCGCTCAACCTCGCGGTGATAGTGCGCGATCCGGAGACCGACGCCACGATGTTCGCGCGCGTCAAGGTGCCGCCGGTGCTGCCCCGCTTCATCGAGGCCTCGCCCGACCGCTTCACTCCGCTCGAAGACGTCATCGCCGCGCATCTGGGCCAGCTGTTCGTGGGCATGGAGGTCGTCGAGCACCACGCGTTCCGCGTCACCCGCAACCAGGATCTGGAGATAGACGACGACATCAGCGAGGGGCTCCTCCAGGCGCTCGAACGCGAGCTGCTGCGCCGCCGCTTCGGCCCGGTCGTCCGGCTGGAGGTGGAGGACTCGATCTCCGACGCCGTGCTGGAGCTGCTCATCGAGGAGCTCACCATCGACGAGGGCCAGGTCTACAAGGTGGACGGCCCCCTCGACCTGGCCGGGCTGGCGGCGATCGCGGACCTGGACCGGCCGGAACTGAAGTACCCCCCTTTCGTGCCGTCGAAGGAGGCGATCCCCGAGGACGCCGGGATCTTCGCCGCGATCCGTGAGCGCGACATCCTCCTGCACCACCCCTACGACTCGTTCACCACGACCGTGCAGCGCTTCATCGAGGACGCCGCGGTCGACCCGCGGGTCCTGGCGATCAAGCAGACGCTCTACCGCACCAGCGGTGACTCGCCGGTCGTGAACTCCCTGATCAACGCCGCCGAGGCGGGCAAGCAGGTCGTGGTCGTGGTCGAGCTCAAGGCGCGCTTCGACGAGCGCGCCAACATCGCGTGGGCACGCGAGCTGGAGAAGGCGGGCTGCCATGTGGTGTACGGCTTCGTCGGGCTGAAGACGCACTGCAAGCTCGCCATGGTCGTACGGCAGGAGCGCGACGGCACGCTGCGCCGCTACTGCCACATCGGCACCGGCAACTACCACCCCAAGACCGCCCGGCTCTACGAGGACTTCGGCATCCTCACCGCCGAGCCGGAGATCGGCGAGGACGTCAGCGTCCTGTTCAACCACCTCACCGGATACTCGCGGCAGAACTCCTACCGCCGCCTGCTGGTCGCGCCGCACAGCCTGCGCTCCGGGCTGGTGCTGCGCGTCGAGCGGGAGATCGAGAACCGCCTGGCCGGACGGCCGGCGCGGGTGCGGGTGAAGTGCAACTCGCTGGTCGACGAGGTCGTCATCGACGCGCTCTACCGCGCCTCCCAGGCGGGCGTTCCGGTCGACATCTGGGTGCGCGGCATCTGCGCGCTGCGGCCGGGCGTCCCCGGTCTGTCGGAGACCATCCGGGTGCGCAGCGTGCTGGGGCGCTTCCTGGAGCACTCCCGGGTGTTCGCGTTCGAGAACGGCGGCGAGCCGGAGGTGTGGGTCGGCAGCGCCGACCTCATGCACCGCAACCTCGACCGGCGTGTGGAGGCACTGGTCCGGGTGGCCGAGCGGACGCAGCGGACCGACCTGGTACGGCTGTTCGACCGGGCCATGGACGACGGCACCCAGGCGTGGTGGCTGGACGGCGACGGCACGTGGACGCGGCGCGCGGAGATGACGGGCGAGCCGCTCCTGGACATTCAGAGCCATCTGGTGAAGAGCCGGCGCTGGAGGACCGTGGATGCGACGCCATGATCCGCAGGGCTCCGGCCGGGACGGGGACCGGGTGGGCGACGACGTGATCCGCGCGGCGGGCGCCGTGTTGTGGCGGAACGGCGCGGACGGCCCGGACGTCGCGTTGATCCATCGGCCCAAGTACGACGACTGGTCGTTCCCCAAGGGCAAGCTCAAGAGCGGCGAGCACGTCCTGCGCGCCGCGGTGCGCGAGGTGGAGGAGGAGACCGGCCTCGTGCCAAGGCTCGGCCGCAGGCTGCCGACCAGCTCGTATCCGAAGGACGGCAGGACCAAGCGCGTCGACTACTGGGTCGCGCGGGCGGCCTCGGCCGCGCCGTTCACGCCGAACGACGAGGTCGACCGGCTGGAGTGGCTGCCGGTCGCGGACGCCTACGAACGGCTCAGCTACTCCCACGACGTCGATCTGCTGCGGGAGTTCGAGGCGGGCCCGGCGGACACCTGGCCGCTGGTGATCCTGCGGCATGGATCGGCGGGCGAGAAACGCGAGTGGGAGGGGCCCGACGAGCTTCGCCCTCTGGACGGTCGCGGGCGCGCCGAGGCGAGCCTGCTGGCCGGACTGCTGCGCTCGTACGGGCCGTCCCGGCCGATCAGCTCGGCCACCGCGCGGTGCCTGGAGACCCTCCTGCCGTACGTCCGGCGGCAGGGCGTGGAGGTCGTCACCGAGGAGGCCTTCACGGTCGGCGCCACCGACGCCGAGCGGGCGTGCGAGCGGCTGTTCCGGCTGGTGGACGGCGGCACCGCGGCCATCGTGTGCACGCACGGCGAGGTCGTCTCCGATCTCGTCACCGGCTTGTGCAAACGCCTCGGCGAGAAGGTCCCCGACGATCCGGGCCTGCGGAAGGGCTCGTTCTGGGTCGCGCACCTCGGCCCGGACGGTGGCGGCGAGCCGGCCATCGCCGCCCTGGAACGCCACGCCCCCGCCGCCCGGTGAGCGGGCGACGGGGTTCGTGACGGGTCCGGGATCCGTCAGGCGGCCGCCTGGTTGACCGCGGTGACCTGGCCCGTCTCCGTGGGAGCGGTGCGCCGGGGCTTGGGCAGCGTCCGCGCGCCCAGCAGACCGAGCAGGGTGAACGCGGCGGCGAGATAGACCGCGGTGCGTAGCCCGTCGGCGGTCGCGACGCGGAGCGCCTCTCCGGTCAGGTCGCCCAAGCCGGAGTTGGCGATCCCGACGAGGACGGCGAGGCCCGCGCTGGTGCCGACCTGCAACGCCGTGTTGGCCATGCCGCCCGCGGTGCCCTGCTCCTGCGCCGCGACTCCGGTGCTCGCGGCGCCGAACATGGTCGGGAAGATGGTGCCCATGCCGAGGCCGTAGACCACGATCCCGGCGAGCACGGTCCAGTACGAACCGTCGGCGAGCATCCCGGCGCCGAGCAGAGCGCCGCCGGCGGCCCCGAGCAGCAGGGCGATCATCAGCGTGGGCCGGTTGCCGATGCGGACGATCAGGCGTTCGGCGATGAAGTTGCCGATCCCGATGACGACGGAGAGCCCGAGGAACGCCAGCCCGCCCTGCAGCGCCGAGTAGCCGAGCACTCCCTGGAAGTAGAGCGTCATGAAGTAGACGATGTTCTGCATGCTCAGGCCGAAGACGAAGATCACCAGCAGGGCGGCGCGGAGGTCGCGGTTACGCAAGAGCCGAAGGGGCATGAGCGGGCTCGCGCTCCTGGCCTCGATGCCGAAGAAGACCGCGAGCAGCACGACCGAGAGCACCCCGGCGACGAGGACGGCCGGGTCGCCCCAGCCCGCCTCCGGACCCTGCGCGATCGCGAACACCAGCGAGGTCACCCCGACAGTGCCGGTCAGCGCCCCCGGGAGATCGAAGCTCCGGCCGCGCTCACGAGGCCCGTCCGGGTTCAGCAGCACGAACGCCGCCGCGGCCCCGACGACGACCAGCGGCACGTTCACCAGGAACACCGCCTCCCAGCCGAACGCGTAGGTCAGGACGCCGCCCAGCAGCGCGCCGAGGCTGAGCCCGCCCGCCCCGGCCATGGCCCAGACCGCCAGCGCCCGGACCCGTTCCCTGCCCTCCGGGAAGCCGGTCGCGACGAGCGACAGCGTGGTCGGGAACAGCACCGCGCCGCCGATCCCCTGGACCACGCGGGCCGCGATGAGCGTGCCGGGCGAGGTCGCCAGCCCGCCGAGCAGTGAGGCGCCGCCGAAGAGCAGCATGCCGAGCACGAACATGCGCCGGCGGCCCAGCAGGTCGGCGGAGCGCCCGCCGAGCAGCAGGAAGCCGCCGAAGAAGATCGCGTAAGCGCTGACGATCCACTGCGTGGAGTGGGCCGACAGCCCGACCTCCCGCGCGATGTCGGGCAACGCCACGTACACGACCGTGAAGTCCAGCGAGGTGATCAGGCTGGAGAAGGCGAGCAGGCCGAGGCCCAGGCCCGCCCTCCCTCGAACGAGCGGTGCGGATTGAACGGAGGTCATCACAAGCTCCTTAGAAAGGTCATCGGGGTGCGGTCATCGCGGCGGGATCAGGCGGCTTGGGGCTGGGGAAGCCCGATGCGGGCCGCGCGCAGCGCGCGGGCCCACCAGGTGAGCTGGTCGAGCAGGCCGTCGGCGGCGGCAGCGGCGCCCTCGGCGTCGACGGGCCGCCCGCGTTCGTCGAACCTGGCCCAGCAGGAGTGGAAGCTGACCGTCTCGCGGATCGTGACGGCCTGCAGCTCGGCGAAGACCGGCCGGAGCTGCTCGACCGCGTGCAGGCCGCCGGACGTGCCGCCGTAGGAGACGAACCCGACCGGCTTGGCCCTCCACTCGTCCACGTACCAGTCGATGGCGGTCTTGAGCGGCGCCGGGAAGCTGTGGTTGTACTCGGGCGTCACGATCACGAAGGCGTCCGCGGCGGCGAGGCGGGGGGCCAGCGCCCGGACGGCGGCGGGCTCGGCTCCGCCGGCCCCGTCGGTCGCGCCGAGCGTGTCGGGGAGCCGGGTCTCGGCCAGGTCGACGACGTCGAGGTCCAGGTCGGCGCGGTGGGCGGCCCGGCCCGTGAACCAGCCGGCCACCGTGAGGCCGAACCTCCCCTCGCGGGTGCTGCCGATGATGATCGCCGTGCGTAGCGGGCGGGTCTCGGACATCGTGGGTGCCTCCTTCGGTCATCCGGTGCACCGAGGCTGCCGGGGCGCGCTTACCGCTCTCTTACGGAGCGCTTTCCACCGGCGGTTATGGTGGCGCCATGCGATTCGGGGTGCTCGGGCCGCTGGCGGTGTGGACGGCGGCGGGAGACCCGGTGACCGTTCCGGGGGCGAAGGTCCGGGCGCTGCTCGCCGATCTGCTCCTGCACGACGGGCGGGCCGTGTCGGCCGACCGGCTGATCGACGATCTGTGGGGTGCCGAGCCGCCGCGCAATCCGGCCGGGGCCTTGCAGGTCAAGGTGTCGCAGTTGCGCAGGACGCTGGAGGACGCCGAGCCCGGTGGCCGCAAACTGGTGGTCTCCGAGGCCGCGGGCTATCTGCTGCGGGCGGACGAGGAGGCGGTGGACGCCGCGCGCTTCACCGCGCTCGTGGCCCGCGCGCGGAGGACGGCGGAGCCCCGGGTCAGGGCGGACCTGCTCGCCGACGCGCTGGCGTTGTGGCGGGGCGCGCCGCTCGCCGATCTGGCCGATGAGAGATTCGTGCGGGCGGGCGCGGCGGCGCTGGAAGAGCAACGGCTCACCGCCGAGGAGGAACGGGCCGAGGCGCGGCTGGCGATCGGGGGCGAGCACGGCGCCCTCGCGGCCGAGCTCGGTGAGCTCGTGGCTCGCCATCCGTTGCGGGAGCGGCTGCGCGCCGCCCACATGCGGGCCCTCTACGGCGCCGGGCGGCAGAGCGAGGCGCTGGAGACGTACGCGGAGCTGCGGGATCGTCTCCGTGACGAACTCGGGCTCGACCCAGGACCCGACATCGCCGCTCTGCACCGGGCGATCCTCGAACAACGTCCCGAGCTGAGCGCCACGTCCGTTCCGGAGGCCGCCGCCGCGCCGCCGCCGTCCGTGCCGAGGCCTCGCACCAACCTCCCGGCTTCGTTCAGCGAACTGGTGGGGCGTGACGAGGCGGTCGTCGAGGTGGAGGCGCTGCTGAACGCCAGGCGCCTGGTGACCCTGACCGGACCGGGCGGGGTCGGCAAGACGCGGCTCGCCCTGGAGACGGCCGCGCGGCTGGTGGACGCCCAGCCCGACGGGGTGTGGATCGTGGAGCTGGCAGGTCTCGACGGGACGTCGGCGGACGGCGTCAACGATGTGGCCGACGTCGTCGCCGCCGCGCTCGGCGTCCGTGACGACGCCGCTCCCGGGCTGCCGCAGGCCAGCCGTCCGGACGAACCCTCGGGGCGGCTCGCCGAGGCGTTGCGCGACCGGACGCTGCTGCTCGTCCTGGACAACTGCGAGCACGTGGTCGAGCCGGTCGCGCGGCTGAGCGAGCGGCTGCTGCGGGCGGCGCCCGGCGTCCGCATCCTCGCCACGAGCCAGGAGCCGCTCGGGCTGGCCGGTGAGTCGGTGTGGGGCGTGCCGCCGCTGGAGCTGCCCCACTCCCCGGCCGAGGCGGAGCCCGCGGCGCTCCGGCGCTTCAGCGCCGTGCGGCTGTTCGCGGCACGGGCGGCCGCCGCCGCGCCGGGCTTCCGGATCGACGCGGACAACGCGCGGGCGGTCGCGGCGATCTGCCGGCGGCTGGACGGCATTCCGCTGGCGCTGGAGCTGGCGGCCACGCGCGTCCGGGCACTGGGCGTGCACGAGCTGGCCGAGCGGCTCGACGACCGGTTCCGGGTGCTGGCCGCCGGCGCACGGCGCGGCGGGCCGGCCCGGCAGCAGACGCTGCGCGCCATGATCGACTGGAGCTGGGAGCTGCTGCCGGAGCCGGAACGCGTCGTGCTGCGGCGGCTCGCGGTGCACGCCGAGGGATGCACGCTGGAGGCCGCCGAAGAGGTGTGCGGCGGGGAGGACGTCCTCGGGGCGCTGGCCCGCCTGGTGGATCGTTCGATGGTCATCATGACCGGCACGGGTCCGGGCGGTTCCCGTTACCGGCTGCTGGAGTCGGTCTCCGCCTACGCGCTGGAGAGGCTGGACGAGGCGGGCGAGACAGACCAGGCCAGGCTCCGGCACGTTCAGTACTACACGGCGCTGGCTGAACGGGCCGAGTCGCACCTGCGCGGCCCTGAGCAGCGGCGCTGGCTGCAACGCCTGGACGCTGAGCACGCCAACCTGCGGGCGGCCCTCGACGAGGCCGTGCGTGCCGGACGGGCGGAGGTCGCGCTGCGCCTGGTGAACGCGCTGGCCTGGTACTGGTTCGTTCGCGGGCGCATCGGGGAGGGGCGGCGCGCGCTGGAACGGGCGCTGTCGCTGGGGGCCGGGGACGGGGACGCGCTCGCCGAAGCCTGGCGGATCGGCCTGGACCTGCTGGGCCGGCGCGGCGCGGGCACCGTCGAACCGATCCGTGCCGTACCCGCCGCTTACGACCGGATCGCCGATCCGGCTCTGCGGGCCAGGGCGGAGTGGTTCCTCAGCGAGGTGCTGCTGGGCGCGGGCGAGGTGGCGACCAGCGCCATGCTGGTCGAGCGGGCGCTCCCGGTTTTCCGCAACCTGGACGACCGCTGGGGTGAGGCGGCGGCGCAGGCCACGACGGCGAACCTCGCGCTGGTGCGCGGCGACATCGCCGGGCTCGAACGGGCCGCGGCCGAAAGCCTGGCGGCCTTCCGCGAGCTCGGCGAACGCTGGGGGCAGGTCCGTGCCACCGAGCTGCTCGGCAAGCACACCGAGATCACCGGCGATCACCGGCGCGCGGCCGAGCTCCTGCGGGACGGTCTGCGGCTGGCCGAGGAGCTGGGGCTGTGGTTGCAGGTGTCCCTGCTGACCTCGGGCCTGGGCAGGCTCGCCCTGCTGGCGGCGGACTACGAGGAGTCCGACCGCCTCCACGAACGTGGCCGGAGCCTCGCCGCCGAACACGGCTACAAGCCCGGCGAGGCGTTCGCGCTCACCGGCCTGGCGCTCACCTCCCGCCGCGCCGGGCGTCTCGACCCGGCCGAGTCGTACATGCGCCGGGCCCTGGAGTGGGAACGCCAGGTCAACTACGCGCCGGGCATCACACTGGCCCTCGCCGAGCTGGGCTTCATCGCCGAATTGCGCGGCGACGCCGAGACAGCGCGCTCGCTGCACCAGGAGAGTCTCGCCGTGGCCCGGGAGCACGGCGATCCGCGCGCGGTGGCTCTCGCGCTGGAAGGGCTCGCGGGAGCGGCGGCCCTCGCCGGCCGCCCGGCCGACGCCGCCCGGCTGCTCGCCGAAGCGGGCGCCGCGCGCGAGTCGGTCGGCGCGCCCCTGCCGCCGGCCGAACGCGGCGACGTCGACCGCATCGCCAAGGCCATCGGCTAGAGGACGGCTAGAGGGACGGCTCGGGGATGGCGTTCCAGGTCTCGGTGAGGGTGGCGATCGTGGCCTTGGCCTCGCACTGCTCCACGCCATAGAGCACGCCGAGGGTGAAGGCCTCCGACGTGCTGCTCGTACGGTCCAGGGCGGCCCTGAGGCGCTCCATGGCGATCACGCCGTCCTGGTAGCCGCCGAGGACCTCCTGCACCGTCTTGGCGCTCTCGGAGATCCGCCTGGCGGGTCTGCCGAGGACGGGCCGGGCCAGATCCGCCGCGTACCTGGCCTTCTTGGCGGCCTTGCGGGTCTCGTGCCGGGCGACGTCGACGTCTTCGGCCTGGTCGATCTGCTCGTAGGCCTTCCCGAGCTTGTTCCACATGCGGATGACGAGGCCGGGCAGCTCCTTGTGCGCCTTGCGCCCGGCCCGTTCCGTGAGAGGCGGGTCGGTGACCAGCGCCTCCAGCGAATCAAGGAGGGCGAAGTATCGGGGCTCCTTCAGCGTCCCGTTGAGGCGCCGGTAGGCGGTCGCCTCCTGGCGGCCGATCTCCTCCAGCCAGCTCTGCGGCCCGGTCTCGCCGAGCTGCTCCAGCCGTTCGGTGAACCGCATCCGGAGCACCTCCAGGTCGCGGACCTCGCCCAGCGCGTCCGCGAGCCGCTTCAGCTCCACCCGCAACGGATCGGTGCGCTCGCGGTCGAGGATCGCCCTATAGCTCTGCAACGCGCTGCGAATCCGCCGCGTCGCCACCCGCATCTGGTGGACCGCGTCGTCCTCGCCCAGCCGCGCCTTGGGATCCCACTTCAGGACGGCCGCCACCTGATCGTTCAGATAGGAGACGACCGCCTCCCCGGCCGTCCCCGAAGGCTCACCGCGAACGGGCCGCCGGATCGACCCGTTGAGCACCCGGCCGAGCTTGGACGACGACTCGGCCTTGCGCGCGCCCGCCTTGAGCAGGCGCTTGCCCGCCGCCTTGAGCAGCGCGGCGTCGCCCGCCGCCAGCTCGACCTCGATCTCGCGCCACACCTGGGCGTCGCCGTCGCCCACCACCCGCCCCGTCACCGCGTCGTCCGCGATCTCGGCGAGGGCGCCGCCCTCCCCGTCCACCAGCCGGACGACCGTCCGTGCGGTCTCCAGCGTGGCGACGGGCGCCAGCGCCTTGCCGCGCGTGTAGGCCGCGACCAGCGAGGCCAGCCGGGCGGGCACGACCTGCGCCCGGCCCAGCGGGGCGCGCAGCTCGTTCTTGCTGTCCGGGCCGGCGGGGATCTTCAGATGCCAGCCCGCGTCCTCACCGCCGCGTCTCCTGCGCAAGGTGATGCCATGCGAGGCCAGTCGCAGATCGTCGGTGTCGAAGTAGGTGGCGACCAGATGATGCGTCTCCGGATCGCCGATCCCGGCCACTCCGGGCAGCCCGGTCAGGTCCGGGACGACGAAGTCCGGCCCGGCATCGTACTTGCGCTCGACCTCAAGGTGATTCACGGCCATGCTCCGGGGCTCCTCCCACGCCAAGGTGGCCAGCATTCCACGCTCAGGTGAACGACGACAGAGAAGATCCCCAACGCTCGGCGCCCGGAGGGTGTGCCGCGTCCATTGGTATAGCGTTCGACAATAGTGTGCGCCACACACTATAGTGTGACGCGTGTCCTCTGAAGATCTGATCCTGAGCCAGGCGCAGGAGTTGCGGCGCGGCACCGTCGTGCTGGCCTGCCTGGCGCTGCTCCGGGAGCCGCAGTACGGCTACGCGCTCCTGGAGACGCTCGACGACGCCGGGATCACCGTTGACGGCAACACCCTCTATCCGCTGCTGCGACGGCTGGAAAAGCAGGGGCTGCTCACCAGCGAGTGGAACACCGACGAATCGCGACCACGGAAGTTCTACCGCGTGAGCCCCGAGGGCTCCCAGGTGCGCGACGGCCTGGTGCGCGAGTGGGAGGACCTGGTCGCCTCTATCTCACGACTGACGAAGGAATGCTGATGAGCCCCCTGACCGAACGTTATGTGCACGAGGTGGTCCGGCGGATACCCGCCGACCAGCGCGATGACATCGCCGAAGAGTTGCGTACGACGATCGCCGACACCGTTGAGGCGCGCGGCTCCGGCGAACGCGAGGTCCTCTTGGAAATGGGCGATCCGCTGCGCCTCGCCGCCCGCTACTCGGGCAGGCCTTTGGCGTTGATCGGCCCCGACCTGTACCCCGCGTACGTGCGCCTCCTGAAGCTGCTCCTGTGGACCGTGCTGCCATTGATCACCGCGATCGCCGTCGTCGCGGACGTTCTCGACGACAACGACGCGGGCTCCGCGATCGGTACGGGCATCGGCACGGCCCTCACCGTCGGCGCCCAGATGCTGGCCTGGCTCACCGTGGTGTTCGCCTTGATCGAACGTGTCTCGAAGGGCACCAAGGTCGACACCTGGACCCCCGACGACCTGCCCGAGCTCCGGGAGCCGGAAAAGGGCACCCTAGGCCCGGCAATCGCGGTGGCCGGCAACGTGCTCCTGATCGGCTTGATCGTTTGGCAGCGCATCGCCGAGCCCTTCCGGGCCGGCTCCGACGAACGGGTGCAGGTGCTCGACCCGGCGCTGTGGTCGGGCTGGATCTGGCCCATCCTCGCAAGCCTCGCCGCGATCGTGGCCATCCAGCTGATCAGGATCGGCATGCGCCGCTGGACCGTCCCTCTGGCCGCCGGATACGCCGTGGCCGAAGCGGCCTTCGCGCTGCCCCTGGCCTGGGTCCTCTACCAGAAGAAGTTCTTCTCCCCGGCCTTCCTGGCGGAGGTCGAGGTGCTCGACTCGTTCTACACCATCGCCGCCCTGGGCGTCCTCGCGGTGAGCGCCGGCAACGTCTTCAGCGCCTTCCGGGCCGCACACCGCTGAGCCGACCGGTCAGGCGTCCCGGAGGTGGTACTTCATGCCCATGTGGGACGGGCGGAAGCCGATCTTCTGGTAGAAGCGGATCGAGTCGGGGCGCTGGCGGTCGGTGGTGAGCTGCACCACGCGGCAGCCGCGGGCCCGGGCCTGGTCGATGGCCCAGCCGATCATGGCCTGGCCGACGCCGTGGCCGCGCTGTTCGGAGGCGACGCGGACGCCCTCGATCTGGGCGCGCTCGCCGCCGGTGTAGGTCAGGCCGGGAATGTAGGTGAGCTGCATCGTGCCGGCGATGGTGCCGTCGATGACGGCGACGACCAGCGTGTTGTTGGGATCGTGCTCGATCGCGTCGAAGGCCTTCCAGTACGCGTCGGGGATCTGCTCGCCGGGGGCCTCGCGGGTGGCGCCCAGCGGGTCGTCGGCGAGCAGGCGCACGATTTCGGGCACGTCGTCCCTGGTGGCGGCGCGGAAGGTCACTTGTCGATCACGGTGCACGCCCACAGGCTATCCGGACGTTGTGTAGCAAACGTCACCCTGGCTTGTAGTACTACGGGTTGTAGTACTACGTTGGGTGGACAACCACCCCGACTCTCCGCGAAGGCGTGTCATGAAGACCAGCAACGAGGAGCACTGGACGGACCGTGCCATCTGCCGTGGCGCCGACCCGGACCTCTTCTTCCCCATCGGCTACTCGGCCGAGGTGCTCCAGGAGCAGCAGCGGGCGGCCAAGGAGATCTGCGGTCACTGCCCGGTGACCGCCGACTGCCTGTCCTGGGCGCTGCGGGTCGGCGAGCCGGACGGGATCTGGGGCGGGACGACCCCCGACGAGCGCCGACACCTGCGCCGCAGGGCCGACGCCCCGGCCCGGCACCGCCTGCCCGTCATCTCCGTCCGCAACGACGTCGAGGACCACGAGCAGGCGGTCAACGCCGCCTAAACGAGCAGCGCACGGCCTGAATGACGCCCGCGCGGCCGCCTTGACGTCCTGCGCGGAGGTGTCGACCACCGCGTCGGGCCCCGCCGCCAGCCCGCCTCGCTCGCGCAGGGCGAAGAGCGCGGTGCAGTAGCTCTGGGTGAACGTGGCGGCCCGCGGGGCGTCGAGCCCGTCCGGGATCGGCACGGCCGCTGCGGCGGGCACCGCGACCTGGCTCGCGAAACCGCCGAGCCCGCAGCCCGCCAGCACGCGCGTGCCGACCGCCGGCCCGGTGACGTCCGGCCCGGTCGCGGTCACCGTGCCCGCCACCTCGGAGCCCGGGACGAACGGGAGGGGCGGCTTGATCTGGTACCGGCCCTGGACGAAGAGCCCGTCGACGTAGTCGACCCCGGCCGCCTCGACCGTGATGACGACCTGGCCGGGCCCCGCTTCGAGCGGTTTCACCCCGGACACCGTCACCGAGCCCGGTTCTTCACACAGCACAGCGTGCATTGGCCCAATATGGCCGAAACCGAATCCCGTTCGCTAGGTGAGAAGGGGTATGAAGGAGACCGCTCCGGGCACCAACCTGGACGGGTGAACGTTTCACGTTCTGACGGCAGGGTCACGAGTACGGGCGGCACACATGAGTTATCCGGCGGTCCCCCAACGCAGTCGTTCCGAGGGCCTGGCCGCCCATGGCGTCCGGGCCGTCTCCGCACTCGCGCTGATCGGTGCCATGACCGCGGTCATGTGGGTGCTGGAGATCGCCGACTACACGATGAACGGCGCGCTCGACCGCTACGGCATCCAGCCCCATGACGTGAACGACCTCCCCGACGTCTTCACCGCCCCGTTCATGCACGGCGGCTTCGAGCACCTGGTCGGCAACACCGTCCCGTTCGTCATCCTGGGCTTCCTCGCCGCCGCCCGCGGCGTCGGCAAGTTCCTCGCTGCCAACTTGATCATCATCGTGGCCGGCGGCCTCGGCGTCTGGTTCACCAGCTCCGCCAATACCCTCGGCTCCAGCATCCTGATCTTCGGCTACTTCGGCTACCTGCTGGGCCGCGGGCTGTTCGAGCGCCGCCTCCTCGACATCGCCATCGCGATCGGCGTCGTCCTGCTCTACGGCGGCATCATCGTCGGGGTCCTGCCCAGCGACCCCGGCATCTCCTGGCAGGGGCACCTCTTCGGCCTCATCGGCGGCGTCCTCGCCTCCTGGACGCTCCGCCGCCGCACCTCGGACTCCGTCTGACCCTCCGGCACGGGCGTTCAGTTGGGGCGAACGGTGATGTCGGAGACCACGGCGTCACGCGGCATTTCCAGCGCCGCGAGCACGCCCCGCGCGACCGATCTCGGATCGGCGAAGTCGGCGGCGTCGTAGGGCTGGCCTTCCTGCGCGCGGACCTTCTGCTGCATCTCCGTGGCGGTCCGGCCCGGATAGACCGTCGTCACCCGCACGGCCGTCTCCTCGGCGCGCAAGGAGTCGGCGAGGGCGCGCAGTCCGAACTTGCTCGCCGCGTACGCGGACCAGTTCTTGTTGGCCTGCAGCCCGGCGGTGGAGTTGACGAAGACGACCTGGCCCTGGGCGGCGCGCAGCGCGGGGAGCAGGATGCGGGTCAGCTCGGCGGCCGAGACCAGGTTGACCATGAGCTGGTCGATCCAGTGGTCGGCGTCCTGCTCGGCGACCGGGCCCAGATCGACCATGCCCGCGCTGTGGACGACGCCGTCGAGCCGGCCCGGCATGGTGGTCTCGGCCAGGGCCGCTTCGAGGCGGCGTGGTTCGGTGAGGTCGAGGGCGATCGTCTGGATCGCGCCCCGCTGCGGGGTCGCGGTGCGGACGGCGCCCGGGTCGCCGTTGTGAATGATCACCTGCGTGCTGGCGTGCGCTCCGGTGCCCAGCGCCTTGGTGAGGGTCGCGAGGCGTTCGGGTGAACGCCCGGTGAGGATGAGGTCGTGGCCGCGCTGGCGGAGTTGCTCGGCGACCGCCCTGCCGATGCCGCCGGTCGCGCCCGTGATGAGGAAGGTGCCCATGGAGGCCCATTCTCACCGATCTTGTGCGCCGAGTCTCGGCAACGGTGAACGCCGCCGGACGGCCCGCGTCAGTTCGGGCGCAGCACGCGGGTCACACCGGCGATCAGCGCGGTGGCCAGCACCCAGCCGACGGCGATCAGGGTGTAGGCCACCCAGCGTGACCAGCCCATCGGGTCGAAGGTCTGCTGCTGGCCGAACGTGTCGATCGGGATCAGCAGGTCGAGCGTGTAGACGAACGCGTGGAACGCGGGCTGCTCGGCGGGCTGCTTGATGCCGCGCGGATGCTGGATCGAGAAGACCGTCGTTCCGATCGCCACCAGCGTGCCGAACCAGGCGAACGCCAGCCACGGCCGGTAGCCGTAGCCCACGGTCCAGTCGAGGAGGAAGTTCCACGCCTTGCCGATCGGGTGGAGGGCGCGGCGGCGGGCACGCAGCTTGGCGAGTTGAACGCGGCGGGCGAGGTTGTCGTGGCCGATCGCGTGATACCAGGCGGCGAGCTGTTCGTACGGCTGCAGGTGGAACCGTTCGTCCTGGTCCACCCACTTCAGCCGGTCCTTGAACTCGCCGCCCTGGAGCCTGTCGTAGACGAGGCCGTTCAGCCAGACCTTGTCGGGATAGATCTCGGGGGAGTCCAGCAGCACGCCGACGCGCGAGTCGGAGAGGTTGACGATCCCCTTGATGCGTTCCTCCGGCCACAGGATGAACTCGTCCACCTGCATGTGGCTGCCGTGCACCGCCATGCGCGCGGGATCGCCCGAGTCGAGGTAGGCGCGGGAGAACGACAGGGTGCCGTTCACCCGCAGGCCGCGCAGCCGCATGGTGCCCTCGGCGCGGAAGCCGCCGGCGAACTCGGCGGCGTCATCGACGATCATGTTCTGGCCGTCGAGCGCGATGCGGCCGGGGTTGCGCAGCACGGTGCGCTCCATGAACAGTCCGCCGCTCATCCGCGCGCCGACGAGCCGTACCCCGCCGGTGATCTCGGCGTCCCGGACGAAGCAGCCGACGTCGACCACCAGACCGCCGCTGAACAGCGCCCACTTCGCCGGATCGGTCTCGGTGATCTTCGTCGCGTTCATCCGGAGACCACCGGTCAGCTGCGCCCGCGGCAGCCGGACCTGACCCTCGATCACCGACCGGGACAGGCTGAGATAGCCGTCGGCGTGCAGCCCGCCGCCGTCGAAGCCCGGCATCCGGCACTCCGACAGCCGCAGCTGCCGGGTGGTGCAGTTGGAGAACTTCGGCGCCTCCAGCAGCCGGCAGGACTCCAGCCGCAGCTCGTGCTCCACCGTGCCGCCGGTCACGTCGATCCGGCCCATGACGTAGGCGCCCCGCAGCCGGACGGCGGGCACGAAACCGTCACGCGTCTCGCACGCGCCCAGAAGCAGCTGGGTGATGATCTCGGCGCGCACGATGCGGTCGGGGTCGGGCCCGGCGGGCAGGTCGTCGCCGAGGGCGACCATCGCTCCGGTCGGGAAGGCTCGCCAGAGGCGGCGTTCGGTCGCGCTCAATCCGGGGGGTTCGGCCACGGGGTCAGTTTCTATGATCGATCCCCTCCGCGATCAAGTGCCGCGGCGGCGTTCGCCGGTCTAGAAGAACCCCCGCCGCCGGCCGGCCTGCTGCAGGAAGCCGTCGAGCTGCTGCTCCCAGTTGGCCTGCTCCACGGTGGCGTAGTCCACGGTGAAGCGGGCGAACGCGTCGTGGCCCTCGGAGACGAAGCCGCCGCGCTTGTCGAGCTCCAGCACGACCTCCATCGAGGTGGGGTAGGAGACGAACGTCACCTCAAGCTGCTTGATGCCGCGCGCGTACTGCTGCGGCGGGTAGAACTCGATCTCCTGGTAGAACGGCAGCTCCTGGTGGACGCCCCAGATGCGGCCCTTCTCGCAGTCGGCGTTGCGGAACTGGAAGCCCAGGTTGGCGAACGCCTTCAGGATGCGCTCCTGCGCCGGCAGCGGGTGCACCGCGATCGGGTCGAGGTCGGTCGCGTCGACCGCCCGCGCGACTTCGAGCTCGGTGGCGAGGCCGACGGTCGTGCCGTGCAGGGCGCGCCCGTAGAAGTGCGTGAGCGGCGCCTCCCACGGGATCGGGAACTGGAACGGGACGGTGTGCCGGGCGCCGTCGTCCAGCCGGAAGCTGCCCGCGATCGGGAGCTTGGCGTACTCCAGGTTGGAGGAGTACTCGTTGTCGCCGGACTCGACCTCGACGCGGGTCTTCAGTGCCAGGTTGACGGCGATGATGTCGGAGTCGTGCTTGCCACCGATGATCGTGACCTCTCCGGTGATGGTGCCGCCCGGCGCCGTGTTGGGGTTGTGCAGGACGGTCTCGACCTCGGGACCGCCGACCCCGGCCGCCTGCAAGAGCTTCTTGAAGACCACTTCGTTTCCCTCCCGTGACGGGCGTGATCACGCCCTCGTCCACTAGACGCCCGTACGGGAGGTTACGTTCCCGCAGGCGCCCGGCGCATCAGGATCGAACGTCCTGGTCGGGCCGGTAACGGACACGCGGCGGACGGTGGTGGCGGACGGGGCGGCGGGCCGGGCGGCGGGCCGGGGGCTCAGTGGCCGCCCGCGAGGTTGAGTCCGACGACCCCGAGGACGATCAGCGCCAGGGCGCCGATCTTGACCGCGGACACCTGGTCGCCCATGACGAGCATGCCGAGCGCGGCGGTCCCGACCGCGCCGATGCCGACCCACACCGCGTACGCGGTGCCGACGTCGAGGGTCTTGAGGGCCGTGTTGAGCAGGCCGAAGCTGATGACGGCGAAGAGCAGGAAGCCGGCGGTGGGGAGGGGTTGCGAGAAGCCCTTGCTGGCCTTGAGGCAGAGCGCCATGACCGTTTCGAAGAGGCCGGCGACGACGATGAGGATCCAAGCCATGATCTAGCTCCCGGAACGAGGCGTGCGTGCAGGTGCCACGCGTCGTCTTCGCGTTCCGGGTACGGCGCGCTCCTCGTCCGGGAGAGGCCTGATCGACCCCTCACTTCACACTAACCGCGCCCCACCTGAGCTTTGTTCCAGGCCCGGGTGGAGCGCGGTACGCCGTCAATGGCCGGTTGGAAGCGGCCTCAGGCCCGGCCCAGGGCTCGGTATTCCCAGCCGGCCTCCCGCCACTGCGCCGCGTCCAGCGCGTGCCGGCCGTCCACGACGCGCTTGTGCTTGACGACCATGGCGAGGGCGTCCGGGGAGACCTCGCGGAAGTCGGCCCACTCGGTGAGGAGCACGACGACGTCGGCGTCCTCCGCGACGTCGAGCGCGCTCTCGCCGTACCGCAGCTCGGGGAAGGCGCGGCGGGCGTTGTCGAGCGCGGCCGGATCATAGACGCGCACCCGCCCGCCCAGCCCGTGCATCGTCCGGGCCACGTCCAGCGCGGGCGCGTCACGGATGTCGTCGGAGTTGGGCTTGAACGCGGCGCCCCAGCAGGCGATCCGGGCTCCGAAGATCCGCCCGCCGAGGAGCTCGCGCACCAGGTCGACCGTGCGGGCCCGGCGGCGCCGGTTGATGTCGTCGACCTCGCGCAGGAACGCCACGGCCTGGCCCACGCCGAGCTCCTCGGCGCGGTGGGCGAAAGCGCGGATGTCCTTGGGCAGGCAGCCGCCGCCGAAGCCCAGGCCCGGCTTGAGGAACCTGCCGCCGATGCGGTCGTCCAGCGCGAGCGAGTCGGCCAGGTCCTTGATGTCGGCGCCGACGGCCTCGCACACCTCGGCCATCGCGTTGATGTAGGAGATCTTGGTGGCGAGGAACGAGTTGGCCGCCACCTTGACCAGTTCCGCGGTGCCCAGATCGGTCCGCACCACCGGCGTGCCCAGCTCCAGGATCGGCCGGAACGCGGCGTACAGCCGCTCCTCCGCCCACGCCGAGGCGACACCGAAGACCAGCCGGTCGGGCCGCATCGTGTCGTCGACGGCGAAGCCCTCGCGCAGGAACTCCGGGTTCCAGGCGAGCTCGACGTCCGCCCCCGCCGGAGCGAGCTCGCGCAGCAGGTCGCTCAACCGGGCCGCGGTGCCGACCGGGACGGTGGACTTGCCGACGACCAGGGCGCGGCGATCGAGATGCGGCGCCAGCGACCGGACCGCGGCGTCCACGTACGTGAGGTCGGCCGCGTCCGAGCCGGGTTGCTGCGGCGTGCCCACGCAGATGAAGTGCACGTCGCCGAACCGTCCGGCCTCCTCGAAGGAGGTGGTGAAGCGCAGCCGTCCCGATTCGAGCGCCTTGGTGAGCAGTTCGGGCAGGCCGGGCTCGAAGAAGGGCACCTCACCGGAGGCGAGTCTGGCGATCTTCCGTTCGTCCACGTCCACACCGAGGACGTCGTAGCCCAGCACGGCCATGCAGATCGCATGGGTGGCGCCGAGGTAGCCGGTGCCGATCACGGTGAGGCGTGGTGGCTCGCTCGGCGGCGGGGTGTCGTTCATGGGTCTCCTTGTTCGTTCAGGATGCCGGCGCCGTCCACCGGGGTGCCGATGCCCTTGTTCCCCTCGGTGACGTACCCGTTGCCCTTGACGTCGATCCACAAGTCGTTGCGCTCGCTGCCGGTCGAGAAATCGCGCGGCTGGTGTAGGCCATCACACCCTTCTGGCTGTCGCGCACCGTGAGCCCGACCAGCCGCCAGTGGTTTGCCCGGTCGAGGTGGAACGCGTAACCCTTCTTGACCCGCCGCCATCAGCCCGACGATCAACTTCAGATCGAGCTTGGACCTCTTCCCTGGACAACCCCTTTCGGGGCCCTGAGAATCTGCTCCGATCCGGCGCGAGGCGGGATCGGGTGGTTCTGGATGGTTGCCACTGGTTACCAACGGGTAGCATGATGATGAGTTACTGACCAGTACGTACAGCGGGGTCCGCGCGGCGCCGCAGGATCTGATGACGGAGTGTCGAAGCGATGGGGCACTACAAGAGCAACCTCCGGGACCTGGAGTTCAACCTCTTCGAGGTGTTCGACCGCCAGGACCTGCTCGGCAGCGGACCCTACGCGGAGCTGGACGAGGACACCGTGCGCAGCATCCTGGACGAGGTCAACCGCCTCGCCGAGGGCCCGCTCGCCGACTCGTTCGAGGACGCCGACCGCAACCCGCCGAAGTTCGACCCGGCGACCGGCGACGTGACGATGCCGGAGAGCTTCAAGAAGTCCTTCAAGGCGTGGATGGACGCCGAGTGGTACCGCGTCGACCTGACGCCGGAGTTCGGCGGCACCGGCGCGCCCCGCAGCCTCACCTGGGCGATCGCCGAGCAGGTGCTGGGCGCCAACCCGGCCGTCTACATGTTCGCCTCAGGCCCCGGCTTCGCCCACATCCTGTGGAACATCGGCACCCCCGAGCAGAAGAAGTTCGCCGAGCTGGCGCTGGAGCGCCAGTGGGGCGCCACGATGGTGCTGACCGAGCCGGACGCCGGTTCCGACGTCGGCGCCGGCCGCGCCAAGGCGATCCAGCAGCCCGACGGCACCTGGCACATCGAGGGCGTCAAGCGCTTCATCACCTCGGCCGAGCACGACATGGCCGAGAACATCTTCCACCTGGTGCTGGCCCGCCCCGAGGGCGCCGGCCCCGGCACCAAGGGCCTGTCGATGTTCCTGGTGCCCAAGTACCTGGTGAACGTCGAGACCGGTGAGCTGGGCGAGCGCAACGGCGCCTACGTCACCAACGTCGAGAAGAAGATGGGCCTCAAGGTCTCCACGACCTGCGAGCTCACGTTCGGCGAGAAGCACCCGGCCATCGGCTACCTCGTGGGCGACGTGCACGAGGGCATCAAGCAGATGTTCATGGTGATCGAGTACGCCCGGATGATGGTGGGCACCAAGGCCATCGCCACCCTCTCCACCGGCTACCTCAACGCGCTGGAGTACGCCAAGGAGCGGGTGCAGGGCGCCGACCTCACCCAGATGACCGACAAGACCGCGCCGCGGGTGACGATCACCCACCACCCGGACGTGCGGCGCAGCCTGCTGACCCAGAAGGCCTACGCCGAGGGCATGCGGGCGCTGGTCCTGCTGACCGCCTCCTACCAGGACGCCGTGCAGATCGCCGAGCACGAGGGCCGCAAGGACGAGCTCGCCGAGAAGATCAACGACCTGCTGCTGCCGATCGTGAAGGGCTTCGGCTCCGAGCGGGCGTACGCGCTGCTGGGCGCCGAGTCGCTGCAGACCCTGGGCGGCTCGGGCTTCCTCCAGGAGTACCCGATCGAGCAGTACATCCGGGACTCCAAGATCGACACCCTGTACGAGGGCACCACGGCCATCCAGGGCATGGACCTGTTCTTCCGGAAGATCCTCCGGGACAACGGCGAGGGCCTCAAGCACCTGGCAGGCGAGATCCAGGCGTTCGCCGGGAGCGACGCCGGCAACGGCCGCCTCAAGAACGAGCGGGCGCTGCTCGGCAAGGCGCTGGAGGACGTGCAGGGCATCCTCAACCCGATGATCGGCTGGGCACTAGGTTCCATGGAGAACCCGAAGGAGCTCTACAAGGTCGGCCTCAACAGCAGCCGCTTCCTGCTCGCCCTCGGCGACGTGGTCGTGGGCTGGCTGCTGCTGCGCCAGGCCGAGATCGCCCTCGGCAAGCTGTCCGGCGGCGACATCTCCGACGCCGACAAGAACTTCTACACCGGCAAGGTGGCCGCCGCGCAGTTCTTCGCGCAGACCGTGCTGCCGAAGATCGCCGCCGAGCGCGTCATCACCGAGGCGACCACGCTCGACGTGATGGACCTCCCGGAAGAGGCGTTCTGAGCCCGGCCTGACCCCGGCCTGAGCCCGGCCTGAGCCCGGCCCCGGCGTCGGCTCCGAGCACCGGTACCGTCCGTCTCCCGCGGACTGGATGGAGCGGCCCCCGTCACCTCAAGGTGGCGGGGGCCGCTCGCTTCATCTGCGGGCGGGCGGTCACTAAGGTTTGGGCGTACCGTCGGCGCCCCCACCGAACGGAGAACCCGATGTCGGCCCGCAGGCTCGCCGTTCCCCTCGTTCTGCCGCTCGCCGGGATCGTCCTCGTGGCCACGGGTTGCACCGGCTCGGGGCCGCCGCGGAAGGTGGAGCCGCCGCGCGCCAAACCGGGGGCCTCGTCCGCGCCCACGCAGCCGCGGCCGGGCGCGGGTCTGGTCAAGGAGGGCTGGTTCGGCGGCGGAGACGCCCTGCGCGCCAGGGTGGAGATCAGAGGCGTCGAACGGCAGGGCGCCAAGTCCGTGCTCAGGCTCGGCGTCACCTCTCTGGACAGCGCCGCCAAGTCGATGGCGTTCCCCGTTCCGCTGGTCGACCCGGTCGGCCGCAAGCTGTACCGCCCGGTCAGCCCCAACACGGCCGTGCAGTTCCAGCCGAACGCGGTCCGCGAGGTCACGGCCGAATACCCGCCGATCCCGCAGAACGTCACGAAGGTCACCGCGCTCACTCCCGGCACCGCCGGGGAGTTCACCGGCGTTCCGGTCACCGGCACCGCGGCGTCCCCCGCCGCGGACGCCCAGGCCGACCAGGCGAACCCGGTCGACCTCTACGACATCACCGAGGGCGAGATCCGGGACGTCACGTCCAGCGGTTCGGACGTGACGGTCAACCTGCGCACCGACGTGCTCTTCGCCGTCGACTCGGCCAAGCTCTCCGACCGCGCCAAGGCGGTGCTCGACCAGGCCGCGCAGGAGATCAAGGCGAAGGCCGACCCCGCGCGACGGCCGCTGACCATCACCGGTCACACCGACAGCAAGGGCGCCGACGACCACAACCTCAAGCTCTCCCGCGAACGTGCCGAGGCCGTGGCGAAGGAACTGAAGGCCCGGCTGGGTGACGGCTACCGGTACTCGACCGAGGGCAAGGGCGAGACGGGCCTGCTCGCCAAGGAGGGCGACAAGGACGACGCCCAGGCCCGTGCGCGCAACCGGCGGGTGGAGATCTCCTATGTCGTACGGCAGGAGGCGCAGAACACGACGGCGGCCACGACTTCCGCGGCCGGTGGCCGGGGCGGCACACCGCAGCCCGCAGCCTTCAGGGCACAGGACGGTAAGACCGTGGCGAGCCGCTACGGGCGCTTCGGGGCGGAGAAACGGCGGCTGGACGTCAAGCCGTTCTACCGGGACGGCGCGTACATCGTCGCGGTGTTCGACCTGGTGAGCGAGGGGCCGGGTACGACCCCTGCCAACGCGGCCTACCCGCACAAGGACTATCCGGGCGGCGCCTTCACGTCGTTCTCCATCGTCGGCCCGAACGGCAAGGACGTCTACCGCGCGGTGCGCGTGGGGCAGTCCGCGGGTGAGGCCACCGTCTACGTCGACCCGGGCCGCGCCGCGTACCGCACCGCGCCCAACCAGCCGAGCCGGGCGTTCGTCTACATTCCGGCTCCGCCGGGCGAACTCACCACCGTCGTCTTCGACGGCGGTCCCTTCGGCAGGGTCAACAACGTTCCGGTCCAGTAGTTCCGGTGGATGGGGCGATCAAACAGGGTGTGATGTACGACCCGAGCGGATAGTTAAAAAGCACGACAACGGATCGTCTGGCGGAGGTCACATGGGTGTCGGCGTCAGTGTTTTCACGATCACGCTCGGGCTGATCCTCAAGTTCGCGATCCGCGAGGACGCGATGAAGGATCCGGTCGACATCCATGTGATCGGGGTCATCCTGATCATCGTCGGCGGTGTCTCGTTCGCCCTGCAGCTGCTGATGATGGTCCGGATGCAGCAGCGGAGCGATCGACATCCCGAGAGCAACCGGGACCGCCTCTACAACGGGGACAACCCGCCCCCGGTCTGATCGTTCACCCCGCGCCGGACACCCCCGGCCGCCCGCGCGTGCGACGGCCGAGGGTGTCCGATGTCTTCATGGCCGCCGCGTCAGCCGGTGGTGCCGGTCCACCAGAGCGGGGTACGGCCCTTGTAGACGACCACGTTGCCGTCGTTCTGTACGGCGAGGAACGCACCCCACTTGCCGCCAGTACGGGTTGACCACAGAGCCGTACGTCCCCTGTAGGTCACCAGGTTGCCGTCCTTCTGCATCACCGTGTAGGCGCCAGGGCGGCCGGCCTGGCGGTTGCTCCACAGAGCCGTGCGGCCCTTGTACAGCACGAGGTTGCCGTCCAGCTGCTGCACGAACCTGTACTTGCGGTTGGGCGAGACCACGTACTGCCCGGCGTTGAGACGCTGCGGCGCGACGAGCGTGCCGATGTACATGTGGCGAGACCAGATCGCCTTGCGCCCCTTGTAGATGACAAGGTTGCCGTCGTTCTGCACCGCCAGGAACGCGCCGTGGCTACGGCCGGTGTTGGACGCCCAGAGCGCCTTACGGCCCTTGTAGACGACGAGGTTGCCGTCCTTCTGCATGATGGCGAAGGCGCCCTTGTGCCCCGCCGTAAGGCTGCTCCAGAGGGCCCTGCGGCCCTTGTAGAGAACGAGGTTGCCGTCCTGTTGCTGGATCAGGCGGTACTTGCCGTTCCGCGACTTGCGGAACTTGCCGGCCTTGAGAGTCTGGCCGGGCTTGAGCAGGTCCCCGACCGCGCGGGTCGCCTGAGCGGTGGGGGCCGAGGTCGTCTCGGCGTGGGCGGTGGTGCCCACGACCAGCGGTGCGACGACGACGCCCGTGGTCATTGCCACCGCGGCGAGGCGCAGTTTGTTCACGAATGGTCTCCCTTGACTCGCGGATACAACGAAATCGTCCGTCACGGACGTCACATCAGATGCCGGAACGACATGCGGGGTTCCCGGCGGGACATGTGACAAGGGCCGCCCCGGTGACGTTCCGGGACGGCCCTTGTGGCACGTCGTGCTACGCGCGTGATGAGCGCTGTGCGACGCGCGTGATGAGCGCCGTGCTACGCGCGCGGTGCGAGCGTCGTGCGACGCGCGCGGTGCGTGCGGTGCGGTGCGCCGTGCGAGGCCCGATCAGCTCCAGGCGAGCATGCGCATCGGGTCTTCGAGCATGTCGCCGATGTCGCGCAGCACCCGCGAGCCGAGCTCGCCGTCGATGATGCGGTGGTCGAACGACAGCGCGAGCGTGGTGACCTTGCGGATCGCCAGCTCACCCTCGTGGACCCACGGCATGTCCCGGACCTGCCCGAACGCGAGGATGGCGGCCTCGCCCGGGGTGATGATCGGGGTGCCGGTGTCGACGCCGAAGACGCCGACGTTGGTGATCGTGAACGTGCCGCCGGAGAGGTCGGCCGGGGAGGCCTTGCCCGCCCGCGCCGTCTCGACCAGCTCGTTCAGCGCCTTGGCCAGGCCGGGCAGCGACAGGTCCTGCGCGTCCTTGACGTTGGGGACCAGGAGCCCGCGCGGCGTGGCGGCCGCGATGCCGAGGTTCACGTAGTGCTTGACCACGATCTCGGCGCCGGATTCGCCCTCGGCCCAGGAGGAGTTGGCTCCCGGGTTGCGGCGCAGCGCGGTGAGCACCGCCTTGGCGACCAGCAGCAGCGGCGAGACCTTGACGTCGGCGAACTCGGGAAGCTCGCGGAGCCGCCGCGTGGTCTCCATCGTCCGGGTCACGTCCACCTGCAGCCACTCGGTGACGTGCGGCGCGGTGAACGCCGAGCTGACCATGGCCGTGGCGATGGCCTTGCGCACGCCCTTGACCGGGATGCGCTCCTCACGGACGCCCGGGGCCGCAGCGGTAGCCGTGGCCGCCGACGGTGCGGGGGCCTCGGCCGGAGCGGTGGTGAGCGCGGCCTGAACGTCCTCACGGGTGATCGAGCCGCGCGGTCCCGATCCGATGAGGGTGGACAGGTCGACGCCGAGATCCTTGGCCATCTTGCGTACGGGCGGCTTGGCCAGGGTTCGTTTATCCACAGGCTGTGGATGGCTGGCCGGTTCCTCTCGTACGGGCTGAGGCGGAGCCGCCGGAGCCGCCTGAGGCGGGGCCGCCGGGGCCGCGGACGCTGCAGGAGCCTGGGACGGCTTGCGCGGACGACGCTTGGTGGCACCGGGCTTCACCCCGTACCCCACCAGCACCGGCTGGCGCTTGGGCTTGTCCGGCGCGACCATCCCGGGCTCCTCGACCCGGGGCACCATGTCCTCCTTGAGCGCCGCGGGCTGCGCCGGAGGCTCCGACACGGGCGTCGCGGCGGCGGCGGACGGAGGCTCCTCACCCTCGGCCGCCACGTCCACCGAGATGATCGGGATGCCCACGTCGATCGTGTCGCCCTCGGTGGCCAGGAGTTCGGCCACCACGCCCTCGAACGGGCAGGGCAGTTCGACGATCGCCTTGGCGGTCTCGATCTCGACGATGGTCTGGTTGACCTCGACCTGGTCGCCCGGCTGCACGTGCCACTTGACGATCTCGGCCTCGGTCAGGCCCTCGCCCACGTCGGGAAGCTTGAACTGCTTGCGGTCCGTCATCGGCGTCACCAGGCGAAGGTCCGGTCGACCGCGTCCAGGATGCGATCGAGGTCGGGCAGGTAGTGGTCTTCGAGGCGGGACGGTGGATACGGGGTCGAAAAACCGCCGACCCGCAGCACCGGCGCCTCCAGCCGGTAGAAGCACCGCTCGGTGATGCGCGCGGCCAGCTCGGCGCCGTACCCCGAGAAGACCGGGGCCTCGTGCACGACCACGCAGCGTCCGGTCCGGTCGACCGACTCGGTGACGGTGTCGATGTCGAGCGGGTTGAGCGACCGCAGGTCGATGACCTCCAGCGAGCGCCCCTCCTCGGCGGCGGCAGCGGCGGCCTCCAGGCAGGTCTTCACCGCCGGCCCGTACGCGAGGACGGTCACGTGCTCACCCGGGTTGACCACGTGCGCGACGTGCAGCGGACGCCAGTCGGCGGCGGCCGCCTCCACGTCCACCGGGGCCTTGTCCCAGTAGCGGCGCTTGGGCTCGAAGAAGATCACGGGGTCCGGCGAGGAGATCGCCTGCTGGATCATCGTGTACGCGTCGGAGGAGTTGGAACAGGCCACCACGCGCAGCCCGGCGGTGTGGGTGAAGTAGTTCTCGGGCGACTCCGAGTGGTGCTCGACCGCGCCGATGCCGCCGCCGCACGGGATGCGGATCACGACGGGAAGCTGGAGGGCGCCCAGCGACCGCATGTGCATCTTGGCGAGCTGCGTGATGATCTGGTCGGCCGCCGGGAACACGAACCCGTCGAACTGGATCTCCACGACCGGGCGGTAGCCGCGCAGGGCGAGGCCGATCGCGGTGCCGACGATGCCCGACTCGGCCAGCGGGGTGTCGATGACCCGCTCCTCGCCGAAGTCCTTCTGCAGCCCGTCCGTCACCCGGAACACGCCGCCGAGCTTGCCCACGTCCTCGCCCATGACGAGGACCTTGGGGTCGTTCTCCATGGCCTTGCGCATGCCCTCGTTGAGAGCCTTCGCCATGGGCAGGGTCTCAGCCGACTTTGTCTCCGTTGACTCCGTCACGAGGACACCTCCTCAAAGGACGCCAGGTAGGCGGCGAACTGCTCTTGTTCCTCGGTCATCAGCGGGTGCTCGGTGGCGTACACGTTCTCGAACATCGCCAGCGGCTGCGGGTCGGGCAGCGCCAGGCAGGCCTTGCGCAGCTCGGTCGCGAACTTCTTGGCCTCGGCGTCGAGGTCGTCGAAGAAGTCGGTGTCGGCCAGGTCGTTGCGGACCAGGTAGGCCTTGACCCGCTCGATCGGGTCCTTGAGCTTCCACGCCTCTTCCTCGGCCTTGAGCCGGTAGCGCGTGGGGTCGTCGGTCGTGGTGTGGGCGCCCATCCGGTAGGTGTAGGCCTCGACGAGCGTCGGACCCTGTCCCGTACGCGCCGCCTCAAGCGCCTTGCGGGTCACCGCCAGGCAGGCGAACACGTCGTTGCCGTCCACCCGGAGCCCGGGGAACCCGTAGCCCTGCGCACGCTTGTAGAGCGGGATCCGGGACTGCTTCTCCAGGGGCTCGGAGATCGCCCACTGGTTGTTCTGGCAGAAGAACACCACCGGGGCGTTGAACACCGAGGCGAACACGAACGACTCGTTCACATCGCCCTGGGAGGTCGCGCCGTCGCCGAAGTAGGCGATCGTCGCGCCGGCCTTGTCGGTGCCGAGCACACCGTCGCGCTGGATGCCCATCGCGTAGCCGGTGGCGTGCAGCGTCTGGCTGCCGATCACGATCGTGTAGAGGTGGAAACCGTGCTCGGCGGGGTCCCAGCCGCCGTGGTTCACGCCGCGGAACAGCCCCAGCAGGTTGAGGGGCTCGACGTCGCGGCACCAGGCGACACCGTGCTCGCGGTAGGTCGGGAAGACCATGTCGTTGGCCGTGAGGGCCCGTCCGGAGCCGATCTGCGCGGCCTCCTGGCCCAGCAGCGAGGCCCAGATGCCGAGCTCGCCCTGGCGGGTGAGCGCCACCGCCTCCAGGTCGACACGGCGGGTGATCACAAGGTCGCGGTACAGCCCGCGGACCTCGTCCGCGGAGAGGTCCAGGGGGTAGTCCGGGTGCTCGACGCGCTCACCCTCGGGGGTGAGCAGCTGGATGAGCTCGGTCCCGTCCGGCCGGGCGAGCTCGGGGGTGTCGGGCGCGCCGCGCACGGAGTCAATCGTCATCGATGACACTCCTCGTTCGGGGTCGGTACGCGGGATCGCCGCGGTCCGACCGGCGTCAGTGACATCCACCCCCAGGTAAAGGGACGAATGCCGCTAATGCCATCGTGGCAGACATCACACCCAGGGACGCAAGTCCCGATTACGGCTGTCCTACCCAGCCGACGGCCCAACCCACCGGATTGTGCGTGTGGCGTGGGCTCCTGGGCTTCAGGAACGGCGAGTCAGCTCCTCGCGAACGCGGTCCCGAACCGGTCCCGAACCGGTCCCGACCGGTCCTGACCCGGTCTCATTCGCGGGACAGGGCACGGGTGGCGCCCGCGGCGACGGTCAGGCCGAGGATGAAGCCCGAGATCACCAGGAAGTTGGCGATCCACTGGTAGGGGCCCTCGGGCGAGAACACCCGTTCCTGGCCGAGATCACCGATCGGCAGCATCAGGTCGAGGGTGTAGAAGAACGGGTTGAAGTGCGGACGGTCGTCGGAGTTGAGGACGTCCGGCTGGTGCAGCGAGAAGACGATCGTGCCGAACGCGAGCAGCCCGACCAGCCAGCTCGCGGCGCGGAACGGGCGGTAGCCGTAGCCGACCAGCACGTCCTGGCCCCAGCCGACGACCTTGCGCGGCAGTCCCTGGGTCTTGCGGCGGTCGCGGGCCTTGGCCAGCAGGACCGTACGGCCGTCGGCGTCCAGCCCTAGCGTCCGGTAGGCCTGGGCCAGCCGCTCGTACGGCTGGGGCGCGTAGCCGTCGGTGTCTCGGCGCAGCCAGTCCAAGCGTTCGCGGGCGGTCATCGGCGGGTCGAGCGTTTCGTACTGCAGCCCGTCCAGTTGGAGGCGCGGCGCCCAGGTCCGCTTGTCGTCGCGGAGCAAACCGATCTTGGCGTACGACATGTCCGTGGTGCCCTCGATCGGGTCCTCCGGAGTGAGCAGGACCTCCTCGGCCTGGAGCCGCTGGAGGCTTAGGGCCGTCCCGGAGGGGTTCGCCAGCTTGGCGCCGCGCAGGCTGAGCTGGCCGTTGACGTGGGCGCCGGCGAAGCTCACCGTGCCGTCGGCGGAGAACCTGTCGGAGCAGTAGACGTCGGTCTCCACCGAGAGGTCGTCGGCGTTCAGCGCGGTCCGTTCCGGATGCGAGAGGACGGCGCCGACGAACGACAGGTAACCGCCCACCCGGGCGCCGCGCAGGCGGATCTCGCCCTGCGCGGAGAAACCGCCGTCGCAGAAGACGTTGGCCGCCACGTCCAGCCGGCTCGCGTACAGGGCGGCGCCGGACGGGTTGTGCAGCCGGGCCTTGCGGAAGATCAGCTGGCCGCCGACGTGGGCGCCGGGGAGCCGCACCTCGCCGTTCGCCATGAAGTCACGGTCGCAGTAGACGTTCGCGTCGACGGTGAGCCGGTCGGCCAGCAGCGCGTCCCCGCCCGGATTGATCAGGTGGACCCCGGACATGTTGAGGATGCCGGCGATGTGCGCCCCGTCCAGCCACAGCCCGTTGGAGACGCGGCTGCCCTCCAGCCACAGGTGGCCGTCGATCCGGGTGCCGGAGGCGACCAGGCCGGGCAGGCGGCAGCGCATCATGTGGACGCTGTTCATGCTCGCCCAGTAGAGGTGCGGTGGCTCGTCGAACGAACAGCCGGTCAGGGCCAGCGGAACCTTCACCTCGGCGTGTCCCAGGTTGAGCGCCCCGGTGATCCGCGCACCGGTGAGCCGTACGGCCGCCACCTGGCCGGGCTCAGGGTCGATGGCACCGGCCAGCAGCGCGACCAGCACCTCCGCGCGCACGAGCCGGTCCTGCCCCCAGTGGTCGGAGAACGCGGGATCGTTCTGCGCCGGATCGGGACTGGACAGGTCGACGGCCTCGCCGCGCGGGAACGCCTCCCAGAGACGACGCTCCTGCGGTGACAGCTCCTCGATGTTCATCGGGACGGCTCCGTTGAGGGGAGGGAGGGTGGGGAAGCCAGCAGGGTATGGCCCACAGGTCAGGGCGATGGGCCGCAAGAGGTAATGGTGCCGTACGCTTCAGCCGTACGGAAAAGAGCAGATCAGTGAGGGGGGCGGTCGTGGCGCGTGTCGTCGTCGACGTCATGCTCAAGCCGGAGATCCTCGATCCGCAGGGACAGGCGATCGCCAGGAAGCTCCCGCAGATGGGTTTCGACGGGGTCGTGGGTGTCCGGCAGGGCAAGCGGTTCGAACTAGAACTGGACGGGCCCGCGGACGAGGCCGCGCTCGAGCAGGCCAACAAGATCGCTGAAACTCTGCTGGCGAATCCGGTCATCGAGAGTTACGAAGTCCGCGTTCTCTGAGGTTCACGTTCACCCTGACGAGTAGAGGCGTTACCGGCTGTGCGCATGACAGGAGTCACTCTGCGAATGACCGGTAAATTGGCGGAGTGGCAAGACTGTGATGATTGCCACATTTGGCGCGGTCCAAAGGTCTAGACCTTAAGCGCCAAAACTCCCAATCTCAGAGCGCGTGAGCACCCGCATCCGGTGTTCATGAGAAAGACCGCCCAGTGTAACGATTACGGAAGTAATCGCCGGGGAAGTCTTACCTGCGTCGAGTCGTCGATAGCGGCCCGCACACGGGGTCGGCCACGGGAGAGCCTGGAAATGACACGAGGTGGCCGGTGGACATGAAGTTCAGCCTCGCGCTACCCCGCGAGGCTCTCAGCATCCCGGTGATTCGCCGCGTCCTGGGTGACGCGCTGCGCGGCCTCGGCGTTTCCGACGACTGTGTCGCGGATATCCTCGTCGCCACTTCCGAAGCGTGCACGAATGTCATCCAGCACGCGCGTTCCAGCGGCAATTACGAAGTCATCGGCTGTGTCGACGACGACGCGTGTGTCCTGAAGATCATGGATTGGGGCCGGGGCCTCCGGACGGCCGACTCCGACGAGGATCGCGGGATATTGAGCGAATCCGGCCGCGGGATTAGGATCATGCGGGCGCTGGTGGACGACCTCACCATCGAGTCCGTTCCGGACGCGGGGACCGTCGTCCATCTGCAAAAGCGCTTGACCTGGCGCGATGAGGCGCTGATCCGCCGCCTTGAGCGCCAGCTCATGCACAGCGCCGGGTAGATTGGTACGCGCGCGGGGGGATCCAGGCGCGCATCGCGAGGCGGGGCTTGACACCCGTCAGGGAGCTGGAACCGGCGGCCGGTGTGCCGCCTGGTGCCGGCGGCCCTCTTTTCGGAGGAACAGAGCAAATGGACGCTGCCCGGGTAGGGGTCATCACCTTCCCTGGTTCGCTAGACGACCGGGACGCCGCACGGGCCGTACGACTCGCCGGAGCCGAGCCGGTGGCGCTGTGGCACGCCGACCACGACCTGCAGGGCGTGGACGCCGTCGTGCTTCCCGGAGGGTTCTCCTACGGGGACTACCTGCGGGCGGGGGCGATCTCACGGTTCGCGCCGATCATGACCGAGCTGGTGGCCGCCGCGGGCGACGGCCTGCCCGTGCTCGGCATCTGCAACGGCTTCCAGGTGCTGTGCGAGTCGCACCTGCTGCCGGGCGCCCTGCTGCCCAACGCCGGACTGCACTTCGTCTGCCGCGACCAGCGGCTCCGTGTGGAGAACGCGGAGACCTCGTGGACCTCCGAATACCGTGAGGGCCAGGAGCTCGTCGTGCCCATCAAGAACCGGGACGGCCGCTTCACCGCCGACCCCGCCACCCTCAAGGAGCTGGAGGAGAGCGGCCGGATCGTGGCCCGTTACCTCGACCTCAACCCCAACGGCTCGCTCGACGACATCGCCGGCATCTGCAACGAGGCCGGCAACGTGGTCGGCCTCATGCCCCACCCCGAGCACGCCGTGGAATCCCTCACCGGCCCGTCCACCGACGGGCTCGGCTTCTTCACCTCGATCGTCAAGAGACTGGTCAGCGCATGAGCGAGCAGCCGCCCAGCACGTCCGGCGAGGGACGTTCCCGTTCGCGGGAGGACGAGCCGAGCCTGGAGTGGCTCGCCGACCTCAAGTCGGACGCCGACGACCCCGAGCTGCAGCCCGTCGACCCCTCCGTCACCCAGGCCTTCGAGGCCATAGCGGAGGAGGCCGAAGCCGAGGCCGCCGCCGGCACCGGCCCCATCCCGCCCGTCCCCGCCTCCGAGGGCATCCCGATCCCACCAGCAGAGCCCACCGGGGAGGCCGTTAAGCCTGCCCACGCCTCCGGCCAGACCCCTCAAGCTCCCGGCCAGGCCGCCCACACCTCCAGCCAGGCCGGTGACACGTCTGGACAGGCCGCCCACGCTTCCGGCCAGACCCCTCAAGCTCCCGGCCAGGCCGTTCAGGCGCCTGGCCAGGCCGGTGACACGTCTGGGCAGGCCGGTCATGCCTTCGGGCAGGGAGCTCACGCTCCCGGCCAAGCCGCGCAGCCATCCGGCGAGCCCGCCCACACACCCGAACAGACCACCCACGCCTCCGGCCAGACCCCTCAAGCTCCCGGCCAGCCCGTTCAGGCGTCTGGCCAGACCGGTGACACGTCTGGGCAGGCCGCTCACGCCTCCGGGCAGATCTCTCAGGCTCCTGGGGAGGCCGCTCACACATCCGGCCAAGCCAGCCACGCGGCGGGAGAGGTCGCTCAGACCTCCGGCCAGGCTTCTCATGCGCCTGGTCAGCCGCCTCACGCCACCGAGGAGCCTCAGCCGTCCGGGCAGGCCACCGACACTTCCGGGCAGGCCGTTCAGGCGCCCGGCCAGGGCGTTCAGGCGTCAAGGCAGGCGGGCCGCGCGTCCGAGCAAGATGCTCAGGCGTCCGGGGAGCACGCCCAGGTGGGCGCAGGGGACGCTCAGGCGGCCGCACAGGCTCTCCACGGGGAGAGCGGGACACCTGGGGGCCGGGAGGCGGAGACGCCCGCTCAGCCCGACGACGCGCTCGCCGCGCTGACCGGTCTCGCCAACGCCGAGCCGCCCAAGCCCTCTCTGTCGGACGCGGACGCGGCCTTGGTCGCCGCGGCGACGACCGAGGAGACCGCCGTTCCGCCCGCCGACACGGGCGAGCAGCCCGCGGTCCGCACGCCGGCGGACATGACGCCGCCCGTGGTGTACGAGACCGACACCGTCGCGGCCGCGACCGCGACGCCGGACCGGCCGCAGCCGTTCGCCGAGCTCGGCATGAAGGAGGAGGAGTACCGGCGGGTCCGCGACATCCTGGGCCGCCGTCCCACCTCGGCCGAGCTGGCGATCTACTCGGTCATGTGGAGCGAGCACTGCTCGTACAAGAGTTCCAAGGTGCACCTGCGCCAGTTCGGTGACAAGGCGCCCAAGACCGACGCCCTGCTCGTCGGCATGGGCGAGAACGCCGGCGTCGTCGACGTGGGCCACGGCTGGGCGGTCACCTTCAAGGTGGAGTCGCACAACCACCCCTCGTACGTCGAGCCCTACCAGGGCGCGGCCACCGGCGTCGGCGGCATCGTCCGCGACATCATGTCGATGGGCGCCCGGCCGGTCGCCGTCATGGACTCGCTGCGCTTCGGCCCGGCCGACGCGCCCGACACCCACCGGGTGCTCCCGGGCGTGGTGGCCGGGGTCGGCGGCTACGGCAACTCGCTCGGCCTGCCCAATATCGGCGGCGAGACCGTCTTCGACGCCTGCTACGCGCAGAACCCGCTCGTCAACGCGCTCTGCGTGGGCGTGATGAAGCACGAGGACATCAAGCGTGCGGTCGCCCCAGGCCCGGGCAACCGGGTGATCCTTTTCGGCGCCGGCACCGGCCCCGACGGTATCGGCGGCGCCTCCGTGCTCGCCTCCGCGACGTTCGACGACGAGTCCCAGGCCAAGCGCCCGAGCGTGCAGGTCGGCGACCCGTTCATGGAGAAGCTGCTCATCGAGTGCTGCCTGGAGCTGTTCCGCGAGGACCTCGTGGTCGGCATCCAGGACCTCGGCGCCGCCGGCGTGTCCTGCGCCACCACCGAGCTGGCCGCGGCGGGCACCGGCGGCATGCACGTCGAGCTCGACTCCGTCCCGCTGCGCGACGCGACGCTCCTCCCCGAGGAGATCCTCATGAGCGAGTCGCAGGAACGCATGATGGCGGTGGTCTCGCCGGACAAGGTCGACCGCTTCATGGAGATCTGCGGCAGGTGGGAGATCCCGGCCACCGTGATCGGCTCGGTCACCGACACCGGCCGCCTGGTGATGACCTGGCGCGGCGAGACGATCGTCGACATCCCGCCGGGCACCGCCGCCGACGAGGGACCGGTCTACGAGCGGCCGTACGAGCCGCCCGCCGACCTCGGCTCGCTCCAGGCCGACACGCCCGGACGTCTGGCCCGTCCCGCCAACGCCGACGACCTGCGCAACACCGTTCTGTGGCTCGCGGGCTCGCCCAACCTGGCCAGCAAGACCTGGGTGACGTCGCAGTACGACCGGTACGTCCTCGGCAACACGGTCCTGGCCATGCCCGAAGACGCGGGCGTCGTCCGCATCGACGACGAGAGCGGCCTCGGCATCGCCCTCTCCCTCGATGGCAACGGCCGTTACACGCGTCTCGACCCCTACTCCGGTGCTCAGCTGGCGCTGTCCGAGGCGTACCGCAACGTCGCGTCGACCGGCGCCCGGCCCCTCGCCGTCACCAACTGCCTCAACTTCGGCTCCCCGGAAGACCCGGGCGTCATGTGGCAGTTCGCGCGCGCGGTCGAAGGGCTCGCCGACGCCTGCCAATACCTGGGCATCCCGGTCACCGGCGGCAACGTCAGCTTCTACAACCAGACCGGTGCCACGCCGATCAACCCGACTCCGGTCATCGGCGTCCTCGGCGTCCACGACGACGTCCGGCGCCGCGTGAACATGTCGTTCACCTCCGAAGGCGCCACCATCGCGCTCCTCGGCGAGACCCGCGAGGAGTTCGGCGGCTCGGAGTGGGCTCACGTGGTCTACGACCACCTGGGCGGCCTCCCGCCCCTGGTCGATCTGGCCGCCGAGGCCGCGCTGGCGTCGGTCCTGGTCAACGCGGCCCGCGAAGGACTCCTGACGGCCTCGCACGACATCTCCGACGGCGGCCTGTCCCAGACCCTCGTCGAGTCCTGCCTGCGCGGCGGCCTGGGCGCCCGGATCACCCTTCCGGGCGACCCGTTTGTGGCGCTCTTCAGCGAGTCCGTGGCCCGCGCCGTCGTGGCGATCCGCCCCGGCGGCGAGGCCCGCCTCGCGGCCCTCTGCGAGCAGGCCGGTGTCCCGGTCACCCAGATCGGCGTCACCGGCGGTGACTCCCTCACCGTCGCCGGACACGGCGACACGCAGGAGCTGTTCTCCATCCCCCTCGCGGAGCTGCGCGAGGCCCACGAGCGCACGCTTCCCAGCTACGCCGACTGACCCACCCGAACGAGTCGAGCGCCCGGGCCCCGAAACAGGGTGTCCGGGCGCTCTTCCATGTCGGTACCCAGTGTTTGCCGTCCTTGCCTGTTTCCTGGGGTAAGGGCGAGTTTTTACTGACAGCGCCGGGGCATTATTGGTGACGTTCGGTACTTATTCACTCACAGAACGTGATTGGAGAAACTTGTGAAGCGTCTCCTCATGCTGGCGGCCACCTGTGCCGCCGCAGCAACCGCCGGCCTTGCCGGCGCCGGGCCGGCCACTGCCGACCCGGGCGTCCCGGGCTGGCTGTGCAAGGAGAAGGGCGGCTCGGTCCTGCCCGTCGGAGATGACTACGTCTGCTACGGCGGTTACTTCAACGGTGAACCGGTCCACAAGTACAAGGACAAGGGCTGGGACAAGAAGAAGGACAAGCACGACGACTGAGCAATAACGCCGCGCCTCGCCGCAGGTGGTGCCGGATGCCTGTCCACCCCGGCACCACCTGCACGTGCGTGGAGCCCCGGCGACCCGCCGGGCCCGGCCGCCGACCGGGCCCGGCAACGCCGCCCGCACCCCGCGCCGCCCGCACCGCACCCGCACAGCGCTTCGGCTGTACCGCGCCTCACCACCTGCGCCCCGCGCCAGCTCCATCTGCGCTCGTCGCGTCCACACCACACCGCCCGCATGCCGCGCCGTCTGCACACCGCGCCTGCACTACGCGCCGTCTGCGTGCCGCGCGTCTGCGTGCCGCGCCGCCCGCACCGCGCCCGCACAGCGCTTCGGCTGTGTCGCGCGTCCACCTGCGCCCGCGCTGGCTTCGTCTGCGCTCGTCGCGTCCACGCGGCGTCGCGTCCACACCGCACCGCGCGCATGTCGCGCTGTCAGCACACCGCGCCTGCACTACGCGCCGTCTGCGTGCCGCGCGTCTGCGTGCCGCGCCGCCCGCACCGCGCCCGCACAGCGCTTCGGCTGTGTCGCGCGTCCACCTGCGCCCGCGCTGGCTTCGTCTGCGCTCGTCGCCTCCACGCGGCGTCGCGTCCACACCGCACCGCCCGCATGCCGCGCCGTCTGCACACCGCACCGTCCGCGCACCGCACCGTCCCACCGCGTCCACACCGCGTCTGATCACGCGCGTCCGCACCGCACCCGCATCGTGCTTCGCCTGTGCCGTGCCTCAGCCACGCTGCGTCGCGCTGTCCACGCCGCGTCTGCACCACGTCGACATCGCACCCGCAGTGCACCCGCGCCGCGTCTGCAGCACGGCGCTTCCACACCGCGCTTCGCTTGTGCTGTGCTACCCGTTCACCCACGCCGCGCTTCGGGTGTGCGGCCCTCACGTCGAGCTGCGGGCGGGGTCTCCGGCTATGCCGGACGTCTTGCCGTGCTTTCGGATGTGTGCGGGGAGCTTGCTAGAAGACTGAGATGTGTACGTGGTCGTAGTGGTTGGCGGTTACGCCGCCTCGGTTGCTCATGGAGTTCCAGCCGGGGCTGCGCATGTCGTAGATGCGCTGGCGCCAGATCACGTACTTGATGCCTAGCTTGCTGGCGTTGGCGATGGCGTACGCGGCGGTGCGGTCGCCCAGGGTTTGGGCGCTGCCGGTGGCCATTCGGCCTCCGGTGGTGACCATGAAGTCGCAGGCGTGGCCGGTGCCGTGGTCTTGGGGGTCGCCGGTGGAGCGTACGCAGCCGATGGTCGGGTACGGGCCGAACTCCACGTCCAGGATGTCGTGGACCTTTTTCATCCGGGGCGTGACGCCGTTCATGCCGACGCTGGGCGACTCGGGCTTGTACTTCTTCAGGAGGGCCTTGACGCGCGCCTTCTCCTTGAGCAGATCCTTGATCTGCTTCTCCAGTTGCTTGATCTTATTCTGGGCCTCGGTCCGGGCCTGTTCCTGTTGCGCGACGAGTTGCTGGATCTGGCGGACCTTGGCGGCCTGGTTCTGGGCTACGTGGCTGACCAGTGAGGCGTTGTTGAGGTACGTGGAGGGGTCGTCGTCGGCCAGCACGGCCACGGAGGGGTCGGCGCCGCCCGTCATGTACTGGGAGGCGGCGATCTGGGCGACCAGCCCGCGTGCCACGGCCAGATCCTGCTTGAGGTCCTGGGCCTTCTTGAGGGCCTCCCTGACCTCGTGCTGGGTGTCCTTCAGCTTGGCCAGGTCGCCGCCGTACGCTTTGTCCAGCTTCTCGATCTGGTCGTTCAGCCTGCTCACGCGGCCGCTGTCGCCGGGATCGGCCTGCGCCGCCGGACCGGTGACCGTGGCGCTCGCCACCAACGGCACGACGCCGGCCACGGCCACAAGGGCGAGCCGTACGCGGCGCCAGCGGGTGGAGGTCGGGGTCTCCACGTATCTCCTCTCCTCGATCGCCTACCGGGTTAGCTGACGGGTTCGGGCTAGAGGTCGCCCTACCGGATCCGCTGGCTGCGAATCCGGATTCACCCCGGTCGGGTCGTCCGACATGTGGGTCCCCGGCTCCCGCGTGGCATCGCGCGGGACTCGGCGGGTTCGGCCAGACTGCCCGTCTAGCCGAGGCGAGTCACCGACCGAATGCCAATGAGCTGGAAAGAACGTTCGTTGCCTCGCCAAGATTAAACCCCTGGCGGGGCTGCGGTGCCCGCCGGTCCCGGAAGCGGGGCGCCACATGGAAGCCGGGCCATCTTATGTGAGCCGGTTCACACTCTCACCTTGAAAAGAAGCTTGTTCGGCGTGCCGTTGCGCAGACCCTTGATACGCCCTTGGGTCGCGTTGGTCTTCAGCCACCGTTCGATTTGGGCGAAGCTCGCCTTGGGTCGGCTCACCAGGAACATCGCGGCCACACCGGACACGTACGGAGCCGCCATCGAAGTGCCGTCGAGTACCTCGCGACCGTTGCCCGGCCAGGTGGAGGGCACGCCCACGCCCGGCGCGTTGATGTCCACGCACTTGCCGTAGTTGGAGAAGTCCGCGCGGCGGTCGGAGGCGTTGGTCGCGCCGACCGTCACGACCCCGGCGGCGCCGGCGGGAGAGGTGTGGCACGCCGGCTTGTCGTCGTTGCCGGCAGCGACGGCGACGAAGACACCGGAACGGGAGAGGTTGGCGACGGCGGTGTTGAGCGCCGGGGACTTCGGGCCGCCGACCGAGATGTTGGCGACCGCGGGCTTGACGGCGTGGCCGCGCAGCCATCTGACGGCGGCCACGACGTTGGACATCGGGCCCGTGCCGTCGCAGCCCAGCACCCGCAGCGCACGGAGCTTGACCTTCTTGGCGACGCCGTACCGCTTCGACCCGATGATGCCCGCGACGTGCGTGCCGTGGCCGTTGCAGTCGGCGCCGTTCGGGTACTGCGCGGCCTTCCAGACGATCGACGCCCGCCCCTCGAACTGGGGATGCTTGACGTCGATCCCGGTGTCGATCACGTACGCGTGGATGCCGCGGGCGACGCTGTTGTACCGGTAGGAGCCGGAGAGCGGGCGCTTGCGCTGGTCGATCCGGTCCAGGCCCCACGGCAGCGGCCGGCGCTGGGTGCCGCCCTCACTGATCTTGACGATCTGGTCCTGCTCGATCGCGACCACGCGGCTGTCGCGGCGGAGCTTGTCGAGCTGGGTGGAGTCGAGCTTGGCGGCGAAGCCGTTGAGCACGCCGTCGAATCGTTCCACCGCGGCGGCCTTGACCTGCTGAGCGGCCGCTGCGGTCGAGGCGCCGTCCTTCAGGGTGACGATGTACTTGCCCGGAATCGGCGTGCCCTCTGCGGCGGTGACCTGAACGAGGGCCGAGTGGTCGGGGTCGGCAAGCACGGGGAACACGGCGGCCGTGGCGGCGCAGGACACGACCGCGCCGGTGATCAGCAGCCTTCGGGGGACAGCCCGCACGAGGGACTCCTTCTGTCGCGGCCACGAGCGGGGGCACGGGCGGTGCGACCATGATCCAGGGGGAACCGACAAGGGGGTACCTTATTGGATGCGTCCCGATATCTGCAGCTAGACCAGACAATTCGGTCGAGCTCGGGCGGCGTCTCCTCGATCAGGCCTTTCTGAGCTTGCCCTGGTAACCGGGGTCGGCCCCGGGCTGGTGCATCCACGCGTACTGCAGCGTGCCGTCAGGCTGGCGCACGACCCGTACATTGCCGCTCGTGCAGGGCTT
The DNA here is from genome assembly GCF_039533225.1 of Actinomadura fulvescens. Lineage (NCBI taxonomy): Bacteria > Bacillati > Actinomycetota > Actinomycetes > Streptosporangiales > Thermomonosporaceae > Actinomadura > Actinomadura fulvescens. The sequence goes on along the minus strand of NZ_BAAATD010000010.1, from coordinate 119,640 downwards.
GGCCACGGTCAGGGACATCTCCAGGCGCTGCGTCGTCCCGCTGGTGAGCGTCAGCGTGCCGACGCAGTTGTTGTTGAGCCGGGCCTGCGCGACCTTGTTGCCGGCCTGGAACGTCACCTCGATGGGGAACGAGGCGGAGCTCCTGGCGTTGACGGCGGTGCCCTTCCAGGTGCCCGCGAAGGACGCGGGGATCGTCGACACCGGGCGGTCGTCGTTCGCCGGCCTTGTCTGCGGCGAGTCGTCGGAGTCACCCTTGAGCTGCGGCCACAGCACCAAAGCGATGATCGCGATGCCGACCAGGACACCGATGGTCAGCGAGGCCGCGACGCCGAGCACGTGGTTGTCGGGTCGCCGGAACCTCGGCATGCGCGGCATCCGCGAGACCGGGGGAGCCGCCAAGACCGCCGTGTGGTGGCGTTGGTCGTCGTCTGGAAGCTGCCGCTGGGCGCCGGTGTCCATACCGGGGATGAGGTGCGGGACCCGTTCGGAAGACTCGGCGGGAGCGGGGATGGCCGCGGGGAGGGACAGCGGGCCGGCCAGGCCTCCCGGGCTCCCCGGGCCGGCGGGGTTTCTTGGGGAGGCCGGGCCTGCCGGGCTTCCCGGGCCTGCCGGGGCCGGGCTTCCCGGGCCTCCCGGAGCGGCCGGGCCTGCTGGGCTTCCCGGGCCTGCTGGGGGCGTCGGCGGACGGGCGGGCGGGAGCGCTTGGGGATGTGCCGGGACGGCGGGCATGGCCTGGGTCGCCTCGTCCGACCGTACGCCCGGAGGGACCTCCTCCGCCTGGCCCACACGAGCCGCCTTCCCCGCCGGGGCCCCGGCGGGGCTTTCGGGTCTGGTGACCTCCATCTCGTTCCGCAGAGCAGGCGGAACGGAGATCGGGGGCCGCACCGTGATCGTGGGCTGGGAACGGGGCGCGGCAGGCCCCGCCGGCGCGGGCCCGGGGACCGGAGCGCTGGCGGCCGCGAGAGCACGCCCCTCGGTCACCATCCGGTCCGGCAGCCGGTCGGCCAACGTCCCCTCCGTCCCGACCAGCCGGTCGAGAACGTCGCGCGCGGCGGGCCGGTCGTCCGGCTCCTTGGCCAGCGCGTCGCCCACCACCTCGCGCAGGGACTCGGGAAGCGCGGAAAGATCGGGCTCGTCGTAGACGATGCGCTGCATCACCTCCGACTGGGAGTCTTCACCGAACGGAGCCGAACCGGTCACCGCGAACAGCAGAGTGGCGCCCCAGGCGAAGATGTCGGCCGCGGGGCCGATGCCCACCCCGCGGAGCTGTTCGGGGGCCTTGTAGGAAGGATCATCGGTGACGCGGCCGGTCGGGGCGGCGGTGACCGCCTCCAGCGCCCGCGCGACGCCGAGATCGGTGACGCGGGGCCCGTCCCTGCCGAGCAGGACGTTGCCGGGCTTGAAGTCGTGATGCACCGCCCCGGCGCGGTGGGCGGCCGCGAGGGCGACCGCCATGCCGGCCGCAAGCCGTTCGGTCACGGCGCCGCCGCGCGGGCCCTCCTCGGTGACCAGCCGGTGCAGCGACGGACCGCCGACGTACTCGCTCACCACGTACGGGCGGTCGCTCTCCACGTCGGCGTCGATGATCGCGGCCGTGCAGAAACCGCTGACCCGCCGGGCCGCGGCGAACGCGCCGGCGAACCGCGCCCGCGCGGCGGGCTCGCCGCTGAGCCGCAGGTGCAGCAGCTTCACCGCGACGGTGCCGCCCGCTGGGCTGCGGCCCAGGAAGACGGCGCCCTGTTCGCCCACGCCGAGCCGGCCGATGATCTCGTAGTCGCCGAGCTGCCGCGGATCACCGGGCTGCAGGGGCAGAGCCTCGGCCATCTAACGAACCTCCGTGTTCTCCCGCCGGGACCTCGTTCCGGCGGGCCCCCCGATCCTTGCTCTTCGCCCCCGTGTCGTCGCCGGTCCCTTTCTACCGGGTGACGTCCGATTGTGGCGGGTGAGGTGGCCGGACGGCCACCGGAAGCGACGCGCTAACCTCGGTGCCGATGTCGCGTAACCGCCTCACCCGTTCCGTGCTGGACGAGCAGCGTGCCGAGCTCGGCCTCGATCCGCACGCCGGCGACGACGAGCCCCGGTCGCTTCGCCGCACCGCGCTCGACACCGTCCTGGCGGCCTATGACGCGGGTGCCGCCGAGCCCGCCCGGCCGGTCGTCAAGGGGGCCGTGAGGTTCCTGCTCGACCGGCTCGCCGAACTCGCGCCCGGCCGTTCGGTGGAGGTCCGGGTCCCGCCACACGCCGCGGTGCAGTGCATCGACGGCCCGCACCATACCCGGGGAACCCCGCCCAATGTGGTGGAGATGGACGCGATCACCTGGATTTCGCTGGCGACCGGGCGTCTGACCTGGACGGACGCTCTGGAGAACGGCCGGGTCCGCGCCAGTGGCTCGCGGGCCGACCTCTCCGCCCACCTTCCGCTGTACTGACCGCACGTCCAATTTCGGGCCTTGCCTCGATGGCGGTGCGCTGAAAACGTGGAGGGATCACAACCCGGGGTGATGCCATGCTCATCGCGCACTGGACGTTCGATGTCACGGACCTCGACGGGCCACGGGTGAACGACACGACCGGCGGGGGGCTGCCCGCGGCACTGGACGGGGACGCCGAGATCGTGCCCGGCCGCGACGGCGAGGCGCTCAGCGTGGACGGGAACGGGCGGGCCGTCGTCCAGGCGGCCCCCCAGCTGGTCCTGAGCCAGGTCTTCGGGTTCAGCCTGGCCTTCTTCGTCAACGTGACCGCGGCCCCGACCGGAGAATGGCGTGGGCTCCTCTACAAACCGGTCGCCGAACACGACGCCCGCGGCATCGGCATGTGGCTCTATCCCGACGCCCAGCGCCTGCGCGTCCAGCTGTTCACGGTCAAGGGGCCCGAATACATGGACAGTCGCGCCGTCCTGGCCGAAGGCGCATGGGCGCACGTGACGTTCGTGGTCGACACCGGCGGCATGTTCCTCTACATCAACGGCAAGCTCGATGTGGCCGTCCCGCTGGAACACGCGGTCGTCACGCCCGGCGGACCGATCTACCTGGGAGGCGAACCCGGCAAACCGGGCCTCAGTGGCCTCCTGGACGACGTCCGGGTGTACGCGTCGGCCCTGGACGAGGAAGCCGTCCGAGCCCTCGCCGAATGATCACGGTGTCTCGGTGTGCCGGGCGAACGGAAACTCCCGTTCGACGCACAATCGCCGCGCCGACTCGTCGGGATACCGCCCCGCATCAGCACATTCCGCGGCCTTGCTGAGCAAAAAGAAGATCGCCACCCCGCCTATGACCAAAGTCACGACCGAACAAACGATCCCCATCACGGCGATATTGCGCCCGCCACCCCGCACGGCCGCGACGACCCCCAGGATGAGCCCCGCCACCCCCAGGACCAGTCCGACACCACACAGCATCAGCGCGGGCAGTCCGGCGACTCCGAGCACCAGAGACGCGACCGCCAGCCCCTTACGCTCAGGCGGCGCGGGCGGCGAGTAGGTCTGGTAACCCGGCATCGTCATGGCGTCCTCCCCCGTGTAGCCCTTCACACTCCCGCGCCAGAGTCACGGCCCGCCGATTCGGCAGGTAAAGGTCGGTTGAAGGAACCGTCCCGGTCACGTCGCGATCAGCGCCCACAGGAGCCGCCGGTCATGCGGACTTCGCGACCTCCCTTTCGAAGATCACGTCCATCGTGGTGGCCCAACACCTGCTCCCAAGCGAGCATGAGCAGGCATTCACTTGCGGCTGTTGCCACCTACGTGCCGCATCCCGTTGCGGCGTGGCTCAACGACCGTCCGGTCTGCTTGCTGTGACCAAGAGAGGCGGCCCGTGGGAAACCGTCCCGGGGCGCACACGGCCGCCTCTACCAGCTGACGCGGTCAGGCGACGGGGCGCTGCCATCCCAAGCGCCGGGCAAGGTCATCGATATCATCGTCGAGCTCGGCCTGCTCCCGCACCTCGTGGAACCGCTCGATCTCCTTCAGCCGCGCCTCGCGCTCATGCTTGAGCTGCTTGGTGCGGATGACGTTGTCGATGGTGCCCGATTCATGGCGCAACCCGTCGGTTATCTCGTGCAGGTTGAGCGCTGTGTCGAGTTGCCGGGTCACCAGATGGTCGTAATACGTAGTGCCCCCCAAACGCTTGATCAGAACGGGCAGGCAGTCCACCAGGATCAGCAACGCCCGCAGGAACCAGGGGGCGGCGAACACCAGGATGCTCTGCGACGACAACGTGCCGAGCGCGTCGTGTTCCTCCAGCAGACCGATCTGCTCCTGCGCACGGCGCCGCTCGTCGACCTTCTTCTCTATCGCAGCGGTGAGCTGTTGCCCGTAGACCTGTGTGTCCGACCCGAGCTGCTGGGTCAGGGACTCGATCGTCCGGTCCAGGGCAGCGAGCTGCTTCTCGCGTTCGGGGAGTCTGCTCGTCGCAATGAACGCGTCCCTTTGAGTCCGGTTGTCCCTGCAGTTCGGCCCTACTCCGGGGATACCGCTGAACTCGGCCCCGCGACTACCGCCGCATTCAGCCCGGGCCAGTGAACCCAGTCGCCGTGCCTCTTTCCTGTCCCGCTCGATCGAGGCCGCCAGCCAGCCCCGCTCTCGCCGCGCCTGCCGCAACTTTTCCCATTGCCCCTCCGGGGCCCCGGCGACGCTCAGCAAATGATCCGCACACTTGTCCTGATCGGCCTGGGCTCCGTCGGGACGGTTGCAGGTCTTCAGGAGACTTTCGTAGGCGATCACTTCGGTCGCTCGGGTCTCACGTACCTGTTGATGGATCGCCGGTTGGAAGACGCGCAGGACCAGCGGCTCGGCGATCACGATCCCGATCACTACCGACAGCACCAGGCGGGGCACGAAAGCCCGCAGCCGACTGCCGGTCCCATGCGTGCTGGCCACGAGCCACCCGTCGATGGTCGCGATCACCCAGCCCCAGAACGCGGCGATCGGAAGAAGTAGGGGCCATGGCAATGACCACACCTTCACCAGGGCCGCCAGCATCGAGAGACCGGCAAGGCAGCCCGCGACCAGGACCACCGCGCCGAGCCGGGTGTAGCGGGGGCGCTCCTCCGGAACCCAGTCCAGGATCTCCTCCCGGACGCCCGCCAGGGCGCGCAGCCGCCGGGCGAACGAGTTGTCCGGAGGAGCGGGCCGGTACGGGTCGATCCGGGCCTGCGCGCGATCGGTTCCCACCGGGATGTCGGTCCTAGTTGACATCCTCTTCCCTCAGTTCTTCCTCGGGGGCCGCAGGGTCCAGAGACCGCGCTTCCAACGCGTCGGAATCCAGCACCTTCTCGCCGACGCCGGAGCCAGGCACCAGTTCCTGCATGAGGCCCTGCACGAGCAGGCGCACGTCGGGGGAGTTCTCATCGAGGTAGCCGGCGTCGGCCAGCTTCCCGATCACACGTTGCACCATCTGGCGCCGATGCTGTTCGTCGGTGCGGTCGTGCTGGCGGGAGAGGCGTTGGTCCGCGCGGTCCTCGCGCCGTGCTTCTTGCTGGATCTCGATGAGCCACCGGCGTTCTTCCCGCGTGGCCCGGTCGCGCTCGCGCTGGTCGGCGAGTCGTTCCTGCCACACCTCCCGGCTGTCACCGCGGTCGCGCTCCCGCGCCTCTTCCAGTGCCCGGACGATCTCCGTTGCGGGCAGGTCGCCGCGTGCCACCGCGTACTTCATCGCTTCGAGGGGATCGCTTCCGAACAAGGGCGCGAGTTCCGCGTATTCCTGCTGGGCATGAACCCGGCGCAGGCGCCCGATCTCCTGTTCCATCCACTCGTCGAAGAGCCGCCGCTGCTCTTCCATCTTCCGGTCGTGGTCGGCCCTCTCCCGCTCGAACTGCAGGTTCATCCGTTCCAACAGGTGGGCCTGCTCCGCGTGAAGCCGCTCCAGGTCGTGGCCATGGTTCTTCTCCTGCCAGACCACACGCTGGTCGTTGGAACCCTTGCGCAGGCGACCGTGGACCTCTCGCAGCTCGTTCGGTGTGAGCACTTCGATGCTATTGAGAACGACCTTCATTCCCGGAATCGGCGCCGGCGCCTTCATGGTGTAGGCCAGCACCTGGGCCTTGACGTCCCGGCGTACTTCGTGGATCTCGCTCAACTCGTACGGCAGGCCCAGCTCGAAGATCCGGTGGTGGCCGCGAAGGTAGCCAAGGAGCGAGACCGAGACGTTCTGCTTTCCCTTCCCGACGATCACCTCCGGATCGGTCACCGTGCACAGGAACGCTGCCTGGATGGTGAACTCGCTGGAGTCCTTCGACGGGATGGCCAACTGGATCGTGACCGGTACGCGATCGCTGATATCGACAAGGCTCACGCTGGTGGCCTCAAGGACTCGCTCGTCGTCGAGACCGAATCGTCCATCGTCCACCAGGTGCTTGCCACCTACGCAGAACACCAGCACCTGGTTGCCCTTCGGCCGGGGCAACTCGTCGTAGTCGCGGCGGCGCCCGCGCAGACCGAACGCCCCGCGCTTGGGCGGCTCGCGCAGGAACCGCTCCTCGATGATCGGATAACTCTGTGTCATGGCCCTTCCTCAGAGGCATGCCGGAATCCCGAGCGGAACTCGTCCAGCACGGTGATCAGGATCTGGATGTGGTCTGTCGGCCGCCCGTGTTTGCGGCAGTTCCGGAGCAGGTGCGCCGCCTCAGTCCGCAGTACGGCCTGCTCGTTCGCATCGAGTGCCCGGACCAGCGCGTCGGCCAGCCGTCGCGCCTCGCCTACGTCGAGCAGCGAGAACAGGGCTCTGTCGAGGGCCTGCATCGCCTCCTCGCGATGGTGAGTGTTCCTCAGCGCCGCCGCCCACAGGGCGCCGAGGCGGACGGCCTGGTCGGGACGGGAGATCAAGAAATGCGCCACCGCGGGCCTGCCACTGACCGGATCGCGTTCTGACAGCACCGCCCGGATCGCGGTGAGGATCAGACGGCGCAGTTCCCTGGTCGTGCCGACGGTCCGGGTCAGCGCGAGCCGCTCACCGAGCAGCCTGATCACCTCGGCGGCGCCTTTCGAACCGTGGACGAGCGTGGCGAACAACCGCCCCATGGCCAGCGCGGCGGGCACGCTCAGGTCGTTGCACTGGGGAATGAGCTGCCAGAGCCTGCGGACGGCATCGGTCGGATAGCGGGCGCCCAGTTCCCCGGAGAAGACCAGTGCCGCGGTCCATCGTTGTGACGAGTTGCCGTGGCTCACCCAGCGGGTCGCGATGTGCAACGCGGTGGTCGAGCGCTCATCTTCGGTGGCCAGGTGCGACAGCGCGTACGCGGCGCAGAGCTGGCCCGCGGTGCCGATCGCGCCCCGCGACCACGGTTCTAGGTACTGCTCTTCAACTTCCTCCGGGGCCACAGTCGCCAGCAGGACCAGACCGGCGGTGGCGGGCAGCCGCAGGTCGATCTCCTGGACCACCTCATACAGCCAGCTTCGTACGGCGTTCCACAGGCCGCTGTCGAAGCGCCTCCACAACTCCGACAGGACGAGCGCGCGGTAGTCGGGCTCTTTGAACCGCGGCGCGAACGTCACAGGCTCTTCCCCGGCGCCAGAATGCGAGGCGATCAGGTTGGACGCATCGGCCCGCTCCGAACGGACCTGCGGCAAGGCCTCTTCGGCGGAGATCCGCTCCTGAGAGTCCTCTCGCGCCGGTGAAGCCTGTGCCGGAGGCATGGACGCCGCCAGCTCATCCTCCAGCCGCGCGAGCAGCTCCTCGAAGCGGCGATCCTTCACCTCTGGCAGCAGTGCGAGGACGACGACCTCGACGATCTCGCGCCGACTCGGCTTCTGCTGGAACCATCCCGTCACGTGTTCGCGATCCACCAGATCCAGGACCTCGTCGACCGCGGCCTGCGGGTCCTTTCCGGCAGCCAGCCGTTCGGCGATTCGGAGCACGCCCGAGACCGCGCAGTCGGCCGGAACGAGGGCCGCCGTCCGCTCGATCTCGGCGGCCCCGACGCGTTCGCCGAGCCGGCGAAAGAGCAGGCGTCGCGGTGGCGGAGGCTCCCACCGGACGGCCGGAACCGCCTTCCCCGCATCCCCGACCGTGCAGTCGACCGTGGTGATCACCAAGTAGGCGCCGGCCCGCCGAATATTGGTTCGCACCGCGAGCCATTCGAGTTCGCTCGCCGGACGACCGGTGTCGAGGCCGTGGTCAGGGTCGCACCAGTCGATCACCGCGTAACCATGGCCCCTGAGGTAGGTGCGGGACGCCAGCCTGCTCAGGGAGATCGTGGGCGACAGCACGATCAACGGTTTCTGGGTGACCTCCCGCAGCAGCTTGATCGCCGCGTGCCGTTTCCCGATGAGGGGCGCCCCGGCCAGCACCACGAACTTCTGCTTCGCCAGTGCCGGCGCGGCCGTGGCGTGCGGGTCCGGAGCGACGTAGCCGTCGATCAGTTCGTCGATCTCGACGTCGTCGATCCTGCCGACCACGGCGGTCGGGGCGCGCTCACCTCCCGCCCCCTTGAAGGCGGCTCCGATCAAGGCGCGGGAGGCGTCCACGTTCCCGTGGAAGATGAACTGGTTGAGCGAGGCGAAGGCCTCCGGGTCCGGCTGGGTCTGCCTCGCGGCCTTGTCGGAGGGTACGTGCGCGAAGTCGTCTTCGCATGACGGACCGGGGGCGTCCTGTGAGTCCTCGTCGTTTGGCTCTTCGGGGTCTCTGTCGTCCATCTGCTCACCCGTGCTGGTGGAACGACCCGGCGTGGACGGTCCCGATCACGCCATGAGACACGACCGGGCCATGGAATGTGGTGACCGTGGTACCCGGGGCATGCGGAGCCGCAGGCGATGGGTCGGACGGCTCCCGACCGTGTGATACGCCATCACTCGCCTCTTCCTGCCCGTCTCCGGCGCTACCAGGCTCTTCGGCGCGTTCCTCCGCTGCGGGGGAGGGGGAGGCGGTACCGCTCGATCGGGGGCGTGTCACCGTCCGCGCACCCGGAAAGACGACCGCGTCGGGCTCCCACAGCTCCGGGTCTCCGCGCAGCATGCGGTCGTGGAGATCCGAGAGTGGCTGCAGGATGTCGAGCCCGTCCCGGTCCACGAGCCGCGCTCGTAGGTCCCGGAAGGCCTTCAGGGCGTCGTCCTGACGGCCCGAGCGGTAGAGGGCGTGCATGAGCAGCCAGGTCACCATCTCGTTGTCGGGATGCTCCGCCGCCAGAGCTGTGAGCTGTGAGATCCGCTCGAGGTGCCGGTCGTTCCTCATCCGGAGCTGGTTGAGCGTGAGTTCGGCGTTGAGCATTTCCTCTTCAAGGGTCACCCGGAATCCCTCGATCTTGCGGCCGTTCAGGCCCGCGAGTGGTTCCCCTCGCACCCGCCGCAGCGCGACCTCCAGCAGCTCTGCCGCTTGCTCCTCGTCCTCGCTCATCGCCTGCCCGGCGTTCGCGAGTTCCGCCGCGAAGCGGTGAAGGTCGACGTCGGCAACGGCCATGTCGAACGCGTAGCATCCGTTGCGCCAGGTCAGGGTGTTGTGCAGGCCCACCGACTCCAGCCGCCGCCGTAGCTTCCTTACGAGCTGGTGGAGGGCGTCCACCTGGCTTTTGAACCTCTCCGGCGTGTCCCAGATCTCGTCCCAGATCCATATGAGGAGCGTGTCTCGCGACACCGGTCGGCCTCCTGCGGCGAGCAGGCCGACCAGCATCCGCTGCATCTGCTCCGTACCGAGATCCAGCTGCCGGCCGTTCACACGAACCTCCAGGTTCCCGAAGATCTGGATGGCCACGGCCGGGGGCCGGGACGGTTCGATCGATCCCGCCATCACTTACCTTTCCTTTGACTTCTTTGTCATGGTCAGAGTCGGTGAGTGCCGCTTCAGGAAGACGCCCATCGGCCGTCTCGGCAGGACGCCCAGGTCGGGGGCCGAATCTGCACTCGTCGGGCTGCACCAGGCCGCCCGGGGAGTCGGAGGACGAGCATGAGCAAGGACAAGACCGCGGTGTCGGGGTACCGAAAGAGCAGCTTCTCGGGAGGCGTGAACGACGCCTGTGTCGAGGTCAAGATCACCAATGACGCGGTCATGATGCGTGATTCCAAGGACCCGGCCGGCCCGGCCCTTTCGTTCACCCATGAGGAGTGGGAGGCGTTCCTGCTCGGTGTCAAGGACGAGCAGTTCGAGCTTCCCGAGGGCTGATCTCATGAGCGTCCGTATGTGGCGGTGGCAGGTTGCCGCCGGCCACCGCCACATACGGGACGCCGCGGCGGAACTCAGCATCGCTTCAGCAGGTCGAGGAGGAACGAGCGGGACCGTTCCGCACTCATCGCGCAGGCTCCGGCCGCGGCGAAGGCCCGTATGTAGGAGGCGATCTCGGCCTGGTCCTCGGCGAACCTCACCCGGTCGAGCATCTCGATCTGCACCGCGGCGGGCTCCCTGCCCGCCGACTCGAAAATGTGAAAAGCGAATCCGACCGCGCGGTGGAGTCCGGCGCTGAGCGGAACCACTCGTACGCTCAGCCGGTCGGTTTCGGTGACTTCCAGCAATCGCTCGTACTGGTCCCGCATCACCGCAGCGGTCCCGACGGGCCTGCGCAACGCGGCCTCATCGAGCACGACCCTCAGGACGGGGCCGTTCTCGTCCGCCACGACACGTTGGCGGGCCATGCGCAGCCGTAGGCGCTGCTCGACCGCGTCCAACGGGATGTCGCCCGCGATCTGCATGAGTTCCCAGGCGTAACGCTCTGTCTGGAGCAACCCGGGTATGAGGCTTGGCTGGTGGGTCTGGATCAGGTCGGCCTCGTCCTCGAGAATCAACATCTGCTCGACATCTCCAGTGACCAGATCGCCGTACGGGTACCACCAGTTCCGCGAGCGCATCGCATCGACCCTCGCCAGAAAAGAGGAGCGCGGCGCACCCTGTATGCCGTACAGATCGAGAAGGCCGATCGCGTGGGCCCGGCGTAGCGCGGCGGTGCCGGTCTCCAGCCGGACCACGAGAGAAGGGGGCTGGTCGAGATGCACCGCGGCCTCGCCCACCGAGCGGGCACTCTCCTCGCGCAACCGCCGGAACTCGGCCGCCAGCTCCTGGCGTGCGGTGCGACCGTGGCCCCGCTGTTCCTTCATGTGAACCCCGTAGTGCTTGCTGTATGGAAGTTGAAGTATGCGACTAGCGATGTGAAATTTGCAATAAGTATGAGGAAAGCAGCAGAACATCACGCATCGTCATCATCTGACCACGATTCGTCACCGTCTTCGCGGCCCCTTTGTGAGCGGGCCTGCGACAGTGCTGACAGCACCAAGAGGCATGCCGACGCGGCCAGGGAGCCTATGGCGAGGCCTATCCCGACTCTCAAATCAGGATGCCACCCCGCAGTGCCGTAGAAGGCCACAATCAGGGCAAAAAGTCGTTCTGCCCGGTCAGAGAGGGTTCGTCTCCACCGAGGGCGCCGAGCGGGCCCTTGGCTCCGGGAGTGCTCGGGGTCGGCCATCACTTCTCCTGAGCTCGTGGCCTGAGTGTGGGGACTGGGAACCAGTATGCATGAAACTTGCTAGTTGCAACTTGCAGAATTCATATCTAGGATGTCAAGTGAATCGGTGGTCCGGATCGACTACTATCCGCATGATCCGCACTACGCCGGTCGGGTCGAACGACCGCGCGGGGAAATGAGCGAACGGTGAACGCAGGCAGAAGCCCGGTGATGAAGCGCCGCAGGCTCGCGGCACAGCTGCACCGGCTTCGCGCGGCCTCAGACTTGACGCTGGAGGCCGTCGCCGAGCACCTCGAATGTTCCCCTGCCAAGATCAGTAGAATCGAGAACGGCCAGGTCGCCGTCCGTATCCAGGACGCCCGCGAACTCCTCGACCTCTACGAGGTCAAGGGGGAGGAGCGGGAGAACCTTCTGCAAATGGTGCGTCAAGCCCGCCGCAAGGGTTGGTGGACCGCTTATGCCGACATCCTTGCCGAGGACACCGAGACTCTCCTGAGTCTGGAGGACGAGGCCGCCACGATCTCGATCTATGAGTCCAACATCGTGACGGGCCTTCTGCAGACCCCGCGTTACGCGTGGGAACTGATGACGTCCTGGTCCGATGTTCCCCTCGAGATGGTCGACCGCAAGGCCGCCCTGCGCGTCGAGAGGCAAGCAGTGCTCGAACGGATCGATGCTCCGGCTCTCACCGTGGTGCTCGACGAGGCTTGCCTGCACCGGCCCGTGGGGAACGAGGAAGTGATGAGGGAGCAGTACCGCCGCCTGCTCGAAGTCTCCGCGCGCCCCGACGAGCTCACGCTGCTGATACTGCCTTTCTCTGCTGGTGCCCACCAGGCGATGGGGTTTCCGTTCCATCTGTTCTCGTTCAGCGGGAACGACCACCCCATCGTCTACGTCGAGTTGCTGAACAAGGGCCAGTTCATCGAGGACATCAGTGAGATCGCCCGTTACAGCACCGCTTTCAACCAGGTGCGTGACGCGGCCCTCAACCCGAAGGAGTCACGGGAGTTCCTCGAAGGAATGATCCGCAGGCCGTGAGTGGGCGCTCGGCATGGAACGCCCACTCCACCGGCGTCAGGTGAGATCGTGCACGCCCTCCTTGATCTCGCCGAGGAAGGCCTTCCACGGAAGCGAGTCGAACCTTAGGACGGTCCCACCGGGATCCTTGGAATGCCGCATCGCCATCCCGGAGCCTGTCATCGCGGTCTCGACACATGCGCCGTTGCCACTGGCGCCGCTGTAGGTGCTCTTGAACCAGCACAGTCCGTTGTCTGCCGCCTTGATGTTCTGCATCGTCCTCTCCTCTCGGGCAGTGAGCCGTTGCATCGCGATGAGGGGAACTCTCTTGGGTCAAGCCGGGTCCACCCCTGAGTCAGCAACTGACCCGTCACCGGTCCAATCGCTGGACGCTCCGGCCAGTGCTTCGCCTTGGATCACTCGAACGGCAGCTGTCCGGTGACGCTGGCCGCCGTGGGCGGGATGTCAGAAAGGAGCGGGCCGCCCTCGGGCGACTTCGGAGTGAGTCGATGCGTGTCGACGTGATGCGATCACCGGCATCAGTCGAAGGGAGGCTCCCAGTTCTTGTTCCAGATCCATCCGGGAAGCAGCTTCCTGGAGGACTCGTTCGTCCAATCCGCCTTCTTGACGATCTGAAAGAACTGGCGCGAACCAGGTGGAACTCCGGCGTTCTTGGAGCCACCTTTCACGACGACGCCTTGGCTGGCGGTGAGCCTACCGGTGGAGGGATCGATGAAGAGCTGCCAGTCGATCGTGCCGTAGGCGGGCGTGGTCTGAACCATGGAGACGGCCCTGCCCTTGCGGCCCGTGGCATCAGTGGCATCGACCATCCGTACGCCCTTCAAGCTGGCCAGGATCCGGTATGTGGCGATGCGAACACGGTCGGAGACCGGTAGCTCGGCAAGCAGAAGCGGAGCGTAGATGAAGAGGTAGAGATCCGGCTGACGCAGGCGCTCGTGGTCGAACTTGGTCGCATAGTTCAGGATCCAGGCACGCAGCTCGGACGGATCAGACGGCAGTTCGCGCGCCTCCGGGGGGCCGATGTCGAAGTAGCCGCCCTCTTCGGGCTCGGGCCCACGCTGACCATGAGGAGGCTCGACCTTGAGAGCGTCGGCATCGGGCTGCCAGTCGGCGGTCCATGCAGCGTGGTCGGCAGGGCTCACAGGACGGACTTCGACGTCATCCCCATCCCACTCATACATCTTCGCCCCGCTGCTCGCGCCGTTCTGCGCCAGGTTGAAGACACTGGCTCTGACTTCGACGGTGTACCGGACGTTCGGTCGCGTAGGAGATCTGACCACTGCGGTCGTGCCGTTCAGCGTGTGCAGGTACCAGTGCCGGCCGGAGGAGGCATGACGTGCCCTGCCATCGGCGGCGGCAAGCAGGAATGATGCGGCCGGCCCGCTCTGGCCCGCCAATGGTTCAGGGTGGTAGAGCGGACGCGTCATCCATGCATGGACACCCCACGCCGCAGCGACCATCATGACGGCGCTCAGACCCGCGACGAGGGCCGTTCGCCGGCTCGTCGCTTTGCCCGCCGGCTCCGAGGAACGTCGAGGATGCCATCGATGGCGCCGGGCCGCCTCGTTCATCAGGCGGCGGCGACTCTTTTCGATCGCCTGGGCGCTCGACGGGTGATCGGCGGTCAGCAGTCCCGCGACCTCAGCCAATTCGTCCACGGGTGCCTCCTTCGATGTCTGCACGATCCTGAGCGTCAAGCGCCGTCCTGATCTGTCGTCGTGCTCGGCTGAGTCGAGAACAGACGGTTCCGTACTTGATCCCTAGCGCCGCGGCGACCTCCGGATAGCTGAGCTCGGCCAAGGCGACCAACATCAGAACGTCCCGATCGGCGCTCGATAGACCTGCCAACGCCTCGCTGAGACCGGTGTTGGCCGCGACCACCGCGGAGGTAACGCGCTCTTCGTGTCCTTCCAGGGCATCGCTCCTGTCCAAACGCGCCAACGCGCGGTAGCGGCGCAGCTCGTCGCGACGGTGCCGGCCGACCAGCTTGGTCGCGATGCCGTACAGCCACGGCCGCGCGGATGCCTGGGCGGTGTCGAAACGAGCGCGCCTGCGAAAGGCGATCAGGAACGTCTCAGCAGCGATGTCGTCGGCATCGTCCCGCCCGAGCCGCCGGTCCACGTATCGCTGGATGTCCCGGTAGTGGCGGTCGAAGATCACAGCGAACCGCGCCGGGACACGGCGCGAGGCGGCGATGATCTCCGCGTCGGACAAGCGCCGGTCAGCCCCAGGAGGCTCGCCCTGCGGGCCGTCACTCGTCACGACCACCTCGAAGATGCCCGGGGGTTGGTCATCGAAGATCCTTCTCGAGGTAGAGGCTACGGTCACACCCCTTGTTGCCCGTTGCGGACCGAACCCTTCTCCCCATCCTCACGACCGTCCTTGACCTACGCCCGCCCAGACCGAAGCGACAAGACCCAGCCGAACCTGGCCACGATCAAGGACCTCAAAAGGTCGGTTAAGGAGATGCGCTGATCGGAGCAGGTGAGGGGGGCAACTAGGATGGGGGCTGTGCCTCTCCGTGACGGACGTCTGAGCCACGACATCGACCCCTCCGACCGTGCCCCCCAGGATGCCTGCGGGGTTTTCGGTGTTTGGGTTCCGCCTGGCGAGGCGAGCCGGGCGGAGGTCAGCAAGCTCGCCTACTACGGCCTGTACGCGTTGCAGCATCGTGGGCAGGAATCGGCTGGGATCGCGGTCAGTGATGGATCGCGCATCGTCGTCTTCAAGGACATGGGGCTGGTGGCCCAGGTCTTCGACGAGTCGGTGCTCAACACGTTGCGTGGCCATATCGCTGTCGGCCACTGCCGCTACTCCACGACTGGTTCGCCTACGTGGGAGAACGCGCAGCCTACGTTCCGGTCTACGGGGGCGGGTGGGCTGGCCCTCACGCATAACGGCAATCTCATCAACACGCCTGAGCTGGCCGCCAAGCTGCCCTCGGGGGTGCTGACCGCCACGAGTGACACCGAGGTCCTCACGGCGCTTCTGGCGACGCGTGAGGGTGGTCCGCTGTCGGCGGCGCGGGAGATCCTGCCGGTGACGCGGGGGGCGTACTCCCTGGTTTTCATGAACGAGAGCACGCTGTACGCGGCGCGCGATCCTGAGGGCATCCGGCCGCTGGTGCTGGGACGCCTCGGTGAGCGCGGGTGGGTGGTGGCGTCGGAGACCGCCGGGCTCGACATCGTGGGCGCGCAGTTCGCCCGGGAGATCGAGCCGGGCGAGCTGATCGCGATCGACGCCGATGGGGTGCGGTCGGAGCGATTCGCGGAGCCGCGGCCTAAGGGTTGTTTGTTTGAGTACGTTTACTTGGCTCGGCCTGACACGACTATCGCTGGGCGCAGTGTGCAGGCCACGCGGGTTGAGGTTGGGCGACGGCTAGCCCGTGAGCATCCGGTCGAGGCCGATCTGGTGATTCCTACGCCCGAGTCGGGGACGCCGGCTGCCATTGGGTATGCGGAGGCTTCGGGCATCCCGTATGGGCAGGGGCTCGTCAAGAATTCGTATGTCGGGCGTACGTTCATCCAGCCGTCCCAGACCATCCGGCAGTTGGGCATTCGTTTGAAGCTCAACCCGCTCCGGGAGGCCATCGAGGGCAAGCGGCTCGTGGTGGTGGACGACTCGATCGTGCGAGGCAACACGCAGAGGGCCATCGTGGGGATGCTGCGGGACGCCGGCGCCGATGAGGTGCATGTGCGGATCTCCAGTCCGCCGGTGGCCTGGCCGTGTTTTTACGGCATCGACTTCGCCAGCCGGGCCGAGCTGATCGCGGGCAACCTGTCGATCGAGGAGGTCCGCGACTCGATCGGGGCCGACTCGCTGGGCTACATCTCGCTGGACGAGCTGATCGCCTCCTCCCAGATCGCCAAGGACCGGCTGTGCCGGGCGTGCTTCGACGGGGTCTACCCGATCCCGGTCGAGGAGGACGCGCGTGGCAAGCACCTGCTGGAAGGGGCCGTCAAGTGACGTCCTACGAGGCGGCCGGGGTCGACATCGCGGCCGGTGAGCGGGCCGTCGAGCTGATGAAGTCGCGGGTGGCGCGGTCGCGGCGCCCGGAGGTCGTGGACGATGTCAGCGGCTTCGCGGGGCTCTTCGACGCGTCGGCGTTCCTCAAGTACCGCCGTCCGCTGCTGGCGACGTCCACCGACGGGGTCGGTACCAAGGTCGATCTGGCCCGGCGGCTGGGCGTCTACGACACCGTGGGGCACGATCTGGTCGGCATGGTGATCGACGACCTGGCGGTCTGCGGCGCCGAGCCGCTGTTCATGACCGACTACATCGCCTGCGGCAAGGTGATCCCGGAGCGCATCGCCGATCTCGTCGGCGGCATCGCGGACGCCTGTGTGCTGGCGGGCTGCGCGCTGATCGGCGGCGAGACCGCCGAGCACCCGGGCCTGCTGCAGCCGGACGAGTTCGACATCGCGGGCGCCGGTACGGGGGTCGTGGAGGCCGACGAGATCCTCGGACCCGACCGGGTCCGCCCCGGCGACGCCGTGATCGGAATGGCGTCCTCGGGCATCCACTCCAACGGGTATTCGCTGGTGCGCCACATTCTGGCTACCACCGATCTGGCGCTGGAGACCCAGCTGGCCGATCTTGCCCGTCCACTCGGCGAGGAGTTGCTGACACCCACACGCATCTACGCCCAGGACTGCCTGAGCCTCGTGCGCGCCGGTGGGGTACGTGCGTTCGCCCACATCACCGGCGGGGGCCTGACGGCCAATCTGGCCCGTTCGCTGCCGCCGACGGCCGACGCCGTGCTGCAGCGGTCCTCGTGGGAGGTTCCGCCGCTGTTCACGGCCCTCCAGACGTACGGCAAGGTGCCGCAGGCCGAGATGGACAAGACGTTCAACCTGGGCGTGGGCATGGTCGCGATCGTGGCTCCCGACGCTGCCGACGCCGCCGTCGCGACCCTCGCCGACCGGGGTGTCCCCGCCTGGGTCCTCGGCGAGATCATCAAAGGCACCGGCTCGGCGAACCTCGCATAACGCTCACGCGTCCCATGAGTGTGATGATCTCTCGTGTGCTGGCCTGGGCCACGCCCGCGCGCCTGCGCCGCCTCGTGCTGCCGCTGTCGGTCCTGGTGGGGTTGCTGGCGTACGGCGTCCTGGCGCCGCTGGGCTGGGCCTACGCGGACACGGCCCGCTACCGGCACTCACCCGACAAGGTCCCCACCACACCCGTGGCTCTGGTCTTGGGCGCGGGCGTCTGGGGCGGCCAGCCGTCGATCCTCCTGGCCCGCCGTCTGGACGTCGCCGCGGACCTCTATCGGCGCGGCAAGGTCAAGGTGCTCCTGGTCTCAGGCGACAACCGGGTCGAGCACTACGACGAGCCCACCGTGATGCGCGACTACCTGATCGCCCACGGGGTGCCCGCACACAAGATCGTCCGAGACTTCGCGGGACTCGACACGTGGGACTCCTGCGCCCGCGCCAAGCGGATCTTCCAGGTGGACCGGCTCACCGTGGTGACCCAGAACTTCCACCTGCCGCGCGCCGTGGCCCTCTGCCGGGCCGCCGGGCTCGAGGCGTTCGGCGTCGGGGACGACAGCATGGCCGACCGCCGGGACGCCACCGTCAAGGGCTACGTCCGCGAACCCCTCGCCATGATCAAGGCCATGACGGACCTCAGCGCCCGCCGCGACCCCAAGCTCCTCGGCCGCCAGGAACCCGGCGTCAAGGAAGCCCTGGCCACCCCCTGATTCCAGAGGCCCGGCCCAACGCTCGGATCAACGCTCGTGGAGACCGGTAAGGCCCCGCCCAACGCTCCCAACGCTTCGCAGACACGAGAAGGCCCGCAAGCCTTGCTTGCGGGCACAGCTCATGAAAGTCAGCCTGAGGTACCGTCCTTGCGGTCGTCCTCAGCGACTACGCCGTATTCCTCGGCGTAGTCGGCGTACTTGTCGGCGAGCTCGTCGTACGGGTCGGTCTCCGTCGAGTCGGGGACTCCCAGCTCACTCTTCAGGCGGTCGAGGTCCGTGTTGCCGCTGTTGTACTTGAGCTGACGGGCAACCTTCACCTGCTTGGCCTTGGCTCGGCCGCGACCCATTGGCTCGACCCCCTCGATGGTCAGGGCTTTCGTGGGCCCATCAACGCGCGCGTCCACCACACGAACCGGTGCCTGATGAGCCATGGTTCAGTCACGGATACAACCGTACCCGTTTTGCGCCCGGCTCGGTACATCGTCAGACCTGTGGCGGCATGCTCGCTGCGGAGAACCCCAGTGTATCGGGTGATTGCGAGTTCACAGACCTGGCGTGTTGGAAGGCTCCTGCGGCTGTGCTGGACGGCTCCTGCGACCTCGGCCCCTCGCCTGGCGGCTCGGGGCCGAACCGCATGAGCGGCGAACGCGACATCGCTTCGCGATCTTCCCGTGGAGCTTCGCCTTCGGCTCGCTCCACGCTCAGGTAGCGCGTTCGCGTGACGGCTGAGGCTTTGTGCGTGGGGAACGAGAGCCAAGTCGTCACGCACGGGGAGGGGACGTGGCCAAAACCACTCCTACGCCACGGCTGAGGTCGGCGGGAGACGACGTGTTTGCTGGAGTGCCGCCGGGCCCGGGGAGAGCGGCCCGGCGGCCAGTGTGACTAAGGCAATAGACCTTTAGCTCAGCCAGATGCTGCGGAGGCGGCCTACGGCCGTCATGCGCTGCTCGGCCAGGCGATCGGCGGCGACGGCTGGGGGTACGCCCTCGTCGGCGGCCAGGACGAAGATCCGGCGAGTGGTCTCGAAGATCTCGGTGGCCCGGGCCTTGGCGCGTTCGAAGTTGAAACCCTCGATCTCGTCGGCGACCTGGATCACACCACCGGAGTTGACCACGTAGTCGGGAGCGTAGAGGACGCCGCGGTCGGCCAGCTGCTTCTCGATACCGGGGTGGGCCAGCTGGTTGTTGGCGGCGCCGCAGACGATCTTGGAACGGAGGACGGGCACGGTCTCGTCGTCGAGTGCCCCGCCCAGCGCGCACGGGGCGTACACGTCGATCTCGGAACGGACCAGGGCCTCGTTGTCGGCGACGACCTCGACTCCGGGATGCCGTTCCAGAACGCGTTCGACGGCGGCCTCGCTGACGTCGCAGATCACGACCTCGGCGCCGTCCTCGCGCAGCAGGTCGACCAGGCGGTGGCCCACCTTGCCCACGCCCTCGACGCCGACCCGGCGGCCGCGGAGCGTGGGGCTGCCCCAGATGTGGTCCGCAGCGGCGCGCATGCCCTGGTAGACGCCGTACGAGGTGAGGATGGACGAGTCGCCGGCGCCGCCGTGCGCGACCGTACGGCCGGTCACGTAGCGGCTCTCGCGGGCGACGATGTCCATGTCCTCGCTGTACGTGCCGACGTCGCAGGCCGTGTAGTAGCGGCCGTTCAGCGACTGGACGAACCGTCCATAGGCGCGCAGCAGAGCCTCGGACTTGTCGGTGTCGGGATCGCCGATGATGACGGCCTTGCCGCCTCCGAGGTCCAGCCCGGCCAGGGCGTTCTTGTACGCCATGCCGCGGGACAGGTTCAGGACGTCGGTGAGCGCCTCTTCCTCGGACCTGTAGGGGTAGAAGCGGGTGCCGCCCAGCCCGGGGCCGAGCGCGGTGGAGTAGAGCGCGATGATGGCACGCAGGCCGCTGGCCTCGTCCTGGCAGAAGACGACCTGCTCGTGTCGGGGTTCTGTGCCCTTGTGGGGCGACCCGAAGACGTTAGGCACGGTAGTGCCCTCCTCTCAGTCTTAAGGATCAGACTAGAACCGGACAGGGCACCACGGGCGAGCCTGCAGGTAACACAGGGATCTCGGTGGGGTCGTCGAAGCCTTGTCCGCGCCCCCTCCATGTCACGATGCGGTGTGCTTCCGTACGCCGCGTATCTACGGGTATATGAACCGCTGACCGCCTTCCCGGAGCCGGAACGGACCCTGTGGACGGCCTACGCCGACTCCCGGCGGCGCCCAAGGCGAATCCACGCGCTGCGTGCCGAGCACCGCGAGGCCGCGTTGCGGCTGGCCGCGTTCCCGCCGGAGCCCGTACCTGAACGGGAGAGCCGGAACGCCTACGTGCGGCGTTCGGCGGACATGATCTATGTGTGCCCGTGGGAGACGCGGCTGCGTTCCTGGCTCGCTTTCGACCGGTTCCAGGCGACGCTTCCGGCGGGCGTGGCCGAGGCGTTCGTGCCGCGG
The DNA here is from genome assembly GCF_039533225.1 of Actinomadura fulvescens. NCBI lineage: Bacteria > Bacillati > Actinomycetota > Actinomycetes > Streptosporangiales > Thermomonosporaceae > Actinomadura > Actinomadura fulvescens. The sequence continues at coordinate 99,076 of NZ_BAAATD010000010.1, read as the reverse complement.
GCGGTGGCGGAGCATGCCGAGCAGGAGTTCGGACGGTGGAAGGCGGCGGGACGCTCCCTACGGCCCCACATCCTCTCCAGTACATGGCACGTCCCCTTGGCCTGGTTCGCGGCGTTCGGCCGTACGGAACGTTGCCTGCTGCTAGGCGAGCCCCCGCGGGCTGAACGTAAATCCGCGACGTGCTTCGGGGAAAACCCAGGCCGTGGGCCTGCGACAGCGGCTGTGACGCGTACTCTCATCTACGTCACGGCGATGCCCGAGGCGCGGCGCCGGGTCGCCGCGGCCCTGCGCATCGTTCGCGACAACCTCGGTGAGGGGACCGGTGAGACCACGGCGCTGGCCGCCGGGCACGTGGAAGCGCTCGGCCGCTGGCTCGACGGGTTCCACCCGCGCGCCCTGGTCGAGCTCGACTACGGCGGACTGGTCCATCTGCTGGACGATCTGACCCTGCGTGCCGACGACTCCGTGGGCGAGCTCGAAGTGGCCCTTGAGGCGATGGAACGTGGTGAGGCCGAACTGGCCGTCGCGATGTACAAGCGTCTCCTCGCCCGGTGGCGGCCTGTACGAGCCCTTGAATCGGCGAACTGAACAAATTTCCCGAATCTGCGCGCGATACGACTATACGTGTCGCTAGAATCACGCAGCGTGACCCAGTCGCCACTGAACACGCAACTACGCTCAGGGACTTGCTTGTTGCGTTGAGTGGTGGCAAGGTTACACGTTGTGATGTCATAGTGGCTCTTTCGGGCCATAGGGGACATCAGTGACCGCGCGAGGATCAATCGCAGGATCGCTGTCATCGGTCCACGGAGGAGAGGCCGCACAAATGTCAGCACGTACGCCAGAGGCTGAGCCCCTGCTGACGCCGGCAGAGGTGGCGACGATGTTCCGCGTCGACCCCAAGACCGTCACGCGGTGGGCGAAGGCCGGAAAGCTCACGTCCATCCGCACCCTGGGGGGGCACCGGCGCTACCGCGAGGCTGAGGTTCGTGCGCTGCTGGCGGGTATCCCGCAGCAGCGCTCGGAGTAACGCACTCCGGCCGGCGAGTGGGGGCTCGCCGGGCGCACACAGTGAAATATTGGGGGGCGACCAGGAGGCCGCTGAACAACCTCGCACCCGGCAGTGGGTGGAAGTCCTGTTCAGGGGTCCCCTGGGCGAAGGTCCAGGGCTGTGGTCATCCGAGAATCGCCGTCCTGGGCCGCGCATCGTCCAACCGGGTGTCCCGCTCGCCCTCGTGCGAGCGGGACATTCCGTCCGCGTGAGCCATGATCATCCCGCGTGAGCTCAAACCCGAGTCTCCGGCGTCCGAGCCTCAACGACGTCCGAGCCCTCGACCTGAGCCGCGCCAGGCTCGCGTGGACCCCAGGCATCGCCGCTCGTGTGGAGCTCAGACGCCGCCGCTCACGTAGAGCTCAAGCGTCGCTGCTCGTGTGGAGCTCAAGCGTCGCTGCTCACGTAGAGCTCAGGCGTTGCCGCTCGTGTGGAGCTCGAACGTCTCCGTTCGCGTGGAGCTCAGGCGTTGCCGCTCGTGTGGAGCTCGAACGTCTCCGTTCGCGTGGAGCTCAGGCGTTGCCGCTCGTGTGGAGCTCAGGCGTTGCCGCTCGTGTGGAGCTCGAACGTCTCCGTTCGCGTGGAGCTCAGGCGTTGCCGCTCGTGTGGAGCTCGAACGTCTCCGTTCGCGTGGAGCTCAGGCGTCGCCGCTCGCGTGGATGCGAGGCGTCGCTGCTCACGTGGAGCTCGAACGTCTCCGCTCGCGTGGCTCCCGGGCGTTGCCGCTCGTGTGGAGCTCAGACGTCGCCGCTCGCGTGGAGTTCAAGCGTCGCTGTTCGCGTGGAGCTTAGGTGTCGCTGCTCGTGTGAAGCTCAGGCGTCTCCGTTCGCGTGGATCCCGGGCGTCGCTGCTCGTGTTGAGCTCGAACGTCGCCGCTCGTGTGAAGCTCAGACGCCTCCGCTCGCGTGGAGCTCAGACGTCGCTGCTCGTGTGGCTCCCGGGCGTTGCTGTTCGTGTGGAGCTCAGGTGTCGCCGGTGGGTAGTTCTTCCTGGGCGAGTCTCTCGAAGAGGTCCGCTATCGCCGGTTCGTGCTGGCCGGCGACGTGCAGCAGGACCACTAGGTGGTCGACCAGCAGGCGTTCGAGTTCCTCCCGGGTGACATCTCTGTTTTCCAGCCAGTCCAGTCCGGCGGTCTCGACCGAGGCCATCCATGAACGCAGCGTGATGCGCAGCACGGGCGTGGGCGTCTCGACGTCCATCGCGTGCAGGATTCGGCCCAGCAGCAGTTGCCGGATGCCGTCGACGATCTCGCCGACCTCGCCCGACCGGTCCGCGGGGCCGCCGCGCAGCAGCGCGGTGTAGCCCGGCGCGTGGCTCTCCACGAAATCGAAGTAGCGCTTCAGCGAGATCTGCAGGCGCTCGATCGGCGTGCCCTCGGTCGGCGGCTCCAGCAGCACCGAGAGCTGCTTGGCCGCACTGGCGAGCGCCGCGATGTAGAGCTCGTACTTACCGCCGAAGTAGTGATAGACGAGCGCGCGGGAGGCACCGGCCGCCGCCGCGACGTCGTCGATCGAGACGTCCTCCGGCGACTTGGTGCTGAACAGTCCGAGCGCGGCCTCGATCAGCTCGTCCCGGCGTTCGTCGACGCTCAGCCTGCGCCGGCCGCGTTGCCGGGGACGAGCGGAGGGGGCGGAACCCTGTCCGCTCCTGGTCTTTCCGCCTGCCACTGCACGATCTCCCACGTGGGCAGCGTATCCGAGCGCGGGCGCGGCGGCGCTCCGGGCGGCGCGCTCGAAAGGGGGTTTTGCTCCGGGTTGGCCCCTGTGACCCAGGACACCACAGGCAAGAACTGGCATTGGCGGCTGCCCGTTACTCACTGTTGCGACGATATGGGGTGAAGGCGAGGCATCATGGCATCTCCCCCCGAGTGGGGAAGGTGTTCCGTCCCGGTCCAAAAGGGCTCGGAGCGCCCTGGCGGCAGGTCCTGCAGGCCCCCCGGACGGAGAGCCATGTCAGCTGGTGATGTAAGGCCCCCCAAGCCCACCATCCGCAACGTTGCCGAGAGGGCCGGTGTCTCGAAGTCGCTCGTCTCCCTCGTCATGCGCGGATCGCCGCACGTCAGCGAGCGCCGTCGCCAGGCGGTGCTGCAGGCCGCGCGAGAGCTCGGTTACCGGCCCAACGCCGTCGCGCGCAGCCTGGTGGAAGGTCGCACCCGCCTCATCGGCGCCATCGTCGCGGATCTGCACAACCCGTTCTTCGCCGAGTTCCTGGACGGCCTCCAGGAGAGCCTGCACGGCGAAGGGCTCCGGATGCTCGTCGGCAGCGGCCGCTGGGACCCCCTCTTCGAGGCCGAGGCCGTCGAGGCCTTCCTGGAGATGCGCGTCGACGGCCTCGTGCTGCTGAGCGTCGTCCCCGACTCCCTCAAGGAGGCGGCCGCCAGCGTGCCCGTGGTCGTGGTCGGCGAACGTGACGTCTCCGGCGTCGACATCGTCGTGGACGACGACGAGCTCGGCGCCAGCCTCGCCGTCGATCACCTCGTCGAGCTCGGTCACCGCCGCATCGCGCACATCGAGGGCGCCCCCTCGACGACCGCCCACTATCGCCGCACGGGTTACGAGAAGGCGATGGACCGCCACGGCCTGACCGCCGAGGTCGTCGTGGAGTCCGGCGACTTCACCGAGGAGGGCGGCTATCGCGCCGCCCGCGCGCTGCTCACCCGGCACCGGCGCCCCACCGCCATCTTCGCGCCGAACGACCTGGTCGCCACCGGGGCGCTGTCCGCCGCCGACGAGCTGGAGCTCACGGTCCCCGGACAGCTCTCGATCGTCGGCTACGACAACACGCACCTGGCCGCCATCCGCCACATCTCGCTGACCAGCGTCGACCAGCCGCGCCGCGACATGGGGCGCGTGGCGGCCGAGCTCCTCACCGCCCGCATCGACGACCCGGCCCGTGCCGCCCGCCAGAATCTGGTCGTTCCGCACCTGGTCGTCCGTTCCACGACCGGTCCCGTTCCCGCCAACTGATCGGGCGGTCGCGCAGCGGCCGCCCGAGCGCCAGGACCGCCGATCGGTCTTGCGAAGGTCGATCAATGGCCTGAACTGGTGGAGGAGAGGTAAGGGGCTGGCCAAGCCTGCCGCAATCGGCAGCGTCAGGGGCGCCGGTGGGGCGTTAATGGGTGCACCGTTCGGCGGGTCGGGGGAACCGCATGACCGGGCCGGTCTCGGGGGAGGCGGCCCGGCCGGGGACTCCGCCGAGTGGACACGGAGCAGGATCATGTTCACCAGGGGGGTTCAATCCGTGCGTGATCCGGAATTGGTGTCGTGCGCCCAGCGCGCGGCTAGTGAGTTGGAACGCGCGTGGTCGGAATGGCGGCACGCGCGTGGACTGGCCGAACAGGTCTCGGAGTCCGTCGCCAGCTACGTGGCCCACTCGATCGATCATCCGTGGGGGCGACCCCGCGTGGTGCTGGGCCTCGACGCGGACGAGGCGCGCGCCCTTGCAGCGCTCCTCGGCAAGGAGGACATGCTTCGCTGACCCGCGGTGCTGTCGCGGCCGTGCGGCCTCATAGGGGAGAGCACGGCCGCGGCGGCGTTTTCTGTGAACCTCGTTTGACGAACGCATGCCGGTGTGCAGACTGGCAGGGTTGGTAACGAAGAAATCACAGGGGGGCGGGTCTTGCTAATCCACCGAAGCGGCATGACGACGGCCGGCTTGGTTCTGTGCCTGGCGGCCCTCTCCGCATGCGGTGGTGACTCGTCGACCGACGGCGGCGAGACCGCGCAGCCGCCCAACGCGGATTCCTCGGCGCGTTCCAAGGCATCCTCCGGAACGTCGCCCGGTGCACCCAGGCAGCTGGGGGACGTGGGCTCGCTCAAGGGGAAGGTCATCGTGATCGACCCCGGGCACAACGGGGGGAACGCCAGGCACCCGGAGGTCATCAACAGGCAGGTCGACATCGGCAACGGGCGCAAGGCCTGTGACACGACGGGGACCTCGACGAACGCCGGCTACAGCGAGGCGGCCTTCACCTGGGACGTGTCCGTCCGGTTCGCCAAGCTGCTGCGGGCCAGGGGCGCCAAGGTCGTGCTCACCCGGGACGGCAACACCGGGGTGGGGCCGTGCATCACCGAGCGTGCCGCGATCGGCAACCGTGCCAAGGCGGACGCGGCGATCTCGGTGCACGCGGACGGCGCCCCGGCGAGCGGCCACGGCTTCCACGTGATCGAGCCCAAGACGGTCAAGGGGCAGAACGCCTCGATGGTGTCGGCGTCGCGCAAGCTCGGCAAGGCCCTCCGGGACGCCTACAGGAGCGGCACCGGCATGCCGTACTCGACCTACATCGGCACCAACGCCCTTGACGCACGCGATGACCTGGGCGGACTCAACCTGTCCACGGTGCCCAAGGTCTTCGTCGAGACCGGCAACATGCGCAATCCTGGGGACGCGGCCAAGCTGTCGAGCGCGTCGTTCCGGCAGCGCATCGCCGAGTCGTTCACCACGGGATTGATCCAGTACTTCCGCTGACGGCGATCCTGACTTCGCCCTAGCCGTCCCGCCGGGCAGGATGTGGCGGGTGTCTGATTCGCTGAGCCGCGTTCGCGGCGCCTTCGCCGAGCACGAGTACACCGTCGCGGGGGTACGGGAGTTGCTCGGCCCGGTCGCGGGCGGGGCGCTGGCGCGGGACGAGATCGTGCCGGCGTTGCGTGCCACGGGCGGCGGGTCGCCGCTGGAGGCGTTCACCCGGTTGTTCTGGTTGCAGGTCACGGTGGGCGAGGCCGCCGTGAAGCACGTGGCCGACGATCTGGTCGCGGCCGGGCTGGTGGAACGGTCGGGAGGCGAGCTGCGGGCTCTGCTGCACGTCGAGCCGCTGGAGTCGGTGAACGGAGCGGGCCATGTCGGATATGCGGTCTCCGATCTGAAGGCCCGGCCCGGAGCCGGCGTCACGCTCAAGCCCGATCATGTCGTGGGAGTGGGAGGTGCCTCCGACAGCCTGGCGCGGCTCGTTGTCCACAGGGCTGTGGATAACGTGCTCGATCTCGGTACGGGATGCGGCGTCCAGGCCGTCCGTCTCGCGGCCGAACCGGGGCGGCCCCGGCCGCGTGCGATCACGGTGACGGACGTCAACGCGCGGGCGCTCGAACTGTCGGCGCTGAGCTTCGCGCTCTCCGGCGTCGAGGGCGTCGAGGCCCTCCAGGGATCACTGCTGGAGCCGGTACGGGACCGGCGGTTCGACCTCATCGTCTCCAACCCGCCGTTCGTGATCGCGCCGCCCGAAGGCGGTTACGTCTACCGCGAGTCGGGGCTGCACGGCGACGAGTTCTGCCGCCGCCTGGTCGTCGAGGGGCCCCGGTCGCTGAACGAGGGCGGCACCTGCCAGTTGCTGGCGAACTGGCTGCATATCGAGGGTGTGCCGTGGGAAGACCGGGTCGGCGCGTGGGTGCGCGAGTCGGGATGTGACGCCTGGGTGGTGCAGCGCGACGTTCAGGATCCGGCCGAGTATGCCGAGCTCTGGCTGCGGGACTCCGTGGAGGCCGGTACGTCCGAGTACGCGGCGCGCTATGACGCGTGGCTGGAGTATTTCGAGCGGCAGCGGGTGACGGGCGTCGGGTTCGGCTGGATCACCTTGCGACGCACGGACACGGCCCAACGGACCGTACGGCTCGAAGAGCTGCGGCACTCCGTAGATCAGCCCGTCGGTGCGTATGTGGATCGTGTCCTCGCCGGACTGAGAGAGGCCGAAAAGTTTTCCACAGCCTGTGCACAAGATCTGGACCGGCTGTCACTGCGTACCGTCCCCGGCATCGTCCAGGAGCAGATCGGCCCGCCCGGAGCCGAGGACCCGGAGCGGATTCTGCTCAGGCAGACCGAACGGCTGCGCCGTGCGGCCGGTGTCGGAACGGTCGAAGCGGGGCTCGCCGGCGTCTGCGACGGCTCCCTGCCGCTCGGCCCCCTCCTGTCCGCCATCGCCCAGCTCACCGGAATGGACCCCGACCAGGTCCGGGCTCACGCGGCCGCCGTCCTGCCCGAACTCATCACCGACGGCTTCTTCGAACCGGCCTGAAGACGTCAGTGTGACCGGGGGGTCACCAGCGTCGCCATCGACTTTCCGAGGTCGCGATGCCGCGCGATGAGGACCGAGAAGCCGATCGCCAGGTAGACCGCCGACAACCACAGCCGGGCCGTCTCGCCCGGCAGCACGAACTGGATCACGAAGAGCCCGAACAACAGCGCCGCCTCGGCCCGCCTGAAGTACAGATCGATCAGCATGGCCAGGCCGAGCACGGTCTGGGCGGCGGTCAGCAGCACCTCTTCGGCCTGCCGCGAGTCCAGCGGGAGCGACCAGCCGCCGCCGCCCGCCTTGTAGGCCAGCGGCAGGCTGCCGACCAGGAGCGTCCACTGGTTCAGCTTGCTGGACAGCAGCGCGCCGATCGCGTCGTTGTCGCGCAGCCGCCAGGCGAAGACGACGGCGACGATCAGCTCCGGCGCCTCGGAGGCCAGCGGGGCCAGCCACTGCACCAGCAGGAACTCGTCGATGCCGAGGCTGCCGCCGGCCTCGACCAGCGCCTCGGCGAACGGCTCGGCCGAGGCGAAGACGATCAACGCGCCCAACGCGAAGCCGCCCCAGGTCACCGCGCGGCGCCGCGGCGTGGGCAACTGTGCCAGGACGGCCGGGACGCCGACCAGTTGTTCGACGTCCTCGCCGCCGCTTCCGGCGATCCGGACGATGTACGCGACATAAAGAGCGATCAGCAGTATGGAGACGTACCAGCCGATCTCGCCCACCAGCGGTGGCACGAACGCGATCACCGCCGCGACCGCCAAGAACCCGAGCTCGATGCGGTGATGCCCGGAAAGGTGCACGTCCCGCCGGTTCGGCGCCGGCCCGCCGCGCCTTGCCACCCGCCGCGTGCCGAGCGCGAACGCCAGCACGACCAGGGCCCAGCCGACCCCGACCAGCAGCCGGTTCGCTCCGGTCATGTTGGCCGCGGCGTACGAGGTGTACTCCGGCTTGGACCCCGCGCGGTACGCGTAATAAAGGTCCACCGCATACTCGGGAAGCACCGCGATCAGTGCCAGCAGGGCCAGCGCCAGCGCCCCCGAGATGTCCGCCCGCGCCGTCTCGGCCGCCCACATCAGCACGACGGCCGCGGCGAGCACCCCCGCCCCAAAGATGATCATCCCCGCCACCGGCGCCGGATGCACGCCCGACAACCGCAGCACGACCGCCGGCAGGGCGAGAACCAGCGTGGCGGCCACCCGGGCGATCAGAGCCCCGCGCGGCATCATCTCAACGGACATACCTGCACGGTGCCGCCATTCAGCTCTGCGAACACCATAGCCCCCGTCGCCGAAAGGCAAAGAAAGCGCCCAGCTCAAAGCCCTGGTAGCTCAGTAACACAACCCGACAGCTCAGTAACGAACCGACAGGTCGGTGATGGTTTTGTAGGGGGTGGCGTGGAGGCGGCGGGATAGGGCTCGGTTGAGGTGGTGTGCCCAGAGGGGGCCGCCGTAGATCATTCCGGTGTAGCCCTGGACGAGGGTTGCTCCGGCGCGGAGGCGGTCCCAGACGTCGTCGGCGGTCTCGATGCCGCCGACCGAGATCAGGACGAGGCGGTCGCCGGTACGGGTGCGGAGGCGGCGCAGGACTTGGAGCGACCGCTCCTTGAGCGGTGCGCCCGAGAGGCCGCCGGTCTCCTTGACCAGTTCGGGGGGGCTTGCCAGCCCCTCCCGGGCGATGGTGGTGTTGGTGGCGATGATGCCGTCCAGGCCCAGTTCGAGGGCGAGGTCGGCCACCGCGTCCACGTCGTCGTCCGCGAGGTCTGGGGCGATCTTGACGAGCAGCGGGACACGGCGGCGGGTCACCCTGTCGGCGGCCTCCCGTACGGCGGTCAGCAGGGGCCGCAGGTGCTCGACCGCCTGCAGGTCGCGCAGGCCGGGCGTGTTGGGGGAGCTGACGTTCACCACGAGGTAGTCGGCGTAGGGCGCCAGCCGTTCGGTGCTCGTCACGTAGTCGGCGGTGGCCTCGGCCTCAGGGACCAGCTTGGTCTTGCCGATGTTGACGCCGACGATTGTGCCGGGTCGCCGTTTCCGCAGTCGCGTGGCTGCGGCTGCGGATCCCTCGTTGTTGAAGCCCATCCGGTTGATGACGGCTCGATCCGGCATCAGCCGCCAGAGGCGGGGCCTGGGGTTGCCCGGCTGTGCTTGGCCGGTGACCGTCCCGATCTCGACGTGGCTGAACCCGAACGCGCCGAGCGCCTCGTACGCCACGGCGTCCTTGTCGAACCCGGCGGCCAATCCTAGTGGTCCCGGGAACTCCAGCCCGAGCGCTCGCACGGTCAGTGCCGGGTCGTGCGGCGCCAAGACCTTGCGGAGCAGCGGGGCCGTTCCCGACCGCTGGATAGCGCGCAACCCGCGCATGGTCGCGTGGTGTGTTCTCTCGGCGTCCATGAAGCGGGCGATGACCTGGGTGAACAGCAGCTTGTACATCGCCGCCGATTGTCTCAAAAACCGGTTGAGCACTAGCGACGGGGGATGCGACGCTGATGAACATGCTGGTCAATGCCTGGGCCACCGCATGGTGGCCCACTCCGCAGCGCGTGGTTCGCGAGCGCCGCACGGCCGGGTCCGGCCGCGCCGCGATCACGTCGTAGATCGCTCCCGCGCGGGTCGGACATGGGACCTCGCACACCTGTCTGACGGGAGAACCACCATGTCCAAGAGCCGTGGCCGAGACGGCCTGCTCGGCGTAGGCGGGCAACGCCGCAAGCTCTCGCGCAAGGCGTTCCGCGGCGATTCGGGGTCGATGCCTCCAGCGGGCCACGACCCTGTCGCCCAGAAGAAGGAACTGCTGCGCAAGCTTCAAGAGCGCTCGCAACAGGCCACCAAGCATCAGGACGGCGACGCCTGAGCTGAGACCCGGGGCGGGGCGCGTCACCAGTGCCCCGCCCCGGGCGGCGTCAGGTTCTGCGGAACGAGCGGCGGAGTTGGAGCCGGACGTCGCGGCCGGTCTGCCGTACGGGGGCGACGATGCTCGCGTTCATCCAGTGTGCGGGTTCGCGGACCGTGATCCGCCAGGTCTCGCGGATCAGGTTTCCGGCCGGGCGGAGTACGGCGTCACGGGCCCAGCGCGCCGGGGACGTCCACAGCCAGCGCAGTAGGCGTCCGGAGCCGTGGAGGACGGGGCGTAGGACGTAGGCCCAGATCGCCAGCGCGGGGATCACGAAGAGGACGCGGCCAAGCCACCGCAGGATGCGGCCTGCCATGCGCCAGGCCCAGCTGAACGCGCTCGCCGTGACACGCCATCCGGCGAGGAACGCGGTGCCGATGCCCCGTCCGGCGTAGGCGAGGCCTGAGCCGATCAACCGGCACAGCCAGGTGAGGCCCAGCAGGGGCGGGCGCAGGACGTACTGCCACAGCAGCGCCAGCGGCAGGACGATTAGTACGGCGAAAAGCCACGCTAGGCCGGTGGCGACACCCCGCGCGGCGTACGCGAGGACGCGGCCGGTGCCGATCAGCAGCCATGCCAGGCCGCCGCCGACGAAGGCCAGCGGGACGACGATGAGGATGTTGAGTAGCCAGAGGAGCCCCCTGCCGACGTACGCCAGGAAGCGGCCAGTCGGGGCTAGCAGCGTCCGGTGGAACCAGCGGGCGAGACGGCCGCTGCCCCGGCCGCACAACCGCAGGAATCCGAGCACGACGACGTTCAGAAGCCAACCGAGCGGGCTCACGATCGTGACGTTGAGCAGCCAGGCCAAGCCGGTGCCGATGGCCTGGGCCGCGGCGGCGATGCCTAGGCCCAGCGGGCGCAGCAGCCACGTGTAGAGCTGACGGAACGGCCATGCCAGCGCTCGCGACAGGCCCTTCGAGCCCGCTTTGAGGCCGCGGCCGGTGACCACGAGCAGGTCGTACACGAGCCGGACCGGCAGCACGACGACGAGCGCGACGAGCCGGGCCGGTATCACGATCCAGGCAGGGCCTGGAGGAGGGGTGGGCCGCGCCTGCCCTGTGAGACGACGCTCAGGAACCGTGGGCCGTGCCGGGGTGATGTTCGCTGCCGGTGCCTTGATCAGGCTGACCGGCTCCTCGTCTGATCGCCTCGCCGTGGTCACCGCCTTGCTCCCCTCGTTGGCCTGCTTGAACTCTGACGCATTGAACCCGTGTGCCGTTCACGCCCGTACTGCCCCTCGATCAGGGGAGAGCGGTGCGGCTGCTCCGCCTTCAGCGAAAGCGACCGACATGGAGGGCACGACATGCAATTCCCACGCTGGGCGATCCCCGCGGCGGCCGCCCTGACCGCGTCTGGAGTTCTCCTCACGGCCTGTGGGCAGGAGAGGCAGCAGAACACCTCGGCCGGCTCGGCTCAGCAGGTGCGGCAGCCGAAGACCCCGGCGAACGAGCCCGCGGCACCTGAGACGGCCACGCTGGAGGTGGCCAGCGTGAGCGAGGTCGGCAAGGTCGTCACCGACGGTGAAGGCCGCACGCTCTACCGGTTCGACAAGGACACGGCTCGGCCCCCCGCCTCCACCTGCCTCGACGCGTGCGCGAAGGCCTGGCCGCCCGTACTGGCCAACGATCAGGAAGTGCAGGTGAAGGGCGTCGACGAGACGCTCGTCGGCAAGGTCAAGCGGCCGGACGGCAAGTGGCAGGTCACCCTCGGCGGCTGGCCGCTCTACCGGTACGCCAAGGACCAGAGTCCCGGTGACGCCAAGGGCCAGGGCGTTCAGGGCACCTGGTACGCCGCCGCGCCCACCGGCAAGAAGGCCGGTGCCAAGGCGACGCAGCCGAGCCGGCCTCCGCGGCAGGCCGAGGGCGGAGGCCGCTGGGCGGGCTGGACCACCATCAAGGTACGGCAGGACCCGGACCTCGGCATGATCGTGACGGACGGCAAGGGCCGCACGATGTACCGGTTCGACAAGGACAGGCCGAAGGTCACCAACTGCTCCGGCGACTGCCGGGCGAAGTGGCCGATCGTGCCCTTCAACGGCTTCAAGAAGCTCAGGGTCACCGGCGTCGACCGCAGCCTGATCAGCTTCATCGAACGCAAGGACGGCAAGCCCGGGGAGTGCCAGCTGCTCATCAACGGCTGGCCCATGTACTACTTCGCCAAGGACGCGCAGGCCGGTGACACCAAGGGGCAGGCCGTGCAGAACGTCTGGTGGGTCGTCTCCCCGCAGGGCAAGAAGATCACCACGAAGGCGGGAGGTGACGGCGGTTACGGCGGCGGCTACTGAGCGGCCTCTCGACCTGTGGCGTGCCGGCCATCCGGACCGGCACGCCGCCGGCATGTTTCAGCTGTTCTTCATGTGTCCGATGGGTTGCGTTTTCCTCACCTGTCACGCATCCGTGCTCGACAGCCTCCGGCTCCGGTGTTTGAGTGGAGATCAATCCGCCCGCTTGGCAGTGGTCTCGGAGAGGCGAGTCCGCGCAGGTGGAGCGGAGCTTCGGGAGGCCTGATGGGCGAGGTCGAGCGAGCACGGACGAGGCGAGGGCGTCGCGGCGGCGGCAGGCGGGGCCGCCGGAGACGGGCGGGCGGGGCCGGTCCGCTTCGCGGGTCGATGGCGCTGGCCCTGCTGGCGGGCGGGCTGACCGCCTGCGGCGGTGAGGGCGGGACGCCGACCCTGACCTGGTACACCAACCCCGACAACGGCGGGCAGGCCAAGCTCGCCGCGGCCTGCACGCAGGCGGCGGGCGGCAGGTACCGCATCAAGACCTCGGTGCTGCCGAACGACGCGACCCAGCAGCGTGAGCAGCTGGTGCGGCGCCTCGCCGCCAAGGACGCGGGTCTCGACCTGATGAGCCTCGACCCGGTGTTCATCGCGGAGGCCGCCAACGCCGGCTTCCTCCGCCCGTTCAGCGCGGCGGAGGAGAGGCAGTTCATCCAGGGCGTCTTCCCCGCCTCGGTGGAGAACGCGCGGTGGGAGGGCAAGCTCTACGCGGCGCCGTTCTGGGCCAACACGCAGCTGCTCTGGTACCGCAAGTCGGCCGCCAAGAAGGCCGGCGTCGATCCGGCCGCACCCGACTTCACCTGGGACAAGCTCATCGACGCGGCCGTGCGCAGCGACACCACGGTCGCGGTCACCGGCAACAAGTACGAGGGCTACATGGTGTGGATCAGCGCCCTCATGGCCTCCGCCGGCGGTCGCATCATCACCAATCCCGAACGCGGATCGGACGCGACCGTCGAGTTCGACAGCCCGGCGGGACGGCAGACGGCGACGATCATCTCCAAGCTGGCCCGGTCCCGGGCGGCCAGCCCGACGTTGTCCACCGAGATCGAGGACCCGGCGCGCAACACGTTCAACGGCGCGCGCGGGGGTTTCATGATCAATTGGCCGTACATCTACGCGGCCGACGTCGCCGACGCCGAGGCGGGTGTCATCGACAAGAGCATCCCCGCCGACATCGGCTGGGCACGCTACCCGCAGGTGACGGCCGGTCAGCAGAGCAGGCCGCCGCTGGGCGGCATCAGCCTGGGCATCGGCGCGTACGGCAAGCGCCAGAACGAGGCGGTCGAGGCCGCCCGGTGCATCACCAGCGAGCCGAACATGAAGGCCTACATGCTCGGCGAGGGCAACTCGGCGGCCCGCCCAGCGGTCTTCGACGATCCCGACATCGTCAAGCAGTTCCCGATGGCCACGCTGATCCGCGACTCCATCAACGCCGCCGCGCCGCGCCCGATCACGCCGTACTACCCGGACGTGTCCAGCGGCGTGCAGAGCAAGTGGCACCCGCCGGCCTCGGTCGACCCCGGCACGACTCCCAAGGAAACCGACGACTTCATTCCCAAGGTGCTGCGCGACCAGCGGCTGCTGTGACCGAAGGAGGGCCATGAAGGACAGACCGGCCGCGAGTCACAGGAGAGCGCCATGACCGTCACCGTGGACAAGCCCCCTCCCGCGAAAGCCGGACGGGCCGAGGTCACCGACCGGGCGAGGGCCGAGCGCCGGCTCGGGCTGCTGCTGTCGGCCCCCGCCATCGTCGTGATGTTGCTGGTGACCGCGTATCCGCTGCTCAACGCCCTCTACCTGTCGATGTTCAGTTACCGGCTGACCGCTCCGGACGACAAGCGGTTCGTCTGGTTCGGCAACTACGTCACCGCGCTGACCGACGGCCTGTTCTGGCAGGACGTGTTCACCACGTTCTTCGTCACGGCGGTGACGGTCGGCATCGAGCTGGTGCTGGGGTTCGCGTTCGCCATGGTCATGCATCGCGCGATCTTCATGCGGCGGACCGTGCGGACCTCGATCCTCGTCCCGTACGGCATCGTCACCGTGATCTCGGCGTTCGCCTGGCGGTACGCCTTCGACCTCAACTCGGGGTTCGTCAACGGCTGGCTCGGCCTCGGCGACTACGCCTGGTTCACCGGGCGCTGGTCGTCGCTGTCGGTCGTCATCCTGTCCGAGGTGTGGAAGACCACGCCGTTCGTGTCGTTGCTGCTGCTGGCCGGGCTGGCGCAGGTGCCGCGCGACCTCGGCGAGGCGGCGACCGTGGACGGCGCGACGGCCTGGCAGCGGCTCTGGCGGGTGACCATCCCCAACATGAAGGCCGCCATCCTCGTCGCGGTGCTGTTCCGCACCCTCGACGCCTGGCGGATCTTCGACAGCATCTTCGTGATGACGGCCGGTCAGAACCAGACCGAGAGCCTGTCGTTCCTCACGTACCGGCAGACGATCACGCGTACGGCGATCGGGCTCGGTGACGCGGTCGGCGTGCTGCTGTTCCTGTCCGTGGTGCTCATCGCGGCGGTGTTCATCAAGGGCTTCAAGGTGGACCTGGCGCAGGCGAGGGGAGAACGCTGATGGAGACCGCACGTTCCCGGTGGTTGTGGCTGGTCGGCGCGCTGCTGATCCTGGCCTGGACGCTGCTGCCGACGCTCTGGATCGTGTCGCTGTCGTTCAAGCAGCCGGGCGAGGTCGGCAACGTCAAGGGCTTCCTGCCCAAGGACTGGACCTGGCAGAACTACGAGACCGTCTTCGACACCAGCATCTTCACCTCCGCGCTCATCAACTCGATCGGCATCTCGCTGATCGCCACGGTCGTCGGGGTGACGTTCGCGACCCTGGTGGCGTACGCGATCGCCCGGCTGGAGTTCCCGGGCAAGCGGCTGATCCTGTCGTTCGCGCTGGCCATCGCGATGTTCCCGGTGGTCTCGCTGGTCGGGCCGCTGTTCGACCTGTGGCGCAACATCGGGCTGTACGACACCTGGCCGGGGCTGATCATCCCCTACATCTCGTTCGCGCTGCCGCTGGCGATCTGGACGCTGTCGGCGTTCTTCCGTGAGATCCCGTGGGAGATGGAGCAGGCGGCGCAGGTCGACGGGGCCACCACCTGGCAGGCGTTCCGCAGGGTGATCGTGCCGCTCGCGGCGCCCGGGGTGTTCACCGCCGCGATCCTGACGTTCTTCTTCTGCTGGAACGACTTCGTCTTCGGGATCTCGCTGACCTCGACCGACAACGCCCGGCCGGTGCCGGCGGCGCTGGCGTTCTTCACCGGGGCCTCCCAGTTCGAGCAGCCCACGACGGCGATCTGCGCCGCGGCCGTCGTGGTGACCATCCCGGTCGTGGTCATCGTCCTGCTGTTCCAGCGCCGCATCGTGGCCGGGCTGACGTCCGGCGCAGTGAAGGGGTAGCCATGGCCGTCATCACCATGAAGAACATCGTCAAGCGGTACGGCGACGGCTTCCCGGCCGTGAACGACGTCTCGCTGGACGTGCAGGACGGCGAGTTCATGATCCTCGTCGGCCCGTCCGGCTGCGGCAAGTCCACGCTGCTGCGCATGATCGTCGGTCTGGAGGACATCACCTCCGGCGAGATGAGGATCGCCGACCGGGTCGTCAACAAGATCGCGCCACGGCAGCGCAACCTGTCGATGGTCTTCCAGAACTACGCCCTCTACCCGCACCTCACCGTCTTCGAGAACATCGCGTTCCCGCTGCGCCTGGCCAAGAAGTCGGGCGACGAGGTGCGGCGCCGCGTCACCGAGACGGCCGAGCTGCTGGAGCTGACCGAGCACCTGGAGCGCAAGCCCGCCAACCTGTCCGGCGGGCAGCGGCAGCGGGTGGCGATGGGCCGCGCCATCGTGCGGCAGGCCGACGCGTTCCTGTTCGACGAGCCGCTGTCCAACCTCGACGCCAAGCTGCGCGGCCAGATGCGCGCCGAGATCTCGCGCCTCCAGCGGCGGCTCGGCGTCACCACGGTGTACGTGACGCACGACCAGACCGAGGCGATGACGCTCGGCGACCGGGTGGCGGTGCTGCGCAAGGGCGTGCTCCAGCAGGTCGGCAGCCCGCGCGAGCTGTACGAGCAGCCCGCGAACCTGTTCGTCGCGGGGTTCATCGGCTCTCCGTCGATGAACTTCCTGCCCGCCACGCTCGGCAGCGCGGCCAGTGGCACGGTGCTGGAGACCCCGCTGGGCCGCTTCGACGTGCCGGGCGACCGCCTGGCCACCGCGATCGAGGGCCGCGACGTGGTGCTGGTGGGCCTGCGGCCGGAGAACTTCGAGGACGCCTCTCTGGTGAGCGACGAGAAACGGGCCCGCGGCACCGTCGTGAGGGTCCACGTCGACGTCACCGAGTGGCTCGGCAATGAGCAGTACGCCTACGTCCCGTACGAGGCGCCCGAGGATCTGGCGGCCCAGCTGCGGGAACTGTCCCGGGAGCTGGACAGTGACCAGCTGCGCACCCAGGCCGTCGTCGCGCTCGATCCGGCCAGCCTGATCAGCGAGGGTCAGGAAGCGGAGTTGTGGATCGACACGAGCCGGGCCCACATCTTCGACCCGGCCACCGGCGACAACCTCACCCGTGACGAGGAACGTGTCGCGGCGCTGGGCCGCCAGGCCCAGGAGGCCCGGTTGCGGCAGCGCCAGGCCCAGGCGGGCCAGGCGGATGCCACCAGCCCCGACTGACCCGACGCCGACCGATGCACTTCGTCTTCCGGCCACCGGGAGAGTCCGCGGCGGGGCTGCTCACGCTTCCGTGGCGGCTGCCGCTGGAGCACTGGACCGACGACCGGCTGGTGGAGATCCGGCAGCGCGGGCTGTCGCGGCATGTGGTGCGGTTCGCCGCCGAGGGCGGGACGCTGTACGCGCTGAAGGAGCTGCACGAACGGCTGGCCCGCCGCGAGTACCGGCTGCTGCGCGAGCTCCACGAGCTCGGCCTGCCCGCCGTCGAGACGGTCGGGGCCGTGGTCGAACGCGGCGGCGACCTGGACGCGATCCTGGTGACGCGCTATCTCGACCACGCCATCTCCTACCGGTCGCTCTTCACCGCTCCGCGCGGCGGGCAGCACCCCACCGACCGGCTGCTCGACGCCCTGGTGGAGCTGCTCGTGAGGTTGCACCTGGCGGGCTTCATGTGGGGTGACTGCTCACTGTCCAACACGCTGTTCAGGCTCGACGCGGGCGCGTTCGCGGCGTACCTGGTGGACGCCGAGACCGCCGAGCTGCACCCCGAGGGACTCAGCGAGGGGCAGCGCGAGTACGACGTCGACCTGGCGCGCGAACGCATCGGCGGCGAGCTGTTCGACCTCTTCGCCGCCGGGCTGCTCCCGTCCGGGGTGGATCCGGTCGAGACCGCCGACGAGGTGGTGCGCCGGTACGAGGGGCTCTGGGACGAGCTCACCCGCGAGGAGATCCTGCATCCGGACGACCAGCGGTACCGCATCGCCGAACGGCTCCGCCGGATCAACGACCTCGGCTTCGACGTGGACGAGGTGGAGCTCGCCGACGCGCGTGGCGACGGCGAAGGCATCCGCATGCGGGTCCGCACCCGCGTCGCCGAACCCGGCCACCATCGCCGCATCCTCTACACCCGTGCGGGGATCGACGCCCAGGAGAACCAGGCCCGCCTGCTCCTCAACGACATCGCGGCCTACCGGGCCCACCTCGAACGTGAGGCGGGCCATCCCGTTCCCGAGGTGGTCGCCGCCAACCGCTGGCTGGCCGAGGTGTACGACCCGGTCGTCCAGGCGATCCCCGACGAGCTGCGCGGCCGGCTGGACGAGGTGGAGATCTTCCTGGAGATCCTGGAACACCGCTGGTTCATGTCCGAGCGGGCAGGCAAGGACGTCGGGACCATGGCGGCCGCCCTCGGCTACTTCGAGAACGTCCTCCCGCACGTTCCCGACGACCTCACCGGCACGCCGTGACCTTCCTCACCGGCACGACGCCGTGAGGCTGCTCAGGCGGGGGTCCAGCCGGGGCGGCGGCCGAGGAAGCGCAGCAGCGCGGCCACCTCGTCGTCGCCCTCCTCGGCCTCGTGCGGCGCGGCGTACATGCCGTACTGCCGGATCGGGTCGGTGACGGTGGCCTCGGCCGCGGGCATGAGCGCGCGGGCCAGCGCGGGGGTGAGCGGTGACGGCCGGCCGGTCGCCACCGCGATGTCCCAGCCGTGGACCGCCGCGTCCAGCGCGCAGGCGGCGACACCGATCTCGGCGGTCAGCTTGTTCGGCGGGATCGGGACCGGCACCTCGCGCGTGCCCGGGGCGACCGTGGACCAGGCGGCGGCGGAGGCCCGGAGGGCGTCGTCGAGGATCGTCTCGGGATCGCCGGACAGCGTGCCGGACGGGGCGAAGGGGTTGTCCTCAGGTCCCGGGCCGCCGGTGATGAACGCGGCGTAGCCGAGCTGGTCGCCCGCCGCGTGCTGGAGCACCTGGGTGACGTTCCACTCCGTGCACGGGGTGGGCCTGGTCCAGGCGTCGGCGGGGACTCCCCGGACGGCAGTGCGCAAGATCTCGTGCGCCTCGTTCAGAACCGCCCACGGGGTGGTGTCGCTCATCGTTCCGCCCTTCTGTCGTCCCGCTGTGACACGCCAGCATACCAGAACGGAATAATCCATTCCACTAGGAACCACTATGACCGCCCGGGGAGATATACCTAGGGTGGTGCGGGTGTTGTACGGCAGGACGGCGGAGATCGCCGTGATCGACCGGCTGCTGGCCGGGGCCCGGCAGGGCACGAGCGGCGCGCTGTGCGTCCACGGCGAGGCGGGGATCGGCAAGTCCGCCCTCCTCGACCACGCGGCGCGGGCCGCGTCGGCGGCCGGGATGCGCGTGCTGCGCGCGGTGGGCACCGAGACCGAGGCCGAGCTGCCGTTCGCCGGGCTGCACCTGCTGCTGAACGCCTACGACGGCCGTCTCGACGACAGGCTGGCCGAGCTCGCCGCGCCGCAGGCCGCCGCACTGCGTGCCGCCCTCGGCGGAACGCTCGACGGGACGCCGGGTGACACGTGCGGCGGGGTGGCGGCGAAGGGCGAAGGGCGATTCCTCATCGGGCTGGCCACGCTGACGCTGCTGTCCGACCTCGCCGAAGACCGGCCGCTCGTGTGCCTCGTCGATGACGCGCAGTGGGTCGACCAGGCGTCGGTGCAGGCACTGGTGTTCGCCGCCCGCAGGCTGCGCTGTGAAGGCGTCATCCTGGTGTTCGCCCTGCGCGACGACCCCGAGACGGTGCCCATCCGGGGCATCCCGGAGCTGCCGGTCGCGGGGCTCGCCGAGCGGGACGCGGCGGCCCTGCTCGCCGACCTGTCGCCGGAGCTGCCCGCGCGGGTGCGGGCCCGGGTGCTGGCCGAGGCCGGCGGCAACCCGCTGGCCCTGATCGAGCTGCCGCGCTCCGCGGCGGGCGAGGGCTGGTCGCCGGTGCGCCCGCTGCCGATCGGGCACCGCGTCCGCCGCGCGTTCGTGACCCAGATCGAACGCCTTCCGGCGCGCACCCGCAGCCTGCTCACGGTCGCCGCGGCCGACGACTCGGGCGAGGCCGCGGTCGTGCTGCGCGCCGCGCGCATGCTGGCGATCCCGGTCGGCGCCATCGAACCCGCCGAACGGGCGGGCCTGGTCACGGTGACCGGAGGCGTGCTGCGCTTCCGTCATCCGCTCGTACGGTCGGCCGCGTACCAGCG
Organism: Actinomadura fulvescens; assembly: GCF_039533225.1. Taxonomy (NCBI): domain Bacteria; kingdom Bacillati; phylum Actinomycetota; class Actinomycetes; order Streptosporangiales; family Thermomonosporaceae; genus Actinomadura; species Actinomadura fulvescens. Next base: position 79,190 of record NZ_BAAATD010000010.1, on the reverse strand, counting down.
CGCGGTACAGGCCGAGCGCAGCGCCGCGCACCGTGCCCTCGCCCGGGCCTGGGACGAGGACCAGGACGCCGACCGCCGCGCCTGGCAACTGGCCGCCGCGGCGACCGGCCCGGACGACGAGGTCGCCGACCTGCTCGAACGCACCGCGCGGCGGGCCGCCGAACGCAGCGGTCATGCCGCCGTCGTCGCGGCGTACGAACGTGCCGCGCAGCTCACCACCGACCCGCGTGAGGTGGTCCGCCGGGGCGCCGCAGCCGCGCTCGCCGCGACCGACGCGGGCCAGTTCGACCGCGCGGCCGAGCTGACCGAACGGGTCGCCAGGTCCGCCGGGGAGCCCGCCGACCACGCGCTGCTGGCCGTCGTGCGCGGCCTGGTGGAGTTCGAGTGCGGATCACCGCGCGAGTCGGGACGCGCGCTCATCAGCGGAGCGCGGCGGGTCGCCGAGGTGCAGCCGGGCTGGTCGGGCAAGCTGCTGGTGATCGGCGTGCACAACGCCTGGCACGGCGGCGACGCCAGGTCGGTCGCCGACGGCGTCGCGCGGCTCCGCGAGCTGCCGCTGTCCCCGGACGATCCGATCGTTCCGTACATCGGTGCCGTCGAAGCACTCAACCGGCTGGTGAGCGACGACGTTCCGGGCGCGTACCCGTTGCTGCGCTCGTTCGCCGCGCGGGCGCGCGACCTCGTGCCCGAGACCGACTGGCTGCGGCAGTTCACCGCGCAACTGCTGCTCATCGCCGGCCAGGACCCGGCGCTCGTCCACGAGCTCGCGGCCGCGATGGTCGCCGACTGGCGCGGCACCGGGCAGATCGGGCATCTCACCGTAGGGCTCCACCACCTCGCGTACGCGCAGATCCTGCTGGGGCGCCACAAGGTCGCCGCGGTCACGGCGGCCGAGGGGCTGCAGCTGGCCACCGACACCGGGCACAGTCCGATCGCCGCGCATTTCAGCAGCTGGCTCGGCTGGCTCGCCGCCCTCGAAGGGGACGAGGAGCGCTGCCGTGCCCTGGCGAACGAGGGCATCCGCTACGGCGAGGATCACCAGAGCCCGCACAGCGTGCTCAGCGGCCAGTGGGCCCTCGCGCTGCTCGACCTCGGTCTCGGACGGCATCGCGCGGCGTTCGACCGCATGTCCGAGCACTGGCGCGGCTGGTCGTTCGTCGCCGGCCGCAGCGTCGCCGACCTGGTCGACGCCGCCGTGCGCGTCGACCGCGCCGACGCCGCCCGCGGGCCGCTGGCCCAGGCCGAGGAGTGGACCGCCGGCTGCGAGGAGGAATGGGCCGCCGCGATCCTGCTGCGGTGCCGCGCGATGCTGGGCCCCGCCGACTCCGCCGAGGCCCTCTTCACCGAGGCCCTGAGCCTGCATCAGAAGAGCGACCAGCCCTACGAGCAGGCGCGGACCTGGCTGGCGTACGGCGAGTGGCTGCGCCGCCGGCGCCGCAAGCACGAGGCACGAGCCCCGCTCCGCAACGCGCTGGAGAGCTTCGAACGCCTGGGCGCCCGGCTGTGGGCCGAACGCGCCCGCCTCGAACTGCGCGCCGCCGGGGAACGGACCGCCGCGCGCCGGCCGAAGACCGAGGCGGCGGCGTCCCTCACCCCGCAGGAGCTGCAGGTCGCCCGGCTCGCGGCCACCGGTGCCACCAACCGGGACATCGCGGCGCAGCTGCTGATCAGCCCGCGTACGGTCGGCCGGCACCTCTACAACGCGTTCCCCAAGCTCGGCGTCTCCACCCGGGCCGAGCTCGCCAGCCTCGATCTCGACGCCGCGCTCTAGCCGGAGCGACCCGCGGTCAGCGGCCGTCAGCCGGTGGTGCGTTCCCGGTCAGCGCGGTCAGCGAGTCTCTGCGCATCGAGACGGACGCCTGACCGAGGAGCCCGAAATGCAGAACACCCCCGAACCGAAGAACCGCGACGTGCTGATCTCCGGCGCCAGCATCGGCGGCCCGGCCCTGGCGTACTGGCTGGTCCGGTACGGCTTCAACGTGACGATCGTGGAGCTGACCCCCGGCCTGCGCGTCGGTGGACAGGCGATCGACGTGCGCGGCCCGGCGCTGGAGGTCGCCGAACGGATGGGCGTACTGGACGAGATCCGCGCCAAGCGTGTCCAGATGCGCGGGATGTCGATGGTGGACGCCGACGGCAACGAGCTGTTCAGCACGACCGAGCGCACGATCACGGGCGGCGACCTGGCCGGCCCGGACATCGAGATCCTTCGCGACGACCTGTCGTTCGTCATGGCCGCGGCGGCGGAGTCGGCCGGGAAGGTCGAGTACCTGTTCGGCGACTCGATCACCGCGATCGACCAGGACGGCGACGGCGTGCGCGTCACGTTCAGGAACGCCGAGCCGCGGACCTTCGACCTGGTGGTGGGCGCCGACGGCCTGCACTCCACCACTCGCAGGCTGGCCTTCGGCCCGGAGACCGACTACATCAAGTACATGGGGACCTACCTGGCCGTGTGGAGCATCCCCAACTACCTGGAGCTGGATCGCTGGCAGCTGTTCCACCAGGTGGCGGGCGGCTCCTGGGGCGGCGGCGTGATGAGCGTCCGCGACGACACCGAATGCCGCATCTACCTGGGCTTCGAGACCGACGCGACGCTGGACTACGACTATCGGGACACCGACGCACAGAAGCGGATCCTGGCCGGCCGCCTCGGCGGTGAGGGCTGGGAGGTGCCGCGGATGCTGGAGTACATGTGGGAGGCCGAGGACTTCCACTTCGACGCCATGGCGCAGATCCACATGGACACCTGGTCCAGCGGACGGGTCGTGCTGCTCGGCGACGCGGCGTACTGCGGGTCGCCGCTGTCCGGACAGGGCACCACGATGGCGATGGTCGCGGCGTACGTGCTGGCGGGCGAGCTGAAGGCCGCGGGCGGCGACCACGTGCGGGCGTTCGCCGCGTACGAGCGGGAGCTGCGCGAATACGTGCAGGGCAACCAGGAGCTGGCCTACACCAACAAGGCCCGGGTCGAGGCCCAGGCCGCCGTGGACATGGGCGGCGACGTCGAACTGGACGAGGCGGTGCCCGACTTCCAGGAGGCAGGCGACATCATCAACAACCTCGTCCTCAAGGAGTACTGAGGTCTGAGCAGCAGCGGCAGCGGCAGCAACAGCCGTCCGGACGGCCTGAAACCACGGTGAAACCGCCGTGAATCCGGGCGGCCGCATGCTCGGGGCATGACTTCGAGCTCCTCGCCAACGGCGATTCACGTGGCCGGGCTGCGCAGGTCGTTCGGCGACAAGGTCGTGCTCGACGGCATCGGCTTCGATGTCCCGCGCGGAACGATCTTCTCGCTGCTCGGCCCCAACGGCGCCGGCAAGACCACCGTCGTGCGCATCCTCTCCACGCTGATCGGCGCCGACGCCGGGGACATCTGGATCATGGGTCGTGACCTGGCCGCGGATCCGGACGGTGTGCGCGGCGCGATCGGGGTCACCGGCCAGTACTCGGCGATCGACGGCCTGCTGACCGGTGCGGAGAACCTCCGGATGATGGCCGACCTCCACCATGTGGGCAGAGCGGCGGGCCGGCGGCGGGCCGCGGAGCTGCTGGAGCGGTTCGACCTGGCCGAGGCGGCCGGGAAGCCCGCCGCCACGTACTCCGGCGGGATGCGGCGCCGGCTCGACCTGGCGATGACCCTGATCGGCGAGCCGCGACTGATCTTCCTGGACGAGCCCACGACCGGCCTCGACCCGCGCAGCCGGCGGACCACCTGGGAGATCATCCGCGAACTGGTCGCGGCCGGGGTAACGATCTTCCTGACCACGCAGTACCTGGAGGAGGCCGACCAGCTCGCCGACCGGATCGCGCTGCTCGACCGCGGCAGGATCGTCGCCGAGGGCACCGCGCGGGAGCTCAAGCGCATGGTGCCCGGCGGGCACGTCCGGCTGCGGTTCGCCGAGGCCGGCGATCTCCGGCGGGCGGCGGACGTGCTCGGCGGGGTGTCGCGGGCCGAGGACGAGCTCACCCTCCACGTGCCCGGCGACGGCGGCGTCAGGTCGCTGCGCCTCCTGCTCGCCGCGCTCGACGCCGAGTCGATCGAGGTCGTGGACCTGTCGATCCACACCCCCGATCTCGACGACGTCTTCCTCGCCCTGACCGGCCGCCCGAAGGAGAACGCGCGATGAGCACGATGACCCATGCCGTGCACGACACGGCGACCATGGTGCGGCGCGCCCTCAAGCACATGCTCCGCTACCCCTCCATGACGCTGACGATGATCGCTGTGCCGGTCGTGTTCCTGCTGCTGTTCGTCTACGTCTTCGGGGGGACGCTGGGCGACGGGCTCGGCGGGACGTCCGGCGGCCGGGAGGCGTACGTCAACTACGTCACCCCGGGTGTCCTGCTCCTCGCCGTGGTCGGCACCGCCACCGCGACGGCGGTGATGGTCTCGGTCGACATGACCGAGGGCATCATGGCGCGGTTCCGCACGATGCGGATCTTCCGGCCGGCGATCCTGACCGCGTACGTCATCGGCAGCATGATCCAGACCCTGCTCTGCATGGTGGTGGTGCTCGGCGTCGCCCTGCTCGTCGGTTTCCGGCCGAACGCCGAGCCCGTGGAGTGGCTGGCGGCGGCGGGCATGTTCACGCTGCTCGTGCTCGCCGTCACCTGGATGGCGGTGGGGTTCGGCCTGACGGCCCGCGGGCCCGAGACCGCGAGCAACATGCCGATGCCGCTGATGCTCCTGCCTTTCCTCGGCAGCGGCTTCGTCCCGACCGGCTCCATGCCCGCCTGGCTCGGTGAGTTCGCCGAGCACCAGCCGTTCACGCCGGTCATCGAGACCGTGCGAGGGCTGCTGCTGGGCACCGAGATCGGAGACAGCGCCTGGGCGGCGATCGCGTGGTGCGCCGGCATCACGGTCGTCTGCTTCGTCTGGTCGCGAAGCCGGTTCAACCGCGAGCCGGCGCCCTAGCGCGCGGGACGTTCCCGCAGTGCCGTCAAGGCGGCCACGCGCAGCTCGTCCTGGCCGAGACGGGCGTATTCCGACTTCGCGTCGGCGTACGCCCGTTCGTCGGCGTTCTGGGCGGCGGCACGGGCTCGCGCGGACGCCATGGTGGGATGGATGCGCCGCAGATATCCGCAGCGTTCCGCCAGCGCGACGAGACGGGCACCCGAACGCGCCGCCGCCTCGTCCCCGGTACGCGTGCCCCGGTCGATGTCGACCATTCCCAACGCGAGCAGGCCCGTGGCGTAGGTCGGCAACTCCACGAGATAGGACGGCGGGTGAAGCATGGGGTGCGACAGGAGCGGAGTCAGCCGGGCGGCCAGGTCGGTGACGAGCCCCTCGACCAGGTCGAGCCGCCCGTGCCGCGCGTGCGCGACCACGGCCGCCGCGCGGGTCTCCATGCTCCAGGGCTCCGGACCGGACAGGTGGTAGACCGCGCCGACACTGTCCTCCCACGACTCCGTGGCGTTGCGCCAGAGCCGGAGACCCTCCTCGATCTTTCCGCGGGCGAGCAGGATCTCCGCCCGGGCGCCGAGTATCGCCGGGAGCAGTCCGAAGTCGTCGCCCGCGTCGCCGCTCGCCGCGGGCTCCAGCCAGCGTTCCGCCTCGTCGATGTCACCGCACGCCAGGTTGGCCAGCACCATGGCGAGCATGGCGTTGTCCGTGGAGGGCCGTGGCGACAACCTCTCCGCCAGCCGCATGCCCTCCTTGACATGGTCGAGCGCCTCGTCGCCGCGTTCGAACTGGACGCACAGCTCGGCCAGCCGCGAGTGGAGGCTGCATCGCATCCACAGCTGCGACCCCGCCTCGAAGGCGCGCAGCGAGCGGGCGGCGGACTCCAGCGAACCGCGCACGTCACCGGCGTGCTCGCGCAGATAGCTGACCAGGAGGTTGGCGACCCCGGCCAGCAGCGGTTCGTCGCGGTCGCACAGGCGGTCCAGTTCCGGCCGGCTGGACCACGGCGCGTCGGGCAGGGCGGCGATCGCGATCGTGACGGCCCGGATGACGTTGGTCGGCGGAGCCGGTGGCAGCCGCCGCAGCGCGGCGACGGAGTGCGGCTCGTACGGCCCCTGCATGAACGCGCTCGTGGCGCACACCGTCAGGGCCGTCCGGGTGACCTCGACCAGGCCGGGCTCGGGCCGGTGATGGGCCAGCGCCGACGCGGCCCGGGCCGAGAGCTCGGCGAGCCGCGTGAAACTCGATCCGACGAACCACAGCCCGCCCAGCACGGCGAACCCGGCCGCGACGGTGGAACGGTCGTCCCGGTCGAAGCCGTACCGCAGAGCCTGGAGCAGGTTGTCCTGCTCGGCTTTCACGCGCTCCACGGCGGCGGCCGTGACGCCGGACTCGAAGACCAGCTCGTGGTGGGCCACCGCGAAGTCGCGCGCCCAGCCGAGGAAACCCACGACCGAGCGTTCCGACTCGCCGGCGGCGTCCCGCTTGGCGGCGCTGAACTCCCGTACGGTCTCCAGCATCCGGAACCGGGTGCCGGACGGTGTCTCGCCCACCTTGAGCAGCGACTGGTCGACCAGCCGCTCCAGCACGTCGAAGACGTCGTCGCCGACCAGCCGCCGCGCCGCGTCCGCCGTGAAGCCGTCAGGGAAGACCGCCAGCGCACGCATCGCGGCCTGCTCGCCCGGCGAGAGCAGATTCCAGCTCCAGTCCACGACGGCGTGCAGCGTGTGGTGCCGCTCCGGTGCGTCGCGCGGTCCTCCCCGCAGGACGGTGAAACGGTCGGCAAGGCGGCGGGATATCTCGGCGACCGACATGACCCGGACGCGTGCCGCCGCCAGCTCCACCGCGAGGGGCAGCCCGTCCAAGTGGCCGCACAGCCCGGTCACGTCCTCGCCGGGCAGCTCGACGTCGGGACGCACGGCCCGCGCACGCTGCTCGAACAGCTCGACGGCCGTGGCCAGGCTCAACTCCGGCAGCGGGTAGACCGCCTCCGACGACAGGCCAAGCGGGGCGCGGCCGGTCGTCAGCACGCGCAGGTTCCGCGTCATCGACACCAGCGACTGAACGAGGTCGGCGACGCCGCCGACGACCTGCTCGCAGTTGTCCAGCACCAGGAGCACCGAGCCCGCGCCGAGCGCCTGGACGATCCCGGCGAGCGCCTCTGCCGACCCCCGTCCCGAGATGCTCCAGGCGTCACCGGCGCCGAGGGCCGAAGCGACCTCGCCGGCCACGTCGGCGTCGGCCCTGACGCCGGCGAGGGGGACGAAGTGCACGACCCGGTGCCCGGTCTCGCGGCTCACGGCGTGCGCCAGCCGGGTCTTGCCCAGCCCGCCGGCCCCGACGATCGAGGTGACCCGGGACGTCCGCAGGAGCTTCGCCACCGCGGCGATGTCGCCATCGCGGCCGAGCAGCGGGTTGGGCTCGTGCCGCACGCCGTGCCGGACCGGCGGCGACTTCTCCTCCAGCAGTTCCCGGTGCAGCGACTGGAGCTCGTGTCCGGGATCGGTGCCGAGCTCGTCGCGCAGCTCGCGCCGATAGAGCTCGTACCTCGCCAGCGCCGCGGACGGACCGGCGGTCGCCGCCTCGCACCGCAGCAGCTCCGCCAGCACCTCCTCGTCGCGCGGACGGTCGCGGACCAGCTCGGTCAGCGGTTCCAGTGCCTCGGCCCGCCGCCCGAGGCGGCCCAGCGAGAGCGCTCGCACACGCGCCAGGGAACACCGTGCGGACCGCCGTGCCGTGCGCAGCGCCGCCACCGGGTCGTCGAGCGGTCCGTCATCGTCGTCGGCCCCGTCCCACAGCGCGAGCCCTTCCTCGGCGCACGCGAGGGCCCCCGCGTGATCGCCCGCACCCGCGAGCCGTACGGCCGAGGACGACAGGGCCAGCACCGCGGCGGCGTCGACCCGGTCTTCGCCCAGTGTCAGCCGGTAGCCGTTCGGGGTGCTCTCGATGAGGTCGGAACCCAGCTGTGCCCGCGCCCGCGACACGATGACCTGGAGCGCTTTGGCCGGGTTCTCCGGCCGTTCGCCCGGCCAGAGCTCCTCGGCCAGCCGGGCGCTGCTCCGGCCGGTGCCCGGCGCGCCGGGGGCTCGTGATCTCCCGTCCCCGGCAGACCACCCCGGTCAGCAGCCTCAGCTCGATGGTCACCGGCCCAGGCTAACCATCCGGCGCGTCATCCAGGGGGACGTACCATGCGCGCACGGACAGATCAGAGCAAAGGCCATGTAGTGGAACAAAGCATTCCGTTCTGGTAGGGTGGAGGTGCACGGACGGCCGGAGTACGTGCCGGCCGGAAGAAAGGGAGATCATCATGATTCTGGTCATCGGAGCGACCGCTCATTTCGGACGTCAGACCGTTGAGGCCCTGGTGGGAGCGGGTGAGCAGGTACGCGCGCTGACGCGTGACCCGGCGAGCGCCGGGCTCCCGGAAGGGGTCGAGGTGGTGCGGGGCGACCTGGAGAAGCCCGAGACCTTCGGAGCGGCGCTGGCGGACGTCACATCGGTTTTCCTGGTTCTGCCGTACGGATTGGACGCGACCGCGTTCATTGAGGCCGCCGCCAAGGCCGGGGTAGAGCGGATCGTGTTCCTGTCGTCCGGCGCCATCGTGGACGGCCTTGACACGCAGCGGGATGTCATCGCTGAGTACCACGCGGGGGTGGAGAAGGCCATTACGGCTACGGGCGTGGACTCGACGATGATCCGCATCCTGTTCCCGGCCATCAACTCGCTGGCGTTCGGCATGCAGCTCAAGGGCGGTGACGTCGTCCGCGGCGCGTACGCCGGCGCGGCCTACTCGATGATCCACGAGCGGGACGTCGCGGACGTGGCGGCCAGGGTGCTCACCACCGGCGGGCACGCCGGCCGGGTGTACGAGCTCACCGGGCCGCAGTCGCTCACCCAGGTCGAGCAGATCCAGGTGCTCGGCGAGGCGCTCGGCCGGCCGCTCCGCTTCGAGGAGGTCGACGACAAGGTGCTGCGCGAGCAGATGGGCCGGTTCATGGACCCGGCGTTCGTCAACGCCCTGTTCGACCTGATGGGCGCCACGGTCGGCAGGCCCGCCCCGCTCAACTCCCTCGTCAAGGAGATCACCGGGCACGAGCCCCGCACGTACGCCCAGTGGGCCTCCGAGCACGTCGCCGACTTCGCCTAGGCCCGGTCAAGCCAGGTCGGGGCCGGTCAAGCCAGGCCAGGGCCGGTCCGTCAGGGGAGGTCAGGTCAGCGGGGTGGTGGTCACCGGCTGCTTCAGGACACCGCCCTGCATCCACTTGGCGAAGGACATCTGCCAGTAACCCCAGCCGTTCCACCACTCCAGGGAACGGGCCGTCCCGGTGATCGTCACGATGTCGCCGCGGTAGGCCCAGTTGTACAACCACCGCGCGTCGTCAGCCGGTGAACGCACGCAGCCGTGGCTGCAATTGCGCCTGCCCAGGCAGCTCGGATCGGACATGTTCTGGTGGATGTACTCACCGCTGTTGGAGATGCGGGTCGCCCACGGGATCTGCTCGTCGTAGTACCCCGGGTCGCCCTTCTTCTTGCCCGGCGAGATCATGCGCTCCATCCGGCTGCGGTCCATGGCCAGGTGGACCCCGCTGGTGGTGAGCAGCTTGTCGACCCCGTTCTGGACCTCGCCGCCGGAACCGAGGCTGACGCCCCAGCTCCGGACCGTGCGGCCGTTCTTCCTGGCCACCAGCCGATGGGTCCTGGCGTTGATCGTGACGGTGTGCGAGTCGCCGATCCGGAACCTGCGGGTGACGTCCTTGTCGCCGAACACGTTGTCGCCGATCCTGAGTCCGGCGTAGTGCACGGTGACCGAGACCCTCTGGCGCGGCTTCCAGGGGCTGCGGGGACGGAAGACCAGGGACGGCAGCCCGTTGAACGACTCGCCCGGCTCAAGCCAGCGCCAGGCGCCCTCGGTCGGGGTGGTGGAGGAGATCTCGACCGCGCGCTCCACCGCCGCCCGCGCCTTCTCGGGCACCGGCTTGGTGAACTGGATGAAGATCGGCATCCCGGTGCCGACCGTCTCGTTCGCGCTCGGGATCACGTTGTTGATCCTGGTCGCGGCGGTGTCCTTGACGGTGCGGAACGCGGCGGTGGCCGTGGCCGTGCGGCCCTTCGGTGAGGCGGCGGTCGCCGAGACCTGGTAGCGGCCGCCCGGGACGAGCGTCCAGGCCGAGCGCCAGGTGGTCTTGTCGGGCGACAGGCGGCCCGGCACGTCGACGCCCTTGAACTTCACGGCGACCTGGCTGAGCGTGCCGCCCGCCGCCGTGATCGAGACGCCCGCGTCGGGCCGGGCGTCGCCGGTGCCGTGCGCCGGGGTGATGGTCAGCTTGGGCGTGCCGTCCCCGTCGCCCTTGCCGGCCGGCGTGCCGCCGCCGTCCCCGCCGCCCGCGCAGGCGGCCGTCGCCAACCCGGCGGCCAGCGCCACCACCAAGGCTCGTACGCGCACCCCGATCTCCCTCAGCCGCTCGGCCTCAATTCTGATCATCTGATGCCGTTCGGCGGGGAAATGTTCATCACCTTTCGGTCACGGTCGCCCGCGATCGGAGGCGGCCGTCAGGGCCTGCCGGCGGCGGGGGCGTGTGCGGGGACGGCCGGACGCCGCGGTGCGATCGGGGTGAGGCGCCGGTACGCGGCGCCGAGCTCGGGCCTGGTGTCCGGCTCGCCCCGGTTGGGCCACAGGGACATGGCGCGTTCGGCCTGGGCCGTGATGGTGAGCGAGGGGTTGACGCCCAGGTTGGCCGTGACCGCCGAACCGTCCACGATGTGCAGTCCGGGATGACCGTAGACCCGGTGGTACGGGTCGATCACGCCGGTGCCGGGCGAGTCGCCGATGACGCAGCCGCCGATGAAGTGGGCGGTGGTCGGGATGTTGAAGAGGTCGAACCAGGTGCCGCCCGGCGTGGCGTCCAGTTCCTCGCCCAGCATCCGGACGGCGTCGTGGGCGATGGGGATCCAGGTCGGGTTGGGCTCGCCGCCGCCGTGCCGCGCGGTGAGCCGGCGACGCCTGAGCAGGCCCCGCCGCCGCTGGGTGACCGTGATGGAGTTGTCGGCGGTCTGCATGACCAGCGCGATGATCGTCCGCTTGGACCAGTCGCGCACCGACAGCCCGCGCAGGATGATCCCCGGCTTGCGGAACGCCTCGACGATGAACTTCGCCCAGCGCGGGGCACGGCCGCCGCCGTCGATGAGCAGCGTCCGGATGAGGCCCATCAGGTTGTCGCCGGGGCCGTACCGGGTCGGCTCGATGTGGGTCTTGTCGTCCGGGTGGAACGACGAGGTGATGGCCAGCCCGGTGCTGTGGTCCACGTCGCCCTTGCGGTGCCAGCCGGTCATGCGTTCCACGCCGAGGAGGGCCTCGGAGTTGGTGCGGGTCAGCTCGCCCAGCCGGGGCGAGAGGCCGGGCAGGCGGCCGTTCGACCGCATGCGGTGCAGCAGTTGTTGCGTGCCGTACGTGCCGGCGGCGAGCACGACGTGCTCGGCGGTCAGCCGCCGGTGCCTGCGGAGGGGGAGGGCCTGGGTCCGGGCGATGTCGACCTCGTAGCCGCCGCCGTCACGCGGCGTGATCCCGGTGACCGTGGTGTCGGGGAGCACCTGCGCCCCGGCCTGCTCGGCGAGGTAGAGGTAGTTCTTGACGAGGGTGTTCTTGGCGCCGACCTTGCAGCCGACCATGCACGCGCCGCAGGCGGTGCAGGCGCTCCGCCGTGGCCCGGCGCCGCCGAAGTACGGGTCGTCGGTCTCCTCGCCGGGGACGGTCTTGTCATCGCCGAAGAAGACGCCCACCGGGGTCGCGTGCCAGGTCTCGCCCACGCCCATGCGCTTGGCGACCTTCTGCATCGCCTCGTCCGCCGGTGTCATCAGCGGGTTGAGCGTCACGCCCAGCATGCGCTTGGCCTGGTCGTAGAACGGCGCGAGCTCCTCCCGCCAGTCGGTGATGTGCCCCCACTGCCGGTCTTTGTAGAACGGGTCGAGCGGCTCGTACAACGTGTTGGCGTACACCAGCGAGCCGCCGCCGACACCGGCCCCGGCCAGCACCAGCACACCCGCCTTGCCGCCGACCAGATGCATGCGCTGGATGCCGCGCAGACCGAGGCGCGGTGCCCACAGGTAGCGGCGCAGCCGCCACGACGTCTTGGGCAGGGTGCTCTCGTCGAACCGGCGGCCGGCCTCCAGCACGGCGACCCGGTAGCCCTTCTCGACCAGGCGCAGCGCCGCGACGCTGCCGCCGAATCCCGAGCCGACGACGATCACGTCATAGTCGTGCGAACGAGCCTGCGACCCGTCTGTCACAACGCGACACCTCCACGCATGGCCTCGGAGAGGTCCCCTACGATCGGCCGCGTGGAGTCGCCGCGCTATTGAGTTGGGTTGATAGTTTTTGTCGGTTTTGTCACCCGACTGACAAACCCCTCATCGACGTGCGGTGATGAAGTGGCTCTGCATCGGCAGGATCACGCCGTCGTCGTCGGTCCACGGCCTCAGGCGTTCGTCGAGATCGGCGCGCAGGGCCGCGCGGGCGTCCGCGCCGAGGCCCCCGAGCGGTCCTTTCAAGGGAGAGCCCTGCTCCTCCTTGTCGATCAGGTCGCCCGCCGAGTCGAACCGCGCCGCGCCCACGCCGATGCGCATCCGCACGTCCGTCAGCCCGGTCTGCTCGACCATCCGCCGCAGGTCGTCCTGGGACAGCACGGCGAACGGAGACCGCATGATCAACGCGGTCTCGGCGTCCACGTGCTGCTCCAGCGCGGCGACGAAGGCGGCGAAGCCGGGGTTGTAGTCGACCGTCCGCCAGACCGCGAGCGCCAGCCGGCCGCCGGGCGCCAGCACCCGGTGCATCTCCTTCAGCGCGCCGTCCCAGTTGGGGAAGAACTGCAGGCCCTGCTGGCAGTAGAGGAGATCGAACGACCCGTCCGGAAAGGGCAGCTCGCAGGCGCAGCCCCGCCGCCAGTCGATGCGGGGCCTGAGCTCGCCCGACACGGCCCGCGCGACCTGGAGCATCTCCTCGTTGACGTCCACGCCGACGATCTGGCCCCGGTCCTCCATGCGCCGCGCCGCCGTCCGCGCCACGATGCCGGTGCCGCAGGCCAGGTCGAGCACCCGCTCGCCGGGCCGGGGCGGGGCCAGGCCGATCAGCCGTTCGGCCCACGGGGCGAAGATCGCTGGTACGAGATGCCGCTCGTACCCCGCCGCGGTCGATCCGCCGAGCTGCCAGCCGGACTGGTTCATGGCGACCTCCCGTACGCAGGGCCTCTGCCTTTCGAGCGTACGCGTCGTGCCGCCGGCGGCCAGACCCCAACCCTGCCCGGCGGCCGGCCTCGTCAGGAGAGCTGGGCCTCCAGCTTGGCGAGCTGGCCCTCGTAGATGCGCCGCAGACCGGCGGGGGCGAAACGCCGCTCGAAGAACCCGCCGACCCCGCCCGCGCCGTCCCAGGTCGTCTCGACCCGGACCCGCGAGCCCGTGCCCTCCGGCGCGACGGTCCACGTGGTGACCATCGAGGAGTTGGCGTCCCGTTCCACCAGGGTGTGCTCCCCCGGGACGGAGACCGAGACCAGGCAGTCGCGCACGCGCTTGCTGGTGGCGGCGAGCCGCCAGTGCACCACCGTGCCCTCGCCCTGCCCGCCCTCGCGCACCTCGTACTCGCTGAAGTGCTCGGTCAGCATCCGGCTCCGGACGCCGGTGTAGTCGCTGAGCGCGGCGACCACCTTGCCGGGGTTCGCGGTGAGCGTCTTCTCTGCGGTGGCGGTGACCTTTCCCATGCCGTCATCCTCTCGCACCCGCGGACCGGGGGCGAAGGAAGGGGACCGTCAGCGAAAGTTCGCAACCGTCAGCCGATTGTGCGATGAATGTCAGGGGGGTCGCCGAGTCTGCATTGCATGGACGTTGTGGTGGTGATCGGCAAGGTGGCCCTGCGCCTCGGCTTGGGCGCGTGGTCGGTCAAGCTGTGGTGCGATCTGCTGGTCGGCACGCTCGTCGCGCAGACCGCCGGGCTCGACCGGCTGCTGACGGGCGGCCTGATCCTTTTCGCCACCGATCTGACCGTCAACGTCGTGATGGGCCTCGCGCCCGGCCTGGTCGCGCGGCTTCAGCGGCCGCGCACGATGAGGCGCAGCAGCCTGCGGGGCCGTTTGCGCCGGAACGCCGCGCGTTCGTTGACCTGGGGATACGGCTCGGCGGGCACGGGAACGCCGAGGAACGCGCACAGCGGGCCCCACCCGTCGCCGGCCTCGAAGACCAGCAGGCGTTCGGGCGGGATCGTGGCCTTGACCTCGGCGATGTGGCGTTCGAAGACCGCGGTCACATGTTCTTGGTCGTCGATCCTGCCGTCGAAGACCCGATCGATGAACGTGGCCCTGGCCATGCGCGGATAGAGGGCGAAGTCGGGAGAGCGGAGGCGGACCAGCCGGCGGACCAGGCGGCGGCGGAGCGGGAGGCGGCGCCGTTCGGCGAGCGCGCCGGCGAAGATGGTCTCGCTGACGCTGGCGTACCACCTCGCCGGGTCGCGAACGGTCAGGATGACCTTCGAGCCGGGATAGTGCTCGGCCAGCTCGCGCCAGTAGGAGGCGGCGGGCCAGTCGACCGCCGCCTGGTATCCGGCGAACACCTCGTCCCAGTCCGACCCGCGGCCCTCGCCGACGTCGAGCCACTGGCGCACCCGGTGGGGCTCGGCGATGACCTCTGACATGTGGTAGCAGGGCCCGAAGCCGAGCGTCTCCAGCGCCGCCTTCAACGATCTCGTACCCGTCCGCCCGAATCCCGCGCCGATGACCTTCACATCTGATCCGTTTCTGATCTGGGATGCCTACTGTGCGGGGTGATGAGCCGGTTGTATGTCGATAAGTCTGCTCTGGCAATCGGGTGGAGCTGAAGCGATGGACGGTTTGGGCTTTCCGGAGTCGGTCATCGACGCGCTGTGGAGTTCGCCGCGCACGACCGCCTTCGAGCAGGGCGGCCGGAGGGTCTCGCGGGGCGAGCTGCTGGAGTTGATCTGGCGCTGGGCGAGCACGCTGCGCGAGGCGGGTCTCGGGCCGGGGCGTGGACTCGCCGTGTGCACCGCGGTCTCGCCCGAGGCGTTCGCCGCCCATATCGGCGCGCATGTGCTCGGTTGCAGGGTGGTGGGCGTACGGCCCGGATACACGGCGGGGCAGCTCGCCCATGTGCTCGGGATGGAGGTCGACTCCCTCGTCGTGGACCGTTCGTCCGCGACGCCGGACCTGCTGGCGGCGGCCGAGGCGCTCGCGATCCCGGTCCTGCCGCTTGAGGCGTGCGGTGCGGAACGGCGGCCGGTGGACGTGACGGCCCGCCCGGACGACGTCGCCGCGTTGAACTTCACCAGCGGCAGCACGGGACGGCCGAAGGGATGCGCGATCACCTATCGGGCGCTCGGCGAACACTGGGCCTGGCAGCCGCGCGCGTGGTCTCCGGTCGCGCGGGAGCTCTCCGGCGCGTTCGAGCGCTATCTGGTGTTCGGGACGCTGGCCAGCATGGTCGTCATGGAGTTCCTGGCGCTGTGCGTGCTGGGAGGGGGGACGGCGGTGATCCCCGAGGAGGACGGGCGGCCGCTTTTCCCGTACGCGATCGAACGCCATGGGATCACCGGCTCGATCATCACCGTGCCGCGGCTCCACCGGATGCTCGGCGTGCTCGGAAACGAGCCGGTCGACGTCGGCGGCCTGCGCGGGCTGATGGTGTCCGGCTCGCCGATCAGCCCCGCCCGGCTGGCGGCGGCGGTCGAACGGCTCGGGCCGGTGGTCTACCAGGGGTACGGGCAGACGGAGGCGGGCTCGATCTCGATGCTCACGCCTGCCGACATCGTGCGCGGTCCCGCCCACGTGCTGGCCTCGGTCGGCCGCCCGCATCCGGGGGTGGAGGTCAGCGTGCGTGACGGCGAGATCTACGTGCGCAGCCCGTACCTGATGGCGGGCTACTGGGGGGACGAGGCCGAGACCGGCGAGACCCTGCGGGACGGCTGGCTGCGGACGCGCGACCTCGGCCGGGTGGACGAGCACGGGTTCCTCTACCTCACCGGCCGCACCCGCGACGTGATCATGGTGAACGCGATGGTGGTGTACGCCGGGCCGATCGAGGGCGTGCTGGCCCGCCATCCGGACGTGATGGAGGCGTACGTCGTCGGGACGCCGGACGACCGTACGGGCGAGGCCGTCCACGCGTTCGTCGTGCCGCGCGGCGGCCGGGAGCCGGCCGCGGACGCCCTCCGCGCGCTGGTCCGTGCCGAGCTGGGCGCCGACAGCGTGCCGCAGACGATCACGACCGTGGCCGGCGTGCCGGTCGCCCCGAGCGGCAAGCCCGACAAGGCCGCCCTGCTCTCCGTCCCCGCCCGGCGGCGTTCTGATCGTTCTCTGAGGATTCGCCGCGAGCATTGAGGTTGTCCGTTCAACCACCTCGCTGTCACGGAGGCGACCGTGCCGGACAACTCCCTGGACTATCTGGTGATCGGTGCCGGTCCCGCGGGGCTTCAACTGGGGCACTTCCTCGCCCGCGCGGGGCGGAGTCACCTGATCCTCGAAGCGGGACCGACGCCGGGCATGTTCTTCCGCACCTTCCCCCGCCACCGCACGCTCATCTCGATCAACAAGCGGCACACGGGCTGGGACGACCCGGAGCTCAACCTCCGGATGGACTGGAACTCGCTGCTGTCGGACGACCCGGACCTGCTGTTCACCCGCTACAGCGACCGGTACTTTCCCGACGCGGACGACATGGTCCGCTACCTCGCCGACTACGCCCGCGCGTACGACCTGCCGGTCCGCTACGACACGCGCGCCGTCCAGATCGGGCGCGCCGACGACGGCGGCCCGTTCCGGGTGACCGACCAGCACGGCCGGACGTACGAGGCGCGGCGGCTGGTCGTCGCCACCGGCGTCAGCCGGCCCAACATCCCCGCCATCCCCGGCATCGAGACGGCCGAGCTCTACGGCACCGCCTCCACCGACCCGGACGACTACGTCGATCGCCGGGTGCTCATCATCGGCAAGGGCAACTCCGCCTTCGAGACCGCCGACAACCTGGTCGCGACGGCGGCGGTCATCCACGTCGCCGGGCCCAGCTCGATCCGCATGGCGTGGCGGACCCACTACGTCGGGCACCTCCGCGCGATCAACAACAACCTGCTGGACACCTACCAGCTCAAGTCCCAGAACGCGATCCTCGACGGCGACGTGAAGCGCGTGGACCGGCAGGCGGACGGCTCGTACCTGGTGACGGTGAGCTTCGCGCGAGCCGACGAGGTCACCAAGGACATCCCGTACGACCGGGTGATCGTGTGCACCGGCTTCCGCTTCGACGCCTCGGTCTTCGAGGCGGGCTGCCGGCCCGCGCTGACGATCGGGGACAGGTTCCCGGCGCTGACGCCCGCCTACGAGTCGGCCGACGTCCCCGGTCTCTACTTCGCCGGGACGATCACGCAGTCCCGCGACTTCAAGCGCGGCACCAGCGGGTTCATCCACGGCTTCCGGTACGGCGTCCGCGCGCTGCACCACGTCCTCGAACACCGCCACCACGGCGTCGCGTGGCCGTCGCGCGACCTTCCCGCGACGCCGGAGGCGCTGGCGGCGGCGGTGATCGAACGGGTCAACCGCACGTCGGCGCTGTGGCAGCAGTTCGGGCTCCTGAGCGACGTCATCGCCCTGAACGGGCGGGGCGGGGCGCGCTTCCTGGAGGAGCTGCCGGTCGATCTCGATCCGCCGGTGCCGCACGACGCCGGGTGTTTCAGGATCACGCTGGAGTACGGGCCGGAACACGACCAGGTCGATCCGTTCGACATCTCGGTGGGCCGCATCCGGCAGAGCGACGCCGCGCGGGCGGCCGAGGGCCACTACCTGCACCCGGTGGTCCGGTACCACCCGCCCGGGGACGCGGCACCGGCCGTTCACCACGTCACCGAGAACCTGGAGAACGAGTGGACCTCCCAGGAGGTGCACGTCGAACCGCTGCGCGCGTTCTTCGCCCGTCATGTTCAGCGTGCGTGAGTTCGAGGCCCTGGCGCGCGAGCGGCTCGACCCGGCGCACTACGACTACTTCGCCGGGGGCGCCGGCGACGAGGTCACGCTGCGGGCCAACGAGGCGGCCTTCGAGCGGCTGGCGCTGCTGCCGCGCGTGCTCACCGGGGCCGAGAAGGTCCGGCTGGACGTCACGTTGCTGGGCAGCCGGGCGGCGATGCCCGTGCTGGTGGCGCCCACGGCGTTCCACCGGCTGGCCCATCCCGAGGGTGAACGCGCGACGGCGCGGGCGGCCGCCGCGGCCGAGACGATCATGATCGTGAGCATGGCGTCGACGGTCGCCGTCGAGGAGGTCGCGGCCGCGGCGCCCGAGGCCGTGCTCTGGTTCCAGCTCTACGTCCAGCCGGACCTGGACTTCACCGAGTCGATCGTGCGGCGGGCGGAGGCGGCCGGCTGCCGTGCCCTGGTCGTCACCGTCGACTCGCCGGCGCGCGGGCGGCGCGACCGCGAGCTCCGGCACGGCTTCGACGACCTGCCGGACGGCCTGTGCTGCGAGAACCTGCGGGACGGCGACACCGGGGTCCGGCCCATCGTCATGTCGCCCTCCATCTCGTGGGAGCACCTCCACCGGCTGCGGCGGATCACGGCGCTCCCGATCGTGCTCAAGGGCGTCCTGCACCCGGAGGACGCGCGGGCGGCGGTCCTGCACGGGGCCGCAGCGGTGATGGTGTCCAACCACGGCGGACGCCAGCTCGACACCGTCCCGGCGACACTCGACCTGCTGCCCGAGATCGTGGCGGCGGTCTGCGGGGCCGTTCCCGTGCTGCTCGACGGAGGTGTGCGGCGCGGCACCGACGTGCTGAAGGCGCTGGCGCTCGGCGCGACGGCGGTCGCGGTCGGCCGTCCGGTCGTCTGGGGGCTGGCGGCGGACGGTGAACGCGGCGTCGGCCGGGTGCTGGAGCTGTTGCGCGACGAGATCGAGCAGGCCCTCATGATGTGCGGCCGCGCGTCCGTGCGCGACCTCGACCCGGGCCTGGTGCGACGCCCATGTTGATCAACCGCGTCGTGGCGCTGCGGGGCCGGGTCTTCGCACGGATCAACGGGGACGCCGCCATCCCCGTCCCCGGCGACCTGGTGGGCGTGGAGCGGTTCAGGGAGCTCTACTCGCATCCGGCGGCCGGCGGCCGGAGCAAGGGAGCCGCGCTGTCGGACCTGTTCTGGTACTGGCTGTCTCCGGGCGCCGAAGTGCACCAGGAACATCTGGAGGCGGGGGAACGGTACGACGCCGTGGCCAAGGCCACGCGTGCCTTCCTTGCCGTGCCTCGCGCGGAGGCCGAGGAGATCACGCGCCGATGTGTCGAGAGCGAGCTGCGGCCAAGGCGGCGAGGGCGGCCCGGGCTCGTCCGGTTGCGTGACCTGATGATGCCGGTCTGGGCCGCGTTCTACTACGAGCTGGTGTTCGGCCGACCTTGCCCCGCCGAGGCGCGCGACCTGATCGTGGGACACGCGAACGATGTCGTCACCGCGCTCAAGTGCTGCGGGCTGCGGCACATGGGCAAGCGTCACCGGCTGACCGCGTACCTCTCCGAGCGGCTGGACGAGGTGCGATGCCCGCTCCCGGAAGGGTTGTCGGCCAAGGAACGGGCGTTCTATCTGCAAGGCACGTTCTTCAACACCGCGGTCGTCCAGATGTCGGAGGCGATGGCGCACCTGCTGATGGTGTTCGCCGAGCATCCCGGAGTGCAGGACAAGGTGCTCGCCGATGACGACGACCACTATCTCGACCGGGTGATGGCGGAGACGCTGCGGCTCTACCCGCTCTTCGGCATCGCCCACCGCGTCACCACCGACGACATCGAGCTCGGCGGGAACGAGACCGGGAACGAGCCCGGGGAAGGGGCCGTCCGCATTCCCAAGGGTTCGGTGTTGTGCTTCGGCTATCCCGAGTTCCACCGTGCGGGCTTCGCCGATCCCGACCGGTTCGACCCCGATCGATGGTCGAAGCGAACGAGTGGCCGGGACGTCAACCACATCCCGTTCGGCATCGCCGCCAACCGGCCCTGCCCGGCCTGGCGGATCGCACCGATCACCATGCGCGTCGCGGCGCGCGAGATCCTGCGCCGGTACGCGCTCGCCACCACCGCCTCGCACACCCGGTCGCTGCCCAACCGCGGACCGGCCCTGCTGCTCCCGAGGGACGGCCGCGTCCGCGCCGCGCCCCGGCTGGTCTTGTCGTTCATGCGGCTGCGCGACCGGTTGGAGGACCTCTGGCGCAGCCTCGTCCAGCTCGTCCTCGGCACCGCCATGGTCCTGCACGCGCGGCGCCTGCGGCTCTGCGAACGCCACTTCTCAGAAGCGGAGACTTCCCATGCCCCCACTCGCCCAGGTCACCGCGAGCGGTGGTGACCCCAACCTCCACCTGATGCTCGACGTCTTCCCCGCGCTCGTCGTGATCCTGCTGGCGGCCGGAATCTGCGGCCGCCTAGCACTGACGGTGATGCAGCCGCGTGTGCTCGGCGAGATGGTCGCCGGCGTGCTCCTCGGCCCGACGTTGTTCGGGGCGCTGTTCCCGGAGGCACAGAAGGCGATCTTCCCGGCCGAGGTGAGGCCGATCCTGTACGTGCTGAGCACGATCGGGCTGACGCTCTACATGTTCCTGGTCGGCGCGGGGCTCGACCACGGCGCGCGCGTGCCGGGAGAGGAACGGCGGGCCGGCCTGCTGGCGGCGTCGGGCGTCGTCCCGTCGCTGACCTTGGGCGTCGGTGCCGGGCTGCTGCTCTGGAGCACGCTGTCGCGGCCCGACGTGAGCCGGCTGGAGTTCGCCTTCTTCGTCGGCGGAGCCCTGTCGCTGACCGCGTTCCCGATGCTGGCGAGGATCCTGTACGAGCGGGGGCTGGAGAACTCCGCCCCGGGCCGGCTGTCACTGCTCGCGGCGGCCGTGGACGACGCCGCCGCGTGGTGCCTGCTCGCCGTGCTGACGGCCGTGCACCTGGAGTCCGGCCTGGACGGGGCCCTGCGGACCATAGTGCTGACCGCCGGTTTCGCCGTGCTGATGCTCGTCGTCGTCCGGCGGGCGTTGCGGCCGCTGGGCCAGGAATTCGCGCGGACGGGCCAGCTCGGGCCGGCGGCGATGTACGTGGTGGTCCTCGTGCCGCTGGCGGCGGGCTGGCTCACCGACTGGATCGGGGTGTACGCGGTCTTCGGCGGCTTCCTCGCCGGGCTGGCCATGCCGCGCGATCCCGCGTTCCGCGAGGCGCTGCACACCCGGATGATGGGCGTCGTCTCGACGTTGCTGCTGCCCGTCTTCTTCACGTTCTCCGGGCTCAACACCCATCTCGGCGGCATCACGGGCGGCACCATGCTGCTGGCCCTGCTCGCCATCATGGCCGCGGGCTTCTGCGGCAAGTACTTCGGCTGCGCGTTCTCGATGCGGGCGATGGGATTCTCCTGGCGCGAGTCGTACGCGGTGGGGGCGCTCATGAACGCGCGCGGGCTGATGATCCTCATCTTCATCAACATCGGGCTGTTCCACGGAATGATCACGCAGGAGCTGTTCGCCATGCTCGTGCTGGTGGCCATCATCACGACGGCGAGCGCCCTGCCGCTCTACAAGCTCGCCCTTCCGGAACGGTTCGAACCGGGCCGCCAGGCCGAGCGGCGCGAGCCCGGCGGCCCGGAGGCGGCACCGGACGTGTCAGCCGCGGGGGCGGTTCAATGAGTACCCGGATTGTCCACAATTGCCCTAACTCTGGCGGCCGATGGACGGCGAATGCGACCGTTGACGGGTGCCGGATCGAACAGCCGAGACCTCGGGATCAGGCGACCGGCCCGCCCGGCGGCTCCTGGTCGTCGAGGACGACCGCGATCTCGGGCGGATGCTGGTCGGGCTCTTCACCGAACACCGCTACACCGTCGACCTCGCCCTGGAGGGACAGCGCGGCCTGCACCTGGCCCTGACCCGTGGGTACGACGCGATGGTCATCGACCGCGGCCTGCCCGCGCTCGACGGGGTGGAGCTCATCCGCCGCCTGCGCCGGCGGGCCGTGACGGTCCCGGCCCTGGTGCTCACCGCGTTCGGCACGGTCGCCGACCGGGTCTCGGGGCTGGACGCGGGCGCCGAGGACTACCTGGTCAAGCCGTTCGACATCGACGAGCTGCTCGCCCGGGTCCGGGCCCTGCACCGCCGCAACCTCGACCAGGCGCTGCTGCTGCCGCTCGGCGCCGGCTGGCTGGACTCCGAAGGACAGGTCGTCCGGATGCCGACCGGCGAGCACGTGACGCTCTCGGGCCAGGAGTGCCGCCTGCTGCGCGCGCTGGCGGTCCGTCCCCGGCACGTCCACACCCGCGCCTCGTTGCGGCGCGGCGTGTTCGACGGCGCCCGCGCCGAGTCGATCGTCGATACCTACGTGTACTACCTGCGCAACAAGCTGGGGCCGGACGTCGTGCGCACCGTGCGAGGCGTCGGCTACCGCGTGGGCGAGCTGTGAACGTCCGGGACCACCCCGATCCCGGACGCCGCTTACTCCGGCGGGCGCGCCGGCTGGTCACCCTGCAGATCGCCGGTCTGGTCTCCCTGGTCCTCGCCCTGGCCGGGACGCTGGTGTACGCCGTCACGGTGCACGGCCAGGACGCCGCCGCACGCGAGGACCTCGCCGCCGCGTCGCGTGCCGCGCCCGTCGCCCACCCGCCGCGCCGCGTCTGGATCGTCGAGGTCCGCGGAGACGTCGTCCGCCGTTCGCCCGGTGCCCCGCCGGAACTGCCGTTCGTCACCGGGCTGACGCGAGTCGCCGGCAGCGGGCGGAGCGTGGCCGCGGAACGGGCCGAGATCGGAGGGCGCGACTACCTCGTGCACACCGAGCGGCGCGGGGACACCGTTGTGCAGGCGGTCATGGACCTGCGGCGGCAGAACGCCGAACGGCGGCGGTTGCTGCGCACGCTGGCCGTCACGGAGGTCGGCGGCGTGCTCGGCTCGCTGCTGGTCGGCCAGGCGCTCGCGCGAAGGGCTGTCGGCCCGCTGGGCGAGGCGCTCGAACGGCAGCAGCGGTTCGTGGCGGACGCCAGCCACGAACTGCGCACCCCGCTGGCCCGGCTGCACACCCGCGCGCAGCTCATCGCCCACCGGCTGCGGCAGGGCGACGACGTGACCCAGGAGGTGGACCGGCTCGTCGCCGGGACCCGGCAGTTCGGCGAGGTGGTCGACGATCTGCTGCTGTCGGCGCGGTTCGCGCGGACCGGACGGCCGTGCGAGCCGGTCGACCTCGCCGCGCTCGCGGAGGAGGCGGCCGTGGCGGAGGCCCCGCGGGCGCAGGCCCGCGGCGTGGCGATCGAGGTCCGGCGGCAGGGACACGGCGGCCATGTCGTTCGCGGGGTGGAGCCCGCGCTGCGCCGGATGGTCTCCGCCCTGCTCGACAACGCGCTCGGTCACACCGGTGAAGGAGGGCACATCCGGGTGACGCTGACCGGCGGCGGCCCGGCGGTCACGCTCACGGTGCGCGACGACGGCGAGGGGCTCGATCCCCGCGACGCCGAACGCCTCTTCACCAGGTTCGCCGGCGGGCCCGGCGGTTTCGGCCTCGGCCTCGCGCTCGTCCGGGAAGTGGTGGAGGGGCACGGCGGCACGATCACCGCGGACGGCCGGCCCGGCGCCGGCGCCGCCTTCACCGTCCGGCTTCCGGCGGCGCGGAAGACGGGGGAGGCGGGGGAGGCGCCTGGTCGATCTCGACCGGCTTGAGCGGCCTGGTCGCCGGGCCGTGGCGCACGGAGCCGTCGACGCCGAACCGGGAGCCGTGGCAGGGACAGTCCCAGGTCTGCTCCGCGTCGTTGAACGCGACCAGGCAGCCGAGATGGGTGCAGACCGCCGACACCGCCGTCAGCCGCCCTTCGGCGTCGCGGTGCGCGGCGACCGGATGGCGGCCGACATGCGTGACCGTGCCCTCGCCTGGACCCAGCTCCGCGATCTTGTCGCCGGGCGCGAAGGCGCGCGGATAGTCGGCCGTGTAGTGGCGGCCGGTCTTCAGGCCGAGGCCCGCCAGCTTGGACGCCGACTGGCGCACGTTGAGCCGGGCCGGATCGTACAGCCGCGACCACGGGTTCTCGTCGCCGGTGATCAGGTCGGCCAGCAGCAGTCCGGCCACGGTGCCGTTCGTCATCCCCCACAGGCCGAACCCCGCGGCCACCCAGAGGTGCCTGGCCAACGGGTGGTAGCGGCCGATGTACGGCAGCCTGTCGATGCTGCTGTTGTCCTGCGTCGCCCATCGATGGCTGAAGCGGCTCACGTTCAGCCGGTCCTGGCCCCAGGCCGCCAGCTTGCGGAACCGCTCCTCCACCTCGGGCTCCTCGCCCGGGTGGTAGCCCTCGCCGCCGAGCAGGAGCATCTCGCCGCCGTGGCCGTCCGGGGTCGTACGCATCGAGTGCCCGGTGTCGGCGGCGATGTACATGCCCTCGGCGAGGGTGCCCGGCTCGGCGGGAGCCGCCGTCAGCAGGACCCGCTTCGGGACGAGCCGCGAGAAGAAGGCGCCCCGGTCGAAGACGGGATAGTGGGTCGCCACCACGACGTCACGTGCCCGGACGTCGCCGGCGCTGGTGTGCACGAGGGATTCGTCGGTACGGCCGAGACCGGTCGCCCTGACGCCCTCCAGGATCAGCCCGCCCGCCTCGGTGATCTCCTTGGCGAGTGCCAGCAGCCATTTGCGCGGGTGGAACTGCGCCTGGTTCCTGAATCTGACCGCGCCTGCCACGGGGAACGGCAGCCCGACGTCGGAGACGAACTCGGCGGGAAGCCCGAGTCCGGCTGCCGCGTCGGTCTCGTTGCGCAACGTGTCCAGGTAGGACGGGTCTTCCGCGTAGACGTGGTTGTGGCGCCGCCGGAAGTCGCAGTCGATGCCGAGCTCGTCCACCTGCCCGGCGACCCAGTCGATCGCCGCCTGCTGGCTCGCCCCGTACAGCGCCGCCTTGTCATGGCCGTAGCGCCTCGTCAGGTCGGCATAGATCAGGTTGTGCTGGGAGGTGACCTTCGCGGTGGTGTGGCCGCTGACCCCCTCGGCGATCCGAGCCGCCTCCAGCACGGTCACCGACCGTCCGGCACGCGCCAGCCGGTACGCGGTCGTCAGCCCGGCGATCCCCGCGCCCAGCACGAGCACGTCCGCCTCGCGCGGCAACCGCGCCGGGCCGTCGCCCGCCGGGCCGGGCGCGCTGTCGACCCAGTAGGAAAGCGTCGCGTCGGGTAGCAGGTCCACGCTGGTCCTCCAAGCCGGCCGGGGTTCTCGCATTGGTCGCTCTGCCCGGCGTGCGACCCGCTAACCGGCCTCAGCGGCTCGCGTGCGTCGCCAGCAGCTCGCCGGGGGAGCCGGGCTCCCAGCTGAGCGGGATCTCGAAACGAATGATCGCGCCGTGCTGGCGGCGGTTGACGATCTGGAGGTTCTCGGCGAGCGCGTCGATGATCTGGAGGCCGCGCCCGTGCTCGGCGGTCACGGCGGCGTCCGCGGCGACCTTGTCCAGCAGCACCCCGTCGAAGCCGCGGCCGGTGTCGATCACCTCGATCCGGCATCGCGAGTCGCCGGTATGGACCCGTACCTCGTACTCGTCGCTCGTATCGGCGTGCTGGACGACGTTCGCGCACGCCTCACCGACGGCCAGGTTGACGTCACCACGGACCTCGTCCTCGACGCCCAGAGTGGTGAGCGACGCCTCCAGCACCTCCCGCGTCAGGTGTGCCGTCTCCGCGTCCCTGGGCAAGCACAACACCAGCAGGAGTTCCATCGCGGTGTCCTCCGATCGATTAGGGGTCGCAGGACTGCCATGCCCGTGGAATCGACGGGAAATCACCGCCATGGACGGGGATGCCGGATGATGGCCTTCGATCGACCTCCACCAGCGGCAATATTCTTTGTCGCGCGGCAACTATGATTCGCCCGCGATGTCCGATTATCGAGCCGGTCGAGGCTTCGGGTGCCTGCTCGTTCCGGCTCCCCGCAGACCCGCCTAAGGCTATATTTGTCGCACGACAACTAGCTTTGCCGGGGGTGGGCTTTGGGCTTCTCAGGCCGGCAGCGAGAACGACTCGCCGGCGGAGCCGGGCCCCTTGTCCGCCTTCGCGGCGTCCCGGAACTGGGCCAGCCCCCAGATCAGGGCGGCGCGCGCCGGCGAGGACATGGTGTCCAGCACCCGGGCCAGATCGTCCCGGCGCCGCACCTTGAGGCGGTCGAGCAGCGCCTGCCCGTCGGTGGACAGCCGGACGGTCACCTCCCGCCGGTCGCGGCCGTGGTCGCGCAGCAGCAGCCCCGCGGCCTCCAGCCGGTCGCACAGCCGGCTGGCCGACGACACGAGCGCGCCCATCTCGGCCGCCAGATTGCTGACGTTGACCGGTCCGTGTTCAAGGATGAACAGGACGCGCAACTGGGTCGCGGGCACGGGGACGTCGGGCGCGTTGTGGGCGAGAGACCACAGCGACACCAGGCTCTCGGCCACCTCGTCGAGAGCAGCCGCGGATTCGGCGGCTCCCTCCTCCGGTGTGGCGCCCATGCTTCCCACTGTTACATACCGCGTTCGCTCCGGCATCCAAGCCCCCTGGTTCGCTCGGGGATTCCCAGGCGACGATCACATCAGAAGAGGCCCCGTGCACGCTGACCCCTTGCCGGAACTCGAGCATGCCATCTGGAACGCTCGGCCCCACGAACTCGTCGACACGGTGACCGACCGCGTCAAGGCCGATCTCGACGTGGCCGATGTGGAGATCCTGCTCGTCGACTACCACATGACCTTCCTGGTGCCGGTCCGCCCTGGCCGCGAGCCGGTCCGGCTGGACAACACCACGGCGGGCCACGCGTTCGCCGCGCAGGAGGTCGTGGCGGAGGCGCTCACCGCCGGGCCCGGCGACGCGCATCTCCTCCACCTGCCGCTGGCGGTGCACGGTGACCGGCTCGGCGTGCTGATCGTGCGGCTCCCCGGCCGTCCCACCGAGACCCAGCGGACCGCCGGCGCGAGGATCGCCACCGTCGTGGCGCGGGCACTGAAGATCGCCGATCAGCACACCGACCTCTTCCGGCGCGTCCGCCGCCGCTCGCGGCTGACCCTCGCCGCCGAGATGCAGTGGGAGCTCCTGCCCGGCCGCGCCTGCAGCACCGACGAGTTCCATCTGGCCGGGCAGCTCGAACCCGCGTACTCGGTGTGGGGAGACAACTTCGACTGGTCGGTCTCCGCCGACCGGCTCACGCTGACCGTGACGAACGGGATGGGCGCAGGCACCGAGGCCGCCGCCCTCACCCACCTGGCCATCAGCGCCCTGCGCAACGCGCGCCGATCGGGCGCCGACATCGTCGATCAGGCCGCCCTGGCCGACCAGACGGTCTACGCCCAGCACCGCGGGACCCGGCACCTGGCGACCCTCCTGCTGGACTTCGAGCTGGCGACCGGCCGCGTGCGCACCATCGACGCCGGTTCGCCGTACATGTACAGGATGCGGGGCAACGTCACCGAGATGGTGCAGTTTGACGCGCAGTTGCCGCTGGGGATGTTCGGCGACGTGCGCTACACCGTCGAGGAGTTCACCGTAGAACCCGGCGACCGCCTCGTCGTCGTCAGCGACGGCGTGCACACCGCCGAGTCCCCGATGGGCGAGCTGTACGGCGCCGTGGCGCTGATGCAGACCCTGCGGGCGACCCGCCTGCAGAACCCCTCAGAGGCCGTCCGCACGTTCATCCGGCACTATCTCGACCATCACGAGGGCAGCGATCCTCTGGACGACGCGGTCGTCGTCTGCCTGGACTGGACGGGGAAGACGGCCGCGGCCCGGACGCTCAGCGAGGAAGCTTGACCACGGTGACGAAGAAGTCGTCGATCTGCCGGACGACGCGAATGAACTGGTCGAAGTCCACCGGCTTGGTGACATAGGCGTTCGCGTGCAGATGGTAGCTGCGCAGGATGTCCTCGTCGGCCTCGGACGTGGTGAGCACGACGACCGGCACGCTGCGCAGCTCCTCGTCATCCTTGATCTCCTCCAGGACCTCCCGCCCGTCCTTGCGGGGCAGATTGAGGTCCAGCAGCACCAGGTCCGGCCGGGGTGCGCCGGCGTACGGCTCCTCGCGGCGCAGGAAGGCCATGGCCTGCTCGCCGTCGTTGACGACGTGCAGGTTGTTCTTGACCTTGTTGTGCTCGAACGCCTCGGTGGTGAGGAGCACGTCACCGGGGTCGTCCTCGACGAGCAGCACCTCGATGGGGCGTGCCTGGTCATTCACCGTCTTCATCTCCAACCGGAATGGTCCAACGTATGGTCGTGCCCGTGGTCGTGCCCGGGCCCTGCGGCTCTGAGGTGTCGAGCCAGATACGGCCCCCGTGGTACTCGACGATCTTCTTGCACAGGGCCAGGCCGATCCCGGTCCCGCCGTACTCGTCGCGCGGATGCAGCCGCTGGAAGATCAGGAAGACCCGGTCGGCCTGGTGGGGTTCGATCCCGATCCCGTTGTCCGAGCACGAGAACTCCCAGTCGGCACCGTCGCGGCGCACACCGATGTGGACGCGCGGCGGCTCGTCGCCGCGGAATTTCACGGCGTTGCCGACGAGGTTCTGGAAGAGCTGGGTCAGCTGGGTGCGGTCGCCCGCCACGGTCGGCAGCTCGTCCGAGGTCACCTCCGCCCCGGTCTCCTCGCGGAGGGTGGACAGGTTGTCGAGCGCCTGCCCGAGCACCGCGCCGAGGTCGATGGCGTCCTCGGGGCGCGCCATCCGGCCCACGCGGGAGAAGCTGAGCAGATCGTTGATCAGCGCCTGCATGCGCTTCGCGCCGTCCACGGCGAAGTAGACGTACTGCCGGCCGCGCTCGTCCAGCTGGTCGCCGTACCTGCGTTCGATCATCTGGCAGAAGCTCGCCACCTTGCGCAGCGGCTCCTGAAGGTCATGGCTGGCGACGTAGGCGAACTGCTCCAGCTCGGCGTTCGACCGCCGCAGCTCGACCGCCTGCTCGTCCAGGAGCCGGGTGGCCTCGGAGGAGGTGTGCCACTCCGCCAGGATGCGGCGCCGCATCGCGTCGACGATCGTCGAGAGTTCGGCGATCTCGACGGCGCCCCGCACCTCCAGCGGGTGCTCGAAGTCGCCCTGCGAGACGGCGCGTACCCGTTCGGAGAGCGTGCCCAGCGGCTGCAGCAGGGTCCTGCGCAGGACGATGACCGCGAGCAGTCCCGCGATCGCGACGATGCCCAGCGCGAGCCCCACCGACCAGGCCGTGAGCGTCGCGCGCCGGTTCAGCCGGTCGGCGGACCGCTGGTGCAGGACGGTGAGCGTGCCGCGGAGCCCGGTGGCCGCCGACCACGCGCCCGAGAACAGCCGTTCCCCGTTCCGGGCGGTGGCGGGTGGGACGGTGCCCGGCCGCTGCCGTGCCATCAGCGGATCGGCATGTCCGGAACGCCACGCGGCGGACGCCACCACGAGCCGGTCGAGCTGCCGCAACGTCGGCCGCGAACCCGGCACACCGGAGAGCAGCGCGCGGAGATCGGAAACGGCGGCGGCCTCCTCCCGGACGGCCGTGCGGTACTCCGCGAGGTCCTGGGCCGATCCGGTCGCCGCGTACCTGCGTACGGCGGTGTCCTGGCTGCGCAGCGTTTCGGCGATCTCGGAGTGCCGGAGGATCGCCGGGTCGACACGGGTAAGGAGGGTGTCGCGTGCCCGGCCGTTCGCCTGGAGGCCCAGCAGTGCCTGCGCCGCCGCTGCCGCCAGCAACAGGGCCAGCAGGATCGCGCCCATCCGGTAGAGCCGGGAGATCCGGATCCGTGCCATCCCGGTCGCGGCGCGCTGGAGATCCTCCTCGGCGATCAGCTCTGGAGGCCGGTCGGCCGGGGCGGCTTCCGGGGCGGCTTCTGGGGTGGGTTCCGGGGTGGGTTCGACGCCGCCGGGCACGGCCGTCACCGCGAGTATCCCCGGCTCATCAGCAGCAACGCGAGGTCGTCCGCGAGCACCCCGCCGTTGAGGCGTTCGGCTTCGGCGATGAGGCCGTCGAGCAGGGCACTCCCGCGTTCGCCGCGACCGTGCGCGAGCCGGGCGAGACGCAGCAGCCCGTCCAGGTCCAGCCGTTCGCCGCCGTCGCCCACGAGACCCTCGATGAGCCCGTCCGTATAGAGCATCAGACCCCAGCTGTCGCCCAGCTCGATCCGGCAGGCCGGCCACTCGCTGAAGGGGAGCAGCCCGAGCGCCGGGCCGCCCGGCTCGTCCGGCAGCGGCTCCACCCCGCCCGGGCCGAACAGCAGCGGCCGGGGATGCCCGGCACGGAAGACCTGGGCCGACCGCCGGTCGGGCGAGATCGTCAGCATGCACACCGTCGTGAAGATCTCCTCGGACCAGCGTTCATGCCGGAGCACCGCGTCCAGTGTCGTCAGCAGCGGCGCGCCGGCGAGCCCGGCGAGGACCAGCGCGCGCCACGCCATGCGCAGCCGCACCCCCAGCGACGCCTCGTCCGCGCCGTGCCCGCTGACGTCCCCGATCACGACATGGACCGATCCATCGCCGGTCTCCACCGTGTCGTAGAAGTCGCCGCCCAGCAGCGCCCTCGCCCGCCCCGGCCGGTAGCGGGCGTCGTGACGCAGGGACGGGTCCGTCAGGATCGGCACCGGGAGCAGCCCGCGTTCGAGACGGGCGTTCTCGCGGCTGACCGCCCGCGCCTCGACCAGCTGCCGTTCGGTCTCGTCGGCGCGTTTGCGTTCGACCGCGTAACGGATCGCGCGCATGAGCAGCGCGCCGTCCACCGCCTGCTTGACCAGGTAGTCCTGCGCGCCGGCACCCACGGCGGCGACGCCCACGTGGGCGTCGTCGAGCCCGGTGAGCACGAGGACGGCCGTGCCGGGCGCCTCCGCCAGGACCTGCCTCAACGTCTCCAGCCCCTGCGCGTCCGGCAACGCCAGATCGACCAGCACGCAGTGCACGTCGGCGTCGAGTACCTTCAGCGCCTCGCGCAGCGTCCTGGCCAGCGTGATGTCGACGCCCGGATCGGCTTCGCGGAGCAGTTCCTCCACCAGGAAGGCGTCTCCGGGGTCGTCTTCGACGAGCAGCAGCCGCAGGCGCTCACCGTCCAGCGGCCGCACGCCACGGTCGTTGGTCGCGGTCACGGCGTCAGCACCTTCATCTGCCAGATCGTGTCCCCGGTCGCGGCACCTTCCTTGTCATGGGGCAAATATTAGGCCACCGAGGCAACCGCGGGCGCGACGGCGGAAGGAAACACGTGGCCGCAGGCCTTCTAGACCTAAGAAATTCAAAGTGAAAATACAACAGGCGTTGAAGATGTCACAGACGCCGGTGGCCGTTCTATCTTCATGGGGCTCCTGCACATACCCCCGACAAAGGAGCTGTGCATGCCCACCCGCCTCACCATTACCCTGGTAGGGGCCATTGTGGCCCTGCTTTTCGGGATGGTCGCCCCCGCCACCGCGGCCGGCGCCGCCAAGCCTCCCGCCCCGACCACCAAAGCGGCGCCGCCCATCATCGGCGGCAGCCCGGTGACCAACGCCCCCTGGGCCGCCTCGATCTACCGCAACGGATCGTTCACCTGCTCGGGCACCATCATCGCCCCGACGTGGGTCCTGACCGCGCGGCACTGCGTCGGCAGCGGCCTGACGGTCCGCGTCGGAAGCGTCTACCGGTCGCAGTCCACCACCATCAGCGTCAGCAGCTACCAGTCGTCGCCCCAGGGCGACCTGGCACTGGTGCGGCTGGCCAGCGCGCACAACACCACGTTCTCCCAGCTCGCCAGCACGAACCCGCCGGTGGGCTCGACCAACCAGATCTGCGGCTGGGGCCGCACGAGCTACAACGGCCCGGTGTCGGACCAGCTCAAGTGCGCGGACGTCCGGGTCACGTCGACGACCTGCCGCGACTACTACGGCGGTCAGGCCGTCTGCAGCAGCAGGATCACGGGCAACGCCTGGAGCGGTGACTCCGGCGGCCCGCAGCGCTACAACGGCCAGCAGGTCGGCGTGGCCTCCACTGCTGACGGCCGCTCGACGCAACAGTACGGAAGCGTCCCTTACAACCGTTCCTGGATCCGTTCGGTATCCGGCGTCTAACCGCGTTGGAAAGCCCCGGGGCCGCCTGGCTCCGGGGCTTCGCGCTGCTCGGGGCGGCGTCTACGTACGGCTACGTACTGCATCCTGCCGATGGTGCGGGCGGGTTCCGCTCGACGATGCTGGTGTGCGCACCGTTCGGCGAGGAAGGGAGCACGCGTGCAGCCATCGGACACCGTGATCGAACGAGTCGGATGGCCGCTGTTCGCGGACGCGGCGACCGTGGCCGCGTTGCGGGCCTGCGTGCCCGACGTGGCGGCCGAGATCACCGTCCGGATCCGCCGGGAGATCCCGGGCCTCGGCGGCGCTCCCCAGCTCGCCTCGCTGGTCGAGGATCTCGTCGGGCACTTCGTGGAGTCGACGGCCGATCCGGCCCTGCCGGCCGAGGAGGTACTGGAGCGCGTCCGCCGGGCCGGGGCGGCGGAGGCGATCGCGGGGCGCGGCCCCGAGGCGCTGCACGCGGCGATACGGCTCGGGGCCGGGATCGCGGTCGCGAGGCTGGCCGACCGTGGAGCGCGCGCGGGAACGGGCTCCCACGCGGTCGGCCTGATCGAGGCGATGTTCGCCTATACCGGGCGCATCGAGGAGGCGGTGACCAGGGGGCACCGCGGCGCGATCAGCAAGGAGGAGCAGGGGCGCCGGGCCCTGGTCGATCTGCTGGTCCGGCCGGATGCCGACGAGCTCGACATCAGGGAACTGGCCGCCCAGGTCGGGTGGCGGCCCGCCGGGCGCGTCGCGGTGATCGCGCTGCGGCCCCGCGGAACGGAACCGGCCCGGCCCATGCTCCCGCCCGGCGCCCTCCTCGGCCTGCACCGCGACCCGGCCTGCGTGATCCTTCCCGACCCGGACGGGCCGGGGAGGCGGCAGGGACTCGAAGCCGGCCTCGGCGAGTGGATGGCCGCGATCGGCCCGACGGTCGACCTCGTGGACTGCGAACGGTCACTGCGGTGGGCGTCGCGGGCACTCGACCTGATGCGGAGGGGACGCATCCCGGCACGTCGGCCGGCCGCCGCCGCCGAACACCTGCCCCTTCTGATGCTCGATCACGATCTGGAGCTGGTGGACCTGGTCGCCGCCGACCGGCTCGCCCCGCTGGACACGGTACGGCCGTCGCTGCGCCATGAGCTGGCGGTGACCATGCTCGCCCTCATGGAGTGCCACTTCCGGGCCAACGTGGTGGCGGCGAGCCTGCACGTCCACCCGCAGACCATCCGGTACCGGCTGCGCAAGCTGGAGGACCTCTTCGGGGAGGGCCTGTACGACCCGCGCCACCAGCTTGAGCTGCATCTGCTGCTGCACGCTCGGCTCAAGGGGCGGCGGCGCGACGTCCCCCAGGCCTCCTGAGGCGTTTCTGGGTCCCATCAGACGCCTCCGGGCCTCCTGACCTGCGGACCGAGCCTGGCGGCACCCCCGGCGGTCGGCTACCGTGAACGTCCCGCTCGGGATCGTTCCGGGCGACGTCCGATCGTGAGGTGGTCGCGCTGGTTGACGCGCTCGGTGCCACCACCAGTTACATCGGGCGGCGGCGTGAGGCCGCCGAGGTGCGCTCGGCGCTCGGCGAGAGCCGGCTCGTGACGCTGGTCGGTCCCGGCGGCGTGGGCAAGACCAGGCTCGTCAAGTCCGTCGCGGCCCAGGTCGCGGGCGAGTTCGGCGACGGCGTGGTCTTCATCGGGCTGGCCGAGCTGCGCGAGGGCGACCGGCTGCCCTATCTCGTGGCGACCCGGCTCGGCCTGCACGCCCGGTCGGGGCAGCCCGCCGCGGAGATGGTGCTCGATCACCTTCGGGATCGCGAGCTCCTGGTCATCCTCGACAACTGCGAGCACCTGGTGGACGCCGCCGCCGCGTTCGCCGCCGAGGTGCTCGCCGAGTGCCCCGGGGTGGTCACGCTGGCGACCAGCAGGCAGTCGCTCGCGCTGGCGGGGGAACGGGTGTTCCGGGTCCCGCCGCTGCCCGTCCCCTCGGGTCCCGCCGACTCGGCGGACGCGACCGCGGAGCCGGCCCGTTTCGACGGGGTGCGCCTGTTCGTGGAGCGCGCCGCCGAGGCCGTCCCCGGCTTCGAGCTCACCGAGGACAACGGGCCCGCCGTCATCCAGATCTGCCGCAGCCTGGACGGGCTTCCGCTGGCGATCGAGCTGGCGGCGGCCCGCGTACGGTCGTTGTCGCCCGCGCAGATCGTCGAACGGCTGCCGCGGAGCCTGCGGCTCCTCACCACCTCGCCGCGGCGCGCGCCGGAGCGGCAGCGGACCCTCCGCGCCACCATCGAGTGGAGCTTCGAGCTGTGCTCTCCGGCGGAGAAGGCCGTCTGGCTGCACTCCTCGGTGTTCGCGGGGTCCTTCGACCTTGAGGCCGCCGAACATGTCTGCGCGGGTACGGAGGTGCCGCGCGACGCCGTCCTGGACACGGTGGAGGGTCTGCTCGACAAGTCCGTCCTCATGCGGATCGACCACGGACGCGTCGTTCGTTATCGCATGCTGGAGACGCTGAGGGAGCACGGGCAGGAGCTGCTGGAACAGGCGGGGGAACTGGCGCGGACCGCCCGGCTGCACCGTGACTGGGTCGACACGCTGACCGCCGCGGCGGACGCGGCCTGGGCCGGTCCCGAGCAGCTCGACTGGATCGCCAGGCTCAGGCACGAGCACGCGAACCTGCGAGCCGCCATGGAATGGTGCCTGGCGGAGCCGGGCGAGGCCGGCGCCGTGCTCCGCATCGCGTCACGGCTGGACGAGTACTGGACCTACTTCGGGCACAGCGTGGAGTGCCGCCAGTGGCTCGACCGGGCGCTCGCGGTGACCGCCGCCGACCACCCGGATCGGGTGAAGGCCCTCACCGCCTGCGCGCTCCAGGCGGTCTGGCACCTCGATCTCGAACGTGCCGGAGCCCGCCTCGACGAGGCCGAACGGCTCGCCCGCGGGCCGCGGCCCGGTGCCGAGCACGAGCCGCGGCCCGGTGCCGAGGTCGCGTCGGCGTTCATCACCTATGTGCGTTCGCTCGCAGCGCAGATCCGGACCGACCCCGGGGCGGCGGAGCTCGCGGCGTCGGCCGCGGCGACCTTCCGCGCGCACGGCGACGTCCGCCGCGAGCTGCACCCGCTGTGGATCTACGGAGTGTCCGTCGGCTACCGGAGAGGCGACGTCGAGGAGGGCAGGCGGGCGCTGCGCAGGATGCTCCAGCTCACCGAGGCGTGCGGCGAGACGCGGTATCGCGCCATGGCGCAGTTCGGGCTGGCCTATCTGGAGGTCGAGCGCGGAGACGTCGAGGTGGCCGCCGGCCTGGCCCACCGTTCGCTGGACAATCTGAGGAAGATCGGCAGCGGGTCCGGAACCGCCTATCTGCTCGACGCCCACGCGTGGATCGCCGACCGTCAGGGTGAGCACGAACGGGCGGCGGTGCTGTTCGGCGCGGCGGCCACGGTCTGGCGGGCCATCGGGTCGAGCCCGGAGATCGCGGTGTCCGGGCCGCACCTGTCGCACAAGGCCGCGGCGCGCGCCGCACTGGGCGCGGACGCCTTCGACCGCGCGTTCGCGGCGGGCCGTGTCATGCCGGGCGAGGAGGCGGTGCGGTACGCGCTCGGCGAGACCGGGCCGGGACCCGCCGAGCGCCCCGCGATCCTGACCCGGCGCGAGCACGAGATCGCCGAACTCGTCGCCGCGGGCCTGTCCAACCGCGAGATCGCGACCAAGCTGGTCATCTCGCAGCGGACGGCCGCGACCCACGTCCAGAACATCCTGGCCAAGCTCGGCTTCCACAACCGTGCCCAGATCGCGGCCTGGTTCGCCGCGAGCAGCGGCTGACCGGATGGGGCCCGGGCGTCATTGGAGGGAAGCCCACAGGCCACATTTGTGGTCGGCGGCGAATCCGCTGGTAAGAGTCGTACTCGGGGTGGCGTAGGACATCATTTGCCGCCGCGTCGCCGTGTACGCGGGCCATTGACCGGGCGCGGGCCGATGCGTCTTGGCGAACGCCGCCCAGTGCCGCCGCATCGTGGCGGCGAGCACCTGCTGCTCGTCCGACAGCGGCGCCGGATAGACGGCGTTGCGGACGTCGAAGAGGTACTGCAACTCAGAGGCGTGCGAGGCGCCGTAGGGGAAGGAGACCTTGCCCAGGTAGAGCTGCGGCGCGTTCCGGTCGTTGAACTCGTAGGCGTACGTCGGCACGCGCCGTGCGAGCCAGGCGTCGAGCCGCAGGGCCGGGCAGGCGAACGACGCGTCGGTGGCCACGGCGGCCAGCGCGGACGCCGGATCGGGGTAGTCGGTCAGCGGATACCTGTCCGCGACGCGCTTCGCATCGTCCTCTGACAGCGACGCCATCTGCCGGATACCGTCCAGATAGTTGTCGGACGTGACCCGCCTGCCCGCGAGGTCGTAGTTCGTCGCGACG
Source organism: Actinomadura fulvescens (assembly GCF_039533225.1). NCBI lineage: Bacteria > Bacillati > Actinomycetota > Actinomycetes > Streptosporangiales > Thermomonosporaceae > Actinomadura > Actinomadura fulvescens. Next base: position 42,924 of record NZ_BAAATD010000010.1, on the reverse strand, counting down.
AAATACGTGGACTCGTCGTGCGTGGTGCCGTTGACGACGGGGACACGGTGGAACGCCCCGCTCCGGAAGGCCCGGTCCAGAGAACGCGGCAGGATCTTGCCGTCGGTCTGCAGGAAGAGGATCGCCTTCTGCCGCGCGAGGAGGGCGGCGGGCGAGAGGGACCGCAGGCAGCCGGCCGTCTGAGCGGTACAGCCGACGGCGGCTCCGTAGGCCTCGCCCTCCGCCTTCGCGTCGGCCAGGGTCTGCAGCGACAGGTTGTACGCGCCGCTCTGGTTGATCGCGGCCGAGAACAGGCCCGCCGCGCCGGGCGAGGCCAGCTGCGCGAGGACGCTGAGGCCGCCGGCCGACTCGCCGAAGACGGTGACGTTGCCGCGCTCGCCGCCGAAACGGCCGATGTTGCGCTGGACCCAGCGCAGCGCGGCCTGCTGGTCCATCAGCCCGTAGTTGCCCGCGGAACCGTCGCGCGCGGCCAGCGCCGGGTGGGCCAGGAAGCCCAGCATCCCGAGCCGATAGTTGATCGTGACGACGACGGTGCCGCGCTCCACGAGCTTCGTCGGGTCGTACGCGCCGCCCGTTCCGCTCGTCAGCGCCCCGCCGTGGATGTAGACCATCACGGGGAGCCGCTTGCCCCGGTGCGCCGCGCCCTTGGGCGTGTAGACGTTGAGGTAGAGACAGTCCTCCGAGGTGGGGGCCTTGCTGACCTGGACGCACCGGGGCGCGAGGTCGGTGGCCGGGCGGATTCCGTTCCACCGGGCGACCGGCCGCGGCGGCGTCCACCGGTGGCGGCCGGTCGGGGGCGCGGCGTAGGGAATGCCCTGGAACCTGTCGGTCGTCGCGTCCGTGGCGCCGCGCACCACGCCCGCGTCGGTGGCGACAACGGGAGATCCGCTCCGGCCGACGCCGACAGCGCTCTGGGTCGGCTGTGCGGCGGCGTTCTGGATGGTCACGGCCGACGTGGCGACGGTGACGAGTCCGGCCGCGACGGCGACCCGTACACGAGAACGAACGAGGCTCATCCGAACGCCTTCCTGGTGTCGACCGGCTGGCCGAAGAGATTCCAGCGCTCGCCCTTGAACCGCTGGAGCTGCAAGGTCTCGATCGGGAAGCCGTCCTGCGCCGTGGTGTTCATCGAGACCCCGGGCAGGAGCAGGTCGGAACGCACGTCCTTGAGGTCGCGGACGGCCTTCATCAGCCCTTCGCGGGTGGGGCACTTCAGCGTCGCGAGGGCCTTCTCCATGGCACTGCCAGAGGCCCATCCGAGGCTGTGATACGGGATCTGGGGGTCGAGGCCGCCCGCGTACTTCTTCAGCTTCTCGCGGTAGAGCCTCATCTCGGTGTCGTCCGCCCACTGGGGGTCCGACGGGTCCTTGAGGAACGCGGCGGAGACGATGTCCTGGACCTTGCCGAACCCGACCGGCCTGAGGACGGTCGGCGAGGAGGCCACGTTGTTGATGATGTGGAGGGGGTTCCAGTCGGTGTTCTTGGCGTCGGCGGCCAGCGCCTGGGTGCCGAACTTCGGCGTCGTGATGTCCAGGAGCACGTCGGCGCGGGAGTTGGCGAGGTTGCGCATCTGTGGGTCGATGCTGGGGTCGGTCACCTCGTAGGTCTGCTCCGCGACGACCTTGACGCCGCTGCCCTCGATCGCCTTGACGAACCCCTCGCGCAGGTCCTTGCCGAAGTCGTCGTTCTGGTAGAGGACGGCGACCTTGGCGTTGGGCTTCTCGGTCTTGAGGTACTGCCCGTAGACGCGCCCCTCGGACAGGTAGCTCGGCTGCCATCCGATGGTCCACGGGTGCGCGACCGGGTCGGAGCCCCACTTCGACGCGCCGCTGGAGACGAAGACCTGGGGCACCTTCTTCTTGTTGGCGTACTCCATGACCGCCGAGGACGTCGGCGTGCCGAGCGTCTGGAAGAGCGCGAACACCTGCTCCTGCTCGACCAGCCGCCGGGCCTCCTCCACCGACTTGGGCGGCTGGTAGCCGTCGTCCCGGACGATGAACTCGATCTTCCGCCCGTTGACGCCGCCCTTCTCGGCGTTCACGTAGTCGAAGTAGGCCTTGATGCCCTTCGGTATGTCGCCGTAGGCGGACGCGGGCCCGGACAGGGGGTAGATGCCGCCGAGCTTGACGGACTTCTCGGCGATGCCGGTGGCCTGCTGGCCCTTGCATTCGCCCTGGGCGACGGTCGGTCCGGAGCCGTCGCCGCGCCCGCCGCAGGCGCTCGCCGCCAGGAGGGCGGCCAGGGCCGCGGTGACCGAGGTCAGGCGGATCGTCTTGGTGTGCATGGTCACTTCTTCCGTCGGACTTGCTCGATGACACGGCCCGCCCGGCCCGCCAGACCGGCGAGCCCGGTGGGGGCGGCGTACATGACGAGGATGATCAGCAGGCCGAAGACCACCCCTGGCGCGGCGTCGTTGACGCCCTGGGAGAGGGTCGGCACGTACAGCACGAACACGCCGCCGAGCAGCGGGCCCGCCAGCGAGCCCAGCCCGCCGACGACGATCCCGGCGAGCAGGATGATGGACAGGTTCGCGGTGAACGAGTCGGGGGAGACGAACGCGATCACCCAGGTGTTCATCGCGCCCGCGGCCCCGGCCAGCATGGCGCTCCACGCGAAGGTGAGGGTCTTGTAGCGCGCCAGCCGGACGCCCATGACCTCGGCCGCCGCCTCGTTGTCGCGCACGGCGTGCAGGGCGCGTCCGACCCGCGAGCGCAGCAGCCAGACGACCGCCAGGCTGAGCGCCGCCGTGACGGCCAGCACCACGAGGTACAGCCACTGGTCCTCGGCGAGGCTCGTCCAGGCGGGCGGCGACGGCCGCGAGAGCGTCAGCCCCATCGACCCGCCGGTCAGCGACGAGAACCGCTTCAGCAGCGGCACCAGGAAGATCGCGATCGTCATCGTGACGAGGGCGAGATACAGGCCGCGCAGCCGCAGCGCCGGAACGCCGAGCGCGAACCCGAGCACGAACGTCACGGCCATGGCCGCGGGCAGCGTGAGCAGATACGGCACGTCCCAGCGGTCCAGCATGATCGCCGCCGTGTACGAGCCGAGCGCGAAGAAGCCGCCATGCCCCAGCGAGATCTGCCCGGCATGGCCCACCAGCAGGTTGAGGCCCAGCAGCGCGACCGTGTAGACGAGCACCATGGTCAGCTGGAACACCCTGAAAGGGGCGAGCTGGAACGGCGCGGCGACGGCGGGCAGGACGAGCAGCACCGCCACCGCCCACCGCCATCGGCCGACGTGGCCGCCCACGGGCAGCCGGGCCGGAAACCGCGGGAACCGCCGGAAACGCAGGCTCTCGTCGCTCATGCGCGTTCCACCGCCGCCCGGCCGAAGAGGCCCTGGGGCCGGACGAGGAGCACGCCCAGGATGATCGCCAGCGGCACTCCGATCTTGAGATCGGAGCCGATCGTGCCCACATAGGCGCCGGCCAGCGTCTCGGCGACGCCGACGATCAGCCCGCCGAGCACCGCGCCCGCCGGGCTGTCGAACCCGCCGAGCGTCGCCGCCGCGAAGGCGTACACCAGGACGCCGCCCATCATGTTGGGCTCCAGGAAGAGCACCGGCGCGACCAGTACCCCCGACACCGCGCCGACCAGCGCGGCCAGTCCCCAGCCGAGCGCCAGCACGCCGCTCGTCCGGATGCCGACGAGCCGAGCCGATCCGGGGTTGGCGGCCACCGCCCGCATGGCGAGACCGATCTTGGTGTAGCGGAAGAGCAGGTAGAGCAGTCCCATGACCGCCGCGACCACGCCGAGCACGCCGAGCGTGGAGTGGCCCAGGCTGACGCCGCCCGCCTTGAACGCGCCGCTCGGGAACGGGTTGGGGAAGTCCTTGATGAGGAACGACCAGATCCATCCCGCCGCCGCGTTCACCAGGATGAACAGGCCCAGGGTGACGATCACCAGGGTCAGTTCCGGCGCGCCCTCGACCGGGCGGATGAGCACCCGTTCGATCAGCATGCCGCCGCCGAACGAGATCGCGAGCGTGAGGATCAGCGCGAGCCAGAACGGCAGTCCGGCGTGCGTGAACTGCCAGGCGATGAACGTCGAGAACATGGCCAGCTCGCCCTGGGCGAAGTTGACGATGCCGGTGAACTGGTAGATGAGGACGAGAGCCAGGGCGAGGCTCGCGTAGATCGCGCCCGCGCCGAGCCCTTCGACGAGCTGCTGGACGAAGCCGGCCACGCTAGACCTCGATCCCGAGGTAGGCGCGGGCCATCTGCTCGTCGGCGCGGACCTCGTCCGCCGATCCCGACAGCACGATCCGGCCCGCCTCCAGGACGTGAGCCCGGTGGGCGAACTCCAGGGTGAGATGTGCGTTCTGTTCGACCAGGATCACGGTCGTACGCTCCTCCTCGTTGATGGTCCGGACGATCTGGAACAGCTGCCGGGTGATCAGCGGCGCGAGGCCGAGGGACGGCTCGTCGAGCAGGACCAGCCGCGGCCGGGACATGAGGGCGCGCCCGATGGCGACCATCTGCTGCTCGCCGCCGCTGAGGCTGCCCGCCGCCTGCGTCCGCCTCTCCCGCAGCACCGGGAAATGGCCGTACATCCGGTCGAGGTCGGCGGCGACGCCCTGCCGGTCGCGGCGCGTGTACGCGCCGAGCCGCAGGTTCTCCTCGACGGTCAGGGGGACGAACGTGCCGCGGCCCTCGGGAACGTGGGCGACGCCGAGCCGGGCGATGGCCTCTGGCCGGCGGCGCGGGAGGGCCCGGCCGTCGAGCCGGACCGTCCCCTCGGTGCGGACCATGCCGCAGAGGGCGCGGAGCAGGGTGGTCTTGCCGGCTCCGTTGGGCCCGAGGACCGCGCAGATCTCGCCCTCGGCGACCGCCAGGTCCACCCCGTCCAGGACCGTTCCGTCGCCGTAGCCGGCGCGCAGGTCCGCCACCTCCAGGAACGTTCCGTTCTTCGCGGTCATCCCGTTCTTCGCGGTCATCCCGGTCACGCCGCCGTTCCGAGGTAGGCGGTCCGGACGGCCTCGTCGGCCTGGACCTCCGCGGGCGTCCCTTCGGCGATCTTGCGGCCGAACTCCAGGCAGACCACCCGGTCGCAGGTGCCCATGACGAAGCCCATGTGGTGCTCGACCACGATCACCGTCAGATCGGCCCGGTCGCGGATGCCGCGCAGGATCGCCGCGAACGCGTCGACCTCGCCGTGGCTCAGCCCGTTGCAGGGTTCGTCGAGCAGCAGGAGGCGCGGACGGGCGGCCAGGGCGCGGGCGAGCTCGATGCGTTTCAACGTGCCGAACGGCAGGCCCGCGGCGGGCCGGTCGGCGACGCCGGTCAGCTCCAGCGATTCGAGCAGCTCGTTCGCGCGAAAGCGCAGCTCACGCTCCTCGCGCCGGACCGAGGGCAGCCGCAGCGCCGCCGACACGAACCCGGCGCGGGCGTGACCGTGCGCGCCGACCATGACGTTCTCGCGTACGGTCATGCGCGGGAAGAGCCCGAGGTTCTGGAACGTCCTGGCGATGCCGAGGTCGACGATCGCGTGCGGCGCGACCGAGAGCAGGTCGCGGCCCTCGTACCGGGCCTGGCCTTCGTCGGCCTGGTAACGCCGGGTCAGGCAGTTGAAAAGCGTGGTCTTGCCCGCGCCGTTGGGGCCGATCAGCCCGACCATCTGGCCCCGGTCGACGGTGAACCCGACGCCGTCGAGCGCGGTGATGCCACCGAAGCGCACGGTGAGACCGGTGACTTCCAGCATTCGGTCTGTCATGGCGGCTTCCTTTCAGCCGGTCACACCGGCGACCCAGGCGACGAGGTCGGCGATGATCTCGTCGGCGTTGGTCTCGTTGAACAGTTCGTGGCGGGCGCCGGGATAGGCGCGATAGGTGAGGTCGGTGAGGCCCGCGGCCCGGTAGCGGCTCACGAGAAGGTCGGACAGGGTGAGCCCGGCATTGAGGGGATCGCGGCTGCCGACCATCACGTACAGCGGAAGGCCCGCGGGCACCGACTCGGGGCAGGCCAGCCGCGCCGCCGCCGCGTGCATGTCGCGCATGCCGTCGGCGTCCAGCGGGGTACCGCACAGCGGATCGGAGATGTAGGCGTCCACCTGTGCCTCGTCCCGGCTGAGCCAGTCGTACCTGGTGCGGACCGGCTGGAACCCGGCGTTGTAGAGCTCGTGCCGGCTGCGTGCCCGTTCGAGCATGGCGAGCTGGCCGTCGAGGGCGGTGGTGCCCGCCAGGACGGCGCCGTCCAGCAGGTCGCCGTGGTCGAGCAGGAAATGCTGGACGGCCGAGGAGCCCATGCTGTGACCGATCAGGACGAGCGGCAGGTCAGGGTGCCGTTCCTTGAGCAGCCGGGTCAGCGTCGCCATGTCGGCGACCAGGCGGTTCCAGCCGTCCTCCCCGAGGTGCCCGGGTCTGCCGTTCATGGACAGGCCGTGACCGCGGTGGTCGTTGCCGTACACGGCGAAGCCCTCGGCGCTGAGCGCCTCCGCGAGCCGCCGGTAACGGGCGGCGTGCTCGCCCATGCCGTGCGAAAGCTGGACGACGCCGCGCGCTCCCTTGGCCGGCGGCCATTCATGAACGTGAATGTCGAGGCCGTCGTCGCTGACAAAGGAGAACATGCTCAGCGGCTCCGATAATGCGGCATTTACGTGACCTTCCCTTGGTGAGGTGGCTCACGTTAAGCCGGTGCACAATGCCGGGCAATGAGGCCGTTGACAACGTTCTCGGGAACGTTGTCAACCGTGGCTAACGGGCACCGCGGCCGATAAAACATCAATGGGGAGCCTTGTTGGGCGAAAAGGCCCGACCTAAAGTGTGCGGAACCTCGCTGCGGAAACGTCAATTCTGAAACGCATTTCTCGCGGCGGACACCCGCCCCCACCGGAGGTCTCCATGAGAGCAGGCATCAAGGGAACACTGGCCGCGCTCGGAACACTGGCCGCGCTCGCACCGAGTCTCGGCGCCATCAGCGCCGCACCGGCGGCGGCGGCAGGCCACCAGCGCGGGCCCGCTCCCACCGAGCAGAGCGTCCTGTCCGCCCGCGGCCCGTTCACCTACTCGACGGTCAGCGTCCCCGAGTCGGCCGGCGGGGCTTTCGGGACGGGCACGATCTACTACCCCGACGACACTAGCCAGGGCAGGTTCGGCGGCGTCGCGATCGTCCCCGGCTACACCTCCGTGGAGGCCCACATCGCCTGGCTGGGTCCTCGCCTGGCCTCGCATGGCTTCGTGGTCATGACGCTCAACAGCAACGGCCTCTACGACCAGCCCACCGCTCGGGGCCAGGCGCTCCTGGGCGCCCTCGACCACCTGGCGCGGACGTCGCCGGCCGCCGTACAGGCCCGGCTGGATCCCCAGCGCATGGGCGTGATGGGGCACTCCATGGGCGGCGGAGGAGCGCTGTACGCCGTCTGGTCACGTCCCAGTCTCAAGGCAGGCGTGCCGCTGGCTCCCTGGCATTCCATCAAGAACTGGTCCGCCGTCACCCCCGCCACGATGATCATCGGCGGCTCCGCCGACACGGTCGCACCGGTGGACCGGCACTCCGAACGCTTCTACGGGAGCCTCACCCAGGCCAAGGAACGTGCGTACGCCGAGTTGGCCGGTGCCAATCACTCCTCCTCGTTCCTCCACGAGGACCATCCCGTGATCGGCAAGCTCGCCGTCTCCTGGCTCAAGCGCTTCATCGACGGTGACACCCGGTACGACCAGTTCCTGTGCCCGCCCCCGGCGAGCCCTGCCCTGACGGAGTACCGCGGTTCCTGCCCGCACCCCTAGTGCGACGAAAAAGGAGGGGCACACCGGCCCCTCCACTATCAACCTATAGCGCACCGGGGGGCTTGCCACAAGACCCCCGTCATGCCGCAGAATCATCGGCCGAAGCCATAACCTGCGGAAACGGGGGTGCGCGTGACCACCAGCGCGTTCGATCTTCCTGCCAACCTCGCGCCGAAGGCCGATCCAGCGCTGATCGCCGACGACGAGCGGCAGTTCGCCGCGATCGGCGAGAGCCTTGAGCAGGCGATCGCGGACGTGACCGCCCGCCTCGACACCGAACGCAAGGCGCCGGGAGGCGAGGGCCAGGCGGCGCTGGAACGGGATCTGGAGATCCACCGGCTGGCCGCTCGCCTGCGCACCCTGCGCCGCTTCGGCATCGACCTGTGCCTCGGACGCATCGTCGGCGCGGACGGCGCCGAGCCCGTGTACGTCGGACGGCTCGGCCTCACCGACAGCACGGGTCGCAGGCTCCTGGTCGACTGGCGTTCTCCCGTGGCCGAACCGTTCTTCGGCGCGACCCACGCCAATCCGATGGGGCTGGCGAGCCGCCGCAGGTACCGCTGGACCGGCGGCCGGATCAGCGACTACTGGGACGAGGTCTTCACTCCGGACGGGCTCGAAGGGCACGCCGCGCTCGACGACCAGTCCGCGTTCATCGCCAGCCTGGCCGGCCACCGGTCGACCCGGATGCGCGACGTGCTCGGCACCATCCAGTCCGACCAGGACGCCATCGTCCGCGCGGGCTCCCGCGGCGCCCTCGTCGTCGACGGCGGCCCGGGCACCGGGAAGACCGTCGTCGCTCTGCACCGCACCGCCTACCTCCTCTACTCCGACCCCCGTCTCGGTCACCGCCGGGGCGGCGTGCTGTTCGTCGGCCCGCACGAGCCCTACCTGGCCTATGTCGCCGACGTCCTGCCCAGCCTCGGAGAAGAGGGCGTGCAGACCTGCACCCTGCGGGACCTCCTCCCCGAGGGGGCCACCGCCGCGATCGAGACCGACCCGGACGTGGCCCGCCTGAAGGCATCGGCGGACATGGTGAAGGCGATCGAGACGGCCGTCAGGTTCTACGAGAACCCGCCCGCCAAGGGAATGACGGTCACGACGCCCTGGTCGGACATCTGGCTGAGCGCCGACGAATGGGCCGAGGCGTTCCGGGCTCCGGACCCCGGCACTCCGCACAACGAGGCACGGGACCAGATCCTGGAAGAATTGCTCGCGATCCTGGTCGACAAGTACGACGGCGAGATCTCGGCCGAGCTGCTCAGGAAATCGCTGCTCCAGGACCGGGAGCTGCTCATGGCCCTCAACAGGGCATGGCCGCTGATCGAGCCCACCGACCTCGTCGCGGATCTGTGGTCGGTGCCCGCCTATCTGCGGATGAGCGCGCCCTGGCTCAGCCCCGAGGACGTCCGCAGGTTGCAACGCGAGGACGCCCAGGCCTGGACGGTCTCCGATCTGCCCCTCCTCGACGCGGCACGGCAGCGGCTCGGCGACCCGGAGACCGCACGCCGCAAGCGCCGGCAGGAAGCCTCCCTCGCCGCCCAGCGCGAACGCATGGCGCAGGTCGTCGACAACCTCATCGCGGCCGACGACGACGGCGAGGGCCTGGTGACGATGCTGCGGGTCCAGGACGCCAAGAACAGCCTGGTCGACGAGAGTGAGTTGCCCACCGCCGACCCCGACGTCCTGGCCGGTCCGTTCGCGCACATCGTCGTGGACGAGGCGCAGGAACTCACCGATGCCGAGTGGCAGATGTTGCTGCTCCGATGCCCGTCCCGGAGCTTCACCATCGTCGGGGACCGCGCCCAGGCCCGGCACGGGTTCACCGAGTCGTGGGAGGAACGGCTCAAACGCGTCGGCCTCGACCAGGTCGAGCCGGCCTCCCTGAGCATCAACTACCGGACACCAAAAGAGATCATGGCCGAGGCCGAGCCGGTCATCCGGGCCGCGCTCCCGGACGCCAACGTGCCGACGTCCATCCGGAGCGGCGGCGTCCCGGTGCTCCACGGCTCCGTGTCCGAACTGGACTCGATCCTCGACACCTGGCTCGCCGAGCATGTCGACGGGACCGCCTGCGTGATCGGCGACCCCACGTTCGAGGAACGACCCCGCGTCCGCTCCCTGACCCCGGAGCTGGCCAAGGGCCTTGAGTTCGACCTCGTCGTCCTCATCGCCCCGGAGACGTTCGGCAACGACATCGAAGGAGCAGTCGACCGCTACGTGGCGATGACCCGGGCGACCCAGCGACTGGTGATCCTGAACGCTCCGGCCTGATGCCGTTCCCGGGAGCGGTTACGATCAAATGCCACGTTCGCCTGCACGGAAGGGAACCATGTCCGATCAGTACGAGGCGGTGTTCGCTCGCTACGACACCGATGGGGATGGCCGGCTCACAGTGGACGAGGTGACCGCGGCGATCGCGGGGCTGTTCCCGGCGAACGAGGTGAACGACCTCTCCGGGATCGTTCAGTCCCTGTTCACCGAGTACGACACCGATCACGACGGGTTCCTGTCGATGGCCGAGTTCGTCCCGCTGGCAAAGAACCTCCCCGAACTGGCCTGAGCCCGTCGCTCATCGAGCGCTGTGGTCACGGTGAGTTCCGGTCGGAGACCGGCTCGGGCGTGTTCCACGGGCGGCCGGCGGCGATTCGGCCGGGGGAGCCGTCGCCGATCACCTGGGCCTCGGCCTGGTGGAGTTCGGTCAGTTCGGAGTCGGCCATATCGACTTGCCCCCGGGCGGCCTTCAGCCGCGCCAGTTGGTAGCGCGTCCTCAGGGTCAGAGGATGGTCGGGGCCGAGTGCCCGGGTCTGGTCGCCGGCGAGCGCGCCGAACTCGGCTTCGGCCTCTTCGGTGTGGCCGCGCCTCAGAGTGATCTCGGCGATCGAGTAGCGCGTGATCAGGGTCTCGGTGTTGTGCGCGCCGAGGATGCGCAACTGGTCGGAGAGCAACTCGCGAAGGCTCAGGTCCGCTTCCGCCACCTGGTCTCGTGCGGCCTTGATGCACGCAAGTGAGTACCTGGTCGCCAGCGTGCTCATGTCTTCGGGACCGAGGGCCAGGGTCTTGTCGTCCAGGAGGGTACTCAGTGCGGCCTCGGCCTCGGTGACCCTGCCGAGGGCGGCCGCGATGCCGGCGAGCTCATGCCGGCTCGCGAGCGTGAGTGGATGATCGTTTCCTAGGACGCGTCGCTGGTCTTCGAGCAGGTCGAGGAATCGTCGCTCGGCCTCCCCCTGCTCTCCCGTGAACCGGTACGAAATGGCCAGGGCGAAGCGCGCCCCCAGGATCTCGCGGCTCGCGGGCTCCAGGCGTTCCGCCGCTCGGAGGAGGTCGGTCGTGAATCCCCTGAGCGCCAGGTAGCGGCCTTTCGTGGCCATGGCGAACGATGCCGTAGTCGACACATCGATGAGCTTGGCAAGGGCGATGCCACGCAACACCGGAACAGCTTTCGCCAACAGTTCCTCAAGATGGGGAAGCAGGGCTGCCCATGCAGGCCAGTGGTCCGGGTCGGCGTAATCGATGCCGTCCGCCGCGGCCACGACGAGCTCGACTGCGACGTCCACCGGAGCTGCGACGTCTACGGGAGCCTCGACGGCATCCTCCCGCCGGGTCCGCATCGCTTCGCATACGAGCGGGTGGATGACCACGTCCTGGCGCGAGCCGCCGTCCGCGGAGTCCGCCGTGTCGATCAACCCTGTCGAACGCAGTGCCTCCAGGCCCTCCACCACCTCGGGCACATCGGCCGTACATGCCCGGCCGAGCAGCTCGTGGTCGAGGGCGCGCGCGGGAATCGGCGTCGGGCCGGCGAACCATGAGAGCACTTCGAGCAACCTTCTGGCGTGCGAGGCGCCTTGCCCGGCGAGCTGGTCCAGTGACAGATCCCAGGTGCTCGCGATCGTTCCTCTGGCCAGTGGGGCCGGGCGCGAACGGAGCGCCTCCCGGTAGTCCAGAAAGGTGCGTTCTCGGGCGAACGGAGACGACAGGTACGAGCCTGATTGGCGCAGAGCGAGGGGCAGTCCGCCGAGTTTGCCGGACAGCGCACGAGCCTCGTCGAGACCGCCCGCGTCCGGCGCCAGATCGAGGAGGACCCGGGCGCCGTCGTCCTCCGCCAGCCACGGCACCTGGTGCGGCTCGACGTGGCGCCCCCAGTGGCTTGGATCGCCATCGCGGCTGGTCACCAGCACCAGCCCGGCACGTGTGGGACGCAACCACCCGTTGCCGTCCGCCGCGGAACGCGTTCCGGTGGACAGCGCGGACACGTCGTCAGCGTTGTCGAAAACGAGCACCCAGCCTGAGCGTGCCTCCAGGTATCCCCACAGCAGGTCGGACGCGTCGATCCGGCCGCTCGACGCGTCGTCCAGCTCGCTGGGAGTCGCTCCGAGCGCGTGTGCCAGTGAAAGAAGGTCAGTGGCCACGGATCTGGAGTCGAGCGCCGATACCCACCACGCGGCTTTGCCCGTGTCCGCCAGCTCGGCGGCGACCAGTCCGGCGACCGTTGACTTGCCCACCCCGCCCAGCCCGGTGAGCAGGTGAACCTGTCCATCCGGCTCAAGCGCGAGGGGTCTCAGCAAACCGAGCAGGTCGTCGCGACCCCTGACATTGGCAGGAAGCCGGCCGATCGGCACCGGCAAGATTCGTCGCGCCTCGCCAGACGGAAGGGGAGGCCGTGGCCTGGCTTCCTCATCCTCGATCGGCCGTGCCGGGGTACGGCGTAGCTGGAGCCAGGTGAAGACCCCGGTGACCAGTGCGATGGCGGTACTGGCCACCCCTACGACCAGTTCAGGATCCATTCGCTTAACCCCCGCCTAGGCCGTTGGCGCACTTCCAGCCTAAGGCGGTCACCGCGGCGAGAAGTGTCAGCCGCTCAATATGACGACGTACCGCCGCTCAGCGGTCAGTTGGAGAAGTCGCGGATCAGCGCGTCGTTGGAGTCGGTCAGCTGGATTCGGCGGGCCAGATCCTCCAGGGCACTCTGCGGGCTCTTGTCGCGGAGAGACGCGCGGAGGCCGCGAAGGGCCTTGAGCTCCTCGGGGCTGATGAGCAGGTCTTCGTTCCTCGTGCCCGACGCATGGACGTCGATGGCGGGGAAGAGGCCTTCGCCCGCGAGATCGGAGGTGAGATGGAGCTCCAGGTTGGCCGCGTCCTTGAGCTCCTCGATGAACATGACGTGGTCGTGGGGCGCGGACGGGGCGGGCGGATTCAGGGTCGCCATGACGGTCAGAGAGCTGCCGTGCTCGATCCGGCGGGCACTGCGAAAGAGGTCGAGGAGGGAGGGCGACAGTCCGGGGAAGCGCGAGAGCCGGGTCAGCGAGTCGAGGAGGAAGACCACGTCATGCCCGAGCTCCACCAGGCGCTTCGCCCGTTCGATGGCGACCTCGGCGGTCCTGGCACGGTCGTCGTTCACGCCGGTGACGTCGAAGGGGATCACTTCACCCTTGATGGATCGCCGCAGCTCGGTGACCTCTTCGGGGCGAGGGTTCGCCAGGACCACCATCAGATGGACGTCGGGATCGTTGCGCGGGATCGCGTCGGCGATCAGCCGCAGGGTCGTGGTGGCGCCCGACCGGGGATCAGCGAAGATCAACCCGCGCTGACCCTTGCCGATCGGGCAGATCAGGTCGATGAGGCGGGTGGTGACGCCGTCGCCGTCGGTCTCCAGGCGCAGCCGCTCGTTCGGATGGACAGGGGTGAACCGGGCGAACTCCGGTCGATCCCGGATGAAGGAGTCGTCGGGATCCAGGCCGTTGACCGTGTCGAGGCGGGTCAGCTCCGGCAGCGGCTGATCCTCGCTGCCTCGGGGGACCGCGCCCGTGAGCACATCACCCCTGCGCAGTGTGGCGTTGAGAAAGGAGGCCGGGACGGAGACATCGTTGGGGCCCGGTTGATAACCCGAAGTCCGCACGTGCGCGCCGTTCTCCGTTATTTCGAGGATGCCGGCGATGGGGAGGGACGTCTCGCTGGTGGTCTCCGGCTCGTCCTGGGGTTGCGAGAAGACCGGCGATCCTGACGCACGGTTGCGGGCGAGCGCGAGGAGCCCGGCGGTACGGGTCGTGCGGCGCTGGGGCAAGGGAAGCCCCTCGGCCTTCATCGTGACGAGAAGCTGCTCGTACACGTCGTCGATGGTGAGCAGATCCGGCCCGCCGGGCACGCCGAGCCGCAGCAGACGCAGGAATCGTCCGGAGAAGGCCGGGTGCTCCTCACCGGGGAGGATGAGCGCCAATCGATCACGTGGCGCCGAGGTGAGCACGTATGTGCCGTCCACGTCGATCTGGCCGATCACCTCGGCGACCGGATCGGCCATGGTCTCGCTCACCGCACGGCCCGAGAAACAGCAGTCAAGAATGATGACCTTGGTGGTCGCCGGGCTGTCCAGCACGGCACTGCGCAGCTTGTCGTATTCGAGCGAATTGAACTCGGGCTCGGCCCAGTCGCTGTCAGGCAGGGCGAGGTAGAGCTCGTGCCTCTTGCCGCCTACCAGGCCATGGCCGGTGTAATAGACGAACAGCAGGTCTTCCGCCTGCCGGGCCGCGAGCCTGAGCCGGTAGCCCAGCTTGCGAATGTCTCCCTCGTCGACCATGACCGTGCAGTTGCTCTGCGGTATGAGACCGTGGCCGGGCTCGGTGAGGATCGACGCCAGGTCGCGGATCGTCCGGTCCACCACCGGCAGGTCAGGGAGACGGTCATCGGTGTAGGTGCTCGCACCCAGCAGCACGACCCGCGAGCGCTGCGGGTTGGGGAGGCCCAACGCGTCAGTCTCTCGGGAGCACCGGGGGGCGGAGCGCCCGGCGGACCAGGGTCTCGATCTCGTCACCCGGCACGTTGTCGGTCTCGATCTCCACGACCGCCCCGGACTCGTTCTCGATCCGGATCCGTACCTTCGCGCCGCCCGGGCGAGACAGCCAGGCGGTCAACGAGGTGACCAGGACCGAGACCGTGCCGCCCGAGCCGACCGCGATGAGCAGCGCCTGCGTGAGCGCGCCCATCTCGCCGGGCCGCGGCGGCTGCGCGTCCATCCGCACCCGGCCGGACAGTTCCGGCTCTCCCCTCAGCCAATCCGACAACGATTCCAACGCGGACGTCCCGCCCCCGTCGTCGATCACGGAAATCCGAGCCTGCACGCCTTCCCCCTTCTGCCACTGCTTCGCTGAGTCTGTCTTCATCGCCCTACCTTGTACAGGCACTTCTACGAATTGCTCGGCGACGTCGCCATAGGACGTGACGGCACCGCGTTGCGTTCCCGTGGGGACCTTTCACGTGCGTCCCTCTTGACCGTTCAGTAGCGGGGCCGGCGCGCCCGTGCGAGCGCTGCCTTGCGTTCCAAAGTGGACGACCTTTCAGCCACGAAAGCGCGGTGCCCTCTCCCCGCCACGTCCCCGAACGGTCGCGCCAGCCCGATCAGCCGTTCGTCCCTGGAAGCCGACCACCCGGAACTGGGCGTTCAGCATCCAACTCGGCTGCTCCAGCGGCCGGCGACCCCTGTCCGGGAAGACGTGGAGATCGACCCCGAAGCCGTTCTCGACGATGACGCTTTGGCGTTCGGCTCCCGTCACTGCCCGGCGCCTCGTGGACGATCACATTGCCGCCGCCTGGGGCGAAGACGCGTCCGTTGTCCCGCGGGCGGTTGATCTGGACCCGTGACTCAGCCGGCGTACCGGACCGCTCCACTAGCGCACCGAGCTCGGTCGCGGCCTCGGGACGCTCGTCGAACAGCCGCTCGAACTCCAGCGCCCACAACCCGCCGAGGCTCTGCCGCGCGAACTCCGCGTCCGCTGCGGCTCCCTCCGAAGACGCACCAGCCCCGCCGCGGTCACCGCAATTATCCAGACCCGGCCGGACGCGTCCGGAGTCGGCTGGACAATGTCGATCTTCTTGTGCCCCGGGTGATCGATCCGATGGACTTGTGGCATCGCCTCGCAAGTTCCTGCAACCCGGAGAAACAATGAAGCTCCCCACATACGCCGCTGCCCTCGTGGCGACCGGCCTGCTCGCTTCCCTGACCGGACCGGCCGGAGCGTCCGAGACACCCGCGGCGCGCAAGCCCCTGCCGAGCGTGAACATGGAAGCCACCGTCAAGGCGGCCCAGATCGACCCGCGACGGCCCAACAACAAGCTGACCCCGGGCGCCAAGGCCAGCGTGCTCCTCGTCGAGCGGGCCCTGCGTGACCGGCGCCTGCTCGCCGCGAAGTACGTGGACGGTCACTACGGCACAACGACGGTCGCCGCGTTCACCAAGTACCAGAAGTCGCTCGGCTACAAGGGCATCGCCGCCAACGGCCTGCCGGGCAAGGCGTCGCTCACCAAGCTGGGAGCCGGCCGATTCAGAGTCACGTACGCCATCGGCCCAGGCCCCCGAGTGCCCAGCGGTCGTTTCATCCTCAACACCCGCACGAAGAAGATGCTGGCCGAAGCCAAGCGCCGGCTAGGCGGCCGCAACCTCGTGCTGGACCAGGGTTCGTACAACCCCGGCGGTGACCCCACGTCCAAGGGCACCCACGACGGCGGCGGCGTCGTCGACATCTCGGTGAAGGGGATGAACGCCGCCAC
Organism: Actinomadura fulvescens; assembly: GCF_039533225.1. NCBI lineage: Bacteria > Bacillati > Actinomycetota > Actinomycetes > Streptosporangiales > Thermomonosporaceae > Actinomadura > Actinomadura fulvescens. Next base: position 26,661 of record NZ_BAAATD010000010.1, on the reverse strand, counting down.
CCGCACCAAGGTCGTCCGGGAACTGCGCCGAGTCGGCTTCGCGGCATGGGTGCGCAGCCCCCGCCAAGGCAACTGGCCATGGCACATCCACGCCACCGCCATCAACGACACCGACCTGTCCACCCCGGCCCAGCACCAGGTCGGTGACTACTACCTCGGCCGGAACGGACTCGCCAACCGCGGCAAGGACGACGGCCCGAAGGTCCCCATCCGCACCTGGGAGGAATACCAGCGCGCCCGCCGCTGAACAACGCCGCCAAGATGGCTCCGGGCAACCCCGCCCGGAGCCATCGCCTTTGGCGACCGTTCGCGCCATCTACAAGACAAGTGCCTGACAATCGACAACGTGTCGTACTCGCCAAGACGATCTCTGTGGCGAACGTAGTCGGCGGCGTACTTCCTTCGCCTCACAGCGGTGCGACCAAGCCGCTGTCCGCGCAAGAGCTAAAGGAGCCGCAAATGCAGGCACCACCGCGGCCAAGCCGGCAGGCGGAAGGGCGAGGCAGCGCCACAGGCACCACCTGGTCAGTCCCTGGAGAACGAGCGGATGTGCGGGCTCGAGTCGCAGCTGACCGCGAGGAAGCCACTACACGCGTCTGAGGCTGGACGATGAAGCGTCCGCTGACAAGTTGTGAGAGACGGTTCTCTCAAGCGGTGTAAAGCTGCAAGCGCGTTGCGGAGGAACGAGATCCCTCCTGTCATGTCTCCCACTGGTCAGAGATGACAGCTGGGTCGCGGCGGAACCGGGCCAGCGACCTTCCAATTTCCCGGAAGTAGCAACGATCACGATCACGCGAATGCTGCCAAGGTAGGCGATGCGTACGGGTCGGCGTCGTACTCGACGAGATGTGCCAAGGCTTCCCCGGCGTTGGGGAACAGTGCCCCCGGCGGCGGACCTGGTCCTGCCAGATCGTCCAGTCATCTCCACCTCGTCCGCACTCCGACGGCGACCTGCCCGGCTTGCAGCATGGGGCGGCGAGAAACCACGGGTCCGAGGACAACCGATCTAGGGCTGCTCGCCCCGGGTATCTGAAGCGGAGCGTCAGCGCCTCCGTCTCAGCTCGTGACGGTGCGGCGACAAACCGTTGCCGGACGTTCTGCCTCCGAAGTCACTCGAGCTTTCCCGCTCGCCACGGGTGCTGGATTCTGTTCACGGCTGTTCCATGTCGTTCCGAGCCGTACGGAAACGAGGAACGGCCGTCGAGTTGGCGTCTTGCTCGCCATCATTGTTTCGGATGCGAAAAGCCGAGGCTTGCCAGTCCGGTGTCTGCGTCCAGGTGGGGCCGTGGGGGTGGAAGCCCACGGACCCACCCCTCGGCCACGGAGTGCATACACGAGCGTCCGACGGATTGCAGCCGAAGCGCCTGAATTTCTATATCCGCCTGCGCTTCATGCTGATCCCCTAGTCTCGGGACCGCCAACATCGCAAGTGTGGTCGGGCTTCCACGCAGTCCCCGATCACGCTCTCTTTGGCGAGCATATTTCAGGCATCGGACTGGCAAGTCGAGGGAGTCACGTGAATCAAGATCCGCTTCCCATCATGGCTGGGGTGTTCGTCACCATCGCGTTCTTCGCGTTGGTTGCCTACCTCGCCTCGATTCTCCGCTCTTCTCATCGCCCATATCTGACGATCAGCTCTCTCGTAGGGCTGGTCACAGCCTTCCCAGCACTCCTCTATGCATTGCTCGGATAAAAGCTGGGTACAGGTCGTGGTGCAAATCTTCGAAGGCTCCTTCTTTACAACGTTCCCGGACCGGGAACGTGAAGTACTCCTGTCCTCGGCCCAAAAATGCCAGTTCCAGCCCCGGGAACCCCTCAGCCACGCCGGGAAGTTCTCGGAGGCTGTGATCGTCATCGTGCACGGCTGGGCAGCCGCTGATGTGCCCATCGACAGAATGCTGACCTATGGCCCGGGCGACTGCGTCGGCTTCGAGGACGTGGCCAGGCAGAACCTCGCCACATCGACGATCTGGGCGCTGACAAAGGTTCATGGCCTGTCCATCGACAGTGCCAGTTTCTTGGAAGTCTTGGAGGGATTTCCGCAAGTCAGTGAGCTGATATCTGCTCAACTTGAGCGCGACCGTCCAGCAGCTCGGCCCGAGATAACTAAATCGCCGTGTAACCACTCTTCATCAGTGACCGACCTCCCAGAGGTAACAGAATTCGTCGACCTGCTCAAGGCATACCATTTGGCGTGCGGCCAGCCCAGCTACAGGAGGCTCACCCAATTGTCGTACAGCCAGCGGCATGGCAACTTTCACTTCGCCCCTCTTTCGCCGGCTGCCGTCAGTGACGTACTGAACGGGCGTCGACGGAACAAGGTGCCTCGCTGGGAATGGGTCGCAAGTTTCATTATTGCGTGTCTAAGGCACGCACAGCAGTCTGCGCTCACAACTTCATCGGAGAGCGAGGTATTGCAGCGGTGGCGCTCACTCTATGCTGCCGCCCACAAAGAACAGACCACCGTGCGGCGTGACTCTCAACTCGATCCGTCCTCCTGACCCTTCGGCTGCGTTGCTCCACCCTTCCGACCGGCCTCGCATCCGGGGACTGTGCAGTCGTGCCCAGTCTCGCCGGTCAGAGAGCGGAGCGCGGCGTCCTTAGTGGCAACAGGCGCGAACGGCGGGCCGAAGGCGGGATTGGTAGCGCAACCCTGGAAGTCGTCCAACTTCCAGGGGATCGGAGGAGCGCTGCCCTCTGTACCGCCCAAGACGGCAGCAGCCGGCCCAAACCATTCCGTTGCCGGAAACCGCGGTCAGGGCTCTGTATGAACACGAGATCCGCCAGGACGGCGGCTGGCAAGCCGCCTGGATGACCGCAGGCGCACAGTCGACAAAGGAAGATGACGTGCCCTATTTCGAGGCTCTCTTGGCCGCCCGAGACCTGTGTCCCACGTTGTGGGAGCTACTTCGTTCGCGAGAGTATCCATTGCCGGCCGATTGGTTCAATGGCTATCGCGCGTCGGTCGGCGAATTATATGAAGTGTGGGCATCACTAAGGGTGAATTATCCCCCTGGGGAAGTCAGGTAGTTAGTGAGCCATACTTGTCGCAGCGCTTTGCTGAACTACTCGCGCAATTGGAAGAACGTCCCCTTGAGTTCAAGTTCGAAATGCTTGAGCTCGGAGCCGCTTTCGTTTCGCCGCTTCCGGACTTGCCGCTTCAGTGTCGGAGCCTCCATGCAGCTTCCGTGTTCGGGATCCGCCAAACGATGCGGATCTACTCGTCCAGGAGCCGCGAAGGGCCGTAGACACAAACGCGATCAATGAGGTACAGAAGGGGCAGGCCAGAACGCCTCTGGCGCGATGCCATTGGTCGTCGTCACCATCGCTCGGCACAACGCCTTCACCTGGCGCACGATGCGTGGATCGGATTCGAGAGGTCCGAGCCCGGCGACGGGCTCCGGGTCGAGGTCGTCCTCCCGCATCACCAGAATCGACCGCTGAACCACATCGGGCTCGGCTTCGATACGGCCGAGGGTCCGCGCGAGGAGGAACACTTTGAGCCGACTAGGCAGTGTGCCCTGCCAAAGGCTATGCAGCGTAGCCATCTAACGCTCATGCGCAATGCGTTGGCAGTGGCGAGGCCGTGGTTGGCAGAGCAGGCTGATGTTCGTTGTGGATTCGGGCCGGTGGCTTCTGCAGGTCCGGCGCTACGGCCGGTCAGTCAGGTCCGCCATGCCGGGCCGCGGGCGATCTGCAGCACGATCCGTGCCCGGAACACCTGCCGGTGTGGGAGGGGCCGGTCTGGGCCGCGGGCCCCTGTGTCCGGTCATTCCGAGTGCAGGGCCGCGGCCGTTCTCAGCCGGGCCGCGCGGCCTGCGGGGATCAGGGCGCCCAGCAGGGCGATCGCTACGCCCGCCAAGACCAACAGCACCATCAGCTCCCAGGGAAAGATCTCGGTGAGGCCGTAGGGGAAGACCAGGCCGCCGGTGCCGCCCATGGCGGGCAGCACTACGTGGTGGGCGGCCAGGCCCAGCGGCAGTCCGATGATCCCGCCGAGCAGGCCCAGTGCCGTCATCGAGCTGAGCACCACGGCCATGACCTGCCCCGGTGTCGCGCCCAGTGATTTGAGCACGCCGAAGTCGCGTGCGCGGTCGCGGGTGTTGAGGACGACCGTGTTGAAGACCCCGAGTGCGGCGACGGTGGCCAGGCCGAGTGTCAGCAGGGCGATGAGCCCGAGCACGATCAGCTGGCTGGCCTCGACCTCATCGGCGGCCGGGTGGGCTTCCACGCCCTCGGCGCGGAGCGCGGCGGCGTAGGCCTCCGGTGAGGTGCCCGGAGTGAGAGTGACCTCCAGGAAGGAGCTGGAGAGGCCCGATCCTTCGGAGGCCGGGCCGCCGAGCGCGGCGAGGGTGCCCCAGTCGGTGAGGATGCCGTCGCCGCCGTCCACGAGCGCGGTTCCGACGATGCGCAGCGTGGCCTTCCTGCCGTCCTTGGACACCACGACGGCGTCGCCGATCTTCTTGCCGGTCTTCTTGAGGAACGGGTCGCCCACGACCGCCTCACCGGGACCGGTCAGCCAGCGGCCGTGCACCATCCGGTGACCGTGCCGGTCGGTGACGGATCCCTGGTACGCCCTGGTGTGCACGGCCCGGTCGAATCCCGGTACGTGGAGCTGTTCGAACCGCGTGACGGTGACCTTCGCCGTCCCGGGGCGTCCGTCCAGGGAGATCGACCGGCCGGGCGGGACGGGGACCTCGACGTCCACGCTGCCGGTCTTCTCCGCGTCGGTGAGGTAGGCGTTGATGGTCCGATCGAGACCGACGCTGAACGTCACCGCGGCCACCCCGAACGCGACGGCGGCGACGGTCATCGCGCTGCGTGCCGGCCGGGCGAGCGGCAGGCCGAGACCCAGGCTGACGGGGCGCGGCACCCGCATCCCGGCCAGCGCCCGCTGCGCTCGCAGCGCCCGGCCGCGGTTCGGCGCCGCACCCGCGCTGACCGCGATCGCCGCTGGTATCCGCCCCGCCCGTACGGCCGGAACCCCCGCGGAGACGGCCACGACCGCGAGCACGCCCGCGAGGGCCAGCACGTCCACCGTGAGGGAAACACCGCTGGCCTTCGGCAGGTCGAACGAGTCGGCCAAGGCGGTGGCGAGCACTCCGGCCAGCAGGTTGCCGATCGCGATCCCGGCCAGACCGCCCAGAACGCCCGGCACCGCCACCATCATCAGGTACACCCCGGTGACCTGCGTGGGCGTGAACCCGAGGGACTTCAGCACGCCGATGTGCCGGAACCCCGACACGACCGTGCCGCTGACCACGTTCCCGATGGTGAGCACCGCGACGATCAGTCCCGCGATCCCGAACGCGACCAGGAACGGGATCGCGACCTTGCCGTTCTCGGTGGCGTCGGAACGCGACACCAGGTAGCTCTGGCTCGCGGTCACCGGCAGCCCCGCGGTGACCGTCCCGGACGGAGCGTCACGGTCGACCAGCCGGTAGAGCATCTGCAGGCCGTCCGGGGCGGTCAGCTGTCCCGGCGCCACCCACGCCTGGGCGGACCTGGTGATCGACCGGCCGATGCCGACGATGGTGAACGACGCCCCGTCCTCGAAGGTGATCTTCTTGCCGACCGGGTCGAACGGGAACCGCCCGTAGTCGCCGGCGAGGACGATCTCGCCGGGACCGGTGGCCCAGCGGCCGGACCTGAGCGTCAGCCGGTCCACTGGGTCGTCGCCACGCGCGGTCCGCGCCGCGACCACGACCGGGCCGGGCGGGAACGACTCCGGCCCGGCCGTCTCCGAAATCGTCATGACCCGCGTGGGATAGGGCCCACCCGACGCCGTAACGCCCGGCCGCGACGCCGACGCCGCCACCTGGGCGGGGGTCGCCTTCGCCGCGTCATAGCCGACGGTCAGATGTGCGCCGTGCTGCTGGGCGAACGCTCTGTCGTACGGGCCGTCCACAGTGGTCAGCAGGCCCATCGCCATCACGATCGTCGCGGTCGACAACAGCAGCACCAACGCGATGATGGACGTCTGAAGCCTGCGCCGCCGCACCGCGAACCGCGCGGCCCGCCACACCGCCCTCACCGGGTCACTTCCACGGCGACCCGCCCGTCCTCGAACGCCACCACGCGGTCGGCGACCCGGGTGGCCAGCCGTTCGTCATGGGTGACGATGAGCAGTGTCTGACCGATCTGGTTGAGGTCCAGCAGCAGGTCCATGACCTGCTCCCCGGCACGTGAGTCGAGCGCGCCGGTCGGCTCGTCGGCCAGCAGCAGCGCCGGCCGGTTCATCAGCGCGCGGGCCACGCCGACCCGCTGCCGCTCCCCGCCCGACAGCACCACCGGATAGGCGTTGCGGCGATCGGCGATGCCGAGCTCGTCCAGCAGTTCCATCGCGCGGGTCTTGGCCTGCTTGCGCGGAATGCCCAGCAGCTGCGCGGCCAGCGTCACGTTCTCCAGCACGGGAAGGTCGTCCAGCAGATTGAAGAACTGGAAGATCATGCCGATCCGGCGGCGCCGGTAACGGGCCAGCTCGGCCTCGCCCATCGCCGTGATGTCCTCGCCGCGCACCGTCACCGTGCCCGACGTCGGACGATCCAGGCCCGCGATCATGTTGAGCAGGGTCGACTTGCCCGACCCGGACGGGCCCATCACCGCCACGGCCTCACCCGCCTGGATGTCGAGGCTCACCCCGGAGAGCGCGACGGTTTCGCCGTACTCCTTGCGCACGTCCTTCAGCCGGACCATCAGTTCCATGGCAGGGACAGTACGAGCCGGTCCGCCCACCGCGCGTCAGGCCCCGGATGTAAGAACGCGGCCGGCTCATCCGGGGGATGTAGGGCCCTCGCACACGGGGATGATGTGATCCGTCCCAGTTCAAGCCAGGATGGTGGGATGTTGTCCGCGTGGATCGTGCCTTTTCTCATGGCCGTCCCGTGCGCGTGGGCCCTGTGGGAGCGGCGCAGGCGGCGTGCCGAACTCGGCGCGCGGATCTGGCTGCTGGAACGCGAACGCGAGAGCGCCGCGTACCGAGCCGTCGAGGAGGAACGGGCCAGGGTCGCGCGGGACCTGCACGACATCGTCAGCCACAGCGTCAGCGTCATGGTCATCCAGGCGGGCGCCGCCCGGCACGGCCTGGACGGTGAGGCCGAGGAGGCGCTGCTGGCCGTCGAACGGACGGGGCGGGAGGCGATGACCGAACTGCGCCACCTGCTGGGAGTACTCGCACCCGACCCCGACGGCCACGACGCCTTCGCCCCGCAGCCGTCGCTGGCGCAGCTCGGCAGCCTGGTCGACCGCATCGCGTTCGCGGGCCTGCCGGTGGACGTGACCGTGACCGGGGAACCGCGTCCGCTATCTGCCGGAATCGACGCCACCGGGTACCGCATCGTTCAAGAGGCGCTCACCAACGCACTCAAACACGGCACACCCGGAGCGAGGGCGGAGGTCAAGGTGAGCTACGGAACGCGCAACCTGCGACTGGAGGTGCTCAACACCGGCCCGAGCGCCCTCACCGGCACCACGGTCGCCGCCGCCGAGAACAAGAAGGGCCGCGGCCTGGCCGGCCTGCGTGAGCGCGTCGCGGTGTACGGCGGAGACCTGGACGCGCGGCGGCGGCTGGGCGGCGGCTACCGGGTGCGCGCCCGAATCCCACTGGAGTCGGCATGACGCGGGTGCTGATCGCCGACGACCAGACACTGGTGCGCGGCGGGTTCCGGATGATTCTCACCCGCGCCGGAATCGAGGTGGCCGGCGAGGCCGCCGACGGGCTCGAAGCGGTCACCGTGGCCCGACGCCTCCGTCCCGACGTCGTCCTGATGGACATCCGGATGCCCGGCATCGACGGCCTGGAGGCCACCCGCCGCGTCCTCGCCGACCTCCCGCACTGCCGGGTCCTGATGCTGACCACCTTCGACCTCGACCAGTACGTGTACGCGGCGCTCGCAGCCGGCGCCAGCGGGTTCCTGCTGAAGGACATCACCCCCGAGCACCTGGTGTCGGCGGTGAAGCTGATCGCGACCGGCGACGCGCTGCTCGCCCCGTCCATCACCCGCCGGCTCGTCGAACGGTTCGCCCGCCCCCAACCGGCCCCCGAGGGCCTGGACGACCTGACGCCCAGGGAAAAAGAAGTGCTCCGCCTGGTCGGCGGCGGCCTGTCCAACACCGAACTGGCCAACCACCTCCAGCTCAGCGAGGCGACCGTCAAAACCCACGTAGCCCACATCTTCGCCAAACTAGGCCTCCGCGACCGCGCCCAGGCCGTAGTAGTCGCCTACGAATCCGGCCTAGTAGTCCCAGGCTCCCCCGAGTGACCCACGCACCCTGACCGAAGCTCGTACGCTCCGCCCCTGCCGTAAAGACCGGATTCCGATTCAAACCCAAGGCTGAGCCACAGGGCGGAAGGCGTTCGAACGGTGCACTCCCATCAAGACTGAGAGACGGCGTCGAACCCCCGACCTTCCAAGTGCCAACCGCTCCGAGGTAGGACGGTGTCCGACGGTGCGCGCTAGCCCTTCATCTGCGGATAGGTTGGTCATTCTGTGATGGCAGGTCTGAATCGGTGGCCGAAGATCGACCGTGAAGGTAACCCCGAAGATGCTGCGCTGCTCATCCTGGAGTGGCTCGCGAAGCATGGCGTGAACGCCATGATCAGGGTGGACCCCGAGCGGCTTGCTGAGGGCAAGCCCGCATGGACCTTCGTCGCTAGTGGCGGTCCGTTGAAGGCAACGACACGGGTCGATGCGGACACCGCCAACGAGTGCTTCGCTCGTGCACTGGCTTACCTGCGTGAGGCTGGCCTGGTAGTGCCCTGGTGAGCGCGGAAGTTCGTCATCCTCGCGCACGTGCCCTGGCTTGCCGCTGCGTACCTAGGACGGGCGCACCCGGGCTGCGCTTCTCATCCGGCACCTAGCGCACCGGGGACCCTAGGGCCTCAGAGGAGTTGCTCCTCGGTCGCGGTGCAACTGCCTAGGTCGATGTCGTTCTGCCGAACGTACCCCGGCACTCTCCAGCGACGTGCGGAGGCCCGGGTCCCGGGCGTAGACCTCATCACCGGTCACCCAATCGGTGAGTCGGCGGCCCTCGGCAGGCAGGTCGGCCAGGAGTTGGCGACCCAGCTCGCGCTTGGTCGCGAAGACGCCTTCGTCGGGGACGCGGCCCGTTGCCGCCGCTGTGGAGCGGTGGCCTGTTCTGCGGGCAGGTACAGACGGGCGCCGACCAGGGCGTGCCCGGCGGCCGTGGCGAAGCTGCAGTACACGACGTTGATGGCGTTGGAGACCCGGCTCGCACAACGTATTGGCGCTTGACTCCGATCATGGCGGTGACCCGACTCGTCCAGGATCGCCGCCGCGTCACTGTCGTCCAGCCGGTCGCGCGCAAAGCCGCGGACCTGGGCAATCGCCCACTTCGCGCGCTCCAGCAGGTACTGCGTCTTGCCGGGCGTGGCGTCGTCAGCGTGTTCGGTGATCGTCCAGCAGTTCTTGCGCGGCAAGCCGCTCATCAACGCCGGCATGTGCTTGCGTGCCGAGACCCGGTGCTCCACCTGGCGAAACATCCGGCCACCACGGCTATCAGATCGTCGAAATGGCCGCCGACCGCTCCGGCAACATCGGGCGGCTGCCCTGCACTACGAGGCGGCCGCTGAACGCCCAGATCGCGGTTTACGACCGCCGTACCAGGGCCCGGAGGTCGAACCGGCCGGGTGGATATCACTGGATCACCCGAAATGATAAACCGACCTTGGCTGCGGCACCGAGGTTTATGGGGAATCACGTAGATGATCCCACCTGCATCCTGACACGATTTCGCCAAGTCAGAGCCATTGCGGGCAATGGGTTCGCGGGCTCGAAAAGGATGTGAGGTACCTCAGTGAACGAACAGCGAACGAATCTCGTCAAGAGAGTCGCCGCGACGGCAGGAGTGGCTGGGGCATTGGCCATCGGTGGCGTGATGACCGCGGGGGCGGCGAGCGCGGAAACGGTCAGCAAGCCCAGTTCGACCGTGCTCACCAATGTCACGCCCGGGGTCGTTGACGCCAGCATCATGGCCAACAGAACCTGCTGCCAGAATCAGCAGGTTCAGAACAACACCTGCTGCTGAGACCTGGTGGGGCGCGGATGAAGCGAGGCCGCGCCCCACCATTCCATCGACCCATGATCGGGAGTAATGATGCACGCGACTCAGTTTCTGGTTGCGTCGGATGAAGTCCTGCTCGACGACGGCGGGAATCCCGTGCGGCTCGTGCTGCAGACCGCGTCGGAACAGGTCTACGTCCTGGCCGATGACGTCCTGCAACGGCTGGTAGGCCGCCCCGCCGCGCTGTCGGACGGTGAACGGGCCGAACTCGCCGCCGCGGATCTGCTCGTGGCGGATTCGCGGGACGAGTTCAGCGAGGTGGTCGAGGAGAACCGCGCCTATCTCGCGAAGCTCACTGATCGCATGTTCGTGCTCATGCCGGCCGCGTACTGCAACATGGGATGCGGGTATTGCGGGCAGAAACATTTCAGGCTGCCGAAACGGGAGCAGCATCGAGACGCGATCAAGCGGCGGTTGATCGCGGCCGCCGAGGATCCGTCGACCAGCGGAATCAGTGTCGCCTGGTTCGGTGCCGAGCCCATGATGGGATACGCGCAGATCCTCGATCTTTCCGCAGCCGTGATTCCGGCCTGCGGCTCCGCCGGGATACCATATTCGGCCAAGATGGTGACCAACGGAGCATTGCTCACCCTGGACAAGATCCGGCGGCTTTACCATGAATGCCGGCTGCGCTTTTTCGAGATCACGCTCGACGGCGACGCGGAGACGCACAATTCCCAGCGGCCGCTCAAGAGCGGCCGGGGAAGTTTCGGCCATATCGTTAACGTGATCCGGCAGGCCTGCGACGAGGACCTTCCCGGGCTCCAGTTCAGCATTCGCACCAACGTCAGCCGGGCCAACCAGGGCAGGCATGCCCAGTTCGCACGCGAGATGCAGGATGCCGGTCTCGCCGATCCCCGGGTGAGTTTCTACGCGACGCCCGTACGCGAATGGGGAAACGACGTCTCCGACTACGCGATCGCGCACCGCGATGTGGTCGACGTCGAGCGCGACTGGCTCGAGGCCTACGCCGACCACGGCCTCGCCGCCGGCACTCTGCCGATCGAACGTCGGCACATGGTCTGTGTGGCCGTGAACAGGCGTGCCGAGGTCATCGCGCCCGCAGGGCAACTGCACTCCTGCACTGAGCAGCCGCTGGTCCCCGGACGAGAGGACACCGCACTCGGCCACGTGACGCAGGCACAGTCCGCCGAGCTGCGGCCCGAAGGCCGTTATGACGACTGGAACAAGAACCTGCTGGGCGACACGAGTGCGTTCTGTCCAAGCTGCGCCATCTTCCCTATCTGCGGTGGAGCCTGTCCGTTGGTGTGGGACGAGGGCAACCCGGCTTGCCCGCCCGTGAAGTTCAGCCTGCCGATGCGGCTTACGCGGTACGGACTGCACCTCGGGCTGCGCAACGCCGTCTGATGGCCAGGGTTCAGCTCCAGCGTCCGGCGAGCACGTGGGTGACCACGGCGCTGAGGACGCGCACGCCCTGGAGCGAACCAGGGTCCATCTCGACGAGTTCCCGGGCCCGGCGGAGGCGGTAGTCGAGCGTCCGCGGGTGGATACGCAACGCCCCGGCGGTGTGCAGCCGATTCATGTCGTGCTGGTAGTACGCGTCCAAGGTGGCGACCAGGTCAGGGCCGCCCGCCAGCCGCCGTGCGAGGCCGCGCAGCCATTCATCGGCCTGCGGCAGCTCCGCGACGCCGAGCTCAACGAAGACATCGGCCATGACATGCACGCGGCGCGGCACCGTGTCGACGGGGGCGACCCGGCTGATCCGGCGTGCCAGAGCGACCGTGTCGCGCAGCGCGCGGGCCTGCCCGGCGGCCGCTCCGGCCGCGCACGGTCGGCCGACCATTCGCGCGAAGTCGCGGACGAGGCAGAGCGCGTGCTCCTCTGCCGCCGCGACGTCGCCGCAGGGCAGCACTGCCACCAGCTCATCGGGTTCACGCCAGGTCATCGGCACCTGATGGCTCTTCAGCAGCGCGCCGACGATCTCTTCGCGCCCTCGGCCGTTCGGCAACGGACCACCGGTGACCCGCACGACCGTGATCACATACCGGTCCGCGAGCCGCATCCCGAGGCGTTCCGGAAGGCCGGACGCCACGGAGATGTCCGCGAGCAATGTCGCCGCAAGGTCCTGGACCCGCTTGACGAAAGACTGTGATCGTTGGTGCCCGTTCAGGAAACCTCGGGTGTAGGCGTTCTGCCCGGCCAGCCCGTTGGCGGGAAGCCAGCCGATCATCTCCGTCACGTGGTCGACCTCGTTCAGGCCGGCCGCTTCGTGGATCTCCCGGAGGGTGAGAACGTCATGCAGATCAAGAACGCGTCCCCGGGACATCAGCGAAACGCCCTGTCCGCCGCGTTCCTCGCCGAAGGCCGTCAGCATCGCCAAGTCCCGGTCAGTGAAGGGCGCTCCATCGGCTGCGAGCTCGGCCTCCCGGCGTCTGAGCCGCACCGCGAAATCCAGCATCGAAGCTCGGGCGCGCTCGTCCTCCGCCACCGAACGGAAATCAGGGACCTCGCTGATATAGACATCGACAGCGCGGCGCGCGTTCTCGTCCACACGGTCCCAGAGCAGCTTGAAAAGCCCATTCATCTCCCACCGCCTCCCCTGCCACCGCAGGCCTCTGCAAGCACCACTCCGGTGATCAAGACGTGGATACGCACCACGAGGACCTCCGATTCGGATCGTTCGCGACCTACCCGCTATTCGCACCGCCCCGGCGCGCGGATTGTCCCGCGTCCACGAAAGCGCGTGTCATCGTCGGGAGACTGAGCGCCGGAACGTCTCGATCCCATTCGGCGCCGTCCGGCGGCGTAGGTCCACGATGCCGATCGCCTGCCGGTGCTGTCCGCGGCGGACCTCCAGCCATCGCGCAGCGCCGTCCGGGCCACAGCCAGCGCAGGTGAGGATGTTGAATCAGGCCTCACCTGCGCTGTGCCGGAGCTTGCTGAAGATGATGGCCGCATAAGTTCGGCGTAGCGATGGGAACCGGCGAGACATGCTCGGGTCGGCGGCCTTGGCGTGCTGACGGTCCTCGTCAGAGCGGTGAAGGAGCAGCAGTGACCGCAGTCGGCCGCTGCTGTGTGGGAGGAGGAAGCCATACCCAGGCCCGTGTGCGAGTCTCCTTCACGGTGACCCGGATTGGTCGGTAGGCGTCGTGGTTGACGAGGTCGCCCCGTTGGGCGGCTTCCCGGAAGAGGTGGTCGGTGACGACCAGGCCGAGGTCGGCGTCGGGGTTGCTGTGCATGAGTCGCTTGAAGGCCGGTGCCTCCAGGTGTCGGAACAGGTCTATGGCAGCACGTCCGGCGATGCCGTGCTGGTCATGTTCGACGTTGCCGTGGTGAGCGGCGGCGCGCAGCCGGAGGCGCAGGTGGGGAGGAGCGAATCGGTTCTCGCGGCGCAGCAGGGCGTTGAGGTGATGAGCAAGGGGATCCATCAGATGTGACGGCTCAGCATCGGCCGGCGCCACGATGAAAGCTCCGTCGCCACGGTCCTCGTGGTGACAGGCCTCCAGCGACATGCCGGTGATCGTTAGCGCTTTGTCCAACAACTGGTACATGCGCTCTCGGAGCTGAATCTGGAGTCCGGTGTCCCGGCGCGAGTCGCCGAAAGCGACGATGTCCACGGCGGACAGGGGTTTGTGCATGGTTGATGGACCTTCGGTTCTGGTTGGTCGGACAAGTTGATCGTCTGCCCAGAAGTCCTCGAGCTCTGTGGCGCTGAGCTGGGAGACGGGGACAGGCCGCAACCACCTGCCGGTCCGCGCCGCCCAGGTGGCGAACAGTGCGCAGGCCACCTCACGCCACACGGCTTCGGCTTCCTCGAACACCGGGAGCGAGGGCATCATCGCGGGACCAATTCCTCTCGGGCAGGTTCGGCTGCTCCAAGAGATCGTCGTAATGACTGGCCAGGAATGTCCGCTACTTCGGAAAAGACGGACAAATCCGAACAGCCCCCAAGCGGATCTTGAAACTTGAGCCTCGTGACTCACCGGTCATATCTACCGGCGGGTAGTCATATCTTCGATCATGGGTGAACTTGTGTACGTTTGATTCTGTATGTGGAAGCTGTACCGTGTGTGATCGGTGATGATCTCGACGAGGAGTGAGAGGCTCCATGGCGGATGAACGAAAGCGCATCATCAAGGCATTCCAGGAAGACCTGATGGCCGCCTATGTCTGCGCCGGAATCCGCAGTTATGGAGACCTGGCCAAACGGCTGAAGAAGATCGCTGGTGAAAGCAGACCTAGCCAGAGTGTCCATGTCAGCAGGACGACCGCCCACAGCCTGCTGGTGGGCGATCGCAAGAAGCTTCCGTTCTGGGATCAGGTCGCTCAACTCCTCCGTGCATTCCACGCCGAAGCCGCCACGCGAGGTATCGACCCTGTTCAGATCGGCTCACTGGAGAAATGGAAGGCCAAACACGAAGCCGCCGCCGCGGCGCTTCGCGCTCTCGACGCCCCGGCGCTCTCACTCGCGTCGGGATCGCCGACGACAGGCCCTTCGGTGCCGGCGCTGGAATCAGGCGAAAGTCAGGCTTGGTACCGCGACTACGCCGACCTTGTCCCCGGCTGGGTCGAGTGCTACCTGAACCACGAGCCTCTCTCCAGCCGTATCAGCTGCTACGAGAAGGCCTACGTGCCCGGTCTGCTGCAGACCAGGCCGTACGCCACCGAACTGATGCGTCACGCACTCGGGAACGAGCCGGAGATCCAGATCGTCCGACGTGTCGAACTGCGCATGATGCGCCAGCTCCACCTGCTTCGCGCCATCGGAACGCCACGCCTGTGGGCGATCATCAACGAGGGGGCGCTCCGCGACGGCCCAGTCAGCCCGCCGACCATGCGGGCACAGCTCCGCCATCTCCGCAGCCTGGGAAAGCACATCAAGATCCAGATCCTGCGTGCCTCACACCCACTGCATGATGCGGCAGGCGGGCCTATCACCATCCTGAGGTTCGAGGTTCCGCCGATACCAGATCTGATCTTTCTTGAGCATGCCGACAGCGCCATCTATCCGTCCGGCGACGACGACCAGGAACACTACCTGCGTGAGTTCCACAAATACTCCATCGCCGCCCTGCTGCCGAGTGATTCGCAAGAGTTTCTTCGCCGTCTCGAATCCCAACTGTAAGGGAGTGCGACGCGGAGGGGGTTGTCGTGCTGTTCCCTCGAATGCACCATGGAGGCTGCCCTCGTAGCAGAGTGACCATGGAGCCGAAGTGGACGCCGAAAAAGAGTTCTTTGCGCAGGCCGAGAAGGACCACGCCGGCGGTATCGACACCTCGGTCCCTCACTCGGCGAGAATCTGGAACTACTGGCTCGGTGGTAAGGACAACTTTCCGGTCGATCGCGCTGCCGGCGATCAATACGTCCAGACCTTCCCCGGCATCATCGACGTCGCACGCCTCACGCGTCACTTCCTCAAGCGCTCTATCACCTTCATGGCCAGAGAGGCCGGCGTACGGCAATTCCTCGACGTCGGCACCGGCCTGCCCACCGAGGACAACACCCACGAGGTCGCCCAGCGCATCACACCTGAGGCTCGCATCGTCTACGTCGACAACGACCCCCTCGTGCTGCGCCACGCCCATGCACTCCTCACGAGTACGGACGAAGGCGCCACCGACTACATCGAGGCGGACATGCACGACCCCGCGGCCATCCTCCGAGGCGCCGCCCGCACACTCGACCTCACCCAGCCTGTCGCCCTGACATTCATGGGCGTTCTCGGTCATGTCCAAGACGACGATGAGGCCGTCGCTACCGTGACCCACCTCATGGACGGACTGGCGCCGGGCAGCTACCTGGCCATCGCCGACGGCTCCAACGTCATCTCCACAGAATTCGCCGAGGCGCAACGCGACTACGACGAGGGCGGCTCCGTCCCCTACAAGCTCAGGTCCTTCGACCAGGTCCGCCGCTTCTTTACTGGCCTCGACCTTCTCGAACCCGGCATCGTCCCGTGCCTCGAATGGCGTCCTGAAGTTGCATCCGTCGAACCGGCGCCAGCCATCCAGCCACTGGCCGCCATCGCCCAGAAAGCCTAAGCAAGCCGCTCGGGTGACTGCGCCTTACGTTCCAGCGTTCGGGCTGTTTAGCCGGACGTGGTTCAAGGCGAACTTTCCGATGCTGCCGACACTGGCGTTTCCTGTCCTACGACAGGACAAGCGCTTGGGGACCGCAGGACGCCGTACCGTAGCCTGAGGCAGCGAACGCCGACGTTGTTGGCTGTTGCACGCCCTCACGTGGAGGAGACCGTATGCAGGAGCCCTCGGACTCGATGCGGGACGCCGCGCGTGAGGAGAACGGCCGGAGCAACGCCACCGACTCAGCTGTCGCGGACGATCCGGCGTCCAACTCGGACAGCGACACGATGGCGGCATCGACGGTCATCGCGGAGGTGCTCCCAGGGGTTGCCGTCGTCTCCGGCGAGGTCCCGGACGAACTCAAGCTTGATCTCATCGATCTGGAGCTCGTGTCAGCCGCCGACCGCCAGCAGATCTCCACGGTCCTCGCCTCGATCGCGAACACGGCGACTGTGGCCGGCAACCTCAGCAACGCATCCGCCGGCGTGCAGGGGCTTTACAGGCTCAGCGACTCGACACTGGGCCTGCTGAAGGCCGGTGGAAGGCTTGCCGCCAAGGACGGCGCGAACCTCGGAACAGTGATCTCGTCCGGTGGCCTCGCTCAGGCCCGCTTCATTCCCGTGACCAGGGGGAGCGCGGCGCTGACCGCGGCCGCGGTCGCGCCGGCGCTGGCCATGATCGCCCTTCAGGTGCAGCTGAGCGAGATCACGGGCCTTGTCAGGACCAACATCGCGCTGACGAGCCAGGTACTCACCACCATCCGCCGCGAGCAGTGGGCGGAGCTGACGGGGCTCGTCGCCACCGTCGATCACGCCGTTGACAAGGCGCGAGAGGTCGGATCGGTTCCCGGGACCCTGTGGGACGCCGTCGTGGGCAGAGAGGCGGACCTGCGTAAGCAGCTTGAGCTGTACCGGCTGAACGTCGGCAATCACGCCCAGCAGATTCATCGGCTCGACACTCGTGGCCGCCGTGGATATCTCGAGACGAACGCGGACGCAATCGTCTTCGATGCCCATGCTCTTCTGTCTTCCGTCAAGGCCTGGACCGGATATCAGGCACTCCATGCGGCGCGGGCGAGAGCCGCTGCGCCCGAAGATGCCGGCGAGGCACGGCTCGTCGACGCCATTGCGCGCGACACTGGCGAGAGGCTCGGCTCCGCTCTCACCGAGACGACGAGCCTCGTCGACTCGCTGACGCGGGAGCTGCGAATCATCGCCGAGCTTCCCGGGCGCGACGCACGGTCACAGTCGCTGACGAGGAAGCGGAGGGAGTCGAAGGAGGTCCGCCAAACCTCCGCGCGTCTCCTCAAGGCGATCGAGCCGCTTGCCGACGCTCTCCACCCCCCGGCCCCTCCGCTTAAGGCTCCGGATGTCGTCTGCGCACCCGAATCGCTGGATCTCGAGCCGCACCTTCGCATCCTGCGGTGGTTCCTCGAAGACGATGAGACCCTTCGTGTCCTCGGCTTCCCCGACCAGCTCGATGCCCTCGGCCCACTTTCTGCGATCTTCAGCGTGGCGAAGGAGCGATTGGCGGCAGTGATCGACAAGGCGGCGGCAAAGACCCTGGTCGCTGTCACGGATCGCCGCATCATCACGGCCAAGACGAGCGCGTTCCTTGAGCAAGGCGAGATCGGTCAGGACATCCCGATCGACCGAGTGCGATACGTCCGAGCAGCGACCACACAGGACGGAAGCGGACGCATCGCGATCGACCTCATCACGCGCGACGAGAACATCCGGTGGCTCTTCCACGCTGACATCGACAACACTCAGGTGGACGCGCTCACCGCCGTGCTGGCCGAATCGATGTCGATTCCGGACATCGAACGCGATGAGCTCGCACGGCGTCGCCACGCCTCCATCGAGGCTGACGGGACGGGCGGAAGTACGGGGCCGAGGCCTACGGGACCGACGGAACCCGAAGCCGCGACCGGTGATGCCGAGTAGGACTCGGGCCAAGGGGCGAGAGCGTGCCCCATGACGATCCCCCACATCACGGAGTGACGTCCATCCGGACGACCTCGTGAGAAAACCCAAACGGCGTGCTCTTGGCACGCCGCGGCAGTAGCGTCCTACCGTTCTCTTGTCGGCAGGCAGGCAGGCAGGCCGCCCGCCCGCTGCACCGGAACCCTCGCGCGACCGTTCGCTGGCCTCGGCGCGCCCAGTAGAGATGGAGCCCGCATATGGAGCGAGTCCTCATCGTGGTCATAGTGATCCTGGTGGCGCTGATCGCGGCGTTGCTGGCCGGATTCCTGAAGTGGCTCGACGGCGGCCGGGTCGTCGGTGCCATCGCAGCCGGGGCCGCTGCTTTCGCCGCCGCGGTCCCGGTGATCGTCCTGCTCATGAAAACGGGCGGCATGGCGTGAGCAAGTACGCGGGAACGGCGTGCCCGGTCGCGAAGAGGAGTGGCGATGTCTCCTGAAGTGCCAATCCAAGTCCGTGGCTCAGTGCGTGACCTGGGACGTCTGCTCAGCTTCCATGACGCCTGTCGCGTCGTGGCCGGCCTCATGATTCTGAGAGACCAGGCACTACAGCACCCGCAGAGCGATCAGAGTTCCTGGTGGCGGCGGCTCTTGGCGCGAACGGAGACGCCGCAGTCCGCGATGGGGCCTTTGGTGCGGGAAAGCCTGCTCCAGCATCAAGAAGGGGAGGACCGTGCGTTCGTGCCGCGTTTTCCCCCAACGGCTGACGATGTTCTACGTCGTCTGGTCAAGGCGGCAGATCGAGTCGTCCACCTCGATGATTGGCTGGACCAGTGCTTTCAGGAGCTGTCCGAAGCGCACGGGAGGAGCGGGGATTACTTCACCCGCAAAGATGTCGCGCGGTTGATGGTGGCGGCGGTGGATCCCCAGGAAGGCCAGCGGGTGCTCGATCCGGTCTGCGGCTCAGCCGGATTGCTCATAGGCGCCGCCCGGCACGTGTCCGAACGTACGGGCCGGGCACCGGATCTCGAGCTGACCGGCCAGGACGTCCACGCCTCCACGCTCCATGTCGCCCAAATGAACCTGACCGCCCGCAACGTGGACGCACAGCTGCTCGCACCGATGAACAGTCTGGCGCGGCCTGCCGAGTCCTCCTATGACATCGTCCTGGCCAATCCGCCGTTCAACAGTTCGTGGCATGCCGAACCACACGCGGACGATCCGAGGTGGTCGCACACGGCGCCTCCCCGGGACAACGCGAACCTGGCGTGGATCCTCCATATCGTCCACGCGCTCGCTCCTCGGGGCAGGGCGGCGATCCTCATGGCGGACGGGGCCGCGACCGGGGCACGGCAGGTGGAGCAGCAGCTGCGCGAACGGCTCGTCCAAGACGATGTCGTCGAATGTGTGGTGGCTCTACCGCCGGGCCTGTTCTCTCACAGCCGCGCTCCCTGTTGCCTGTGGCTGCTCAACACCGATAAAGGGCCTCGCGATGAGTGGGGTAGCAGCGACCGTCGGGGCAAGGTGCTCTTCATCAACGCGCGGGCGGCGTACGAACCAGTGCCGGGAACGCGCAAGCGTCGCCTCAGCCCGGAAGGGGCCGAGCAGATATTGCACACGCTCGGAACGTGGCGAGAGGCGGCCGAGCCATACCGCGACGAGCCCGGTCGGTGCCGTTCGGTCGGCGCCGAAGAGATCGCCGAGCAGCGATACGACCTGCAACCGCCGAGATACACCGGTGAGCTCAGCATCGAAGGTGCTTCAGAGCAGCGGCAGATCGATGAACTCGCCGCCGAACTCCGGTACAAGTTCGAGGAGGCGCGCACGCTGGAATCCGAACTGCTTCGAGTCTTGGACGAACTGTGATGCGCGAACTCACCGCCGAGGGCTGGCAGCGCATGACGGTGAAGGAGGCCGCGGACCTCAAGGTCACCTACGGGCTCCCCGAGCAGGAGCTTCCCAGCGGAGGGGGAGTGATCAGAGCAGGTGACGTCCGCGATGGCCGCCTTCGGACCACTTCTCCGGATCATGCCGCGGAGCCGGACACCAAGGACAGTCGCGCCGTCCTCGCCGAGGGTGACCTGGTCGTGGTGCTCGTCCGCCGGGTGGGTGACGCGGCGCTGATCGACCAGCGGCATTCGGGCTGGGTGACGACACGCTCTGTCGGCATCCTCCGCTCGCGGGACCACCGCCTCAACCGCTGGCTGAAGATCTGGTTCCAGACGCCGACCGCCCGCGCGTGGTTCGACCGGCACGTGTCGGCGTATGTCGAGCCGACACTGAGCATCGACCGGCTAAGGGCGATGGAGGTGGCCGTCCCGCCCCCCGAACGAATCGAGACCATCACTCGGCTGGTCGAGCTGGTGCAGGACAAGAGGGACCTGAACCAGCGGATCGCCGCAGACGCCGTCGCCTTGGCCGACGCTCATCACGCCATGCTGGCGCGGCAGCAAAGACGATCGTGGACGCCTTCCACGTTCGGTGCCGTCGCCTCCGTGCTGACCGGTCGGCCCGCTCAGCCGCCTACCACGGGCGGTATCGCGACGTTCCGGATATCGCCGGCCGACGTCCTGGCCGCTGATCCGCCCTACATCCAGGGAGGACGCGAAACGCTCGCCGAGCTGGGCAACGTCTGCGCACCGGGAACCGTACTGGTCGCCTCAAGACCCGAGGGCGCCCGCACCGCGGTGACCTGGGTGCCGACCATCCCGAACCGGGGCGTCCTCGCGGTGCGCCCGTCCGTCCCCTCGGACCGCTGGTGGCTGCTGCATGAGCTGCGTTCCCGAAGCGAGGAGCTTCCCAGGATCGCGCAAGGCCGGCAGGCCAGGGAGATCAGTCGACGCGCCTTCTCACAACTAGAACTGCCCTGGCCCGATCCAGAAGTTCGCCGACGTTTCCAGGAAACGGTCGAACCCCTTCACGACAGAGCCCGCGTGGCCCTTGAGGAGAACCGTCTGCTGGAGGAACTGCTCGATCGGGTGCTGCGGGACGTGTCCTTGATCGCAGCACGCATCTGACGGCATCCCCTTCGGAACACGCAGGGGAGTGGGTCTCTGCGCTGTCCGGATGCTCGTGAAGCAGGCGCCCGGCGAGAGCCCGCACGTCGGCGAGCAGGGTGGACCCGCCGCGGGCTCAGCACTTAGGGAGGCAGGGAAGCGGGTTGGTCAGCGGGCCGTGAGGGCGGACTGGACGGCGGTGCGCAAGGCCGCGCGGGTCAGCAGCAGGACGGGACCGTCTGGATCCTTACTGTCCCGCACCGCCACCACCGCACCGGCCACCTCAGCCAGCTCGACGCAGTTGCCGCCGTTCTCGCCACTGCGGCTTGCCTTGCGCCAGGTGGCGTTGCTCAGGTCCATTTCTCCTGTGCCTCTCTCATCATGTCCCGGGACATGTCTTCGGGGAGTGCCCTCGCTCGCAACTCTCGGAGCGTTTCGGAGAGTTTGGCGAGGTCCGAGGGGTTGTCGGTCGTGATGCCTCGTACCGTCGTCTCCATGTACGCGACCTCGCTCCGATCCTCCATGGTAGCCACCACGAAGGCGCCGCCTGTGCCCGCCGGACGCCCATTGTTGCGGACGATCTGGATGGTGACATTGGGCAGCTCACTGAGAGCGATGAGATGCTCGATCTGCTCCCTCATTACCTCAGGCGAGCCCACCATGTAGTCGAATACCTTTTCGCTCAGGAGTGCGGTCAGGACCGTAGGCGGTGCGTCCTCCCGATTGAGGATGGACTGGCGTGCCATGCGGGCCTCTACGGCCTCATCGGAGCTGAGGAATACGCGGGCATAGGACGGAGTCTGCAGCAGACCGGGAACGATGGTGTGTTCCCAAGTGACCAGCTCTACGGCTTCCGACTCCTGCTGTGGCCAGTCGAACCAGATCGGGACCGGATGACCGTCCTTGTTGAGGTCCTCCCACAGGCTGATGAGGGAGCCGCCCGCTTCCAGGTAGTCGTCCACGAGGTCCACGAAGGTTCGCGTGGCACGCTTCTTGCCGCTCTCGATTCGGCTCACCTGGGCGGGACTGACCTTCGTCAGGTGAGCGATCGTTTCCTGCTTGATGTCCTTGGCCTCCCGCAGCCGCCGCATCTGGCGGCCGAACGCCACGAGGGCGGGGGACTCATCGGGACGCTGGCGCCGTGCTGCCATGGCGGCTTACCTCTCTCGGCAACTTGCACAAACGGTCCTGCTCTTGCCGTTGCAATCCACTTCGGGGCTGCATGCCCATTCTGGCTTCGAAAGTGGCTGAATGTGCAGAGTTCGGCACACAGGGTGAGGAGAGGTCATGGGTCAGGCGGCGGCGGAGAACGAGATGGTGGTGAAGCGCGACCTCAAGGTCGTTGCAGAGGTGCGACGGTTCGTGCGGCTGGTAACTGGCCAGTGGGGCATGGACGACCTCGCGGCTTGCCTGGTGGCCAGTGAGCTGGTCACCAACGCTCTGCGCTACGCCTCCGCATCCGACGGCGACGTGACGTTCCGGATCGGACGCGCCGACGACGGTGCGCTATGGATGGAGGTCCAGGACGCGACCTGCGACCTTCCCTGCGTCCAGCGCGCCGACACCATTAGCGAGGCCGGGCGGGGCCTGTTCATCATCGACCAGCTCTGCCGTTACTGGGGAGTCCGCCCGCTCGCCGGCAACCCCGGCAAGGTCGTCTTCGCGGTCCTCAACGCGACATGAGGATCACCGAGGACGCCCTTCTGCCGCTGCCTGGTGAGCCTGCCGACAGGCCGATGACGGACTCGCCGCGCGGACGCAGGGCGGCATGCCTAGGGTTACCGCAGATCACCGCCGAGCTGCAGGGCTTACCGGCTCGCCGAGGCGACACGAACCCCTGCCGTAGCTATCGAGCCAGCAGCTCTCCTCTGCTCAAGCGTTGGACACCGAGTCCAACCACCCGATCATCCACGTTCCTGCTGGTCAGTGGAGGGCCAGCAGTGTGGGTGCTGGCGGGGGTGCGCAGTTTCCGCAGATAGGCGGATTGTGTTCGGCCAGTGCGGACTGCGGTTCAGGCTTTGAACAGAAACACCCCTGACCGTGTGTCCTGCTGGTCAGAGGTGGGCAGGGGCGGGCAGGGGCGGGGCCGAACCGCCGACCTTCCGCGTTTCAGGTCACAACGCCTGAGCGCTGTACTGACCTGCGAAAACCCAGGTCGCTCACGAGCGAGAAGCCGATAAGCGGATTGTGTTCCCCCGCGGGTTAACACTGCCGCGTATCTCCAACCTCCCCACGTAAGCCACACCTCACGCTCGGGAAACCACGCTCGATGGATGCCAATGATCTCGTTCTCGGGCGCGGCCGGCTCGCCTTCGATGATTCTCAACGGATCCCGACCCACCGCGCGACGCAACGCCTCATGCCGGGCGAACGGTTGATGTCCGGTCGATCCGAAGTCGGCCCTCGTCGGTATGGCACTGCTGCATGCCGCGGATGCATGCGCCGCCGTCGCGGGGCACCACTACGACGCGGTCAACGACATCGCCGCACTGGGAACGCTCTACTCAACCAGGAGCACGGCGTCCAAAAACGCGTCGCTGCTCGCCGCGCGCGGTGCGGTGAACGAGCGACTCGTCGACATGCGGCAGCGCCTATCGCCGTCGTGAGTTACTCCACCGGATGCGACGCACACCGTACACCCCAAGGTCGTAGCTCATGGGATTATCTCGTGTAGAACGACCCTTAGCTGATCCAGTCTTGCAGCTCTTCGGAAAGCTTCGTGTCCGGGTTGCCGCCGGGGAAGGTTCCTTTTCCACGTTATCGCACTCAGGAGTCCAGATCGACCCTGCCTTTCGTTCCCGTCCAAGGTGGGCTCCCGAACATGGCTTCGAGGAAATTGGGATTGTCGAGCAACTCTGGATAGTCGTCGACGAGTTGTCCCGTGTGCTCGTCCAGAAATCCAAGCAGGGATCGGAAAAACTGAACTTTGTCCCCCACGATGACGTCACTTGTGTAGGTGGCGGAAACTTGAAGTGACCGCCCCTGACTTTCCATGTGCAGAAGGGAGTCAAGGTCTACGAAACCGAACGACGCATGTCCATGCGTGCTCGCTCGCAGATAGGCGCGCGGCAGAAGCACGATCATGTCCAGCAAGCTGACGATGCCAGAATGGGTGCTCAGGTCGGCGTCCTCGGACCGCAGGATGAGGTCGCCGGGAAACAACGAGCTTCGCAGTTGAATCCTGGAAGCCGTGCGCAGATCGACGGCGGATCCGTCGGGCATGAGGTGCCCTTGCGAACGTCGGTTGAAATCTATGCGAATGATCATTCAGTCGCCAGGGTCGGATGTACGGTGAGGAGTTCGCCGTCCTCCATCCGGAGTACCACACGCCTGGTATCCACCCATTGATTATCGCCTTCTCTCTGCGACTGCCCGATAACGCGATCGAGTGTAACGAGGTGTCGGTGGTTTCCCGTCTGATCCGATGGGAAATTAGTAAGAATTTCGAACACTAGATTCAGGATGTCTTCCACTTCGAAGCCATCCGAGAACTTGCTGCCGGACGCCTCTGTTCCTGGGCCATGCAGGGGGAAGACGTGCCTTCTCACGCGGTCGAGAGCCTGGAAGGGGTCAAGGTCGTTGGCGCCACAGTTGTGCACCAGGGCCGACCGGACCCCTAACTCCACATAATAGGTGGGGATCCCGGCAATCGTAAGGTTGTGAACTTGCTGCTCGGGCGTGGTCCACGTACGGGTCGCCTTGACTTGCATATGGACGCCGGTGCTCGTCCGCAGCCACATCCCGAGTTCGAGGTCCTTGGCCTTCACCCATCTGCGTTCCGCGCCGGCGACCCAGAAAGGATGTTCGTCCGTGGCCGTTACGGACGCGCCCGGCCCAGCACCGTGAGCAGAGATCGCGACAAGGCGCTTCTCGCCCCTGCTGGTGATCGTCCTCAACACTCGCCGGGACGCCGTCTTGCCGGTTTTCGGATCAGTGGCCAATACCCGGTCACCGGCTCGAACCTCATCGATCCGCCGTCGGCTCGCGTCTGCCATCAGGACCCGTGTATTGGGAACGAAGCTGCTGCTGCACCCCTTGATCAGCCTTCGCATCACCCAGATCAGGCGGTGCTTCTTGCGCACGTAGGTCTGCGCCGCCGCGACCGTACGACGGAAGCTCGGGATGCCGGTCGCGATTCGCCAGATAAGCCTGCCAATCCGGGAAAGCTTGCCCGTGAACGCGATGAGCTTCAGAGGACCGAGAGCGTTGAGCGCGGTGAAGAGGCATCCGACGATGTCGCCCCTCGTGAAGCATGCTTTGGCGTCGTTGTAGCCGATGACATCCAGCACGAGCTGGCCACCGATGTCGATGACGAAAGACAGGACGCTCTTCCCTGCATCGGCGTAAGCCTGGCGATAGGCGTCCAGCCCCGCCTGCCCCGGCGGCGGCTGAATACTGACCCCCAGCGGGCGGGTGGGTTCAAGTCCTTGTCGCAACACTCCTGGTATTTGATGGGGTGTGGATTTGGGACTCAGGGGACAGAAGCGGCGGCTTGAGGTTGAGGATGCCTACTGGCGTCTGATCCTGTCGGGGATGGGGACCGTTGAGGCGTGCCGTGAGGTCGGGATCGGGCGGAAGACCGGCTATCGGTGGCGGGCCGAGCGCGGTGGCGTTCCGCCGGCGCGGTTGGCCGAGGACGCGCGATCGTCGCGGTACCTGTCGTTGTTGGAGCGACAGCGGATCGCGACGCTCAAAGAACGCGGCCATGGCGTGCGAGAGATCGCCCGCCGTCTCGGCCGGGCACCGTCCACAATCTCGCGTGAGCTGCAACGGAACATGCTCTCCCACGACAAAGGCATCTACGACGCCGATCTCGCCCACGCCCGGGCGCGGGAGACAGGACGGCGGGAGCGCACCGGCAAGCTCCTGCGCGATGGCTGGCTGCGTCGCACCGTCCAGGCCAAGCTCGAGCTGGACTGGAGCCCGCAGCAGATCGCGGCCTGGCTGCGCATCGCCTACCCCGACCGACCCGACTGGCATGTCTGCCACGAGACCATCTACCAGGCCGTCTACTACGCACGAAAGAGCGGCCTGAGCAGGAAACTGACCAGCCGCTTGCGCACGGGCCGACCGCTGCGCAGACGCCGTCGGCGGCCAGATCAGCGGGGCATCCGATTCATCGCTCCGGCATCCCCGATCGACGCACGCCCCCCGATCGTCGAGCTTCGGACCAGGATCGGCGACTGGGAAGGGGATTTGATCGTAGGCAGGATGGGCCACTCGGCGATCGGCACCCTGGTCGACCGCACCAGCCGCTACCTGCGTCTGGTCCACCTGAACGGCAGCCGCTCCTCCCACGACTTCGCCCAGGCCGTCACCGCGGTCTTCGCCTCGATCCCCGAGAACGCCCGCAGGAGCTTGACCTGGGACCAAGGCTCGGAAATGGCCCGCCACGACCTGATTGCCCACCAGCTCTCCGACGGCGTCTACTTCGCACAGCCCGCCAGCCCTTGGCTCCGCGGCACCAACGAAAACACGAACGGGCTGCTCCGTCAGTACTTCCCGACTTCTATGGCTGCAGCGGCATCGTGGTCGGGTTAGCTGCCCGTAGCCTGCCGCAGGATGTCGGGCGGGCTGGCTCGAGTACTTCCTGCCGCCCTCCGAGGGTTGGCTCGCTTTG